>JAZKCW010000048.1:0-6010 GCA_040387895.1 Gemmatimonadota bacterium
GACCGGCACCGGCGTGGCCTCATCCTCGACTACTCCATCGCCGACAACCTCATACTTGGCCGGCAGCACCACTTCGCCAGCGGCGCGGGGCTCGATGCCGATCGCATCGCCGAGCATGCGGCGGTGCAGATCAAGCGGTTCGACATTCGCCCGCCGATGGCGGGTGTGGCGGCGCGTGCGCTGTCCGGCGGCAACCAGCAGAAGATCGTGATTGCCCGCGAGATGGGCCGCGAGTTCACGGTGCTGCTGGCGGCACAGCCGACGCGTGGCGTGGACGTCGGCGCCATCGAGTTCATTCATGCGCAGCTGCGTGCCGCGCGTGATGCCGGCAAGGCGGTGCTGCTCGTGAGCGCCGACCTGCCCGAAGTGCTGGCGCTGAGCGACCGCATCGCCGTGATGTATGGCGGGCAGTTCGTGACGACCATGCCGGCGGCCGAGTGCAGTGCGGAGCTGCTGGGGCCATATATGACAGGAGCGGCGGCGTGATCACACTGCCCTCTCTGCCTTCTTTGCTTTCTCTACTCTCTCAATGAGCACCCCTCGTGTCGGGATGGCGACGCCCGTGTCGTCGGAAGCGGCGACGGGATTCAGCGCGGGGCGACGTGCGTTCGAGGCGTTCCTGCCGCCGCTCGTGGCGCTGTGCATCGCGGCTGTCGTCGGCGACCTCCTCATCCTCTCATTCGGCGAATCGCCCGCGACCGTCTTCCGTCTTCTCATAGAAGGCACGTGGGGCAACGCGTACGGGTTCGGGCAGGTGCTGTACAAGGCGACGACGCTCGTGTGCACCGGGCTCGCGTTCGCGGTCGCGGCACGTGCGGGGCTGTTCAACGTGGGCGCCGAGGGGCAGCTCGCGATGGGTGGGTTCGCGGCGGGAATCGTGGGGATGCTTCTGCCCGCCGGTACACCCGGCATCGCTGCGGCCGTGGTCTGTCTCGTCGCCGCGATGATCGGTGGTGGTGCCGTGGCCGCGGTGCCCGGTGCGCTGCGTGCGCGCTTCGGTGCGAGCGAAGTGATCGTGACCATCATGCTCAACTTCATCGTGCTCGCGCTGCTGAATTACATCGTCGCCGCGCGCATCCACGTGCCGGAGACGTTGCACACGCCGAGCATTACTGCGGGCACGGTGCCGCGGTTGCAGGACAGCATGGAGGCGTTTCATGGGAGCGCCGCCAACTGGACCATCATTGCCGCGATCATCGCGGCGTTCGTGATGAGCTGGTTCCTGTTCCGCACCCGCGCCGGCTACGAACTGCGCGCCGTCGGCCTGCAGCCTGACGCTGCGGAATACGGCGGCGTGCGCGTGCCGCGCGTGCTGTTCAACACCATGGTCCTCAGTGGAGCGCTCGCGGGGCTCGGCGCGATCAACTTCGTGCTGGGCTACAAGGGCTACTACGAGGAAGGGTTCGCCGGTGGCGCCGGCTTCCTCGGCATCGCCGTCGCACTCGTCGGCCGCAACCATCCGCTCGGCATCCTGCTCAGTGCACTGCTCTTCGCGACGCTCAGCCAGGGCGGGCTCGCGGTGAATGCGCTCGTGCCGAAGCAGCTCGTCGACATCCTGCAGGCCGTCGTGATTCTCGCCGTGGCTACTGCCGTGCCGGAAGTGCAGAAGCAGATCCGCGATGCCGCGTCGCGCCTCGTGCGGAGAGCCGCATGATCATACTCGCGTTCCTGCTGCAGACGCTGCGCATCGCCGTGCCGTACCTGCTCGCGGCCGCGGGCGGCGTGATGAGCGAACGTGTCGGCGTGATCGCGCTCGGGCTCGAGGGCATGCTCCTCGCCGGTGCCTTCGGCGCCGCGCTGGGCAGCTTCTACGGCGGCAACGCGTGGCTGGGCATCGTCGGCGCACTGGCGGCGGGGCTCATCATCACGAGCATCCTCGCCGTGGCCGTGCTGCGCTTCAAGGCCAACCAGGTCGTGACCGGTGTCGCGCTCAACCTGCTCGCCGTAGGTGCGACGCGGTTCTTCCTGCGACTGACGTTCGACAGCGCGAGCAACTCGCCACGCGTGCCGGGCTTCGGTGGTGAAGGCAGTGCGAGTGGACTGCTCGCGAGTTTCGCGAACCCGCTCGTGTGGCTCGGGCTGATCGCGCTGCCGGCGCTCGGATGGGTGCTGTACAAGACGCCGTTCGGATTGCGGGCGCGTGCCGTCGGTGAGAAGCCGGAGGCGGCGGCGACACTCGGCGTGGCCGTGACGCCGTTGCGGCTCAAGGGACTCTTGATCGCCGGATCGCTCGCGAGCCTCGGTGGTGCGTATCTCGCGCTCGACCAGCATCAGTTCACCGACGGCATGAGCGCGGGCCGCGGGTTCATCGCGCTGGCCGCCGTGATCTTCGGGCGGTGGGAGCCCGTGCGTGTCGCCGTCGCGTGCCTGCTGTTCGCGGCCGCGGAGACTGCGCAGATCCAGTTGCAGGGTGCGGGATTGGTGCCGAGTCAGTTCGTGGAGATGATTCCGTACGTGCTGACCATCGTCGCGCTGGCGGGGATCGTGGGGCGCAGTGTCGCGCCTGCAGCCCTGGGCAAGACCGAGTAATGCCTGAGTGAGCGGAGACCCCAGAGGGCCGACACCGACACCGGCGTCAGTACCGACCCCGTTGGGATCGGACGCGATCGACCCGCATAGCAACACGGCCGAGTATCCGACGACGCAGCGCGGGCAGGTGGGGAAGCTCACCGTCCTGATGATCACCGCGTTCATCGACATGCTCGGCGTGCTGATGATCCTGCCGCTGCTGCCGTTCTACGCGGGCGACCTGGGCGCGAACGCGACGATGGTCGGATTGCTCGTGAGCTCGTTCAGCGTGGCGCAGCTGTTGAGCGCGCCCGTGTGGGGGCGGTTCAGCGACAAGTACGGACGTCGCCCGGCGCTGATGGTCGGGCTGACCGCGAGTGCCATCGCGTATGTCGTGTTCGCGTACAGCACGTCGCTGTGGATGCTGTTCCTCAGTCGCATCATCCAGGGTGCCGGTGGCGGCACGGTGAGCGTGATCCAGGCGTACGTGGCCGACGCGACGCGGCCGGAGGATCGCGCGAAGGCGCTGGGATGGTTGAGCGCGGCGACCAATGCCGGTGTGGCGATCGGACCCGTCATTCCGAGCCTGCTCGCGGCACTCGGCCCGCACGCACCGGGATTGATCGCGGCCGGGTTCTGCGTGCTCAACATGGGCTTCGCGAGCAAGTATCTCGTCGAGCTGCGGAAGCCGAACCAGGAGAAGAAGGGGACAGTGCGGCGGAGCTCGCGCAGTGTCGTGTGGGGTGTGATCCGGCACCCGAAGGAGCCGACGTCGCGGCTGATCCAGATCTACGCGATCAGCATCGGCGCGTTCCAGGGGACGACCGCCGTGCTCGCGCTGTTTCTCGCGTGGCGGTTCGGGGTGACGAAGGAGACCATCGGCTACTTCTTCATGTACATCGGCGTGCTGAGTGTCGTGACGCGCGCGTGGCTGCTGGGGAAGCTGCTCGACCGGTACGGCGAGGCGAAGCTGTCGCGCGTGGGGCTGGTGCTGCTCGCGGGCGGACTGGTGGGGCTCTCGTTTAGCCAAGACTACGTGACGCTCGCGCTAAGTGTGGGACTGATGCCGCTCGGTACGGCGTTCACGTTCCCCGGTGTGACTGCGTTGCTGAGCAAGGTGATCTCGAGCGCCGAGCGCGGGTTGTACATGGGTGTGCAGCAGACGTATGGCGGGATCACGCGTGTGGCGTTCCCACCATTGCTGGGGATGGCGTTCGACACGTTCGGGCCACAGAGCCCGTTGTGGATCAGTGCGGCGATGGTGCTGATGACGCTGACGCTGGGGAAGGACCTGGAGAAGTACGGCGCGCGACATGCAAGGCCGCAGAAAGCATGACCTCTGACGTACTGACGCGGCATGCCGTGAAGCAGATCGGCACCGGGACGCGTCCGATGCTGTTCCTGCACGGCTTCGGTTGCGACCAGAACATGTGGCGGTGGGTAACGCCCGCGTTCATGGACGACTACCGCATCGTGCTGCTGGACTATGCCGGTTGCGGCGCGGCCGACCCGCTGGCGTACGATGCCGAGCGCTACGCGTCGCTCGACGCGTACGCCGACGACGTGCTCGAGGTGTGCGCCGCGCTCGACCTGCGCGATGCTATCGTCGTCGGCCATTCCGTGAGCGCGATGATCGCCGTCCTCGCCGCCAACCGCGAGCCGGAGCGTTTCAGCAATCTCGTCCTGATCGGCCCGTCTCCGCGCTACATCGACGAGGCGCCCGCGTACGTCGGCGGATTCTCGCACGAGGACATCGAAGGCCTCCTCGAGACGATGGACCGCAACTACATCGGCTGGGCCAACTACCTGGCGCCGGTGATCATGAAGAACCCCGAACGGCCGGAGCTGGGTGAGGAGCTCACCGCGAGCTTCTGTTCGACGGACCCCGTCGCGGCGCGCGGATTCGCGAAGGCGACGTTCTTCGCGGACAACCGCGCCGACCTGCCGAAGGTGCAGATCCCGTCGCTCATCCTGCAGTGCTCGGACGACGTCATCGCCCCGCTCTCAGTGGGTGAGTATCTGCACCGCGAGATCGCGGGCAGCACGCTTCGCGTCATGCAGTGCACCGGACATTGCCCGCACATGAGCGCACCGGAGGAGACGATCGCGCTCATGCGGGAATACCTCGCCACCTCCGCGCGGCCCTGACTCCCGCGATTCGCACTCCCATCGACGACCTGGAGCGCACCCTCGACCGGGCTCCTGGGGGATTCGTCACGTTCGACGATGCGCGGGTCATCCTGTACGCCAACGCGACGCTGCACGAGACCCTCGGCTACGAGCCCGGCGAGCTCGTGGGAAGGCCGTTCGAGCTCCTGCTCAGCGTATCGGCGCGCATCTTCTTCCAGACGCATCTCGACCCGATGCTGCGCCTGCAGCAGCGTGCGGACGAGATCTTCCTGCTGATGCGCACCAAGTCCGGCGGCCGGATCGGCATGCTGATGAATGCGGCCACGCACGATGTCGATGGCGAGAGCGTCACCGACTGCGTGATGCTCGAAGTGAAGGAGCGCCAGAAGTTCGAGGACGAGCTGCTGCGGGCGCGACGTGCGGCCGAGGACGCGCGTGCCACACTCGAGGTGCAGTACAAGTTGCTGGCCGAGCAGTCGGCGGCGCTCGAGGCGGCGAGCCGAGCGAAGAGCGATTTCCTGGCGACGATGAGTCATGAGTTGCGGACGCCGCTCAACGCGATCGGCGGCTACACGGAGCTCATGAAGATGGGTATCCGCGGCCCGATCACCGATGCGCAGCGTGATGACCTGACGCGCATCCAGAAAAACCAGCAGCACCTGCTCCGGCTGATCAACGAGGTGCTCAACCTCTCGCGCATCGAGAGTGGCGCGGTGGACTACGAGATTGGGCCGGTGGATCCGGTGCAGCTCGTGGAGAGCGTTGAGCCGCTGTTGCGCCCGCAGATCGCGGCCAAGGGGCTGACGCTCGTGGTGGAAGGTGTGGCGCTCGACGGCACGCTCGTCGCGCTCGGCGACACCGAGAAGCTGCAGCAGGTGCTGGTGAATCTGTTATCGAACGCGATGAAGTTCACGGACGAAGGCGGCAGCATCCGCGTGCTGTTCGAGCGTGTGGCGTCCGTGTCGGACCGCATCGCGACGCCCGAGTGCATTCTCGTGCAGGTGCGGGATACCGGCATCGGCATACCGGCCGGGCGGCTCGGCGAAGTGTTCGAGCCGTTCGTGCAGATCAGCTCCGGGCTGTCGCGGTCGCACGAGGGCGCGGGACTCGGATTGGCGATCAGCCGGGATCTCGTGCGCGGGATGGGCGGGGATCTCTCGGCGGCGAGCGTGTCGGGCGAGGGGAGCACGTTCACGATCGCGTTGCCGACGGCGTGAGGGTGGCTCTGGAGTCGGTGTGCGTTGGGTGGCAGTTGCGGCAGGTGCGTGACAACCGCTGAGAACCGCTGGCGGTGGTTGACGGCTGCCCTGCCCTACATCGTGACCGCGAGTGGCGTGACGAGCACGTCGTCGCTGTTCGTCGTGTACCGGAG
>JAZKCW010000049.1:0-41122 GCA_040387895.1 Gemmatimonadota bacterium
GTCCCTTCGGTCGCTACTTCCTTCGAACGCTCGTTGGCGTTCTCAGTTCAGATGCTCCCTGTGGGACCCACCGCGACCGCCGCCGCCCCGAGACGGATCGGCAGCCGCGGTAGTGCGGCCGCCGGCCGTGGGGCCCACGCGTCGTGGCGTGGGAGGTTGATTCAGCTCTCGCTGCACCATTCGACGTGTAGTAGGTGCGATGCGAACACTCCCCAGGGTGGTGGGGCCGGGCCCGGTGCGCGTAGCTGGCAGTTCACCATGCCGACGCGACGGCCGCCGCGGCGTTGATCTCGACGCGTCCTCGTTTGCTTTCTCCCGCGATACTCCCCTGAGGGCGCAAAATCGGTGGGGTCCCTCCAAGGCAACTTCTGAGTGAGAACGCCAACGAGCGTTCGAACGAAGTGGCTTGCCAGGGAGGGATCCCACCGACTTTGCGCCCGACGCACCGATGCCGACTACGCATCAATGCCGGCGACGCATCAATGCCGGCTACGCACGAACGCCGCTACGGCACGAAGCCCGCGCCTGCACAAGGCGCTGTCGTCCCGCTGCAGTATCCCGGATTCTGCGACAGGTTCGTCGTCGTGCGGATGTCGCGGTCAGGAATCGGGAAGATGTCCTTGCCACCCGCTGACGCCGGCTTGACCGCTGCCGTGCGCTTGAGCCGGATCAGGTCCGGCCACCGATCTCCTTCGAGCGCGAGCTCGAGTCGCCGCTCGAGCTCGATCTGGGCGATCACCTGCGCCTGCGTCGTCACTTCGGCGCCCAGCGCATGTGGCGCGAGCCCTGCGCGAATGCGGACCTTGTTGTACTCGGCCACCGCTTCCGGCAGGCGGTTGAGACGCGCGAGTGCTTCGGCCTTGATCAGCACGATCTCGGCGAGGCGAATCACGTGGACGTGCTCCGTGCCGGGACGCGCGGGATACTTGACGCCGTTCAACCGTGCGCTGTTCGCGACCGTGCCGATCGTCCGTGCCTTGCGCAGGTCACCCGCAGGATAGGCCGCGTTCAGGCTTGCGCTTGGTGCCACTTCGCCACGTCCGATGTTCAGGTAGTAGTTCGACAGCCCATGCGTCTCGGCACCGCCGAAGCTGACGCGGAAGATGTCTTCCGACGTGTTCGTGCCGGTGGGGCTGAACAGGTCGCCGTACGGCACGACCAGCGTGTCCCGACCCGCGAGTACCAGGTTGGCCGCATCGAGTGCCAGCTGATAGTCGGCCTGCGACGCCGCGTTGCCCGTCAGGCCGGCGCGGTAGAAGAGCACGCGAGCCCGCAGTGCCCGCGCCGCGAGCGGGGTGGCATACCGGGTGTTCGTCGTGTTCTTGATGAACGCGCTCGCGCTGTCGAGATCCTTGAGGATCTGCGCATACGTCTCGGTCAGCGTCGCGCGCGTGTACGCCTGCGCTTCCGTCGGCGAAACCACCGGCTTGAGCGCGAGCGGCACACCACCCCAGTACTTCGCGAGGTTGTGGTAGCCCAGCGCGCGGAGGAAGTACGCCTGGCCCATCACATCGTCGCGGGTGGCCACTGGAATGCTCGCCACGGTGGGTGTGCGCTCCAGGATGACGTTGTCGCGATCGATCTGCTGGTAGATCGCCGTCCACAGTCCCGTGGTCTCGGGGTTGTCGGCCAGAACCCGGTTCTGCTCGAGTTCCTGAAGGAACTGGAAGGTGCCGGTCCACACGGCGTTGTCGGCCGCGAGGTCACCGTCGAGCAGTGCCGACAGGCTGTAGTAGCCGCCCGCCTGCAACCCATCGTATGCGCCGTTGAGCGCTGCGGTGGCCGTTGCCGCATCGACGATGAGCTGGTCCTGCGGGAGCGACGTGACCGGGTCGACCTGCAGGATGTCACCGCAGGACACGACACCGAGCAGCATCAGCGGTGCCGCGAGAGATCGGATTCGCATGAAGGAAGAGGCTCGCAGGGGAAGTGTGCCGCGCGATGCGCGTGGCGTCTGAGTCTCGGTTGGGCGGCTCACCAGCCGGCGCTCAGGCCGACGGTGAACGTGCGTGCGAGCGGGTACGCGTAGTAGTCGACGCCCATCACGATGTTGGAGTTGGCGCCGTTGCTGTTCACGTCGGGGTTGTAGCCCGTGTACTTCGTCCACGTGTACAGGTTGCGCCCGGATACGTAGAGGCGGGCGTTGTCGGCGCGGATCGAACGCGTGAGCGATGCGGGGAGACGATAACCGAGCGTCACCTCGCCAAGTCGCACGAACGAGGCGTCTTCGATGAAGCGAGACGAGCGGACACTGGAGCCACTCGTGCTGCCCATGCGCGGCACGTTGGTGATGTCGCCCGGCTGACGCCAGCGGTTGAGTGCCGACTTCACCTTGTTGTCGAGACCTGCCCCACCATCGTCGGAGAAGATGCGGAACAGGTTGTACGCCTTGTTGCCCTGGCTGAACTGCAGGAAGCCGCGGAGGTCGAGCCCCTTGTAGGTGACCGTGTTCGTGAAACCGCCGTAGTACTTCGGTTGCGGGTTGCCGACGAAACGAGCGTCCGCTGCCGTCGGTGATCCCGTTTCCGATCCGTCAGCCTTGCGGTACACGGCATTTCCCGTCTGCGGGTCGACGCGCAGGAACTCGACGAGGAAGAACGTACCCAACGGCTGGCCGACCGCGGCCACCGACGTGACGCGGCTGCTGACCGTGCCCGTGATGGGCTGTCCATCGTACAGCTTCGTGACCTTGTTCTTGTTGAACGTCATGTTCAGGTCACTCGTCCACTCGAAACCGCTCTTGTCGCGTGACTGGAAGTTGACCGTCTGCAGGTTGAAGTCGAAGCCGCGGTTGTTGATCGCGCCCACGTTGTCCCACACCGTCGTGTAGCCGCTGGTCGCCGGCACCGGCCGCTGCACCAGCAGGTTTGTGGTGGAACGGTTGTACCAGTCGGCGATGAGCGTCAGGCGGTTGTCGAACACTCCGATGTCGACGCCGAAGTCCGTCTCGGCGGTCTGCTCCCACTTGAGGTTCGGGTTGCCGAGCTGCGACCCCGCGAGTCCCGTCACGCCGGTGTACGGCTGTGCCGTGGCGAGCGTACGGCTCGCGAAGTCGCTGATTCCCTGGTTACCGGTCGTGCCGTAGCTCCCGCGCAGCTTGAGTGACGCATACTCGGAGAGGCCGGATGCGAACCCTTCGTCGCTGATCGTCCATGCGCCGGACACCGCGTTGAACATGCCGTAGCGGTTCTCACTGCCGAACCGCGACGATCCGTCCGTGCGGGTGCTCGCCGAGAGGAGGTACCGGTCGAGGAACGACCAGCTCGCGCGCGCGAAGTAGGACACCAGCGTGTTCTCGGTCGCACCACCATCGAACGTGGACACCTGCGCTGCGTTGCGTACGTAGCGCTCGAAGCCCGTCGGGAACCCCGTGCCGGCCACGTAGTTGAAGTCGGACTCGTTGCGTTCGGTGCTCGCACCGGCCGTGAGCGTCAGTTGCTGCCGGTCGCTGCGCAGCGCCTCGAAGTTCGCGAAGCCTTCCACCACGTAGCGCGTGGCCGACGTGCGGCCGCTCGCGCCCTCGCCACCGAGGCTGCTGCTGGTCGCGCGATCGACCTTCGGCGAACGCCAGCGCAGTTCGTCGAGTCCGTAGATGTCGGCGCCACCACGCGCCGTCACGCGGAACCGGTCGGTGAAATCGTAGCGCGCCTCGAGATTGCCGAGGGCCCGCAGCGTGCGCACGTTGAGCGAGCTGAAGGCGGCATATGCCACAGGATTGGAGTACGGCAGGCCCTGCGCGATGCCGCCATACCCGAACGACGTGCCGTAGACGGGCGCCAGTGGATTCAACGACAGCGCATTCGTCACCAGGCCGTCGAGATTCAGGTCGCCCGGCACGCGATCGTTGGACTCGCGGGTGAGGCCGATCGAACTCGTGAGGTACAGCTTGTTCGTGGCCTGCGCGTCGAGGTTGAGGCGCGCACCCTGACGCTGGTAGTCCGACCCGATCACGATGCCGGTTTGCGCAAAGTTGGAGCCCGACAGGAACATGCGCAGGCGATCGGTGCCGCCACTCACGCTCAACTGCACGTCGCTCACCGAAGCGGGACGAAAGACCTCCTCCTGCCAGTCGGTGTTGATGCTGTCGGCGCCAGGTCCGAACCGTGGCGTCTGGTTCTGGTTGATGCGTGCCTCGTTGGTCAACGTGACGAACTCGGTGGCATTCGTCATCTCCACCTTGCGTTCGGCGCTCTGCGATCCGGCGTAGCTGTTGATGTTGAAGCGGAAGCGATTGCCCGCGGATCCACGCTTCGTCGTGATCAGGATGACGCCGTTGGATCCGCGCGAACCGTAGATCGCTGCCGCGGCGGCGTCCTTGAGCACGTCGATCGAGGCGATGTCATCCGGGTTGATGCCCGAGATCGGCGTCATGCGCTGGCCGCTCGTGCTGGTGATCTGCTCGAACGTACCCTGCAGCATCGGCACGCCGTCCACCACGTACAGCGGCTGGTTCCCGGCGTTGAGCGACGCGGGGCCGCGCACGCGCACCGACACGCCGGTGCCGGGCTCACCGCTGTTCTGCATGACCTGCACACCGGCGATGCGCCCCTGCAGCGCATTGTCGATGGCGGCCACGGGAATGCGCGCGAATGCGGTGGAATCGACCGATGCGATCGCGCTGCTGACGTTGACGCGCTGGCTGGTGCCGTACCCGGTCGCCACGACCGTGGTAAGCACCGTCGCCACCGGCGACAGCGTGAACGTCACGCTCGACGGGTTTCCCGACGTGACGCTGACCGACCGATCCTGCGCCGCGTATCCGATGCGCTGCGCACGCACGGTCACCGTGCCTGCAGTCACCGCATTGATCTGGAACGTGCCGCTCTCGCTGCTCACGGCACGCAATGATGTTCCGGGAACCGTGATCTGGACGCCCGGCACCGCGCGTCCGTTGGACGAATCGGTGACGGTGCCGCGAACCGTGCCGGTGCCCTGCGCCTGCAGCGCTCGGGGTACCGACAGCACGGTGACGACAAGGCCAAGGACCGTGGCGATCCGCTGCCAGGGTAGGCTGAGACTGAACATGTGCTCTCCCAAGATGAGTCGTGCCGGCGAAGGTGGGGGATCCTCCGGATCGTTCGCCGGCTGCATGGCGCCAACATCCACGCAGCCTCGGGCCGGGTCAAGAGCGAAGGGACGGTGGTGGGACGGGCGGTGCCGGCTGCAACACCACGCGTTCGCCGTCGTACATTTATGGAGATGCCTTCAAGCACTGATTTCACGGGCAGCGGCGAAATCGCCGACCTGCGCGCCGCCCTTCGGGGCCAGTACGACATTGAACGCGAACTGGGCCGCGGCGGAATGGGCATCGTGCTGCTCGCCAAGGATGAACGGCTCGATCGCCAGGTCGCGCTCAAGGTGCTGCCGCCGGGGCTGGCCGATCAGGCCGAGACGCGCGAACGATTCCTGCGCGAGGCGCGCATGGCCGCGCAGCTCTCGCACCCGAACATCGTGCCGGTCCATCGCGCCGACGACATCGGCGGGTTCGCGTTCTTCGCGATGGGTTACGTCGACGGCGACACACTCGCCGACCGCATCCGGGATCGCGGCGCGCTCCCGCCGGCGGAGGTCATCCGTGTACTGCGCGAGGTGGCGTGGGCGCTCGCCTACGCCCACGCTCGCGGCATCGTGCACCGCGACGTCAAACCCGAGAACATCCTGATCGAGCGCAGCACCGGGCGCGCGATCGTGACGGACTTCGGCATCGCCCGCGCCGACTTCCACCCGTCGCTGACGCAGGATGGGCACGTGCTGGGCACGGTGCACTACATGAGCCCTGAGCAATCAAGTGGTGAGACGGTCGACGGGCGCAGCGACCTCTATGCCCTGGGCTGCGTGGGCTTCCTCGCGCTGAGCGGGCGCTTGCCCTTCGAAGGCACATCGCCGCAAGCGATCCTGATTGCGCACGCGACGAAGCAGCCACCACTGCTGCGCGACATCTCGTCGGCGCTGCCGCCGGCGCTCGCCAGCGTCATCGACCGTTGCCTGCTCAAGGCGCCCGACGATCGTTGGGCGACAGGCGAAGAGCTGGCAGACGCACTCGGCAAGGCGATGGGCGCGCTCGAATCGTTCGAACGGGAGTCGCAGAGCAGTGCCATCATGTCGAGCGACGAGGCGATGGCCGTGTGGCGACGTGCGGCCGAATTGCAGGCCGAGGCGGCGACGCGACTCGAGTCACGCATGCGCGAGGCGAACGAAACACGCCGCATGGTCGCTGGTGGTCAAGCCGGCGGACCAGGCAATCCGCCCGCCGAGCCGGTATCGGAGGTGGTGCCCACGGATGCGTACCGCGTGAGCGATGTCGAAGCGGCCGCGAAGGAAGTCGGGATCTCGCACCGCTACGTGGCACTCGCGATGGCGGAGCTCAAGACATCACCCGACGCAGTTGCCCGCGTGCAGCCGATGCCCCAGTGGAAGGACCGCCTGGCCACGCGCCTGCTCGGTACCTCGCAGCGCACGCTGTCGGTGTCGCGGGTGTTTCGCTTCGCCCCACGCGTCGTGCTGCAGGCTGTCGGCCGATCGCTGCAGGCGCACCCGTACTCGCTCGCCCTGCGCGACACCCTCGGTGGGCATCCGCTCGACGGCGGTGTGCTGGTGTTCGAGCTGCCACCGTATTCGGAGTCGAACTACCGCTGGACATGGACACGCTATGGCGTGTACGTGCCGGAGGTCCGGGTGACCTTCGCGTCGGTGGCCGGCGATCCACGCGCCTGCGAGGTCACCATGCATCTCGACCTGCGTCGCGGCATGACGTACAACCTGGCCGGGTACGGTGTCGGCACCGGCTTCGGGACTGCTGCCGGTGCGGCCGCAGGTGCCGTCATCGGCAAGGCAGCGATGACGCTCGTCGGCGCCGCCCTCCTGGGGCCCGCACTCGGCGGAGCGGCCGTTCTCGGGCTGGCGGCGCTCGCCTGTGCCGGGCCGTTCTACCGGTGGGAGATCGGGAAGTCGGCTGCCGAGCTGGAGGCAGCGTTGGGGTCGGTCGAGGCCAGCATCCGCGCGATGGACATCTTCGGTGAGGTCCCGCCTGCCCCGCGGCCACTCCCACCGTCGTCCGATGCCAGCTGGATGGCCGGTATCTAGAACGGGCTCGTAGCGATGGAGCCGCTGGACAAGCATGTATCTCAGTAGTAAGATACATGCATCTTCAACCGGAGACTTCAATGTCCATCCGACCCGTCAAGCGCATCGTGCAAGCCCAGCCCACCATGGAAGGCGCCGGCGTGCACCTCCACCGTGCGTTCGGCTTCGGCGATACGGCCGAGACCGATCCGTTCCTGCTCTTCGACGATTTTCGCAATGAGACGCCGTCGCAGTACCGGAACGGCTTCCCGTGGCACCCGCACCGTGGCATCGAGACCATCACCTACGTGCTTGCCGGCAATGTCGAGCACGCCGACTCGCTCGGCAATCGCGGCATGCTCGGTGCTGGTGATGTGCAGTGGATGACCGCCGGTCGCGGCATCGTCCATCACGAGATGCCGCAGGGTGACCCGATGGGGCGGATGCACGGCTTCCAGCTGTGGGCCAACCTGCCGTCGTCGCTCAAGATGACCGCACCGCGCTATCAGGACGTGGCGTCGAAGGACATCGCGGAGATCATCGATGACGACGGCACGATCGTGCGCGTGATCTGCGGGGAGTTCTGGGGAAAGCGCGGGCCGGTGGACGGCATCGCCGCCGATCCGAATTATCTCGACGTGACCGTGCCGGCCGGCGTGCGGAAGTCACTGCCGGTCGACGCATATCGCAGCACGTTCGCCTACATCTTCGACGGCAGCGCGAACTTCCGTCACGCGTCGGATCCCACCGGCGTACTGACGGAGCGCACGGCCGGCAACGACGATGACTTGGTGCGCGACATGTCGGGCAACCGCTCGCTGGTGACGTTCGACAGCGGCGACGAAGTCGTAGTGCAGGCGGGCGAACACGGGGTGCGTTTCCTGCTGGTGTCGGGTGCGCCGATCAAGGAACCAGTCGCATGGTATGGTCCCATCGTGATGAACACGCAGGCGGAACTTCAGCAGGCGTTGCGTGAGTTGAACGAGGGGACGTTCATCAAGGGATAGCTCACGGCAGGTCACGATACTTCACGAGGCGGGCTCTGCTCCAGATCACTGATCGCGGTCTCTACTGCGAGCCCGCCGACTGCTACATCGATCCCTGGGTCCCCGTGCCGCGTGCACTCGTTACGCACGCGCACGGGGATCATCTCACGTGGGGATGTGACGCCTACCTCGTCACGGACGATGGCCTGGGCATCACGCGCGAACGCCTCGGCCAGTACGCGAGTCGGGTGTCGTCGATGGCATACGGCGCCACGCGCGACATCAACGGCGTGCGCGTGTCGTTCCATCCCGCGGGCCACATCCTTGGCTCCGCGCAGATCCGCCTCGAACATCGCGGCGAAGTGTGGGTAGTGTCGGGCGACTACAAGATCGATCCCGACCCGACCTGTGCACCGTGGGAACCTGTGCGCTGCCACACGTTCATCACGGAAAGCACGTTCGGCTTGCCCATCTACCGATGGCCGTCGCAGGCACGTGTCTTCGCCGACATCAATGCCTGGTGGCAGGGCAATGCGGACGATGGCCGTGCATCGATCATCTACGGCTATGCACTCGGCAAGGCACAACGCCTGATCGCGGGGCTCGATCCCGCCATCGGGCCGATCCTCACGCACGGCGCCGTGGAACGCATGACGGAACGCTACCGCGAATCGGGGATCGCGCTGCCGCCAACGACGTACGCGTTGCGCGAGAGCAAGACGCCGGAGTGGGCACGCGCCATCATCGTCGCGCCACCATCGGCGGACGGCTCGACGTGGGCGCGGCGCTTCGGCCCCTACGCGGCGGCGTTCGCGAGTGGCTGGATGCGCGTGCGTGGCGCGCGGCGCCGCCGCGGTGTCGACCGCGGGTTTACGTTGTCGGACCACGTGGACTGGCCGCAGCTGCTCACCGCGATCGAGGCGACGGGTGCGAGCAGCGTCTGGGTCACGCACGGATTCACGGGCCCCGTCGTGCGATGGCTCACGGAACGCGGGCTCGATGCACGCGTCATTGCCACGCGCTACGAGGGTGAGCGCGACGACAGCGCGGTCGATGACACGGCGGTGGACGAGACACCGGCGGACGCTGCACCCGTGTCCGCCGCACCCGTGTCCGATGTGCCGGCAACGAACGCGGATGCGGCGGTCGCCGGCGCATGAACCGCTTCGCTGCCCTGTACGACACCATCGACGCGACCACGGCCACCGGAGCCAAGGTCGAAGCGCTCGTCGCGTACTTTCGCGACGCACCGCCCGCCGACGCGGCGTGGGCCATCGCATTCCTCACGGGGCGGCGGCCGAAGCGACTGGTACGTGCGCCCGATCTTCGCACATGGGCCGCAGAGGTGAACGGCATTCCCGACTGGCTGTTCGAAGAGTGCTACGCGCAGGCCGGTGACCTGGCCGAAACGATCTCGCTGCTGCTGCCCGAACGCGAGCAGGACGACGACGCGCCGTTCGCCTGGTGGGTGGAAGAACGCTTGCTGCCACTCGCGCGCATGGCGCCCGACGTGCAGCGTGAATCGCTGGTCGATGCGTGGACGCGACTTACCGGCACGTCACGGTTTCTGTTCAACAAGCTGCTCACGGGATCGTTCCGCGTCGGCGTGAGCGACGGCCTCGTGGTACGCGCGCTGGCGGAAACGAGCGGGCTGCCCGCCGAAACGATAGCACACCGCCTGATGGGCCAGTGGGAGCCCAGCGCGGACTGGTTCACGGGGCTGGTCGGAACGGACACGATGGATGCGGACTGGAGTCGTCCGTATCCGTTCTACCTCGCCTATCCGCTCGAACAGCCGCCCGACTCGCTCGGTGATCTCGCCGAGTGGCAGGCGGAGTGGAAATGGGATGGCATTCGCGCCCAGCTCGTGCGTCGTCGCGGGCGCACGTTCCTCTGGAGCCGAGGCGAGGAGTTGCTTGCGGGCCGATTTCCCGAGATCGAGACGGCGGCCGAGTGGCTGCCGGATGGGACGGTACTCGATGGTGAGCTGCTGGCATGGCGCGATGGCGCGCCGCTGCCGTTCAGCGAGCTGCAGCGACGCATCGGCCGCAAGACCGTCGGCAAGAAGCTCCTTGCCGATGTGCCCTGTCACCTGCTGGTGTACGACTGTCTCGAGGCCGATGGTGAAGACCTGCGTGAGCGCCCGATGACCGAGCGCCGTGCGCGTGCCGAAGCCATCGTCGCGCGCATGCCCGCGGGTGCACCGTTCAGCACGTCGCCGCTGCTCGACGTGGCCTCGTGGGAGGACGTCACGCGTGCGCGTGAGGGTGCGCGTGACGCCGTCGCCGAGGGGCTCATGCTTAAGCGGCGCGGCTCACCGTACGGGGTGGGCCGCCGCACCGGCGACTGGTGGAAGTGGAAGGTGAAGCCGCTCAGCGTCGATGCAGTGCTGGTATACGCACAGTCGGGCAGCGGTCGGCGCGCCGGCCTGTACACGGATTACACATTTGCCGTGTGGGACGATGACAAGCTCGTGCCGTTCGCGAAGGCGTACTCCGGGCTCACGGACGCCGAGATCCGGAAGGTCGACGCGTTCGTGCGGCGCAATACGCTCGAGAAGTTCGGGCCGGTGCGCACCGTGAAGCCCGAGCTGGTCTTCGAGCTCGCCTTCGAGGGCATCCAGGAGAGCACGCGCCACAAGAGTGGCATCGCGGTGCGCTTCCCGCGCATTGCGCGCATGCGGCCCGACAAGCCGGCGAGCGAAGCGGATTCGCTGGCGACGGTGCGCGCGATGCTCAATGCGGCACGTCACGGCGTGGGGGCGAACGTTGACGGCGATTGAGCCCGCGTTGCCTGCAGGTGCAACCGAAGCGCTCCCGGCGGAAGAACGTCTCGACGAGTGGTTCGCATCGCGCGGCTGGGCGCCCTTCGAGTTCCAGCGCGACGTGTGGCGCGCGTATGAAGGGGGCGAGTCCGGGCTGATCCACGCCGCAACGGGAACAGGCAAGACGTACGCGGCGTGGATGGGCGCGCTGCTCGAGGCAATGCGTGAGGACGCCGCACCTCGGCGCGTGCGCCGCCGCGCCGAGGCGTCGCCGTTACGTGTGCTCTGGATAACGCCGCTGCGCGCACTGGCGGCCGACACCGAGCAGGCGCTGCGTGATCCGGTCGACGCGCTGGGGTTGCCATGGACCGTGGAGTCGCGCACCGGAGACACCACACAGGCGCGCCGCGCGCGGCAGCGGAAGCAGCTGCCGACGGCGCTCGTCACCACGCCGGAATCGCTGTCGTTGCTGCTCTGTCGCAAGGATCACGAGGAGATCTTCGCCGACCTGCGGCTCATCGTGGTGGATGAGTGGCATGAGCTGCTCTCTACCAAGCGCGGTGCACAGGTGGAGATGGCCCTGGCGCGCCTCCGTCGCGTGCAGCCGCGCCTGCGCACATGGGGCCTGTCGGCGACGATCGGCAACATGGACGTCGCCGCGGAAGCGCTGCTCGGTCTGGACGAGAGCGGAAGCGCGCGTCCGGGGCTCATGGTGCGCGGCGTCGTCAGCAAGGAAGTCGCCGTCGAGTCGCTGATTCCCGACACGATGGAGCGGTTCCCGTGGGCCGGCCATCTGAACACGCGACTGCTGCCGGAGGTGATGCGCCGATTGAGTGGCGCCGAGAGCGCGATCGTCTTCACCAACACGCGATCGCAGTGCGAGATCTGGTTCCAGTCGATCATCGCGGCCGATCCGACGTGGTTCGAGTTCACCGCGATCCATCATGGCTCCCTGTCCCGGAAGCAGCGCGAGAGCGTGGAGGACGGCCTCAAGTCGGGCCGCTTCCGTGTCGTAGTCGCGACCTCCTCGCTCGACCTCGGTGTCGACTTCACGCCCGTCGATCTCGTCATGCAGATCGGCAGCCCGAAAGGCGTCGCCCGCCTGCTGCAGCGCGCGGGGCGTTCAGGGCACCAACCCGGCCGGCTCTCGCAAGTCGTCTGCGTGCCGACGCATGCACTGGAACTCGTGGAAGTCGCGGCGGCGCGTGACGCGATTCGCGCCGGCGCCATCGAGAGTCGCGACCCGATCGACCGTCCGCTCGACCTGCTGGCACAGCACCTCGTGACCCTCGCGCTGGGTGGCGGGTTCACGCGTGACGACGCGCTCGCGGAGCTGCGGACCACGCGCGCGTACGGTGGACTGACGGGTGAAGAGCTCGACTGGACGATCGATTTCGTCACGCGCGGGGGCGATGCACTCAAGGCCTACCCGGAGTTCGCCCGCGTGCAGTTCGTGGACGACCGGTACGTGGTCACGGACCGGCGTGTTGCACTGCGCCACGTACTCAACATCGGCACCATCGTGAGCGACGCGACGATCTCCGTTCGCTACATGAGTGGCGGCCGCCTGGGTACGGTCGAGGAGAGCTTCGCATCCCGTCTGTCGCCGGGCGACAAGTTCATCTTCGCTGGCAAGCCCCTGGAGTTCGTGCGCATCCGCGACCTCACGGTGTGGGTGCGCCGGGCAAAGGGCACGAGCGGTGCGATCCCGCGGTGGATGGGCACGCGCATGCCGCTCAGCACCGAGCTCGCACACGCGCTGCGCGTGAAGGTCGACGAAGCGCGGCGGGGCATCTTCGATTCCCCGGAGATGCAGGCGGTGAAGGGTGTGCTGGGACTGCAGATGGAACGAAGCGCACTGCCGGCACCGGGCGAGCTGCTGATCGAACGCACGCAGACCCGCGACGGCCACCACCTGTTCGTTTATCCATTCGAAGGGCGGCTGGTGCACGAGGGCGTGGCGGCGCTGTTCGCCTATCGGATCGCGTCGATCTCGCCGATTTCCTTCTCCTACTCGTGCAACGACTACGGATTCGAACTGCTCTCGCCCGATCCCGCACCGCTCGAGGAGGCGATCGAATCCGGGCTGCTGTCCACGGCACACCTGCTCCATGATGTACTCAACAGCCTCAACGCCGCGGAGCTCGCGCGCCGGCAGTTCCGGGAGATCGCGCGCGTCGCGGGGCTCGTCTTCTCGGGCTATCCCGGACAATCGAAATCGATGAAGCAGGTGCAGGCCTCGAGCAGCCTGTTGTACGATGTCTTCGTGAAATACGACCCCGACAACCTGCTGGTGCATCAGGCGCAGCGTGAAGTCCTCGAACGACAGCTCGAGGCGAGCCGGCTCGGCCGCGTGCTCGATCGGCTGTCGCAAGGCACGGTGCGACTGGTGGATGTGGAGCGCGTGACGCCACTCGCCTTCCCCCTGCTGGTGGACAGCACGCGAGCGAAGGTGAGCTCGGAGAAGCTCGGCGATCGCATCCGTCGCATGACGGCAGCAGCGGAAGCCGAGCCGCGCAAGCGGGGTGTGGCGCTGCATGCGAAGGCCGAACGGATCTTCAGCCTGGGGTCCGATCTTGGGTGAGTCACCGGCACCTGGCGTGAACGCAAACCTGCACGAGCACGCGCTGGAAACGGAGGTCGCAGGTGAACATGTGCTGCTGTTCCCGGAACGCGGATTGCTCGTGCCAAGGCTCGGGACGGCGGTGGTCGCCGACCTGCATTGGGGGAAGGCCGCGACGTTTCGTGCGCTCAACATCCCGATACCGACGGGCACGACGGCGACGGATCTGGCGCGCCTCACGCAGTTCATCACCCGCAGCGGCGCATCACGACTCGTGGTACTCGGCGACCTCATTCACGCGCGCGCGGGCCGGCAGCCGGACGTGCTCGATGCGCTCCACGCATGGCGTGACACCCATGCGACCCTCGAGATCGTGCTGGTACGCGGCAATCACGACGCCCACGCCGGCGACCCGCCAGCGTCGCTGCGCATCGACTGCGTCGATGGACCGTGGCCGCTAGGCGCGTTCACCTGCGAACACGAGCCGGAGCCGCAACCGGGCGCTTACGTACTCGCGGGGCACCTGCATCCGAGCGTCACGATTGGTGGGAGAGCACGTCAGCGCGAGCGGCTGTGCTGCTTCGCATTCGGCCCACGCGTGGGCATCCTGCCGGCATTCGCGTCGTTCACGGGGGGCGGTGCGTACCGCCGCGCGGACGAGGATCGCATCTTCGCGATCGTCGAGGACGAGGTGATGCGGGTGCCGTGACGGGTGCGATTTGCAACGGGGACGGGATATTGTGCGGCCGACTTGAACTGCTTTCCGCAGATAGAAACTGATTGAGCGGAAACGCGCGGATCTGTACGGTGACTGGACAAGGGACGACGTGTGGGACCGGCGTCGTCTTTTCGTTTGTGGGGCTCCGCACGGGTCCCATCCGCGGCGTGCTGTTCCCCCTCAAAGTCGATCTCGCGTCGTGATCCCGTCCGCCACGCCGGACCGATCCGCGCGTTTCCGCTTAATCAGTTCGTATCCGCGGAAGGCTGTTCAAGTCGCCCACGCCGATCCGCGGAAAGCAACTCGCAGTTCAGTTCGAATCGCGATCTACCAAGCTGTCCCGCAGGTTTCGGATCGCAACGATCGCCCCCTCCGCCTCGCGCGTGCCTGGATACCGCTCCGCCATGCGCCGCAGCTCGCTGATCGCCTTCGCCGGCTCCTGCAGCGCGCCGAGGTACAGGTCCACGAGTCGTTGCGTCGCGTAGAGTTCGTGCATCTTCGGCTGTGCCGTGCGCATCGCGCGCAGGATCGCCTCTGCGCGTCGCGGGCTGCCACCGCGCGAGCTGTGAAAGGATACCGCGTCGCGACAGAGTGCCTCATCGTACCCGTATTGCCCGATCAGCGCGTCGTACAATGACGTGGCGGCCGTCATGTCGCCCTTGGCCACCAGCGCCTGCGCCTGCGACAGGATCACGGGTGGTGTCGCGTCCCTCCGGTTGAGCGGCAGTGCGGCCAGTGTGATGCGCTCGACCGCGCCATGGCCCGCGCGAAGCATGAATGCCAAGATCGCCAGCGGCAGGCCGCCGAGCAGGATCGACACGGGCAGCCGCATCGGGCCGCGGATGCCGAGGACACTCGTGATCATGTAGCCGAATGGCAGCGCGATCACGCCCACGATCAGGTACAGCAGCAGCAGCTTCCGGCCCCGCGTTGAGGACGACGCTGCGGACTGCCTGTTCGATGCGCCCATGGGCATGGATCGGTTCGCGGGAGGGTGCAGTACGCGCGCCGCCTCACGGAGCGCCGCTACCTATGACTGGTCACCCCGACCTGACGGCACATGTCGAGCACCGGACACGTCGAGCACTTCGGCAGACGTCCCGTGCACACGTGCTTGCCGAACGGGACCAGCAACCGGTTGATCTCGATCCAGTAGCGCTTCGGCAGCACGCTCTCCAGTGCCGCGAGCGTCGCCTCCGGTGTGCGCTCCGCCACGATGCCCCAGCGGTTCGTCACGCGGTGCACGTGGATGTCCACGCTGATGCGCGTCTGCCCGCAGGCGATGCCGAGCGCGAGATTGGCGCACTTCGGCCCGACACCGCGGAACGCCATGAGGGTCTCGGCGTCGCATGGCAGTTCCCCGCCGTGATCACGCTCGGCGCTCCCCGCGATCTCGAGAATCTGCCGAGCCTTTGCTTCGTGGAAGGTGCTCGTGCCGATCGCTTCGTCGATTTCGGCGACCGTCAGCCGCATCATCTCGCGCGGAGTGCGTGCGAGCGCGAAAAGACGCTGCGCCGCCGGCAACGACGTCTCGTCGAACGTGCGGATGGAGATGATGCACGCGACCAGCTGCTCGAAGACCGACGTGAAGCCTTCGGTGGCGAGCTGAAACATCGCTGCGGGCGCATACCCACCCTCCGCGAGCGTGCGGTCAATGCGTCGGAATGCCGTGGAGAACGAGAAGGGTTGCTTCACCCGTGGTTCCTCCCACCCATCAGTGCCGTTGGATGCCCGCCTTCCAGACCCACCACATCAGCAGTGGTTGCAGAGGCAGTCGCAACCAGCATGACGCCTGCCACAACGCCGGTGCGTCAGTCGCCCTCGCCTCCATCAGCATGTGGATGTTGGCGGGAAACACGGCCACCAGCAGCACGATGAGCCCCCACGCAGCGGCGGTCCGGGCAGCGGGCACCAGCAGACCGATTGCACCAGCGATCTCGGCAGCACCGCTCAATGCCACTGCACTAGCTGGGTAGGGCACCCACGGCGGCATGATTCGCAAAAAGAATGTGGGCACCAGGAAATGCATGGCGCCCACGAATGCGAACAGGAGAGCGATGGGAAGCACAGGCTGCCGGCGACTGCCTGAAACCGTGCCTGCTGCGATGCCTTCGACTACAGCGTCATCCTGTCGTGACACTCAGGCGACCGGCGACGTGAGCTGCGGATGCGCGTACCACAACACGGCGAAGTAGTGACAGGCGCTGCCACCCATCACGAAGAGGTGCCACACCGGGTGCGACCACGAATGATTCTGGCGGTAGAAGATCACGCCACCCGTGTACAGCAGGCCGCCGGCAAGCAGCAGCACCAGCCCGGTGGTTTCCATCGTGGAAATCATCGGCCGCACCGCGATGATCGCGACCCAACCCATCGCCACGTAGAGGATCGTGCTCACGCGCTCGTTGCGGAACCGGTAGCGCAGCTTGCCGAACACGCCGATCGCCGCCAGCGTCCACACGATCGCGAACATCGTCCACCCCCACTTCCCGCGCAGCACGCCGAAGGTGAACGGCGTGTACGTGCCGGCGATGAGCAGGTAGATCGCGATGTGATCCATCAGGCGCAGGCGGCTCTTGGTCACGTGGTGCGACACGGCGTGATACAGCGTCGACGACGTGTAAAGGGCGATCAGCGCGCCGCCGAAGATGCCCGCGCCGACGACAGCCAACGGCTCACCACGGGCATGCGCGGCAACGACGAGCACCGGCGTGCCGATCAGCGCGAGCAGCAGCCCCAGCCCATGCGTGATCGCATTCGCGATCTCCTCGCGCCGCGATGCAATCCGGTCGACCTTCGCCACCGCTCCCACGTCTACGGAACCCGCGCGGCCAGCAGCCGCTGCACGAATCCGTCGATTGCGCCGTTCTCGATCCATCGCACCACAGCCACGATATCGTTCTCCGGGTCGACGTAGATGATGTTGGTGCCGTTACCGACATGCACGAACGCCGTGGCTGGCGCGCTTGCGTAGTACTTCCGATCGGTGTTCAGGAACCAGTTCATGTAGCCGTACGTCGGCTGCGCCGGGGTCGGCGTGAGCGCCTGCGACACCCACGCGTCCGACAGCAACCGCTTGTCCTTCCACTGCCCGCGACGCAGCGTGAGCAGCCCGAACCGTGCCATGTCACGTGCATTGATGAACAGGCCACCGCCCCAGTGGCCGCCACCGCTCACGGACTGAACGACGCGTCCGTCGAGAATGATCCACGCGTTGTCATAGCCGTACCAGCGCCAGCTGTTGGAAGCGCCGATGGGATCCATGATCCGATCCTTCAGCACCTCCGGCAACGGCCGGCGCCAGACATTAAGCAACGCCAATGCCAGCGCGTTCACGCGCACGTCGTTGTACTCGTAGACACTGCCGGGCTCGACACGCGGGCGCGTCGCCCACGTTGCCGCCGCACCGCTTGGACGGTCGGCCCATTCCGGCTTGCCCCACAGCGTGCCTTCCCAGTCGCTCGTCTGCCGAAGCAGGTGGTCCCAGGTCAACCGGCGGTTGTGTGGCGACGCGAATGGCGTGATCCAGCGACCGCCGGACGGGTTGTCGGAGCCGAGGCCTCCTGTCGATGGCGCGACGGTGAGGATCGGGCCGACCGCCTTGGACACCGTATCGTGCACGCTGCGAATCAGCCCTTCGTCGACTGCGAGCCCCGCCACGGTCGACAGCATGCTCTTCGTGACGCTGTGCGTCATCTCGACCGCCGTCGGGTCGCCCCATTCAGCCACCACGTAACCACGACGCACGATCACGCCGGTGGCGTCGCCGCGCGGCAGGATCGGCCCGATCGCCGCGCCGAACGGCTCACGCCCGAACGTCTGGTAGTGATTGAGCTCGAGATCGCGCGGTGCCTTCGCCTCGCTCGCGATGGCGTGCGCGATGGCGGCGGCGAGCTTCGTCGAATCGAGACCGACCTGCGCTG
The DNA here is from genome assembly GCA_040387895.1 of Gemmatimonadota bacterium. Classification (GTDB taxonomy): domain Bacteria; phylum Gemmatimonadota; class Gemmatimonadetes; order Gemmatimonadales; family Gemmatimonadaceae; genus Gemmatimonas. Next base: position 18,017 of record JAZKCW010000049.1, read on the forward strand.
GGGACCGCCGCTCCCACTTTCCGGCGTCGGGATAGTACGGGGCCGCGGCAGCGCGCCCGCGCGCCTGGGAGGATGCCGGTGACGCGCCCACACTGGCACACAGCAGCAACAGCGCGACACGCATAGTCGCACGAGACTGCAACGAAGGCAGCGTGCGTCCGATCACGAGATCGCCTTCACGACGGGCTTCTTGGCTGGCATGATCACTCCCGGAACGCCGTTGGCCTGCAGTAGTGCGTTGAACGCCTGCACCTCGGTGGTTTCCAACTGCTCCACTTCGGCACGCAACGCTGCCCATATACGCTCGAGTTCCGCGATCCGCTCGCGCACGGGGCGCGTGACTGCGGAGTTGCCTTCGACCTGGCCGAGGAGGAAGCCAAACTGCCCATTGATGCCGTTGGCGTAGTTGATGATGTCCTGTCCGTTCGTCGCCTTGGTGGTGAGCCGCGGGTCCATCGTCTCGAATTTCTTCACGAGTGCGCGGCCCGCCTTGCCGATGGTGTCCGCGGCAGGTGCCGTGGCCGTGCGCGTGACGACCGCCTGCACCTGCGCGCGCAGGTCGCGCACACGCACGACGGCGTCGTGGATCTCGCCGATGCGATTCGACAGCAGCGCCGCCACGGAGTCGCGTTCGGCCACCACTGCCGCCGGCGCATCGAGTCGCGGGTCCTGCCTGACGTCGAAGCTCCGGGTAAGCACGGTAGTGCCCGCTGTGAGTCGCACCTGATAGCGACCCGGTGCCACGCGCGCGCCGTCATTCGGTGCACCGAACAGCACAATGCCGGCAATGCGGGTCGGTGCGGGACGCCGGAGATTCCACGTCAACGTGTTGAGCCCCGCCGTCGGCGTGATGCGTCCGATGGAATCACCACGGCTCGCGAACGAGCGGAGCAGCGTACCGCGCGCGTCGAGGAACTCCACCTTCACTGCCGTCGCGCTGTCCGGGGTCGCAGCCAGCTTGTAGTGCACGGTCACACCGAACGGCGCGTTGCGCCCTGCACTGCGCGGCGCCCCACCACCTTCGCTGCCGCCGAGCGTGGCCGTGCGTGGCGTGTACAGATGTACGGACGCCGTGTTCACGGAATCCGCGCGCTGCCGGATCACCGACAGGTCGTCCATGATCCAGAAGGCGCGCCCTTCCGTCGCCGCGATGAGATCTCCGTGCCGCACCTCGAGATCGGTCACCGGCACGACCGGAAATCCGCCATGGAAGCGCGTCCACCGCGCACCCGCATCGTACGACACGTACACACCGGTCTCCGTGCCGGCGTAGAGCAGGCCGCGCCGCTCCGGATCCTCGCGCACGACGCGCACCGGCTCACCCGCCGGCAGTCCGTTCACGAGTCGCGTCCACGTGGTGCCGTAGTCGGTGGAGCGGAACACGTGCGCGCTCATGTCGCCGACGCGATCCTTGCGGAACGCCACGTACACGGTCGCCGGATCATGCGGCGACACCTCGACCTCGTTCACGAGGCCGTCGCCCCACGCGGCCGGCGTGATGTTCTTCCACGTGGCTCCACCGTCGCGCGTGAGCTGCAGGAGGCCGTCGTCGCTGCCGGTGTAGATCGTGCGCGCATCGTGTCGCGATTCATGGACAACCACGAGCGTGCCATACACTTCGCCTCCGGCACCCTCGTTCGTGATCGGGCCACCGCCCCATCCCTGCCGCGCCTTGTCATTGCGCGTGAGGTCCGGCGAGATCGGCGTCCAGCTCATGCCACGATCGGTCGTGCGAAAGAGCACGTTGCCACCGTGGTACACGACCTTGTCATCATGCTGCGAGACCGTGATCGGCGCCGTCCAGTTGAAGCGGTAGCGCGTCTTGTCGGTCGGCTCCGTGAGGTTCATCTCGGGCCACGGCATGATCGCCCGGAGGATCTCGGTGTTCGCGTCGCGCTCCTCGATGATGCCCTGGTAGCACCCGCCATACACGAAGCGCGGGTTCTTCGCGTTCACGCCGACATTCGCGCTCTCGCACCCCGGCCCATCCCACCAGTCCCGCACCCCGATCGACCCACCCTCGCCTCGGCTGCGGATCACCACGGAGCTGTTGTCCTGCTGCCCGCCATACAGCTTGTACGGGTAGGCGTCGTCGACCGCCACGTGATAGAACTGCGAAGTGGGCTGGTTGTCCTGCGTGCTCCAGCTCTTGCCACCGTCGAGCGACACAGACACGCCGCCGTCATTCGCGTTGATCATGTAGCGGCTGTCGGTCGGATTGATCCACAGCCCATGATTGTCGCCGTGCGTCGCGGGCACGTTCTGAAACGTGCGTCCGCCGTCGATGGAGCGGAGCAAGGGTGCGTTGCTCACCCACACGACCTCCGCGTTCTTCGGGTCCGCGGTGATGTTCATGTAGTACCACGAGCGCGTCTGGATGAGACGGTCGCCCGACATGAGACGCCACGTCTTGCCCGCATCGTCCGAGCGGTACAACCCGCCGTTCTCGGCCTCCACGATCGCGTACACGCGGTCGGGATTCGCGGGTGACACGGATACGCCGATCTTGCCGGTCAGCTTCGGCAGCCCGCCATCGAGACGCGCCCAGGTGTCGCCGCCATCCACGGACTTCCAGATCCCGCTGCCGGCGCCGCCACTGCGCACCTGCCACGGCGTGCGCTGGTGATCCCACATCGCCGCGTACAGGATGCGCGGGTTCGTCGCGTCCATCGTGAGGTCGCTCGCGCCACTCGTTGCGTTCTCGCCCTTGAGCACGAGCGTCCAGGTCTTGCCGGCGTCGGTCGTGCGATAGATCCCGCGCTCCGGGGTGCCCTTCCAGCGGTCACCCTGCGCCGCGACGTACACGACATCGGAATTGCCCGGGTGAATGCGAACCGCGCTGATCTGGCGCGTCGGCGCAAGCCCGACATGCGTCCACGTGCGCCCCTGGTCGGTGCTGCGATACATGCCATCGCCGTACGTCGATGACTGCCCCCGGATCGAGTGCTCACCGGTGCCGACGTACAGCACGTTGGGATCGGACGGGGCGACGGCGATCGCACCGATGCTGCTGGTGCGGAAGAATCCGTCGGAGATGTTGCGCCAGCTCATGCCCGCGTCGTCGGTGCGCCAGAGCCCACCGCCGGTGTATCCGGCGAAATACGTCATCGGTTGCGACGGAACGCCGGCGGCTGCAGCTGAACGGCCGCCACGCCATGGGCCGATGTTGCGCCAGGCGAGCCGGCTCAGGACAGCCGAATCGGAAATGGCGGCGTTGGCCGGTGCAGCTGCAGCGGTAGCGCGAGTGGTTTGCGCGGGCAGTGCGTTCGGGACCACGGCGCCGAGCAACACCAGTGCGAGCGGCGCGAGAGGAGAGCGGCGAGGCAGGATCATGGGCAGGCGGGTTGGAGGGACGCCCATAAGTATGAACTGCAGGTAAACGGATAGAAACAGAAAAGACCTGAAACGAAACGGATCTGTCCGATGCAAGGGACAGATCCGTTTCGTTTGTGCTTGTTTCTGTTTTTATCCGTTTACGGCAGTTGCTGTGGTGTTGCACCAACGCAGACGGTACTACTTGCCCGCCTTGTCCCGGCGCACCACGACGCGCTTGCCCTTGATCGTCGTCGAGCGCAGCGCGTTGATGATGTCCTCGGCGATCTCCTCGGGTACCTCGACCGTCGAGTACCCGTCGGCGATCTGGATCGCGCCGATCACGCCCGCATCGATGCCGACTTCGTTCGCGATCGCGCCAACGAGATCGCCTGGCCGCATCTTCATCTTTCGCCCCGCACCGACCCACAACCGAGTCGTCGCCCAGTCCGGCTTCGTGCCCTTCTTCGTGCGCGGTGCACCATCCGGAACCGCGATGCGCTCGCGTGCCGGACGCGCCGGGCGATCACCACGCGGGTCGCCCCGCTCGCCACCCGCACGATCGGAACGCGGACGCTCCGTGCGCGGTGCCGCCGCCGGAATGTCGGCTTCTTCTTCCGTGTCGCGGCTCTCGAGCAGCTTGACCGCCGCCGCCGCGATGTCCATCACGTCGAACTCGTCGGCCAGCGCCTCGATGATCGTGCGGAACGGATCCAGCCCGCCCTCGAGCACCGCTTCACGCAGTGATGCGCGGGCGAGTTCGAGTCGACGCGCCTTGAGGTCCGCCACCGTCGGAACGGTCGCGATCTCGATGCGCTGCGTCGTGAGCCGTTCGATGTTGCGCAGCAGGCGATGCTCGCGCGGCTCGGCGAACGTGATCGCCACGCCCTCGCGGCCAGCCCGGCCCGTACGGCCGATACGATGCACGTACGCTTCCGCATCCGCCGGCACGTCGAAGTTCACGACGTGCGACACATGCTTCACGTCGAGCCCGCGCGCCGCGACGTCCGTCGCGATGAGCAGGTCCGTCTTCTTCGTGCGGAACTTCGTCATCACGCGGTCGCGCTGGTCCTGACTCAGGCCGCCGTGCAACGCGTCGGCGCGCATCCCGCGCGCCGCCAGCGTCTCCGACAGCTCGTCCACTTCCGTGCGCGTCCGGCAGAACACGATGGCCGACGTCGGGTGCTCGAGGTCGAGCACGCGCGCGAGGGCCGCCATCTTGTGCGCACGGGGCACCATGTACGCCACCTGTCGCACCCGGGCCGCTTCGCCATCAGGCACAACTTCGCGGTCGATCGTGATCGTGACCGGGTTGCGGAGCTGGCGACGCGCGATCGACGCGATGCGCGGAGGCAGCGTCGCCGAGAAGAGCGCCGTCTGCCGTTCCTTCGGCACCGCTTCGAGAATGGCCTCGAGATCTTCCGCGAAGCCCATGTCGAGCATCTCGTCGGCCTCGTCCAGCACCACCGTCTTCACGGCGGACAGGTTGAGCGCCTTGCGACGGATCAGGTCGAGCGCACGGCCCGGCGTCGCGATGACGACATCCACGCCGCGCTTGAGCGTGCGGATCTGGTTTTCCATCGAGGCGCCACCGTACACCGGCAACGCCATGATGCCCATCGGCTTGCCATAGCGGTGCACCGCCTCGGCGACCTGCATGGCGAGCTCGCGGGTCGGCACGAGAATGAGCGCTGCCGTGCGGACCCGTGCGTCGGCTTCTGGGGTGAGACGGCTGAGCAGTGGCAACGAGAACGCTGCCGTCTTGCCTGTTCCGGTTGCCGCCTGCGCGAGCACGTCGCGTCCTTCGAGCAGCGGCGGAATAGCGGCACGCTGTACTGGTGTGGGCTCTTCGTATCCCAGCTTCGCGAGCGCATTCGCTACCCGGGGGTCCAGCCCAAGGTCGCAGAAGCCGCGACCCGACATGCGCTCGTCTTCGGTTTCGATCTGTACGGGTGCGCTCACGTGACTTGCAGGAGTTCATCCATGAGCGTGAACACCGCAGCACGTGCCTGCGGGTTCTTCATTGCGCCGAATCCGATCGCGAGACGGTCATCGCCTTCGAGGATCTCACGCGAGCAGGCGTTGATGGCTTCGCGCGCCGACTCGAGGCGCTCGTTCGGCAGCACCGACGATGCACGGGGCAACAGTTCGATCTTGGGGCCGGTGCCACGCATGGGCCGGGCGGCCCAGAATACGACGTTCGATCCAACACGCTGAAAACTCACCACACCCTTCGTCGACTCATCGTCACGAAAACGCAGCTGTTCAGGTCTGGCTAGGCTCCACTCGATCATGGCATCGAGAACTGCGGTGTAACGGGGCCGATCTGAACCAGCGGTATCACGGTTCATGGCGGTAAGAAACGCGTCGCGGGCGACGGGCAGGGTGCGGCTCATAAGTACTCCTCCTTTGATACCTGAAAGGTAGTCGATCGGGGCCGTCCTTGCTCCCGAAGGGAAACCGTGGGCACCCCGGCCAGGGCGCTGCCGGCGGCACTATCTTGCGCCATGGCCTCGAACTCTCTCCCGTTTGAAATCCGGCGTTCCGGCATCCAGGGACTGGGCGGATTCGCCACCCGGCACATCGCGCCCGGGGTTCGGCTGATCGAGTACGCGGGGCAACGCCTCACGCCAGCCGAAGCGGAAGCACGCTACCCCGACAGCGAAGGTGAACGGCATCACACCTACCTCTTCGCCATCGACGACGACGTGGTGGTGGATGCGGCCGTCGACGGCAACGAGGCCCGGTTCCTCAACCACTCCTGCGCGCCCAACTGCGACGCGGTCATCGAGGATGGGCGCATCTGGATCGACACCATCCAGGACATCGAGCCGGGCGAGGAGCTCGTGTACGACTACGCGTATACGCTGGCAGAACGGCACACGCCCGCCGCCAAGCGTCGTTTTCCCTGCTTCTGTGGGGCGGTGACCTGCCGGGGGACGATCCTGGCCAAGAAGCGCTAGCGTCCGCGCAGCGGACGCGAGACGCCAGACCTCGGAAGCTAGAACGTCAGCTGCAGGACACCGCCCGGCGGCGTGTCCCGCCAGGCTGCGTAGAGGGCGCGCACCGCGTCGCGGGTCCGTGTGACCTCGTCGGCAGTCAACACGGGTGGCCGGGCATGTCCGTGCTGTGCCGCGTACGACTGCATCGCCTCGTCGAACTCCGCGGCGGTCCACTTCACGCCGGTTGCCTGCTCCTGTCCGAACAGGCCGACGAGGTTCTCCACCAGCACGCTGCCTGCAGGCAACGCGCCCCGCGCACCGCTTCCCTCGGTGTCGGCGATCGTCCAGCCGGCGGCGATCAGGCCGAAGAAACCCTCGCGCATCCCGAGGGTGCGCTCCACGGCGAGATGCGTGAGGTCGTGGTGCGCAAAGAACACCGCGCGCGCACCCGTGTGTCGCTGCCACTCGGTGCTGCCGTCGTCACGCGTGCAGCGCATGATGCAGTCGCCGTCCGCGCGGCGCTCGAACGAGACGATCACCGGACGCTCACGGGTGTCACTCGCCGTCGACGAGGGATCGCATCATGACCCGATCCGTCTGCAGGTCGGTGCCCAGCAGGAACGGATGCGAGCCGACATCGCGGAACCCGCGCTTCGTGTAGAAGCGGATGCCGCGGCGGTTCTCACCCCACACACCGAGCCACAGCGTCTCACCGCCGCGCGCACGCGCGATCTCCATCACCTGGTCCATCATCACGTGCGCGACGCCGCTGCCACGCCATAGGGCATCCACGTAGAAGCGCTCGAGCTCGATGGGGCTCGGCCCGCTGACCGCCGGATCGGTGCTGCCCGTCCGCACGAGTGCGTACGCCGCGATCGTGCCGTCGTGCTCACCCAGCAGGTACGTGCGCGATGGATCGGCGAGCTCGCGAGACTGCGCCGCCGGGGAGAATGCAACGTCGGTGTACATCGCCATGTCGGTGGGACTGTTGTCCGGACCGAACGCCTCGTCGAACAGGCGCCGCGCGAACGCGGACACCGCAGCGGCGTCCGCGACGGTGCCGAAGCGGAACTGCAACGGCGGGGACGATGAATTGCTGGACTCGAGCGACATGCCGAAAGATAGCGGTGCATTCACCCGCCTGCTCTTGACGTGCTGCCGGCCGCGCCGAACCTTCACGTCATGGGACTCGAGACACGATGTGCCGTGCGCGTCACGGATGCCGCTGGCGAGCGCAGCGATGAGGACGCAAAGGTTCTGCTCGAAGGTGAAGCGCTGATCGTGCGTGGTCCGGCGCGAGCCACCGTCCCGCGCGACGCGATCAGCGGCATGACCGTCCACGACGGTGTGCTGCACGTGACACACCCCGACGGTACCGTCGCGCTCTCGCTCGGCGATGCCGCGGAGAAGTGGATGGCCAGGATTTCCGAGGGGCCGAAGTCGCGTGCGACGAAGCTCGGCGTGAAACCGGGCATGCGGGTGCTGCTGATCGCCGTGAACGACCCGACGCTCGGGCGTGAGTGCGCCGAAGCGGGCGCCGTCGTGCTCGACGATCACACGACGGCCGACAGTGCACCACTCGACCTCATTGTCATGGAGGTTGCCTCCGGCGCCGATCTCGCGGGCGTACCCGCGGTCGCGGAGCGGGTGCCGAATGGCGTGTTGTGGATCGTCCATCCGAACGGAGTGCCGGAGGTCGCGGACACCGCGATCTTTCCGGTGGCCGAACGCCTGGGCATGGTCGTGACGAAGACGATGTCGTTCAGCACCGGCATGAGCGCCGACCGCCTCTCACGTCGGAAGCGCTGACCTATTCCGGTGCGACGTCCACCGTGATGGCGCGAACGGCGTTGTTGCCGTAGCCGAGCCGGTTCCACGGAATCACCGGCGGCTGTACGTGCCCCGTGGAGTCCGTGGCCCGGCTGCGCAGCGCCGTGCGCGCGCCCGGCACCAGTTGGAGGTCGCACTCAAACGGCGTCCATGCGAACGGTGACGCTGGAGTGCCCAGACGCGCATCGCGCCACGACTCGCCTCCGTCGATCGCGATCTCCACGCGCGTGATGGCCCCGTATCCGGACCATGCCCATCCGCGGACCGTGACCGCCGACGCGCACGTGGCTCCTGCCTCGGGCGAGGCGATGAACGACTTCACCCGCATGCGCGTGACGGGCGAGATTCCGTCCTGCTCGTCGTATACGTAGCGCTCGCGCTGGAAGTATCCCGCGAACGGCACCGTCGTCGCTTCGATGCTCGTGAGCCACTTCACGCTCGCCATGCCGTACCATCCCGGTACGACGAGGCGCACCGGCGCCCCGTGTTCGCGCGTGAGCGGCTGGCCGTTCATGGCGAGTGCGAGGAGCACCTCGGAGCCCATCGCGTCCTGCACGGGCAGCGATCGCTGGAACTGTACCCGCGCCGGTGCATCGCTTCGCGACCCGCCGTCGGCACCCGAGAATACGAGTTCGACAGCGTCATCCTGCACCCCCGCGGCCGCCAGCACGCTGTGCAGCGGCACGCCGGTCCAGCGTACGCTGCTGATCGCGCCGTGACGCCACGGCTCACCAGTCGGGAGCGGATGCATGTCCAGCCGGTCGTTGCCGGCACACTCCATCGTCGCGCCAACGGTGCGCTGCTCCATGCGTTCGAGCGCTGCGACCGTCACGTCGAGCGGAGCCCGCACCGCGCCGTGGACTCGCACCGCATGTTCGCGCGGCAGGAGCGGCATGTCGAAGTTGCTGCGCACGTACACGTGCGCCGACCTCGTTTCGGCCTCGCTCAACGCTGCTGCCGGTGTCTCCGCATTGAACGGCGCACGTCGGATGATATCGAGTTCGTTCACACGCTGCTGGTCGCGGGGCGTTACGGGAAGCTATCGGTCGCCGGGAGGGCGGGCGTAGGCAGACGGAATAGTATCCCACGGATTCGCACTTCGCGCCTTGGCGGTACCGACCTCCTCGAGACGGCGCATGAACGCCTTGTCGAACAGCTTCGCCGCGCCGGGCTCCATCGACAGGGACGCCGGCAGGTCCGCGACCTTGAGGTCCATCGTCAAGCCGGGAATCGTGCTCGATACGGCGCGCGCGAGGTTGGCCTGGTTCTGCAGCGTTTCCGGCTGGTGATTGAAGAGCAGCATGCCCTCCGCGCGCGCCGAGATCTTCTTGCGATTGGACGCCGGCGTGACCTGTAACGGCGGATACGACCAGATGTTCATGAGTGCGTACACGCGGATCGTGACGTTGCGCATGCCGGCGTCGGCGAGGCGTCGGGCAAGGCGCTGGTAGTCCTCGTACTGCAGGGCCACCAGCGTGTTGGCTGTGACGCCGCCGTCACCGTGCAGGTGCCCGTCGACTACCACGGGCGGGAAGATGCCCGGGATGGCCGTCGCGGCCTTGAGCAGCGTTCGCGCGCGGGTCAGACCCGCGGCCGACGTGTCGAGCGCATCGCCGAGCGACCACACGCGCCCGACGCCGAGATCGTAGTCGCTGGTGGCGAAGAGCAGCTGGCGGTCCTCGGCGAAAGCCCGGCGCAGCTCGGTGCGGAACTCGCCACTGATGCTCGCCTCGAGCGTCCGGTCGAAGCGCTCCGTGTTCACCACCCCACCGGTGCGGCGCAGCCAGAACAGCCAGTCGATCGTTGGCGCGATACGCTCCGCAGCCCGCCGGTAGAGCGCGGTGACGGTGTCCAGGGCGGCCGGAGTGCCGAGCAGTGCGTAGGGAGCCTGCAGCGATCCCGTGCTCACGCCGGTGACGAGGTCGAACTTCGGCATCGGCGCATCGGTGCGCGTACTCCACCCGCGCAGGAAGCCCACGCCGAATGCGCCGTTCTGGCCGCCGCCGCTCAGCATGAGCATGTCGAGGCTGTTGTCGCCACGAGCGCGGGCGCGCCGAACGAGGCGTTCGATCACGGAGTCCCGCGTGGCGCGATCGACAACCCGCAGTCGCTCGGCGTCGGATCGCAGGGCTGCGATGGTCGTCTTCGGGCGGTGATTCGCTGCGCATCCGCCGAGTGTGAGCGCGATGCATGCGACCAGAAGCGGGGTGATTACAGTCGCGACCAGCGGCGAGCGTGTGCGCATTGATTCACTCCGAAAGCGGGACTAGCCATTCTTGCGTGGGCGCCGGGGGCGCTTCGCGCGCCGTGCGACGGCTACCGCACGCTGCGCCCACTCCCTCAACGATTCCTGCTCCTCGATGAGTTCCGCGGACACCTCGTAGTACTTCATCGTCTCACCGCCCTCGCCGAACGGCCGGAACGGGCCCATGCCGATCGCCTCGAAGTCGGGGCGCGTCTCCTCATCGACCTTGAAGTACAGCGTGTCGTTGTCGATCAGGGCGAAGAACAGGTCGCCGCAGTACACGCCGACGCCGCCGAACATGCTTCTCGACCGAACGTCCGGCAGCACGCGGGAGAGCTGCTCGAGAATGAACGCGCGATAACTGTCGGTGACGGCCATGGACACCCCCTTCGCTCAGGACGGTTGCAGCGGGTGACGATCGACGGTGCCCGAATATGTGGCGCCGTCGAGCACGACGTACACTGTCCCGTCGCTGACCGAGAGGTCGAAGCGCATCCGCCGCTCGAGGCGGCCGACGAGGTCGGCGATCAGCTCGCGGTCGATCGCGTAGAGCTCAATGCTCTCGACGCGATGAATGCGCTCGCCGGCCACCTGACGTTGCAGCCCGGCGGGATCGCGGTGGGTGTAGACCGCGACACGAGGCGACGCCTTGCTCGCCTTGTGCAGGCGCGCCGCGTCCGGGGCGCCGATCTCGATCCACGCGCGCAACGCGCCCGTGAGGTCCCGGACGGCGATCGTCGGCTCGTCGGGATCCGACAGCCCGCGCGAGAAGACGATGCCCTCGGCGTATTCGAGGCAGTAGGCGAGCACACGCGCGACGAAGTACTCCTCGCTTTCGGACGGGTGCATGGGGACGCGCACCGACAGCGTCTCGTACACGTTGCGGTCGACGTGTGCGAGCTGGATCTCGAGCGTGTATACCGTGGAAGTCAGCGCCATGCGCTCAGGTGCCCGGAAGTGCGTGCGGAGTAATATTGACGAGCTCGCCACGTCTGCGGCCCAGTCCGACAGCGGATGGCGTGAACGTTGCTCTACTGCAGGGACGGATCACAGGCTTTCGCAGGACTTCACCGGTTGGCCTTCACCCTCAACTCGGACGGACCATCACATGGATCTCCTCACCTGGCTGATCGTCGGCCTTGTTGCCGGCGTGCTCGCGTCGCTGCTGGTCGGCGGCGTCGGATTGGTTGGCGACATCATCGTCGGCATTGTCGGCGCATTCGTCGGCGGCTGGATTTTTCAGCAGCTCGGCGTGAGCACGCCGTTCGCGGGATTGGCGGGAGTCATATTCACGGCGTTCATCGGGGCGGTGGTGCTGCTGGTGATTCTGCATCTCGTCGCGGGGCGACGGAAGATCACGAGCTAGCGCGCAGTCGTGCGATGAAATCTCGAGCCCGTTCAGCGCCAAGGCGCCGAACGGGCTTCGTGTTTCCTGCTGGGTCGAGAGAGAGCCAGTCATCTGTCTACTGATTACCGACTACCAGTACTGATGTCTCGCTTCTGTTTACTCGAATACTGTCGTCTCAGCTGGGAAAATCAGAGGACAGTAGAACTAAAGTAGTCAGAAGCGAGACATCAGTACCAGTAATCAGTAGTCAGTAGTCAGTACGCATGCATCGGTTCGTACACGCTGCGTGACTGATGTTGGTCGATGGAAGCTTATTCCTTCACCATCGTCAACCACCCGAACGTATCCTCAGCCCGGCCGTTGCAGATATCTAAAAATTCCCCCTGCAACCGCTTCGTCACCGGCCCGCGCCGTCCATCACCCACGGTGATCTTGTCGACGCTGCGCACCGGCGTCAGTTCCGACGCGGTGCCCGTGAGGAACACCTCGTCCGCCATGTACAGCATCTCGCGCGGAATATTCTGCTCCCGCACCGGGATCCCCGCGCGCTGCGCCAGCTCCACGATGCTCGAGCGCGTGATGCCGCCGAGCAGCGTGCCGTCGAGCGGGGCGGTGATGATCGTCCCGTTCATCACGAGAAACACGTTCTGGCCCGAGCCTTCGCTCACCGTGCCGGACGGCGTGAGGGCGATCGCCTCGTCGAAGCCGTTGGCGAGTGCCTCCATCTTGACCAGCTGACCGCTCAGGTAGTTGCCCGCGATCTTGGCGAGTGCCGGAATCGTGTTCGGCGCCATGCGGTTCCACGTCGATACACACGCATCGACGCCGTTCTCGAGCGCGCCTTCGCCGAGGTACGTGCCCCATGGCCAGCAGGGGAGGTACACCTCGACCGGACTCTCGAAGGGCACCATGCCCGCCGCCCCGTACCCGCGCACCACCATCGGGCGCAGGTAGCAGGCCGCGACCCCGTTCTTCGCGATCAGCTCCCGCGATGCCGCGATGAGGTCGTCGATGCTGTACGTCATGTTGATGCGATACACCTTGCAGGTGTTCATCAGACGCTGCAGGTGCTCGCGCAGACGGAAGATCGCGGGGCCGTTCGGGGTGTCGTAGCAGCGGATGCCTTCGAACACGGCCGAACCGAACTGCATGGAGTGCGACAGCACATGCACCTGCGCGTCGGCCCACGGAATGAACGCGCCATCGCGCCAGATCCACTGCGTTTCGTTGATGCGACTCATGAGAGGGGAAGCGGGAGGTTCGAGGGCGCGCTGCACGTTGCGCGTGCGAGACGGTGCGCGTGGAGAATGACTACAACAGCGTCCGGGATGCGCCACCGTCGACGGTGACGGCCTGGCCGGTCATGAATCCTGCGCGGTCGGACGCGAGAAACGCGATCACGGCCGCGAGTTCGTCGGGCCGCCCGAGACGGGCCGCCGGCGCTTCGGCGCGAAACTTATCGAACACCGATTCCCGATCCACGCCGGTACGCGCCACCGTGGCGTCGGCGAGATCGTCGAGGCGCTCTGTGGCGGTGTAGCCCGGCAGCACCGTGTTCACGGTGACGTTGTCGACGGCGACTTCATCGGCGAGCGTGCGAAAATACCCGGTCACTGCCGCCCGCATGCTGTTGCTCAGCACCAGCGACGCCACCGGGCGTTTCACCGCAATCGACGTAATGCCGATGATCCGGCCCCATTTCCGCTCGCGCATGCCGGGCACGAAGGCGCGCGTGAGTTCCACCACACTGCGCAGCAGCAGTTCGCTCGCGCGTTCCCACGCACTCCAGTCATGACCCGTGGCGCTGCCGGTCGGCGGGCCGCCCGTGTTGGTCACGAGGATGTCGACGCCGCCGTGCTGGGCCAGCGTGCGCTCCACCACGAGCCCGATGCCGTCGGCGGTGCTCAGGTCCGCAACGATCGAGAGCACCGGTGCACCCAGCGCGACCAGCTTCGCCTCCGCGCGCGCCAGTGAGTCGGCGTCACGCGAACAGATCACCAGCGTTGCACCCTCGCGGGCGAAATCCTCGGCGGCCGCGTAGGCGATGCCACGGCTCGCGCCGCACACCAGCGCGACCTTGCCACGAATACCCAGATCCACGCTATCGCTTCTCGCGCAGGTACGCGTCGCTGCCGTCGAGCCAGTCCTGACGCGGGGGATCGAACACGTCGACGTCGAGCGTGTCCTCCAGCGCTTCGGCACGGTGTCGCACGTTGCTCGGGATCACCAGCACCTCACCGGCACGCACATCCGTGTACACGTCACCCGGTGCATCCGCGTGCTCACCGATCCAGAAGCGCAGGCACCCGGAGAGGATGTAGGTGAACTGCTCGTTGTGGTGGTCGTGCGCCGGCACGATCGCACCCTGCTTCAGGTACACGTGCGCGAGCATCATGCGCTGGCTGGTGATCAGGCGGCGTCCGATGAGCGGATTGAGCTCTTCGAGTTGCACATCTTCCCAGGCGAGTTTCCGGACGTCATCCATGAGCGTTGTGTCTGTCGGGTGATGCAGCGGATACAGCGGATTCGGCGGCTGCCGCGGAGAGTCCGGCGGCAGGTGCTCGAAAGGTATCGCCTTGGGCGGGCGACTGCGGCGCAGCTCCCAGAGTTGCCAGAGGCAGAAGACGATGACCGCCGCGAACGGCAGCACCGCGTCGAGGAACGCCAGGTCCCACCCGTCCTCGGGGCCCTGCATGACGGGACCGGTGCTACGCGTGCGTGCCCGTCACTACGTGCCCGTCACATAGACGGTCTTCTCGATGAAGCGCGGCGTGGCGATTTCATCGAGGAGGAATGCCGACACGGCATCACGTGAGATCGAGCTCCGCAGCCCGACGCCGAGGTCGACGTCCGCCCGGTACGTCTCGCCGGCGCCGTTGTCCGTGAGCCGCGGCGGCTTGACGAGCGTCCAGTCGAGACGGCTGTTGCGCACGACACGCTCCTGATCGGCACGATCGTCGACTCGCTCCTCGCCCGTGAAACGCCGAAACGCCATCGTCGTCACGCGCATGGTCACGGACACGTTGGAGTCGAGCGGGCCGATCATCGCGCCCGTCATCACGAGCAGTCGGCGCTGCTCCTGCGTGCGCATGCAGTCGATGATCGCGCGGGTGGCCTTCGCACAGAAGATGTCGTTCGATCCCGCGCGCGGGCCGAAGAGCACGACCGCGGCGGTGGTTCCACGGAGCACCTCGCGCACGGCCGTGGGATCGGTCAGCGCACCGACGACGACGGTCGCGAGTGGCGGCGCGGTGTCGGTCGACGCCGTCCGATAGTGCAGTCGCAGCGGAATGCCCGCCTTGGTGGCGGCGATGATGAAACGCTTGCCGGTTGCCCCGGACGCGCCGAATACGGCAATGCTCATGGTTCAATGCTCATGACGTGGGGTGCCGGGCGCCCGTGGGTCGTGACTTGCGCACGGAGTCGGCCAGGAGGCGCGCGGTGTTGATACTGGCTCCCTCGGGCGTCCAGCGCGTGAGACTGTCGGCGCCGCGATATCCGAACCGGATACCGTTGCACACCATCCATCCGGCATCGGTAGGAATGACGTCCCACTCCAGCAAATCGCTGCGCACGCGCTGCCGCGCGATGAAGCGATCCTGCGTACGGCGGTCGATATCCTGTTCGGCGACTGTCGTCACCGTTGCGCGCGCGACGACGGTGTCACCGCGCAGCGCGGACTCCATCACGTCGTAGTCGGCGAGCAGCGGGCTCGGAAACGTGGGGCCGCTGTCGTCGCACTCGTTGCCCATCGGCGTCGAGTGCGGGGTCGTGCTGGCTTCCGGCGAGGTGCCGCCCGGTGATCTCTCGCCAGACGAGGTGTCGCCCGGCGAGCTGTCGCCGTGCGACGTCTCGACCGAACCGGCGAGCAGTGACGCGTCGAGCCACGATCGCAGTGCACCCTCGGCCTCTCGCACCATCGCGCTGTCCCCAGCGGTGACGGGCGAGCGCAGAATGAGCGCGGGACGTTGCGCGTCACTCCCGCCGTCGGCCGTCGCGTCGCCCGACCTGCCGTTGCCGCACCCGACGCCACCTGTCGCCAGCAACGTCACGGCGAAACCGGCCGGACGCGCGAGACGTGACATGGGGGGCAATCGGAAGGGGCGCACGGAGGGACGCGGCGAGTTCGGCACGCTGCAATCTGCACCGATGGGCGAGCGGGCGGGAGCACGGGGATGTCCGGGCACGTTACACTCCGGCAGCGCTGTCCAGCTCCCGTCCAGCTTCTGTCCAGCTCCGACTCCTTCGAGGCCTCCGGCATGACACTTCCGCTCGTCCCGTCCGACATCGCCATCGCCCAGGGTGCCCGCATGCGACCCATCACCGACGTGGCCGCGGACCTCGGACTCGGGGCCGATGACATCGATCAGTATGGACGGTTCAAGGCGAAGCTGCCGCTGGAGCTGGCGTCCCGGCCACCACGTGGCCGCCTCGTGCTCGTCAGCGCCATCAACCCCACGCCGGCAGGTGAAGGCAAGAGCACGGTGAGCGTTGGCCTCACGCAGGCGCTCCGCCGACTGGGCACCGATGCGATCCTCTGCATGCGGGAGCCGAGCCTCGGGCCGGTGTTCGGGGTGAAGGGGGGCGCGGCCGGGGGCGGCTTCTCCCAGGTGCTGCCGATGGAAGACATCAACCTGCATTTCACCGGCGACTTCCACGCGATCGCCAGCGCGCACGGGCTCCTGTCCGCGATGCTCGACAACAGCCTGCATCAGGGCAACCCGCTCGATCTCGACCCGAAGCGCGTCACCTGGCCACGCACGATCGACATGAATGACCGCGCACTGCGCAACGCCACGATCGGGCTCGGTACCGGCAACGGCGTCGTGCGCGAAGAGCGGTGGGTGATCATTCCCGCGAGTGAGGTCATGGCGATCGTCGCGCTCGCCTCCGGGCTCCCCGATCTCGAGCAGCGGCTCGGCAACATCATCGTGGGCGCGACCGCGCGCGGACGTGAACCGGTGCGCGCCCGTGACATTGGTGCAACGGGCGCGATGACGATGCTCCTCAAGGACGCGATCCGCCCGAACCTCGTGCAGACGCTCGAAGGCGGGCCTGCACTCGTGCACGCCGGGCCGTTCGGCAACATCGCGCACGGGTGCAACAGCCTCGTCGCGACACGCACCGCACTGGCGCTGGGCGACGTCGTGGTCACCGAGGCCGGCTTCGGCTCCGACCTTGGCGCCGAGAAGTTCTTCAACATCAAGTGCCGGGCGGGCGGGCTCGAGCCGGAGGCGGCGGTGCTCGTCGCGACGGTGCGCTCGCTCAAGATGCAGGGCGGTGCACCGAAGTCGAAGCTCGACCAGGAGGACACCGGCGCACTGGAGCGCGGCCTGCCGCATCTCGATCATCACGTCGGCAACCTGCGACAGTTCGGCGTGCCGGTGGTGGTTGCGATCAACCGTCGGCTCACCGACACCAGCACGGAACTCGAGATGGTGGCGGACTACGCCGAACGCCTCGGCGTTCCCGTCGCGCTGTGCGATGTGTGGGCGCAGGGTGGTGCCGGCGGCGAGGAGCTGGCGCGCGAGACCCTGTCGCTGCTCGAACAGCGCAGTGCGACGTTCCGGCCGCTGTACGACGCGGGGCGCCCGATCGCCGAGAAGATCGACACCATCGCGCGACGTGTGTACGGTGCCGATGGCGTGGACTTTTCGCCGGCGGCGTCACGCGCGATCGACTATCTCGAGGGCATCGGCATGGACACGACGCCGGTGTGCATCGCGAAGACGCAGTACTCCCTCACCGATGACCCGACGCGTCTCGGACGGCCGACGGGGTTCCGCATCACGATCAACGAGGTCTACGGATCGGCGGGCGCGGGCTTTGTGGTGGCGAAGGCCGGCGACATCATGACCATGCCCGGATTGTCGAAGACACCGGCAGCACTCGGGATGCGCGTGCTGCCGGACGGGGCGATCGAGGGGCTGTCGTAGCCGATCAGGTGACCGCTACGGCATGACCGCTACGGCATGACCGCTACGGCATAACCGCTACGGCGTGATCTTCGCGGGCGGCACGATCTTCACGCCGTCCGCGAAGGTGGCCGTCAGCAGGTAGAGCAGCTTGGTCGACGGCAGCGCACTCGAGACGAGGGCGAACTCGGTGAGCTGGTGGGCCCCCGAGGCTTTCGACCCGCCGATGGCGATGCTCGGAATCTTCCGCACGACGCCCGGATTCGCATCCGTCGCACCAGTTGCCACGGCCTCCGTCGCGCCGGGCATGCCGACGGAAATGCCCAGGGCGCGGTTGATGTCGATCGCCGTCTGCACGAGCGGATGTGCGCGCGCACCTGCCAGCTGCTTCTCGGTACCACCCGCTGCGCTCTTCTGCTCGACTTCCACGCGCAGCCCGACCTTCTGTGAGTCGGCGACCTGTTTCACGACCCGCGTGATGGTGCGATCGAGCGAATCGAGCAGCACCGGGTCAGGGCTGCGAAGGTCGACGGTGAAGTACAGCTCCTGCGGCACCGCGTTGTAGATGTTGCCGCCGTGCACCTGGCCGATGTTCATCACGGCGCCATCGGGCAAGGGGCCGAACTGCAGCTGGTACAGGCGCGAGATCGCGTCGGCGGCGGCGCGTACCGGCGTCGGCGCGCCACGTGACGAGAGCGTGTGCGCGCCCGGATGCGTGAACACGTACTTCGTCCAGTAGATGCCGAGCGCGCCGTAGGCGATGCTGCCGTACTGGCCGTCGGGGACGATGAGGAGGTCAGGCTTCGCGTTGTGATTGAGCCAGTACTCCATGCCCTTGAGTCCGAGCTCCTCCTGCACCGTGCCGATGAACACGATGTCGCCCTTGCTCGTGAACTTCGTGGCGTTCATGGTGCGCAGGGTCGCCAGCATGTTCGCGACGGACGCGGTGTTGTCACCGACACCGGGCGCGAACAGTGTATCGCCGGCGCGTCGCACTTTCGTGTTCGTCTCCGGCGGAAACACGATGTCCATGTGCGCCGCGATCACGATGCGCGGCCCGCCACCGGTGCCCTTGCGCACGCCGGTCACGTTGCCGATCGAGTCGACGGAGACCTGCAGGCCTTCCTGCTCGAAGACGCGTTTCACGTACGCACCGCGCGCCGTCTCCTGCCGTGACTTCCCGGGGATCTCCGCGATGCGGATCCACTCCTCGACCTGCTGCGGGAACTGCTGCTCGAGATGCGCGAGCGCCGACTTCACGTCAGCGCGGCGCAGCAGTGCTGGGTCCCAGCTCGTCGGGAAGGTCTGGGCCGCGACCGGTGCGCCGAACGCGATGGTGAGCGTGGCGCACGCGACGGCAGACCAGACGGCGCGGCGCGTGAGGCGAGTCAGGGATGTGATGCGCATCGTGGAGTGAGGGCGATGAGGCAGCATGAGGCAGGAGATGCAATGTATGGCGAGGTGTCCGGCAGACTCGTGCTGCCGCGCGGAGAAAGTGCGACCGACGCGTCCGTGCTGTCGGAGATACCGGGTGCACGCGACCGCGAAAATGTTGCGAAATCGGTCCGTGGTACCGGCGCCACATCAAACGCTTTTTCTTGTTGCGGATGTGCTACGCAATGGATGGGTCCGCTGATGCATACCGTTGACCACAAAGGAGTTACGAGCTTCGCCGTAACTGGATCGCTGTCTGCATGAGTACGCTGCGGATCCAAGTCCGACCTTGGCGTTTCCCATCGCCCCGGCCTGCCGGACGATGGTGCTCCTTCGCAGTTCCGTCGTTCCCGCTACACCCGCTCCCGGCATACCGGCCGGTGGGCTCGCTGAGCCACATCATCACACCGGATCACCCATATGCATCCCCGTTTCTCGTTCACCCGCGCTGTCGTCGGCATGACGTTGGTGGGTGTCGCCGCGCTCGCCGGCTGCAAGGACGCGCCGAACGCGTCACCGACCGAACCGACGGCTGCGGTCGTCGAGACCGTGACACCGGCCGTCAGTGCGACACCGGCGATCCTCGCACCCGTGTCATCGACGTGCGCCGGCTATCGCAAGCGCCTGGCAGGGTTCAAGGCCGTTCGCAAGAGCATGCCGACCGGCACGCAGCGCGCCGCGCGCATGGATGCGCAGATCGCGAGCCTCGCCGCGATGGTCAAGGACGCCTGTAACTGAACACGCCCGACCGACCGCGATTGATCGGCAGAGATCCGGTCCGCTTCGACCCGACTGCTCCAACCGCTGCACCCTCGACGTGGAGTCGCCGCATCCCGTGCGCGCTCCTGCTGCATCCAGCAAGCCATCCAATGCGAACATTCCCGACGCTCTCCGCGGTGCTTGTCGCCGCTTCCTTGTTGTTGCTCCCTGGTGCGACACAGGCGCAGAAAGCGCTCGTGTACTGCCCCCCGACCGACAACGCCACCTGCGCGACGCTGGTCACCACTCTGTCCGCCACGGGTGGGTATCCCGGTGGCGTCGATCGCGCGTACGATGGTACGGCCGGCTCAGTCGATCTCAAGACTGCGGACCTGTTCCCGTACACAGTCTTCTTCGTGCCATCACTCTCGGACGGTGAGGCGGGCACGCCCTACGCCCTGCTCCGCGACGCGACGGTCGCCGGGCGCCTGCGTGCGGCGCTGATCGGCCGGCGTGCCTTCTGGTCGGGCACCCCGGACCTTGGCGCCAGCAACCGCGACAAGAAGAACGCACTCATCGCGAATCTGGCCTCATGGGCCGGCGCGAAGTTCGCGACGGTTCAGGGGCCGGGCCTCGTGGTGCTGCAGGACAACTCGGAGAACGAAGCCGCACAGTACAACTGGGTGAACGGGATCGTCGGTTTCGCGGTGACGAGCGACTGGGATCCGAAGAGCTATGCGAGTGTGCGCACGATCAGCGCGGCCGGCGTGGCGATCGTGACGAGCAATGGTGCGTCGCTCTCGTACGAGAACATGGCGTCGTACGGCTTCTACTTCCCGGACGGTGCAGCGGGTGTGTCGCTCGATGCCGTCGGCCAGACGGGAACGGCCGTCGGCGGTGAAGTGGTGCTCGTGACATCGGAGGGTGCGAACACCGGTGGCGCGACGATCAAGACCGACAAGAACGACTATGCGCCCGGCACGACGGTCGTGATGACGGGTGCGGGTTTCGGTGCGGGCGAGACGGTGTCGCTCACACTGCATGAAGATCCGCTGGTGCATGAGGATCGCACGTTCTCGGCGACGGCCGATGCGAGCGGCGCGTTCACGTTCTCGGGGTTCGCGCCGGAGCAGCATCATATTGGTGTGCGCTTTGTGTTGACGGCGGTTGGGCAGGCGTCGGGGAAGCGGGCGCAGACGACGTTCACGGATGGATACCAGATAAGTGTCGGTGTCTCGGCGACCCCAGGATCCTCGATCACGATCACGTATCGTCTGTTTGCCAATAACACTTGCGGCGGTGCGCTTCCGGCCGCAGCAACGGTCAACGTAGTTAGTGGCGGTCCGTCCGTTGTCGTTGCTTCGAATCTTGGATCGCAGCAATCATTGCAGCTGAGCGCGCCCTCGACAGGGCCCAATCTGCTCAGTTTCGGGCAATGGACGGTCGCTCCCATCAATGCGGGAACGCCCGCGGGCGCGTCAACATCGACGATGTGTGTGCAGGGCAACGGGGCCAACGCGAACAACAATCAGGGATCATACACCTACACGGCGAACTATCCCGTTTCCGTCGCAGCAACGACGGCGATCACCTCGTCGTTGAACCCGTCGGCATTTGGTGCCTCGATCACATTGACCGCCACGCTGTCGCCGGCGAACGCAGTCGGCACCGTGCAGTTCACCGATGGCGGCGTGAACGTCGGAGCTCCGGTAACCGTTGCCGCTGGTGTGGCGACACTCACGACGTCGGCCCTGAACGTCGGGTCGCACGCAATTTCTGCCGTGTTCACGCCTGGTACCGGCTTCACTGCCGGCGCGGTCACTGGCCTGACCCAGGTAGTCGATAAGGCGACGGCGGTCGTGACGCTCGGTGGTCTGACTGCCACGTACGACGGAAGCCCGAAGTCGGTCACGGCATCCACGATGCCGGCCGGACTTCCGCTCGAGATCACCTACAACGGCCTCGCGACGGCACCCACGACCACCGGCGCGTATACCGTCATCGCGACGGTGAACAGCCCAAGCTATCAGGGCTCGGCAACCGGCACGCTGACGATCGGCAAGGCCGCGCAGACGATCAGCTTCCCACAGCCGGCCAACCTGACGTACGGTGGCAGTGGATTGCAGGTCTCCGGTACGGCATCATCGAACCTCCTCGTTACGTTCGAGGCGACCGGCGCCTGCACGATCGCCACTGGTGGCGCACAGAACATGGTGTCGCCGACGAGCGCCGGCACCTGCACCGTCACGGCCACCCAGCCGGGCGACGCCAACTACGATGCGGCGCCGAGTGTCCAGTACTCCGTGATCGTCGCACCGAGGACGATTGCGATCGGCAGTGTGACGGTGGCCAACAAGCCGTACGACGGTAACACGACCGCGACGATCACGGCTCGTACGCTTGCCGATGGCGCAGCGCTCAGTGGCGATGATGTATCGCTCACGGGCGGCACCGCCACGTTTGCCGACAAGACAGTCGGTGCCGGCAAGAGCGTCAACGTGACTCTGCTGGCGCTCACCGGCACCCACGCCGCCAACTACGCGCTGGGGTCCAGCAGCATCACGACGACGGCTAGCATCACGGCGCTCACCGTCACCCCGGTCGTGACGGTGTCGAACAAGGTGTACGACGCGACTACCGCCGCGACGATCGCCACGAGCGACGTCACCGGAAAGATCACGGGAGACGTCGTCACGCTCTCCGGTGGAACGGCCGAGTTTGCCGACAAGAAGGTCGGTTCCGGCAAGTCGGTCTCGGTCACCGGCCTCGTGCTCAGCGGGACCGATGGTGGCAACTACACGCTGAGCGCCAACACGGCCAGCGCAACGGCGGACATCACGCCAGCGACGATCAACGGCAGCTTCACTGCTGAGAACAAGACGTACGACGCAACGATCGCAGCCACGATCGCCACGCGGAACATCGGTTCTGGATTGCTGCTGAGTGACGACGTGACGCTGACCGGGGGCACGGCGACGTTCGCGGACAAGAACGTCGGGAACGGCAAGACGGTCACCGGAGCAGGGTTCGCCCTGGGTGGCACGGACGGTGGCAATTACGCACTGGCTGCGGTACCGACCACGACGGCGAACATCACGGCAGCTCCGATCACGCCGGTCTTCACGGCCAGCAACAAGGTGTACGATGCCACGACCACCGCGACGATCGCCACGCGCTCGCTCACGGGAAAGCTCGGCTCGGACGCAGTGACGCTCGACGGCGGCACGGCGACGTTTGCGGACAAGACGGTCGGCACTGGCAAGACCGTCAATGCCGCTGGATTCACCATCATCGGCGGTGACGCCACCAACTACTCGCTCGGAGCGCCGGCGAGCACGACGGCCGACATCACGAAGGCGCCGATCACGGCGTCGGTGACGG
>JAZKCW010000050.1:0-75997 GCA_040387895.1 Gemmatimonadota bacterium
ACGTCGTTCACCCGGTCGATCTCGAGGATCTCGCCTTCGTTCATCTCCTCGATCAGGTAGCGAAAGCAGAGCACCACGACCTGGTGCGCGACGATCAGCACGCGCGATCCGGGCGAGGAATGGTGCAGGCTGATGCTGTCGAGCACGCTGCGCAGCCGGAGGATCACGTCACACCAGCTCTCCCCTCCCGGCGGCCGGTGGTAGAACTTACCGATCCGCGTGCGCGCCTCGGCCTGATCCGGGAACTGCTCGCGGATCCCGGCGCTCGTCAGCCGGTCGAGCACCCCGAACTCCCGTTCACGGAGGCGTTCGTCGAGATGCTGCTTGCAGCGGCTGCACGTACCGCCGGCTTCGCGCACGAGCGCTGCGGTCTGCATGGCGCGGCGGTACGGCGAGCAGAGCACGGTGGTCGGACGCTCGTCGTCGGGCTTGTCCGCGTACCACTTCCCGAGGGCACGGGCCTGGTCCTCGCCGAGGGTACTGAGCGGAACGTCGACGTCCCGTTCGGCGATGTCGATCATCGAGAGTCCGGCCGCCGTCGCTGCATCGCGCGCAACATTCCCCGCACTCTGGCCATGACGAACGATCCACAGCGTATCCGGCCAGCGTCGGCTCATGCGTCAGGCGTTCTCGGGTGTAGGGGCGGTCGGCCGAACCAGAGTGGCTCGCGACGATGGGTGCGTGATGCAACCGCTGCCAGCAGAGTACATGTATCGTGCCGGCGTGAACCGTGAACGCCCGGCATCCCAGCTTCGCGCTCCCAACCTTCCTCAGACCTGCACACGCACCACCACCACCATGCGACTTTCCGTCTTCATCGCCACCAGTCTCGACGGCTTCATCGCGCGGCCCGATGGCGCGCTCGACTGGCTGCCGACGCCTGATCCGAACGGTCCGGAGGACTTCGGCTACAAGAGCTTCATGGAGGACATCGATACGCTCATCATGGGGCGGGCCACCTTCGACACGGTGCTGCGGTTCGGCGTCTGGCCCTACCAGGGCAAGCGTGTCGTCGTGCTGAGCAGCCGGCCACTGAGCGTGCCGGACACGTTCACCGGCATCTTCGACGGCATGACCGGTGCGCCCGAGGACGTGGTGAAGAGCCTGGCCGATCGTGGTGCCCGGCATGCGTACGTCGATGGCGGCCGTACCATTCAGCAGTTTCTGGCGGCCGGGCTGATCGACCGGTTGATCATCACGCGAATCCCGGTATTGATCGGAGCCGGGTTGCCATTGTTTGGACCGGTCCCGGCGGACATTCCACTCGTGCACACGCGCACGACCGCATACGAGAACGGGTTCGTGCAGAGCGAGTATTCGCTCTTCCGTGCGGGATGACGCAGGGCTAGCATCAGGCAAGCGAGCGCCAGCGTGGCCCGGAGCGTTCCCGAATGAGCGAATGCTGCCCCAGGCAGTCCAGTTGAAGTCTCGTCTTGCAGTCACGTTTCACATTGACCCCACCGGATCCCGTCATGGCCGACAGCAGTCTGCGCGCCCGCAGCACGTCAGAGATCGTCGACGCGTCGTTCTCGCTGTATCGACGCGATGCCCTGCAGTACATCATGATCGGCGCACTGGCGTACAGCCCGCTCATCCTGGTCTTCATCCTGTTTCAGGGGATGAGCACGACCACGGAGATCCTGGTGCTCGCGGTGACCTATCTCATGACCTTGATCAGCCTCGCGCTCGTGAGCGGCATGATCGCACGCATGGGCTCCGACGTGTACCTCGGTGGTACGGCCGACGTGGCCTCCACGCTCAAGGCCGTCATTCCGCGCGTACTGTCGCTCATCGTCGCGACGATCGTCGTCGGTATCATCGTGATGTTCGGGCTCTTCCTGCTCATCGTGCCTGGCGTGTACCTGTACACCCGGCTCTTCGCCGTGCCCCAGATCGTCGTGCTGGAAGGGAAGGGGCCGATGGAAGCCATCAGTCGCTCCTGGGCGCTCACACGCGGGCGCGCCGGCCACACGTTCCTGACGCTGCTGCTCGTCTACGGCATCTACATGGTGCTCTCGCTCGGCATCACCATCGGCGTCGCGCTGCTCGGGAACGCGGTGCTGCAGGCGATCATCAGCATGCTGCTCGGCATTCTCTGCTATCCGATCCTCACGCTCGTCGCACTGGTGCTCTATTACGATCTGCGCATCCGCGGCGAAGGCTTCGATGTCGAACACATGTCGCAGTCGCTCGGCGCCAACCCCTATGCGTCATCCATGGGCAGCCCGGCGGTCTGACGGGTGATGTTGGCGATGCTGCTGCCGCAGCCGGCGGCATCACCCGCCACGGGAACCCCCGGCGACGCGGCACTGCGGGACACGATCCGGGCGATCGCGAGCGGTGCGGAGTACCAGCGCGAGATGACGTCGTCGTTCGCGAGCCGCGTGCTGCGGTGGCTCGGCGAAATCATCAGCCGGTTCCTGAACTCCATCGAGGGCACGCCGAACGGGCGTGCCATCGCCATCACCGCGCTGGTCCTGATCGTGGCGCTCGTCGTCGCGCGTGTCGTCATCGGCATTCGCGCGGAGCAGCGGCTTCGGGATGGCCGCAAGCCGCGCCGGCCCACCCTCGCCGGCAATATCGCGCTCGCCGACGCGGAGCGCCTGGCCGCCTTGGGCGATTACACCGCGGCCGCACACGCCCTGTTCGCCGCGCTGCTCGCCGCCTTCGCCTTGCGCGGCGAAGTCCGGTTGCACGCGTCCAAGACCACGGGTGACTATGCCCGGGAACTCCGCCGGCGCGGCTCGTCGTCGTTCAAGCCGTTCCAGTCGTTCCGGTCGCGCTACGATCGGGTGATCTACGGCGACATGCAGTGCAGCGCGACGGATTACGCCAGGCTCTCCTCCGACGCCCGCGAACTGCTGGGTGCGGAGCGCGCCGCGTGACGCTCCCGTTCACGGACGACACACCCGCCGCACCGAAGGCCAACTGGTTCGCGCGCCCGGGCGTCATCATCGGCCTCCTCACGGCGCTGCTCGTGATCGCGGCAGTCTTCGCACGTACGCCGGTCACCGGTCGCGAAGGTGACCCGCGACTGTCGACGCTGTCGGCGGATCCCCTCGGCGCGAAGCTCCTGTACGAGCTCGCGGATCGCACCGGGTGGGACGTTGCACGCGACCGGACTGGTGCCGGTCCCATCGACACGGTCGCGGACGCGCGCACGGTCTACGCGCTGCTCAACCCGACGGTGGCCCTCACCGCCGAGGAGTCGCACGAGATCCTCGAGAGTGTGCGGGGCGGGGGCGCGCTGCTGCTGGTGCTCGGGCCGGGCACGGAGCATCTGTCCGATTCGCTGGGCCTCGCGATCGAGCAGCGCGGGCGTGATGTCATTCCGGGGCGCGGCGCCGTGCGCCCGTGCACCAACACCACTGGCGTGCGCGGATTCACGCGCGAAGCCCTCTGGTTCGGCACCGCACAGTTGCTGCCGCTCAAGGGGCGTGGCATCGGCGGGACCGGCACGGATACGCTGATCACGATCGCCGTGCGGACCACGGGGCGCCTCGTCGAGCCGCGCGCTGCGATGGCCGGCACACCGTTCGGAGCGGGGCGGATCGTCGTCGCCGCCGACCCCGACGTCTTCCGCAACGACGCATTGCGCGAGTGCACCTACGGGCTGGATGTCGCCGCCGCCGCTGCGCTCGACTACCTCGCGGCCGGTGGCCCCGTGCCCCGCAATCGCATCCTGTTCGACGAGTTTCACCTGAATCGCATCAACGTCGGCATCATCGCGGTGATGCGCTCGTACCTCACGGGCACGCGCTCCGGAAATGCCGTGCTGCAGGTCGTGCTGGCCGGGCTCGTGCTGCTCCTCGCGGCGGCACCGCGAGTGCTGCCGCCGCGCGATGAAGCCCGGGTCGAGCGCCGGTCGCCGCTGGAACATGTGGATGCGCTCTCGCGCGCATACCTGCAGGTCGGAGCGACACGGACCAGCGCCGCGCGGCTCGTGCGCGGGCTGCGACGCCGCATGGAGCGCGGTGCCGTGCGGCCGCGACGCGGCGCGAAAGACCCGGAGGACGAGTATCTCGCGCGCCTTGCAGACACCAAACCGGCACTCGCCGGAGACATCGCCACGGTGCGCAAGGCACTCGCGCACTCCGTAAGCATCGCCGAGTTCCGATCGGTCGGACAGGCGATCCAGCGCATCGAAGCAGCACTCACGCGAACCTGACCACGCCACCATGAGCCTCACGATCGAACAGGGCGCCGAGATCATGCGCCGTCTCCGCACCGCCATCGCCACACGGGTCGTGGGGCAGGATGCGGCCATCGACGACGCGCTGATCTGCTTTCTCGCCCGAGGCCACCTGCTGGTCGAGGGCGTGCCCGGCACCGCCAAGACGCTCCTCGTCCGCACGCTCGCGAGTGCACTCGGGGTGCGCTTCACCCGCGTGCAGTTCACGCCCGACTTGATGCCGAGTGACCTGACGGGCATCGCGATCCTGCGCGACGCGTCCCGCGGCTTCGAGTTCCAGCCCGGCCCGGTGTTCACCGACCTGCTGCTCGGCGACGAGATCAATCGCGCGCCCGCCAAGACGCAGTCGGCGCTGCTCGAGGCGATGGCCGAGCGCCAGGTGTCGACGGATGGCGTCACGCGTCCGCTCGACCCGCTGTTCACGGTGTTCGCGACGCAGAACCCCGTCGAGCACGAGGGCACGTATCCGTTGCCGGAAGCCCAGCTCGACCGCTTCCTGCTCAAGACGATGATGGGGTACCCGTCGCGTGAGGCCGAACTCGCGATGCTCGCCAGCCACGAGTCGGGGTTCAACCCGGAGAGTACCACTGTCGCGCTCACGGATCGGATCCTGGGCGATGGTGACGCGCTCGCGCTGCGTGCGCTCTCCGACACCGTGCGCGTTGCACCCGAGGTGCAGGAGTACATCGCCTCCATCACGCGCGCCACGCGCGAGGAGCCGTCGCTCTCGCTCGGCGCCTCGCCGCGCGCTACCGTGGCACTGATGCGCGCGGCACGAGCATCGGCCGTGCTCGAGGGGCGCGCGTTCGTGACACCGGACGACGTGAAGGATCGCGTGTTCTCGGCGCTGCGACATCGTGTCACGCTCTCGCCGGAGCTCGAGGTCGAAGGACGGTCGGCCGACGATGCGCTCTCGGCCATCCTGTTGCGCGTGACGGCGCCCAGGTAATGGGTCCTGTCTGGCGGCGAGGGGTCGATTCGTTGCTGCGCTTTGCGCCGCAGCGGCGGCTTGCCGTCATTGCGGCGCTCACCGCGCCGGTGTGGTTGCTGCCGGAGCCGGTCGGCCGGTACGCCGGACTGTCCGTGCTGGTACTGCTGCTCCTCGCAGCGGCGGTCGACCTGCTGCTTCTGCCGCCGCGCGCGGCGCTCGGTGTCGAACGCGAGTTTCCTGGCAGCGTGGGCATCGGTGACGACGCCGAAGGCACGTATACGGTGTTCAATCGTACCGGGCGCCGGATCACGGTCGAGCTGCACGACCGGCTGCCGGTGCTGGTGCGCGGTGGCGCGAGTGGGAGTCCTGATTCCGGCGCCGGTGCTACACGCGGCGCGACGCTGATGCCCGTGCCCGCATCGTCCGCGCAGGCGTTGACGGTGCCGCTCACGGGCAAGGCACGTGGCGTCGCACCACTCGGGCCCCTCGGCGTGCGGGTGTCGTCGGCACTCGGGCTCGTGGCGGCCCGCTACACCTTCGAGACGACCGACAGCATCCGCGTGATCCCGTCGCTTTCGGGCGTACGACGCTACCGGTTGCTCGCGATGCAGCACCGGCTGGGCGCCATGGGCATTCGCGTGCTGCGCCAGAAAGGGCAGGGGCAGGCCTTCGCCAACCTGCGCGAGTACGTGCGTGGCGACGACCCGAGACACATCGACTGGAAGGCAACGAGCAAGAAGGGCAAGTTCATCACGCGCGAGTTCACCGTCGAACGCTCGCAGACCGTCATCACGCTCGTCGATGCGGGCCGCGGCATGACCCAGCTCTCGGGCGAGTTCTCCCGGTTCGAGCATGCGCTGAGCTCTGCGCTCATCCTCACCGACATTGCATCGGCCGGCGGCGATCGGGTCGGCACGCTGGTCTTCGACGATGAGGTGCGCGCATTCGTTCCGCCACAGGCAAGCCGGGGTGCGCTGCATCTCGTGCGCGACGCCTTCATCCCCGTGGTCGCCACGACACGCGAGCCGGACTATGCGTCGGCATTCAGGTTCCTCGCCGCGCACCAAGGCAAGCGCGCACTCGTCGTGTTCTTCACCGACGTGATCGACGTACGCGCATCGCAGGCATTGCTCGCACACGTCACGCGCAGTGCGGCCCGCCACCTGGTGCTCGTTGTCGCACTGCGCAACGACGCCCTCTTCGAAGCCAGCAGGCCGCGTGACGCCGCATCACCCGTTGCGCTCTTCGAGAGCTCGGCCGCCGAAGAGCTGATCCAGGCACGCGACGAGGTGCTGGAGCGCATGCGCCGCGCTGGCGTGATCGTACTGGATGTCTCCCCGCAGACGATGACGGCCGGCGTCGTGAACCGCTATCTCGAACTCAAGGCGCGAGGGGCGCTGTAACGGGGTGCCCTGACACGGGATGCGCGGTATCCGGGCGCACCGTCGTGCGTGGCCGGTAGAACACATAGATCGCCAGCAGCACCGCGCTCGTCGCCGAGACAGCCAGCTTTGCATTCAGCGACATGCTCGCGTTGGGCGAGATGAAGCCTTCGATCACACCGGCGAAGAGCAGCAGGAAGGTCGAACCGCCAAGCAACCGGACGGCGCGCCGTCCATTGTGCGCGAGGGCCGCACGCCGAGTGCGGCTCCCGGGCAGGAGCATGCCTGCCGCGAGCAGGAACGCGGCCCCTCCGGCAATCACGATCGCACTGAGTTCGAGTACGCCGTGCGGGGCCACGAACGAAAAGATCAGCGACCCGATGCCCTTCGAGATGTAGAGGCCGAACGCCGCGCCGATGCTCACGCCGTTGGTCAGCAGCAGGAACACGGAGAGCAGCCCCGCCGTGATCCCGCCGGCGAACACGAAGAACGTGACCTGCACGTTGTTGGTCGCGATGCGCGATGCCATCACGGGCCGGTACACCTCGGGATCCGTGATGTAGCCTTTCCCGACCTTGGCGTCCTTCACGCCCTGCTCCGCGCGCGCGATCATGCCGGCGCCGAGCAACGTCTCGGCCAGTTTCGGCTGCACGATCACGCCGCGCGCGGCGATCAGCATCGGCCCGAACAGCAGCGCGCTCGCCAGTGCGATCGGCCATCCGGAAGCGCGGATTTCCTTCGGCACGTCGGCGAAGAGAAACGTGATCAGCCGCCGCAGCGTGAACGACCGGCGACGGTAGAGCAGGCTGTGCGCACTCGCGACCAGCCGGTTCAGGTAGAACAGCTCGGCCGAATCCTGCCCGTGCGTCGCCGTGCGCAGCCGCGCGAGGTCGGCCGTCATCTCGCGATACTCCTGCACGAACGTGCGTACGCCGTTCTCGCCCAGCCCCTTGAGACCCGTCTTCTGCGCCTCCTCGAGACGCGAGGCGAACTTTGCCCATCTCGGCGCATTCGTCGCGACGATCAGGTGCCGTTCGCGGGCCGCCCCGGTGTCGTCGCGTGATGCGACACCGCGCGCCCGTGCCGCAAGCTCCTCGTCGTGCAGCCGGACGAGCTGTGCCACCGGGAGCTGCGCGGGATCCTGCGAGAGCGCACCGGCGAAGCGCGTGGCCAGGCCCAGCGCGAGCTGTGCACGACGCTCGGGCTCGAACTCCATGCGACGTCGCACATAGCGGTCGAGCAGCTGGAATTCGGCATCCGACAGCTTGGCCGACAGCGGCACCGGCGCCTGCGCGCGATCTCCATTCGCCTTGCGTGCGACCATCGGCTGCGTGACCAGGTCTTCCTTCACCACGATCGTGCCCGCGGCCATGTCGCCGAGCCGCTTGCCGCGCTTGCTCGAAATGAGCGTGACCAGGCCCACCCCGTAGAACAGCAGCGGCTGCATGTCGACGACACGCACGATGTTGCGGATCGCGGAGGCCTCGAACGTGATCGACAGGCCGCCGTCGCGCACGACACGCAGGCCCATGAACCGCTTGCCCGGCGTCTGCCCGTCTCCCAGCGCCTCGAAGAGCACGTAGTACAACCAGAGAATCGCGAACTGCAGCACGCCGAGGAGTGCGGTTCCCCACGCGCTCGTGACGACGGCCGTGCCCGATGCACCAAAGCGCGATCCGAGCTGTGCAAAGGCGATGATGAGCGCGATGAAGGCTGCGATGCAGATGGCGTAGTCGATCAGCGCCGCGGTCGCCCGTGATCCGACACCCGCGATCGTGTACGAGAGCGTGACCAGCTCCGGTGTCTCGATGTCGACGGTCTGCGACAACGACGGCCGGACGGGCGCATTGCGGGCCACAGCGGGGCGGGCCGGCGGAGGACTGGTTGCCATTACGGGGAAGCTGCGGGATGGGCGGAGCGGTTGCAAGCGCGCTGCGTGGGCGGCACGTTCGTGCATGCCGTCGCCACTAACTCCCATCTTTTTCGCCACACCGGCGGAATGGCGCGCGTGGCTCGAGGCCAATCACGAGAGCGCGACCGAGATCGCGGTCGGCTTCTACAAGAAAGGCACCGGGATCCCGAGCATGACGTGGCCACAGGCCGTCGACGAGGCGTTGTGCGTCGGCTGGATCGACGGTGTCACGCACCGCATCGATGGGGAGCGATTCCAGATTCGCTTCACCCCGCGCCGTGCGCGCAGCATCTGGAGCGACGTGAACGTGGGGCGGGTGGCGGAACTCACGGCGCAGGGGCGCATGACGCCCGCCGGGATTGCGGCATTCGAGGCGCGCAGCGCCGCTCGCTCAGGCGTCTACAGCTTCGAGGAGGGAAATCGCAATGCCGCGCTCTCCGCCGAACAGGAGCGACTGTTCAAGACGAAAAGCGCGGCATGGGACTGGTTCTCGGCGCAGGCGCCGTCATACAAGCGTGCCGCAGTGTGGTGGGTCGTGAGCGCCAAGCAGGAGGCCACGCGTGCACGTCGCCTTAGCGCACTGATCGATCACTCCGCCGATGCGGTCAGGCTTCCGCAGTTCAGGCGGACGCCCAACCCCTGAATCAGGGAGTCTTCCGCGTCATCACGAAATCGTACTCGAGCCCGATCGTGTCGGCGAGGCTCAGCACTATGGCGACACGCGGCTGCTCGAGTGCGAACTCCTTGAACGTGAACTGCGTCTTCGCCGACCCCTTGAGCTGGTTGCCGACCACGGTCGCGACCACGTCCCACACCGAGGGACGCGTGACGCCTTTCACCGTGAGATCGCCCAGCAGCTGGAATCGTGTTTCGCCGCTCGTCGGCAATGGCGACGGCAGCCCGCGCACCGACGTGACCTTGAACGACGTCGATGGGAAGGAATCGGTTTTCAGAATGCGGCTGCGTACGAACCGGTCGCGCCGCGTCTGGTCGCTCTTGAGCAGCGACAGTTCCGCCGTGAACCCCGACTGTCCCGCCACGATGGCGCCCGATTTGTCGAGTACGATCGTGCCCATCACCTTGGGCGTCTCGCCGACGGCGTCGTTGTCGAGCTCCTTGCCCGCCAGCCGCTCGCGCACGCGATAGCGCGCCAGATTTCCCTCGCCTGCGGTGACGTACGTTACCGGCAGTGCCGGATCACCCTTGGGCGCAGGTGCCTTCGTTGCGGTCTTGGACGACTTGGCCGGTGGGACCTTCTGCGCAGTCTTGCTCGGCGGTTGCTGCAACAGCGCGGTGTTCGACAGCAGGTCGGTGCGGGAACCACGGACAGCGGCGGCGTTGGACGGTGTCGCAGCGGCTGCAACGAGAGTGCTGGCAGCGAGGCCAGCCACGGTGAGCAGTCGTAGATGCACGTCGGGGGTCGCAGGGGGTGAGGAAGGGCGGGTGCGGTCCGGAGCGCGACCACAGAAGTAAAACGTGCCCGGTGCCCGGTACGTTGGGGCACTGCCGCACCGTGCTACCCGCGAGCCTCCGATGCGTTACCGGGCGCAGCCCTGTCGAGGAGCTCCACGGAGCATCCCCACGATGATGGCCCTACGGCGTGATCCGCTTCGGTGCGCGCTTGGCCATCAGTGCCTCGATCTCCGCAATCTCCCGCGGCGCCTTGCTGAGGCGTTCCAGTCCCTGCGCGGTGATCACGTAGTCGTCCTCGATACGAACGCCCGAGTTCTCATACTTCGCGGCGACGGCCTTCACCTTCGCGATGAATGCGCGGTTGCGTGGCGTGTCCGGCAGCACGTCGAGCGATGCGGTGCTGATGTAGATGCCCGGCTCGATCGTGAACGCATCGCCGATCTCGAATCTCCGCTTGCCCTCGTAGAACTGCGCGGGGTCGTGCACCTCGAGCCCGATGCCGTGGCTGATGCCGTGGATCATCCACAGCTGCGCCTGATTGCACGCCTTGGGCGTGCGCGTGCAGTCGGTGCGCCATGGCGGGTCGAACATCGCATCCTCGCTCTCGATGAGGCCGAGCTTCGCGAGGCCGCGCACGCGGATCGCGACGGACGAATCCGTCGCCGCGGACGCGAGCATGCCCGGCTTCGAGTTGCGCTCGGCCGCGAGCTGCGCCTGCAGCACGAGGTCGTACAGTGCGCGCTGCTCCGGTGTGTAGCGCCCGCTCACCGGCAATGTGCGCGTGACATCGGCGGCGTAGCCGTCGAACTCCGCACCGGCATCGATCACGACCAGGTCGCCGGGACGTGCGGGGCCACGGTTCTTCATGTAGTGCAGCGTCGTGCCGTTGCGCCCGGCCCCGACGATCGATCCATAGGCCGGCCGCGTTGCGCCCATGCGGAGAAACTCGCTCTCGACCGTCGACTGGATCTCGTACTCCCACGACGGCTCCGGTGCGAGCATCGCCGCCCGATGCCCGGCGTCGCTCGCCGCGACCGCCTGGCGAATGAGCGCGAGCTCCGCTTCGGACTTGCGTGCGCGCAACCGGTTCACGACGCCATGCCCGTCGCGGATCTGGATGCCGGAATTGCGTGCCTGCAACGCGCGCATCGCCGAGAGCCCGCGCGTCAGTGAATCCGCGCCCGCAAAGTCGGCGGCCGCGAAGTCCGCGAGCTGATAGAACAGCCCACTGGTCTTGGCGAGCGAGTCCAGCACGCCCGCAAGCGCGCTGTACGGGCGCTGCGTCAGGCGCTGCGAGGTCGAGAGCGACGCGCTGTCCGGACGTGCCCCGTAATAGAACGCGCGACGCGGTTCCATCGGGGTGACGAACGTCCAGTGCGTCGCCTTGCCGCCGCGCGCGACGAGCACGAACGCGGCGTCCGGCTCATCGTAGCCCGTGAGATAGTGGAACGCGGGCAACTGATAGAACGGCCCGTAGTCGGTCACGGGCGTGCGGCCGCCGAATGCCACGACGACACCCGAATCGAGCCGCGCCGCGAGTGAATCACGGCGCGCCGCATACTCGCTCGCCGTGATGCCGACCGCCTGCTGCGCGAACAACGGCGACGCGAAGCCCGGTGACGTGAGCGCGGCAGCCACCGAAGCCGCAACACCGGCCACCGCACGAAGGGAGAATGAGGTCTTCACGTCACCGTTTCCTTGAAATGCCTGCGATCGCGTGGGATTGCCTGCGGATGCCTACAGCGTGGGATGCTTCGACACGACGTCGTTGCTTTTCTGCAACTGGTGCGCGACCGAGAGGATCTTGTCGTCGGCATAGAGCGCGCCGATGATGATGCCGCAGATCGGCTGCGGCTTGAGCGCCGGTGCCGGTGGTGCGGCTGGTGCCGCTGGTGCTCCGCCGGCTCCTGCTGCACCGGCAGCGCCGCCGCGTCCCGCGCCGCCACCTCCACCTCCACCACCGCCTGCCGGTACGTCGAACTTGTACGGCACCACGGCGCACGGGTTGCCGGTCTGCGCATTCGGGCTCACGTCCCAGCCCGACGCCGCGCTGCCGACGAACATGTCGAGATCCTTCATGAACGTCTGGTACGCCGAGACGTACTGCATGCGCCGCCGCTGGTTGTTCAGGTATTCGAACGCGCGCTGCGTGCGGCCACCGACGAAGCGCGGATTCCAGTTCGCTGGCGCCATGGGGCTCGACAGGTAGTCGGCCGGCATGGTGCCGTACACGCCACCGCCGCCGCCGCCGCCTCCACCGCCGCCCGCGGGCCGCGTCGGCTCCGGCAGGTTGTTCAGGTCCAGCCCGATCTCCTTCGCCTTCCGCTGCACGAAGAAGTCGAACGCCGCCGCGTACTCCACGTTCAGGCCACCGCCGCCCATGCCGAAGTCGCGGAGCGCCGGGCGGGCGCCGATCTGCTTCGGCTGCGCGCCGAGTGCGCGCAACGCATCGATCATTTCCTTGGGTGCACCTTCGTCGTACCCGATGCGCATGGTGGCGAGACGCGCGTTCCGGTCATACTGGAATGGTGTCGTGAGCGTCGACGCATCCTTCTCGTCGGCGCCGTGGATGACATTGAACACCATCGCGCAGTCCTCGATGGTGCGGCACATCGGCCCGACGCGATCCTGTGACCACGACAGCACCATGCCGCCGTAGCGGCTCACGCGCCCGAATGTCGGGCGCAACGCGCTGATGCCATTGCGTGTCGATGGTGACGTGATGGAGCCCTGCGTCTCGGTGCCGATGGAGAACCCGACGACGCCCGCGGCAGTCGCGGAACCCGGCCCCGCCGACGAGCCGCTCGAGCCCTGCGAGAGATTCCAGGGGTTGTTGGTGCGGCCGCCGTACCATTGGTCGTTCTGGGCGAAGATACCGGTGCTCAGCTTCGCGATCAGCACGGCACCCGCATCACGAAGGCGCGTCACCACTTCGGCGTCCTCGGTCGGCACGTTGTCCTTGAAGTCCGGCGACCCCCACGTGGTGAGGACGCCCTTCGTATTGAACAGGTCCTTGATGCCATACGGGATGCCGTGGAGCGGCCCGAGATACCGCCCCGCGGCGATCTCCTGATCCGCCTTCTTCGCTTCGGCTCGCGCTGAGTCGGCCATGATGGTGACCGCGCAGCGGAGCGTCGGGTTGAGCCGCTCGAGCCGCGTGAGGTAAATATCGGTCAATTTGGCCGAGGTGATCTTCCGCTCCTTGAGCAACGCCGAGAGGCGGTGCGCCGGCAGGAACGCGATCTCGTCCGGGTTCGTCGGGACCGGCCCCGTCCACTTCTCGACCGTGAACACGGCGCGGTCGAAGGCAGCTCGTCCACGTTCCTTGGCCAGCTTCTCCATCAGCGCACCGGTGCCGCTTGGATACGGCATGAATTGGAGCGCGGGGGCTTCGCCGTTTCCAAGTGGCGTTATGGTGACCTGCTGCTGCTGAGATGCTGGCGCCGTTGGGAGCGGCGCAGTCGCGCCACCGCTGGCGGCCTGCGCGGTCAGTGCGCCGGCCGATCCGAAGGTCGTGGCGGCCGCCGAGACCAGGGACATGAACACGAACTGGCGGCGGTCCATGCCGCCGTGGGCGGCAGGGTCGTAGTCCATGTTCAGCAGGTCGGCGTGCGCCTGCTCGAGCAGATCTTCGGGGGACGGGTCGTGACTCATCGGCGGCGGGAGCGGCGGGAGTGAGACGGGCAGCGCGCGGGGAGGGAGAGGCGCGCCGTCGGGGCAACAGCCCAAGGTAATTCGGGAACGATGGCGCGCGAGGGAGACCGGCCAGTCCCGAGGGGATTCAACATGAAGTGCATCGCACCAGGGACCTCGTGACGGTGACTCCCCTCGCTGGGTAGACGGTTGAGGATGTGCCACCGTTCGAACCCTCAGAGGCCCAGTATGCTCCCGACGCCTTTCGCTCCCTTCCGGATCAGCCCCGAGCGTTCCCCACGCATGACCGCCGGCATGATCAGACGCACGATCGCGAACGCGGTGGCAGGCGCGGTGTCCTGCGCCGCCCTGCTCGGCTCGACGGCCTGCAGTGACGGCACTGGCCCCTCACCCGTGCAGGCCGACTCGCTCGCGGCGCTGCCACGAACGCTCACGGCGACGGAGCGTCAGGGCATCACTTCCGGCAACGCGTTCGCGCTGTCGCTCCTCCGCGAGTCGATGGCGCGTGCCACGACGCCCAACGTGCTGCTGTCGCCCCTCAGTGTGTCGTACGCATTGGGCATGACGATGAACGGCGCCGGCGGCGCGACGCTCGCGGAGATGAGCCAGACGCTCGGATGGGGCTCCAGGGCGCGCGCGGAGATCAACCCCGCGTACAAGGATCTGATGGCGCTCCTGCCGACCCTCGACCCGACGGTCACGATCCGCATCGCCAACGGCATCTGGACGCGCGAGCCGCTCCAGGCGGATCCCGGCTTCGCCGCCGACGTGCGAACGTACTTCGGCGCGGAAGCGCGGAGTGCCAAGGATGAACAGGCGATGTTCGATGCCGTCAACGCGTGGGGCAACACGCAGACCAACGGCATGATCCCGAAGGTGCTCGACACGCCGCCACCGCGCGATCTCGTGATGCTGCTCGCCAACGCGGTGTACTTCTCGGGCACGTGGCGCGACCGGTTCGATGCAGCGGAGACGAAGCCAGGGCCGTTCCGTCTCGAGTCAGGAGCGAGCGTGCAGGTCCCGCTGATGCATCGCAAGGGCAAGTTCAGCGCGATGCAGAATGCCGGGATGACCGCCGTCGAGCTGTCCTACGGCAACAGCGCGTACTCGATGCTCTTCATCGTGCCCTCGAACGAGCCGATCGGCACGTTCGTGGCGCGGTTCGATTCGACCATGCTCGCGGGCATCACCGACGGGTTGCAGCCGATGAACGACAACATCGAGCTCTATCTCCCGAAGTTCACCCTGCGCGAGAAGGTGGAGCTCAGGCCGCATCTCTCCGAGATGGGCATGCCGACAGCGTTCACCAACGGGGCAGAGTTTCCGCGC
This sequence comes from Gemmatimonadota bacterium, assembly GCA_040387895.1. Lineage (GTDB taxonomy): Bacteria > Gemmatimonadota > Gemmatimonadetes > Gemmatimonadales > Gemmatimonadaceae > Gemmatimonas. The sequence goes on from JAZKCW010000050.1 coordinate 14,814, forward strand.
CTACTCGGCTTCGGCACGAAGCTCGACTTCGTGCGGCACGCCGTGGCGATCGAAGTCGATGAGGAAGGCACACGGGCAGCCGGTGTGACCGTGGTCGGCGTGGTGCCGGTGTCGCTGCCGCCACAGATGCGGGTCGACCGGCCGTTCGTGTTCATGATCCGCGAACGGTTCGCGGGCACGATCCTGTTCACGGGCGTGGTGCGGGATCCGCGGGGGTAATGCCGCGCGTGCGGCGGCGGTCGGCGCACCTCGCGTGAGCGTCGTTAGCTTGCGGGAATGATCGAGACTCGCGACGAGGACCTCCCGCTCCATCACGACGTGCGTCGGCTCGCTGCGGCGCTGGGTTCGGTGATCCGCCGCCTCGAGGGCGACGAAGCGTTCGCTACCGTGGAGTCGCTCCGGCGTGACACGCGCGCACGCCGACGCGGCGACTTGTCGGACCGGGTGGCGCTTCCGGCGATCCTCGCGCGGGTCGATGCATTGCCGGTGTCGTTGTGTGCGACGACCGCGCGCGCGTTCACGCTGTTCTTCCTGCTCATCAACACGGCAGAGCAGGTGCATCGTGTCCGCCGCACGCGGGTGTACGAGCGCGGCGCCGTTGGCGAGGGCAGTGCGGATGAGACGGATGTCGGGACGCTGCAGCCCGCGTCCGCACGCTGGACGATGCGAACGCTGCGGGAGGCCGGACATTCCGCTTCCGAGGTGCGCGACGCGTTGGTGAGTCTCGACGTGCGGCCCGTGCTCACCGCGCATCCGACGGAATCCACACGACGCACGCTGCTCGCGTTGCAGGCACGCGTGGCTGACCTGCTGCTCGCGCGTGATGGTGTGCGTGATGGCGCGGGCGCGGGCACGCCATCGGGTGGCATGCGCGAGCTCGACGAGCGGCTCGACGCGGAGATCGAACTGCTCTGGCTCACCGCCGAGGTGCGCGACGATCGCCCGACGGTGATGGACGAGGTGAGCACGGTGCTCTGGTATCTCGAGACCAGGTTGGTGGATGCGAGCTCGCGAGCGCGGCAGGCGCTCGTGCGCGCGTACGAGGACGAGTTCGGAGCGCAGGGTGCGGTCGGCACGTCCACCGACCCGCTGCACACCGCCACTCCTGTGCAACTCGGCAACTGGGTCGCCGGTGATCGGGATGGCAACCCGTTCGTCACGCCGGCCACGACGCTCGCTGCCGCGCGCCGCGCCAGTCACGCCATGCTCGGGCGCCACGGGCGTGCACTCGACGATCTCGTCGAACGGATCTCGGTGTCGTCCACCATTGCACCGGCGTCGCCCGAGCTGCTCGCATCGCTCGACGAGAACCGTTCGCTGCTGCCGGACATCTGGGCCGCCAACCGCGGGCGAAACGCCAACGAACCCCTGCGGCTCAAGCTGTCGTACATGAGCGCGCGCGTCGCGGCGACGCGCCGAGTCGTTGCATCACGCGATGCCGGCGAGGAACGCCCCGAGGCTGCGGCATACTCCGACGCCGGTGAGCTCGAGCGCGACCTGCTGCTGGTGCGCGACACGCTGCAGGATGCCGGCGCCACCCGCGCCGCGCGGACGACGGTCGATCCGGCATTGCTGCTGGTGCGCGCGCACGGGTTCCACGGGTTTCGCATGGATCTGCGCGATCACGCCACGGTGCATGTGGCGGCGGTCGACGACATCGCGCGCGCGGCGGGCATCGCGACGCTCGATGCGGCCGCCATGCGCGCGGAGTTGAGCGGTCGCCGCCCGATCGTCGGTGCAGGGCTCGACGTGAGCGACAGCACGCGCCGTGTGCTCGAGACATTCCAGGCGATGCGCACGATCCAGGACGAGACCGGCGAAGCGGCGGCCTCGACGTATGTCATCTCGATGGCGCGCGAACCGGCGGACCTGCTGCGCGTGCTGCTGATGGCGCGCGAGTACGGCCTCGTCGATCTCGCGGGCGACACGCCGCGCTCGCGCCTCGACGTCGTGCCGCTGTTCGAAACGCTCGACGATCTCGTGTCCGCGGCACGCGTGATGCGCGAGATGCTCGACGATCCCGTGTACCGCCGCCAGCTCGCCGCGCGCGGCAACCGGCAGGAGGTCATGCTCGGCTACTCCGACTCCGCGAAGGACGCAGGCCTGCTCGCGGCATCGTGGGGGCTCTATCGCGCGCAGGAGGAGCTCGCCGAGCTGTTTCGCGATTCGGGCATCGAGCTCACCCTGTTCCACGGTCGCGGCGGCAGTGTCGGACGCGGCGGCGGCTCGCCCGTGTATCGCGCACTTTCGGCGCTGCCACCGGGCACCGTGAACCTGCGCATCAAGATCACGGAGCAGGGCGAGATCATCTCGCAGCAGTTCGGATTGCTGCCGGTCGCGGAGCGCTCGTTCGAGGTGACGATGTCGGGGGTACTGCTGCACCAGTTCACCGACTGGCGCGATACCGTGGACTCCGCCGACGTCGAGCGGTACCGCACGCGTCTCGACGCGCTCTCCGCGCGTTCACACCGCGTCTACCGCCAGGTCGTGCACGAGAGCCCCGAGCTGTTCACGCTCTTCACGACCGTCACGCCGATCGCCGAGCTCGCGGACGCGCGATTCGGGTCACGCCCGGCGTATCGTCCCGGCAACAGCGCGGACATCGATGGTATCCGCGCGATCCCCTGGGCCTTTGGATGGACGCAGACTCGGCTCATGATCACCGGGTGGATGGGCGTCGGGACGGCGCTCGCGGAAGCATGCGCGTCACCCGAGGGGTTGGCCGAGCTGCAGGAGATGGCGCGACGGTGGCCATTCTTCGACGACTTCCTCGCGAAGGTCGAGATGGTATGCGCGAAGACCGACCTGCCCGTCGCGCGGTTGTACGTGGAAACGCTCGGCGGGTCCGCGGAGCTGTTGGCTGCGCTCGAGGCCGAGTTCGAGCGCACGGTGACGAGCCTGCTCGCGATCCGCGGGGACACGACCCTAATCGCCGACGTGCCGGTGCTGCAGGCGGCGATCGCACTGCGGAATCCCTACGTCGATGCGCTCTCGCTGCTGCAGGTCGCGCTGATGCGTCGCAAGCGCGCGGCGGTGTCGCAGGGCGCGGACCATGCGCAGATTGACGAGGCCCTGTCGACGACGCTGAGCGGGATCGCGCAGGGACTGCGCAACACGGGGTGACGCGGCGTCATGCGTCAGCCCGATCGTCGTTTCGCTCACTGTGCCGTTCACCATTCACCGACTGCCCATGCTCGACTCCCTTCGTCGGCTGCTCCGCGACAGCGTGCCGGACTCCGCTCCGGCCTCCTCACCGGTCTCGCCGAAGATTCCGCGCGACGTGCGCTTGGCCGCCTGCGCATTGCTCGTCGAGCTGGCGTCCGCGGACGGCGACTTCAGCGCGGCAGAGCAGGGCCAGATCCTCGGCATCCTGGAGCGCCATTTCGGAGTCGACGCCGACGGTGCGCGTGCACTCATGGACGAGGCCACCGCGGCCAACCGCAACGCGGTCGATCACTTCGTCTTCACGCGACAGATCGTGAAGGACTACGACGTCGCCCAGCGCATCGTGCTCGCGGAGCTGATGTGGCAGGTGATCCTGGCGGATGGATCGCTGGACGAGCAGGAGTCGTATCTGATCCGGAAGCTGGCGGGGTTGCTGGAGCTGGAGCCGGCGTTCCTGGCGGAGGCGCGCAGGAAGAGCCAGTGACCTCTACTTGCCCACTCCCTCAGGCGCCTTGAACACCGCCGGGTCCGGGGCGCCGAACACGACCTCGGCGATCGTGATGACCACGTCTCCCTGCTCCGTCTTCTGCGTGATCGACGTCGCGACCTTCTTCCCGTCGAACGCCTTGTAGTCCCGGAACATCGCCGTCTGCTGCCCCGTCGGGGCCATCGTCACCGTCCCGCGCCGCAGCCCCGTCTCGATCTCGAAGAAGTCCGTCCGCTTCTCCCCGCTCGCCGTCACGATGTCCACCTTGTAGCACTGGACCCCGTCGAACGCCTCCGAGCCCGCGACCTTCGCCTCCTTGAACCGCGAGGCATCGAGGAACGACGCACCCGTCCGCGCCGTCTCCGCCGTGTTCGCCTCGATCTCCGGCGGCATGCGCGTCGCCGGGCCGGCTCCCTGGAGAACCCAGCCGACGGTACCGTCGAATCCCTGGTCGATCTTCGTGACGTCCAGGTCGAGGATCATCCGGATCTTGTTCGGCGCCGCGTTGTAGCGGAGGTACGAGCCCGTCAGGCCGGCGAAGGCGACGTTCACCGTGCCTTTCTCCGTGCGGCCGTCGACCTTGGCCCACGCGTCCCGTCCCCCGACAGCCGTGGCGAACTTGTCGTAGACCGCAGCCACCGTCGGCGTCGCGGCCGATCGCGCGGCCGGCGTGGCCTGGGCCGAGAGCTGGGGGGTGGCGGAGAGTACCAGCGCGCCGAACGCTGCCTGCACCAGAAACCGCTGCATCGGAACTCCGGGAAAAGTGGTATGGTCGCCTGCAATGGACGGCAGGCCACGTGGCACGGGGCTGCACCCCATGTGCCGTTCGAGTGTACAGACTGTCACGGGCGCCACAGTCGTCCCTGGCGCTTCCGCCGACGCTCCTGCGTAACCCCGGGCCTGTGGACTAGATTTCACGGGTTACGACACCTGCTGGCCAGCAGCTGGCCCGCCGGCCACCCCGCGAGAACCGCGCGATGCACTCTACTACCCGTCCAACGCCTCTGCGTCCCCTGCCCGAACGTGCTGCGCGACCGACTCTGCGTCGCACCCTCATGCTCGCCGGTCTGGCCGCCGCTGTGGTCTACACCTCGGCCTGCGCCAGCGCCACCGGCGCCCGGTCCACGGGCCCGGTCTTTCAGTCCGGTGCCGCCGGCGCCATCGCGCGGGCACGAGCGGACAGCCTGCGCTATCCGTATACCAAGGACGACATCGAGTTCATGCGCGGGATGATCCATCATCACGCGCAGGCCATCACGATCGCACGCTGGGCACCGACCCACGGTGCCGATGCCGCCGTGCAGCGTCTTTCCGCGCGCATCATCAACGCGCAGAAGGATGAGATCACGATCATGCAGAACTGGCTTGCCGACCGCAATCAGGTCCCGCCGACGATAGACAGCACGGGCAAGGTCGTCGATGGCGCCGACCCGCATGCGGGGCACGCCATGGCTGGCCACGACATGGGCGCGATGGGCGGTATGTCCATGCCCGGCATGCTGACCGACGCCCAGCTCAAGGAGCTCGATGCGGCGCGTGGCGCGGACTTCGACCGGCTGTTCCTGACGTTCATGATCCAGCACCACCGCGGTGCGGTCTCCATGGTCACCAAGCTGTTCGCCGCGGACGGCGCCGGCCAGGACGAGACGATCTTCAAGTTCGCGAACGACGTCGAAGTCGATCAGTCGACCGAGATCAAGCGCATGGTCACCATGATGCTCGAACTGGGCTTCGCCCCGCCGTCGCTCTAGCCGTCGCTGTAGCTGTAGCTGTCGTTCCAACCGTCGCCGTCACACCGCTGTCTCTCCTGTTGTGCCGCTGTTCCCGTACCACGCTCGCCCACTCAGAGGACCCTCAATGTCACTCCCCCGTCCGCATCGCCGCGGTGCGTTCTCGTTCACCGCTCACACGGCCGCCGTCGCCGCACTGGCGTTCAGCGCCGCGTGCGCCGGCAAGCAGCCGTCGACGGCACCGAACCCGGCCACCGACCCGCGCGTCGGCCTCAAGGCCGGCCTGCTCGATGCCGGTGAAGCCATTTCCAACCTGAAGGTCGTGGCCCGGGCGCAGTCGCCTGCCGGCTTCGCGGGCATCACCAACTCCGACCTCGCCTTCACGGGCAACTACGTCATCCAGGGCAACTACAACGGCCCGGTGATCTGGGACATCAGCAACCCGTCGAGCCCGAAGCTCGTGGTCGCGCTGGAATGCCCGGCGTCGCAGAACGACGTTTCCGTGTACAAGAACCTCATGTTCATGTCGGCCGAAGCGAACAACGGCCGCGTCGACTGCAAGCCGGGTGGCGTGCGTGAGGCGGTGAGCAAGGAGCGCGTGCGCGGCGTCCGCATCTTCGACATCACGAACATCAAGGAGCCCAAGCTCGTCGCCAACGTGCAGACGTGCCGCGGCTCGCACACGCACACGGTGCTCGAGGATCCGAAGGACAAGGAGAACGTCTACATCTACGTCTCCGGTTCGTCCGGCATCCGCTCGCCCGAAGAGCTTCCGGGCTGCGCCGACGCTGCGGCCACCGACCCGAACTCGTCGCGCCTGCGCATCGAGATCATCAAGGTGCCGCTCGCCAATCCTGCCGCGGCGGCCGTCGTCGGCAAGGCGAACATCTTCGCCGGCCTGACGCAGGCGCCGGGACACGGCCTCTCCGACGCCGACAAGGCGGCGGCTGCCGCCAACCTCGCTCGCCAGAAGGCGGCCGGCGCGTTCATCGTCAAGAACCCGCAGTCGGGTGCCGACATGGTGGTGAACAACAACGTGCTGCGCCCGTTGCTCGACAGCATCGTGAAGGCGCGTGGCGCCACCGGCGCGCCGACCGCGGCGGACAGCGCGGCGCTCCGTCCGCAGATCCAGTCGATCATGAACCGCGTGTTCGCCAACGCGCCGACGGGTGGCCGCGGTGGCGCAGCGGGTGGCGCAGTCAGCGAGCGCTCGCAGTGCCATGACATAACCGTCTACCCGGCGCTCGGCCTGGCCGGCGGCGCGTGCGAGGGCCACGGCCTGCTGATCGACATCAGCGATCCGCTCAACCCGACGCGTCTCGATGCCGCCGCCGACTCGAACTTCGCCTACTGGCATTCGGCGACGTTCAACAACGACGGCTCGAAGATCCTGTTCTCCGACGAGTGGGGCGGTGGTGGCGGCCCGAAGTGCCGCGCCGGCGACCCGAAGGAGTGGGGTGCGGACGCGATCTTCACGATCGAGAACCGCAAGCTCAAGTTCCAGAGCTACTACAAGCTGCCGTCCTACCAGACGGAGACCGAGAACTGCGTCGCGCACAACGGCTCGCTCGTGCCGATCCCGGGTCGTGACATCATGATCCAGTCCTGGTATCAGGGCGGCATCTCGATGTTCGACTGGTCGGACCCGAAGAACCCGATCGAGATCGCCTCGTTCGACCGTGGCCCCGTAGACGCCACGCGCATGGTGTCCGCCGGCTCATGGTCGGTGTACTGGTACAACGGCAGCATCGTGAGCTCGGAAATCGCCCGCGGCATGGACATCGCCGAGATGGTGCCGAGCCAGTATGTCACGCAGAACGAGATCGATGCCGCGAAGACGGTGAAGTGGGACTACCTCAACGCCCAGGGCCAGCCGAAGATCGAGTGGCCGCCCAGCTTCGCGCTCGCCAAGGCGTACACGGACCAGCTGGAGCGGAAGGGCTGCGTCGCGGCCCCGCGCCTCGCCGGCATCCGTGCGTCGATCGAAGCAGCCGAGAAGGCGACCACCGGTGCAGCGCGCAACACGGCGCTGACGAAGGTGGCCGCGGAAGTCGAGGCCGAGCGCAGCTGCGACCCGAAGAAGACGGACCTGCTCAAGAAGGCCCTGCAGGATCTTCAGCGCACGGTGATGTAGTCCTGACGTCGAGGTATGGACCAGTGACGTAGTCGTTCCTGGTCCGGCTGTACTTGGCGGCCGCGTGGTGCGAGAATGCTCGCACCATGCGGCCGCCCTGCTTTTGACCACCGACCTCCGGCTCGAATCGCGCCTCGACGCCCTGGTCGCGGAGGGTTGGGCGATTCGCGAGCGCTTCGAGAACAGCCTCCGCGACGACGATTTCCATTCGTTCGTCGCGGCGGACTACGACACGGTGCGCGCCGCGTTGCAGCTCCTCCGGGCGCCGGGTCGCCGCTTCCTGGAATGGGGCTCGGCGTCCGGCATCATCACCATCATGGCGGACCTGATGGGATTCGAGGCGTCCGGCATCGAGATCGACGGGTCGCTGGTCGGCATCGCCCGTGAGTTGGCGGTTCGCTTCGATTCCGGTGCCCGGTTCGTCACGGGCAGCTTCCTCCCCGCCGGCTACGTGCGCCGTGCCGCAGGCGGCGACGACGATCCCGAGACCATCAGCGAGGGGCCATCCGGCTACCTGCAGCTCGGACGCGCCCTCGACGACTTCGACATCGTGTTCGCCTTTCCATGGCCCGGCGATGCCCCGCTGATGCTCGATGTCATGGCCCGATACGGACGCCGGGATGCCGTCATGCTGGTGTACGACGTGAACGACGGCGTGCGCGCCTACCGTGACCGGCGCCTGCTGCGGCTCGATGGGGCCGGCCCGGGGTAATGCGAGAGGGTACGACGGAATGCGACGGGAGCGGACCGGTTCGCCTCGATTAGCTTGCCGGAGTACGTGATGTGGCGCAACTTCCTCATCCGGACACCGACGGTCGTGCCGCCACTCTTTCCCTGGTCCTGACTCTGCCCCAGACGTGCGCCAAGTGCGGAACCCGCATCGCGGATGACGCGGTGTTCTGCAGCAAGTGCGGCCTCAATCTCACGCTCGAGCATTCCCGCATGATCGCGGACGCGCCGGACGTGAGCGAGACCTTTGCGCGCCTGCGCACTGCGCTTGTGGATCGCTATGTACTGGATCGCGAGCTTGGCCGCGGCGGCATGGCCACGGTGTTTCTCGCGCGCGACGTCAAGCACGATCGCGAAGTCGCGATCAAGGTGCTGCACCCCGATCTCGCGGCCTCACTCGGCGGCGAACGGTTCCTCCGCGAGATCCGTCTCGCCGCGAAGCTGCAGCATCCGCACATCCTCGGCATGTACGACTCGGGCACCAGCGGTGACCTGATGTACTACATGATGCCGTTCATCCGCGGCGAATCCCTGCGCGACAAGATCGACCGCGAGGGCATGCTGCCGGTCGAGGATGCGCTGCGGATCACGATGGAGGTCGCGGATGCGTTGGGGTACGCCCATGCACAGGGGGTCGTGCATCGCGACATCAAGCCCGAGAACATCCTGCTGTCGGGCGAGCACGCGCTCGTCGCCGACTTCGGCATCGCGAGTGCCGTCTCCGACGCCGGCACGCAGAAGCTGACGCAGACGGGCATGGCGGTCGGCACGCCGGTGTACATGGCGCCGGAGCAGGCGAGCGGTGAGGGCGCAGGGCCCAGTGCCGACCTGTACAGCCTCGGCTGCATGCTGTACGAGATGCTCGCGGGTGAGCCGCCGTTCACGGGGCCGAACTCGATGGCGATCATGGCACGGCACCTCATGGAGCAGGTGCCGAGCATCCGGATCGTGCGCAACGCGGTGCCGGAGGAGGTCGAGAACGCGATCTTCTACGCATTGCAGAAGATGCCTGTCGACCGGCCGCAGACCGCTGCGCAGCTCGTCGAGTGCCTGAGTGCGTCCGTCGGCGGCACGTCGATGATGCGCGCGATGCGCTCCACGACCACGATGCGGCGCCCGACCATGATGGAGCAGCCGGTGCTCCCTCCGGTCGCGTGGTGGAAGCGGCCCGCCACGTTCGTCGGAGCGGCGGCCATTCTGCTGCTCGCGGGCGGGGCCGCCTATGGCAACAGCCAGGGGTGGTTCTCGAAGAGCGCGGCCGCGGGTGCCGGCGACAGCGGGGCCAATTCGCGTCGCATCGCGGTGCTGTACTTCAACGATCTGAGTGCCGACAGTTCGCTCACGGCCGTCGCCGACGGTCTGACCGAAGGCCTCATCCAGACGCTCGGCACGTCACCGTCGCTCACGATCATCTCCAAGGGCGGTGTGACGCCCTACCGGGGGACAGAGCTCGGGGTCGACGGCGTGGCGAATGTCGCGAGTACGCTGCGTGTCGGGTACATCGTGCGCGGTGACGTGGAGCCCAGCGGCGAGAAGGTGAACCTCACCGTGCGGCTCGACGACGAGAGCGGGGCGAGCGTCGCGCGCAAGGTCATCACCGTCCCGCGCAGCAACCTGCTCGGCCTGCAGGACAGCGTGACGCGCACGACGTCCGAGTTGATCAAGGAGCAGCTCAAAACCGAGATCCTCGTGAAGGAGCAGCGCGCCGCGACCACGAGCGAACAGGCGTGGCTGCTGCTGCAGCGCGGCGCACGGTCGCAGAAGCGCGCGGACGAACTGCGTGGGTCGGGTGACATGCCTGGCGCGGAGCGGGAATTCGCGGTCGCGGACTCGCTGTTCGCGGGTGCGGAGAAGGCGGACGCCGCGTGGTCGACGCCGGTGACGCGTCGCGCCCTGCTCGCGTATCGCCGGTCCCGTCTCACTGGTGGCGACCAGGCCAAGATCCGGGAGTGGGTCGCGACGGGAATCGCGCACGCCGACCGCGCCATCGCGCTCAATGCGAACGACGCGGATGCGTTCGAGGCACGCGGGACGCTGCGCTACTGGAGCTGGCTGCAGAACCTCGAGACGGATGCAGGGAGAAAGCTCGCGCTGCTGGAGACGTCGAAGAAGGATCTCGAGCGAGCGACGGAGCTGAACAACCTGCAGGCGAGCGCCTTCGCGTCGCTGTCGCACCTCTATTACCAGGACCCGGCCAAGACCACGAGCGACGTGCTGCTCGCGGCGAAGCAGGCGATGGCTGCCGACGAATTCCTGTCGAATGCCAACGTGGTGCTCGGCCGGCTGTTCAACGCGTCGTACGATCTCGGACAGTTCGATCCGGCGCAGCAGTACTGCACGCAGCTCGGGCAGCGCTTCCCAGCGGACCCGCGGTCCAAACGCTGCCAGCTCTACATGATGACCACCACGCGGGCGTCGAATGTCGACATGGCGGCGGCGTGGCGGCTGGCGGACACGCTCGTGACGATGGCGCCGGCCGACGGGAAGGAGGCGGAGCGCGACTTCGCCAACATGCTGATGGCAGCGGTGCTGGCACGGGCGAGCAAGACGACTCCCGTGCTGGCGGACAGTGCGCGCCGATTGGCCAAGCGCTCCGGGAGCGACGCGACCCTCGACCCGGCCCGCGACGCGGCCTATCTGGGCGCGTTCGTCTACACGACGCTCGGGGACACGACGGACGCGATCCGGATGCTCAAGGCCTATGTCGCGGCCAACCCGGAGCGGGCGTCGAGCCTCCGGGATGAAGCGGGATGGTGGTTCCGGCCGATTCAGGCGAACTCAGCCTTTAGGGCGCTCGTGGGCGCCTCTCCATAGGAGAATTGGCTGAAAGTTAGCCGGTTCCAGGTATGGGAACCGCTCGGACGAATGAGCATGATGCAGGTCACCATTGCGTCTATTGGAAACGTCTTCATGTTTCAGGCGACCCGTGTAGCTCGCGAATTGAGTGAACTAGCGCACAACTCCGTGCGTTCACTCGAGCGACGTCGCTACGCATGAATCATGGAGGGTCGGTATGACCCGCAAAATTGCTTCAGTTTGTGCGCTTGTCGCCGGATTCGTCCTCGCCGCTTGCGGTGATGCTACCCGCCCCGATGCGAGCTCCTCGCGTGACCCGCAGGCCAGCACGGCTGCCACATGCGGCGTGACCTATACGCAACTTGTAAACCAAGCGAATACGGCGTTCGGCGCAGGTTCGCCGAACGCCAACTCGGTCATCGGCAAGCTTGGCACGCTCAAGAAGCTGGTCGAGGATGGCGATGTTGTCGGTGCGAAGGCTCGCGCGCACGACATCGCGTCGTTCACGCTCCAGAAGAACGAGGACAACCCACTGCCAGGCGGCGAGGCTGCCATCGCCACGTTCCTCACGAGCATGTACTGCTATGCGGGCCTCAACATTCCCGTCACGGATCCGATCAACAGCACGCTGATCCTGCCCACGGACGAACCGCAGATCGTGTACAACGACGCGCGCGACGTGGGTGTGAAGTTCCCGCAGTTCCCGGTGAACGCGCCGACGCTCATCGTGATCAAGAAGCTCACTGCTCCGCCCCTGACCACGAAGCTCGATCAGTATCCGGGCTTCGTGAGCATCGAGGCGCTTGCCGGCACCGGCGTCGACCCGTTCGCGGGCGTACCCAATTTCTTCGCCATCGTCGGTGTGTGCGCCACGGCGCCGAAGTTCTTGTTCGACCAGAACCGGTTGATCCTGGGCCACGGCATCGGTACCACCACAGAACTCACGCCGCGCAAGAGCCCTGCGGCCGAGGGCATTGCATTGATCTGCAAGCTGCCATCGACGACGACTGCCTCGTCGAAGGCATTGTCCGTGTCGAGCATCGCTGCGGTTCGCGCCGAGGCCGTGCGCGCGGCCGGAACGACTGCGAGCGCATTGGCACCGGAGGATCTGGAAGCGTTCGCGGGTGGCGTCGGTGGCACGGTCAAGGAGTTCAGCCCGTTTGCACCGGTCGACGGTGAACTCGAGATGTTTGCTGGCGGTGTCGGTGGGACAGTGAAGGAGTTCATCCGTGCTTCGTCGCTGCTCGCATCGAGCTTCAGTGACCCGGCAACTGCCACGCTGGTCAGTGCCTCGTGCGCAACGAACACCTTCGAAGGCGCCATTGGCTCAGTCGTTGGATGTCGCCCGGCGCTCACGGTCAGCACGTTCAAGGGCACCCTGATGTACAACGTGCCGGTCGACTGGACGGTGCTCTCCGGCGGTGGGTCGATCACGCCCAATACCCCGGGCGCCGCGCTGCCTGATAACTGCGGTTCCGTGTATGCGAGCACTGCGAGCACGCAGACGAGCATCGCGAAAACCGTCGGGACAACGTCGATCCCTGGCGGCATTGCGAGCGTCTGCTGGAAGCTCGGCAGCACTCCCGGTGCGAATTCACTCACTGCGGTCGCGCGGTTCGGTGGCGATGCACCAGAGGGAGTGGTGTTCGACAACGGCGGCACGGCGACATTCACCGCGACGGGCAACCCGCCGTCACAGCTCGTCTTCACTCCGGCACTTCCGGCAACGCAGACAGCGGGCACGCCGTTCAGCGCCACGGTCGAAGTGCGTGACAAGAACGGCGAGCGCGTGTTCGGCTACAACGGGACCGTCACGGTCACGCTGAACCAGCACACGTTCGCGCCGGTGCCGCCGGCTGTTACCGGACCGACGAGCGTCACGGTGACTGCAGTGAACGGCGTCGCGAATTTCAGCCTCACCATCAACAAGGCGGCGACCGGCTATACGCTGACGCCCAGCCTGGTGTTTGGCGGCGGCACGGTCACCGGCACGGTCTCGTCGCCGTTCAACGTCGGTGCGAGCTCGGCCACGGTCATCGAGATCGTATCGGGTAACGGACAGACGGCGGCCGCAGGCTCGAACGTCGCCTCCAACCCGACGGTGCGCGTGAAGGACAGCCAGGGCAACCTGGTCGAAGGCGCCACGGTCGCATGGACGCCGACGAACAGCAGCGCTGCGGTCGTCAATCCGGCGACATCGACGACTGGTGCGACCGGCACGACGTTCACGGTGTGGACCGTCGGCGACGGCGCTAACGAGCTGAAGGCAGCAATCGGCAGTGGACTAACGGAGAAAGCGGTGTACTTCACCGCGACGGGCACCAGCACGCTCGCCGTACTCAACTCGTGCCCGGTCGGTGGTGGTCGCGACGCGGTCAACGATCCCGGTGTCATCGCAGCCTTCTGGATGTCCGGTCCCGCAAATCGGAAGACGCTGCGTTCGATTCAGCTGTACTTCGGGGCAACCGGCAGGGCAGAAGCCCCGACGACGTACGGTATCGAGATGACGGTGCAGACTGGCACGTTCGAGGACATCATCACATCGAACAAGCGGACGGTGGTCGTACCGGTCACGCTGCGCGGCAGCGCCAGCGAGAATGCGCCGGTGACGTTCACCCTCCCGCAGCCCATTGTCGGAACCACGGCAAGCCCCGACGTCATGGTGCAATTGCGCGTCGTCAGCAGTCCCGATAACGCCAGAATCCTGTTCAACACCGGCGGCAAGGGATGCTTCGCGAACCAGGTGAGCAGCCTCACCCCGTATCCTCGTGGTACCTTGCTCCGCGCCAAGGCCGTGGCGATGGTACTCAAGGGCAACTGATAGTTTGGTGGGGCTTATGTAGAACGATGGAGTAGAAGCAGAAACGGGAACGTCGCACCAGCGACGCTCCCGTTTCTGCATTCGTGCGTCACGCCGGTACGGGTGTTCAACCCATCTGCGACAGCCGCACCGCGATCTCCAGCAGCATCTCATCATTGCCGCGCGCGGCAATCATGGAGAGTCCGATCGGACACCCCTGCGACTGCGCCATTGGCAGGCTGACCTGCGGCAACCCGCCCAGGCCGGCGATGCACAGCAGCGCGAGCGAGCGTTCGCGGAACGCGACGGTCTGATCGAGCGGCGACTGCAGGAGTGGCGCGATGTCGGGCATCGTCGGCAACAGCAGCACCGCGTTGTCGGCGAGCAGCGCATCGAGCCGCGCACGTATGCGATCCCACACCGGTTGCATCCGCTCGGCGTCGCGCGGGTCGGACGCCATGACCGCATCGAATCGCGGCGCGATCTGCGGCCCGAAATTCGGACGCACACGCGACACCCACGCGCCGTGCGTCCGACGGATCTCGTCGAACTGCAGGGTGCGAAACACCTCGAACCAGCGGGACAATCCTTCGTCGCTTACGGTCACCTGCTGTGGCTCGCCGAGCAGGGCGCGCACGCGACTCACGGCGGGTTGCAGTGCCGCCGCAGCGTCGGGCATTGCCAGTGCGAACGCATCCTCTGCCAGGAGCAGCCGGCCGGGCGACACCGCCGTACCGCCGAGCAGCACGTCACCCACCCGCGCGAGCAGCGTCGCATCGCGCGAGAACCAGCCGCACGTGTCGAAGCCCGGTGCCAGGGGAAGCACGCCGTCGAGCGGGATGCGCCCATGCGTCGGGCGGATGCCGTAGATCCCGCAGAAGCTCGCCGGTGCGCGGACCGATCCGCCGGTATCGCTGCCGATCGCGAAGTCCACGAGTGACCCTGCCACGGCGGCCGCCGACCCGCTCGACGAACCTCCCGGAATGCGGCCCGGTGCAGCGACATTCACCGGCGTGCCGTAGTGCGCGTTCTCCCCGGTGAGGCTGAACGCCATTTCCTCGGTGTGCGTGCGGCCGACCATCGTCGCACCGGCATCGAGCAGACGGGAGGCGACGGACGCCGTCCTGTCGGCGACATCGTGCGTCGCGAGCCAGTCGGGACTGCCAAACCCCGTGCGGTAGCTCGCGACGTCGTAGATGTCCTTGAGGCCAAACGTGAATCCGGTCAGCGGGCCATCGCCGGCGCCGGGAAGCGCGACATGCGTGTGGCGACAGAACGCTCCCAGCGTGTCGCGATCGAGGATGTCCATGCCGAAGGGTAGCGCGCGCGGGTATGTTCCGCGGGGTGCTCCCCACGGTTCGAAGACGGGCCGTGAGCGCGCCATGAGCGCCTGTCAGGCATTTCGAGGCAATGTGGAATCACCCAACTCCGCCACCAGCGCGGCCCGTGCGATCCTCGCGCGCCAGCATGAACGCGCCGCAGCGCTGATCGCCCGGCTCGAGGACGTGCTCAACCGGGTCGACCCGCCGCGCATCGACTCGCGAGCGGCCCCCTTGGGCGTTCCGTTGGCCGACGCGATGGGGAAGCTCGCGGCCGAAATCGCCCTCGTGCGCGAATCGCAGGCGCAGGCGGTGCAGGAAACCCGCACCCTCGAGGCGCGTACGGGCATTACACCTGGCGCCGTGGAACGCGCGGCGCTGCAGGCCGATATCGACGAGTCGGCCGCGATGCTCGACGACATCGACGCGCTGTTCGACGACCTGCGCCGCTTTGCCCGGGAGTCGGGGCAGCCCTACCGCGGCTGACGGGCAGGCTTGACGGGAGCGGGAGACGTGTAGATCTTCTACCCATGATAGGTAGGGATTCTACCTGTCGCCTCCCCCAGCCCCCGCACCGGTGGCCAAGCCCGCATCCGAACGCCGCGAGCTGCTCAAGGGCACGCTCGACATGCTCATCCTGCAGACGCTCACCGTGCAGTCGATGCACGGGTACGGCATCGCGCAGCACATCCAGGGGCTCTCGCAGGATGTCCTCTCGGTCGAGCAGGGCTCGCTGTACCCGGCGCTCGAGCGCCTGCAGAACAAGGGGTTCGTGAAGTCCCGCTGGGCGGAGTCGCCCACCGGCCGGCAGGCGCGCTACTACACGATCACCGCGAGCGGCCGCAAGCAGCTTGGCGAGGAGCTCGAGGGCTTCGATCGCGTGCTGCTCGCGATGAGCCGCGTCCTCGGCCGCGCGTAGCGCAACACCGCGCATGTCCACCTGGGATGGCCTCCGGCACCGGCTGCGCGTGCTCCTCCGCCCGCGGTCGTACGATCGCGAGCTCGCGGCCGAACAGGCCTTTCATCTCGAGCTCGACGCGATGCACCAGCATCACGCCGACGCGACCACGGACGCCATGGCAGCGGCGCGCCGGCGCTACGGAAACCTCACGTCACACCGGGAGGACTCGCGACACATGGCCGGCCTCAGCACCTTCGAAACCATCCAGCAGGATGTGCGCTTCGCATTGCGGAGCTTTCGCCGAGCACCGGCCTTCACGTTCGTCGCTGCAGCGACACTCGCCATCGGCATCGGCGCGAACACGGCAATCTTCAGTGCGGTCGATGCGCTGCTGCTGCGACCGCTGCCATTCGCGCAGCCGGAGCGGATGATGAAGGTGAGCCTCACCCGGCCGGCGCACGGTGAGCGGCCCGCCAACGACGACGCCATCTGGTCGTGGCCCAAGTTCATCGTGTTCCGCGACGCCGCGCGGTCGTTCAGCGCGATGGGGCTCGTATCGGAGCTCGAGGTCACGCTGCGCACGAGTGACGGTGCGGAGCGGGTGAAGTCGGAGATGATCGGCCCGGGCTATCTCGCGGCGCTCGGTGTGCAGCCGGCGCTCGGCCGGCCCTTCGTGCCGGAGGAGGACGCGCGCGTCGGTGGCCCGAAGAGCGTGCTGATCTCGGAGACGATGTTCACGCGGCGCTTCAATGCCGACAGCAGCATCCTCGGCACGCCGCTGCGGATCGGCGCGGACCAGTTCGTGGTGGTCGGCGTGCTGCCGCGCGGCTTCCGCGGCATGACGGGGCAGGCCGAACTCTGGGTGCCCATTCTCGCCGTCGATCCCTCCGTCGTGGAGTACGCCTGGAGCCATGGCTTCGAGGCCTTCGCGCGTCTCAGGCCCGGCGTGTCCCCGGCACAGGCGATTGCGGAGACACGCCAGCTCGGTGCGCTGGTCGATCGCACCTATCCCGACCGGATGGCCGTGTCGAAGCCGCATGGTGCGATCGCGCGTGAGCTCGATGCGACGCGCGTCGACCCGGCCGTGCGTCGCTCGCTCTACATCCTGTTCGGTGCGGTGGGGCTCGTGCTGCTCATCGCGTGCGCCAACGTGGCGCACCTGTTCCTCGTGCGCGCGGCGGGGCGTGGGCACGAGATCGCCGTGCGCATGGCGATCGGGGCCACGCGCGGGCGGCTCGTGCGGCAACTGCTCACCGAGAGCACCCTCCTCTCGCTGCTCGGCGGTGCGCTCGGCGTGGCACTCGCGTGGGCCAGCGTGCGCGCACTCGCCTCGCTCGACCCCGCGCGTGCACTGCGCGTGCGCAACCTCGGTGGCGTCGGTGCGGTGTCGTTCGACGCGATCCAGCTCGACACCAATGCGTTGCTGGTCGCCTTCACGCTATCGCTGCTGACCGGGCTCCTGTTCGGCAGCATGCCAGCATTGATGGCGACACGTTCCGCGCTCTTCGACCGGCTGCGCAACGGCCGGATGCGAGGTGCGTCCGCGCGGGGCTTCAACAGTCGCAACACGCTCGTGGCCTTCGAGATCGCGCTGGCCGTCGTGCTGCTCTCGGGCTCCGGGCTGATGCTGCGAAGCCTCGACAAGCTGCTGTCGATTCCGCCGGGGTTCCGCACCGAAGGCATCCTCACGATGCGGTTCAATACGCCCGATGGCATCGCGCGCGATTCCATGCCCGGATTCTACGACGCGGTGATGATCCGCCTGAGCGGATTGCCGTCGGTGTCCGCCGCGACCGTGCAGGATTGCCCGCCCCTCAACGGTGGCTGCAACGGCACCGCGCTCTGGCGCAACGATAGGCCCCGTCAGTCGGAAGGCTCCGAGGCTGAAGTCGGTGTGCACTGGATCGCGCCGAACTGGCCGAACGTGCTCGACGTGCCCGTGGTGCGCGGCCGCCAATTCGAGAGTGGCGACCGGTTGGGCAACCGCAAGGCCGCGCTGGTCAGCGAGTCGGCCGCCGCCTCGCTCTGGCCCAACGAGGATCCGGTCGGGAAGCCGATCGGCATTGGGCAGGGTGGCTTCGACAGCGCCTATGTCGTGGGCGTCGTGCGCGATGTCCGGTACAACACCATCGATTCGCTGCCGAAGCCGGACGTGTACCTGCCACTCGCGCAGTCACCGCGCGGCCGCATGATGCTCATGGTGCGCACGTCCGGTGACGCAGAGGCCCTGATTCCAACGGTGCGTGCGGCGTTGCGCGAGATGGCGCCCGACCTGCCGGTCTACGACATGCGCACGATGGAGTCGCGCGTGGCCGACAGCACCGCGTATACGCGATTCAGCACGATGCTGCTCGTGGCGTTCGGTGCGGTCGCCCTCACCCTCGCGGCGATCGGCGTGTACGGCGTGATCTCGTTTTCCGTGTCGCAGCGAACACGCGAGATCGGCATCCGCATGGCACTTGGCGCGCATGCGCCGGGCGTCGTGCGCATGGTGGTGCAGCAGGGCATGGCCGTCGCGAGTGTCGGCGCGGTGTGCGGCCTGGTGGTCGCGCTGGCCGCGACCGGTGTGCTGCGCTCGTTCCTCTACGGCGTGAGCCCGACCGACCCGGTCACGTTCGCGGCCATCATCACGCTGCTGCTGACCGCGGTGATGTTCGCGAGCTGGATTCCCGCGCGGCGCGCCGCCGGCATCCAGCCGACGGAAGCACTGCGCGAGGAGTGACGCGCCGTACTTCCGTCGTACGCTGCGAAAGCGCGCTTACGGAATCTCCCACCGGCGCCCGACGGCGTCGGTGAGGACGTAGCAGCGGCACGTGGCGACCCACGGTGCACGCGTTTTCTGCTCGCGCTCGCGGCAGTTGCCGTCGCTGTCGCACACCGCATCGCGCACGATGAGATCGCGCCACGCCTGCACCGGTGCCAGCGTGCTGTCGACACGCCACGATGGCTTGTCCATCGTCGGGTACCACACCCGATCGCCATCCGGCACCGGCGTCAGCATGATAGTCCTGGGCTGGATCGGCGGCCTGCGTGCAGGCTCCACCACGACATCTGCGTCGTCCTGCACAGTCACGCCCACACTCGACTGCACCACGGACGACGCGTAGGCCGAGCCGGCATACACCACGAGGCCATTCCGCAGGAACAGTCCTCCGAGGTACGGAGCGCCGATCCAGACGCCCGGGTATCCGCGGTACGGACCACGACGCCCGTCGTAGCCGCGCCCGTCGGGACCACGCTTGTCGTACACGCCCTTGTCGTTCCCGCCCCTGTCGTAGCCACGCGGGTCGTAGCCGCCGCGACCGTCGTAGCCGCGCCGGTCGCCGTCACGGCCGTCGTACCTGCGCCCGTCGTTGTATCGCGGGTCGGCATTGCGGTAGACACCGTCCCTGAGCTCCAGCGGCGGCACCGGCGTGAGAGGTCGCGTCCGCAGGCCACCGATGGGCACGGGAGTGAGCGACGGTTGGCCGTAGCCGGGTCCGAAGCGGCCGGTGAGAGTCGTGGGACGCGGCGGGGTTGGCCGAGACCCGATCGGGCGACCCGGCATGACCGTACCGGGACTCGGCCGGCCGATCGTGGAGCCCGGCGACGGACGAGCACCCGTCAACCCTCCACCGGGCACACCCGCTCGTGGTGATCCGCCGGTCACCGGGCGACCGGAGATTCCGCGGCCACCCTGCGCGATGGCAACGGAGGTGTCAGCCGAGACCAACAGCGTCGCGAGAACAGTCAGCGCGACGCGGGTCACACTCGCCGTGCCGAGACGTGCCGCGCGCGCGTGGCGCACTCGCGTGAGACGATGCATCGTGCCTCTCATGATTCCCCCTGGTGCAACCGCGTCGAAACCACAGCCGTCGTTCGCGACCGAACGCCTGCTCCTGCGTCCGTTCCAGTACACCGATGGCGCCGATGTGGAACGTCTCGCCGGCGACCGCCTCATTGCCGACACGACGAAGCACATTCCACACCCCTACCCGGAAGGTGCGGCCGCCGAGTGGATCGCGACACACGCCGACCTGTGGGCCAACGGCACCGGCGCACCCTTCGCGGTGGTCGAGCGTGCGACGGACACCCTCGTCGGCGGCATCGGCCTCGTGATCGATGACGCCAGCCGGTCGGCGGAGCTTGGATACTGGATCGGGGTGCCGCACTGGAACAAGGGGCATGCATCGGAGGCGGGGCGCGCCGTGCTGGCATTCGGGTTCAGGCTGGGCCTTCACCGGATCGAGGCACGACACCTGACGCGCAATCCGGCCTCGGGTCGCGTGATGCAGAAGCTCGGGATGACCTTCGAGGGCATCCTGCGGGAGGCGACGCGGAAATGGGATACGTACGAGGACCTGGCGGTGTATTCCATCCTCGACCGCGAGTGGGAGGCGGCGCAGGTCGCGGGCTGATCGGTTGCCATGCGGCATCGGACAGCCGAAACTGTCCCCGTGGTGTCGCCCGTACGGACTGACGCAGGACCAACCCCGAGACCGATGACCGACGAGCGCCGCTTCAGCGAAACCGAGATCGCCCGCATCCTCGAACAGGCGATCGCGACGCAGGACATCGAGAAGGATCTCGAGCAGCAGTCGACGACTGCGGCGCCGGCGCGCGACGTCGCGACGGGGCTCACGCTCGGCCAGCTGCAGGAGATCGGCAACGAGGTCGGCATCGCGCCGGAATTCATGGCACGCGCCGCCGCGGCGGTCGCACGCGGTGAGCTGGAGCCGACGCGGCAGCATCGCTGGATGGGGCTTCCGATCGGCGTGTCGCGCACGATCGAGTTCGACCGCACGATCAGCGACCCGGAGTGGGAGCGCATCGTGGTCATGCTGCGCGAGACATTCAGCGCGCGCGGACGCATGGCGGCGGAGGGCTCGTTCCGCCAATGGTCGAACGGCAACCTGCAGGCGCTGCTCGAGCCTACGGAGCGTGGGCACCGGCTGCGGCTGTCGACACGAAAGGGCGATGCGAAGGGGCTCGTGGGCCTGGGCATCGCCATGCTTGGCGCGGCCGCCGGCTCGCTTGCCATCTCGGTCGTCGGCGGACAGGGTGGCGCCGAAATGTTCGCCATGTCCGGCACGTTCGGAATGGTCGGTCTTGCCGCTCTGCTGCCGGCGAGCCTGCGGTTGCCGTTCTGGGCACGAACGCGCGCGTCACAGATGGAAGCGATTGCATCGCGTGCGGGACAGATCGCCACGGCGCCGACGGAGCGCCTGCCCGCTTAGGCTCGCGGTCCGGCGTGGGAAACTGCGGACCGCGAATCACGCAAATGCGCCTTCGGCGCAACGCAAATAGAGCCGTGTGGGCGACAAGCGGACGGTACGCGTGGCTGACGTCGAGTTTCTTTATGAACAGCATTCGGAGGCTGGAATCGCGCACGGAGCCCCACCCCAAAAATGGCGGCCTGGCTCCGTCGCGATGCGCTCCGTCACCCAAACGGTTCAATTCGCGTTTGCGCCGAAGGCGCATTTGCGTGATTCGCGGTCCGCAGTTTCCAATCCCACTGAATAGCACCACGACGGCCACTACACTGCGCGCCCCCGCCACTTCCCGCGGCGAAAGAGAATCGTGCTCACGACCGCCAGCATCGTGTACGCGACCAGCACCGACACGAACACGGCGTGTGACCCCATCGGCGTGAGCAGCGCGAGCCCCACCGCCAGTGGAATCTCGAACAGCCAGAACACGCCGATGTTGATCCACGTCGGTGTGGCCGTGTCGCCCGCGCCGTTGAACGATTGCGTGAGCGTCATCCCGAACGCGAAGAACGGGAAGCCGAACGCCATCGTGCGCAGGCCGAACGTCGCCACCTCGACCACGGCCGGATCGGTGGTGAACGCGCCCACGATGTACGGTGCCGTGAGCACGAACAGCAGCCCCATCGCGCCAAGGAACGCGACGTTGTAGCGCGCGGCCGTCCACACCGCCTTCTCCGCGCGGTCCGGGTTCTTCGCGCCGAGCGCCTGGCCGACCATCGTGGCTGCCGCATTGCTCAAGCCCCACGCCGGCAGCAGTGCGAACACGACCACGCGCACCGCAATCGTGTAGCCCGCCATCGCGACGCTGCCGAACGTCGCCATCAGGCGCACGAGCGCGATCCAGCTCAGCGTGCCCACCAGCACCTGGAAGGTGCCGTTGAGCGACATCCGCAGCATGCGCTTGATGGTGTCCGTCTCGATCGCGAGGTGCGAACGACGCACGACAAGATGCCCGCTGCCGCGCACGAGACGTGACAGTGCGAACAGGACGCCGGTGCCACGACCGATCGTCGTCGCGACGGCCGCACCGACCACGCCCATCTCCGGGAACGGTCCGACGCCGAAGATGAGCAGCGGCCCGAGCACGATGTTGATGCCGTTCGCGAGCCAGAGCACCCGCATCGCCACGGCGGCGTCACCGGCGCCACGCAGTGCGGAGTTGATGATGAAGAGCAGGAACGCGGTGATGCTGCCGCCGAGCATGACGCGCGCGAACCCGGTGCCGACTTCGAGCACGTCGGGCGTCGCGCCCATCATGGTGAGCAGCTCCGGCGCCCACACTGCCCCGATGACGCCGAGCGTGCTGGCGATCACGAACCCGAGCAGGATCGCCTGCACGGCGGCGCGAGCGGCAGCGTCCGGATCGCGTTCGCCGATGCGCCGCGCGACGACCGCGGTGGCAGAGATCGAGAGGCCCATGGCGATCGTGTAGACGATGATCATGAGCGACTCGGTGAGCCCGACCGTCGCGATCGCGTTCGCGCCCAGCTTCGATACGAAGAAGACGTCGGAGACCGCGAACAGGCTCTCCATCATCATCTCGAGCACCATGGGCACGGCGAGCAGGAAGATCGCGCGCCCGATGGGCCCCTGCGTGTAATCGTGCGAGGTGCCACGCATCGCGTCCTTCAGGTCACGCCAGACGCTGGTGCGAGCCTGAGGAGCGGGCGCTGCGGCGCCCACCGCGCGTTCGGGCGCGAGCTGTTGCGCGGACGTCGATTCTATCCCTTCTGTGGACGTAGGAACGGTCACTTGTGCCTCGGAAGTGCTGAAATGGAGAACGCCCCACCTGCGGGACCGAAGCAGGAGGGGCGTGACTTCCGCGAGGAGCGGCGAAGGATCGCTGCTGCTACTCGGGGCACCCTGCTTCGACACACACGACACCACACGCGCCGACCGGCATGACGGCCGCAGAGGCGGCTGCACGCGTGCGCCGGCTGACCGGCGCGGGGCGAGTGATGGTCTGGCGAAGCTGGGAAATCATCGAAGCACCAGAGAGGAAACGGGATGAGCAGGGCGCGATCGAGGAACATTGGTTCATCGATCGCTCGGACAGCCTACAGCGGCTGGCCGGATCCGTCAAGCATGACCGGGCTGCGGCCTGCGAGCGGGAAGCGTCCGCCATGCGTGCATCGCTCGCCGCCCGTACTCCACCGGGCTGCGGGTGCACCATCGCGCCGCGGCGGCAATGCCATCGAGGATCGCGTCTGCGAGGGAGTCCACGCCATGACGCACTATGAGATGCAGCAGCAGAAATGGCATGAGCGTGCGCGCGGGAGCAGGATGGCGATGGGACAAACGTCGCAGCCCGTAGCAAGGCACAACTCGGGCCAGCTATCCCGGTCATGCGTGACGCTTGCCGGCACCGGGCATCGGTCGTACGCTAGGGAATGCAATCCGCATCCGCCGCAGCCCACCCTCGCGCCAATGGCGAGGCGCCGTACTACGTGCCGGTCTCGAACGAGATCGCGATCTTCGAGCAGTGTCATGCACGCGGCCTGCCGGTGATGCTCAAGGGGCCGACGGGCTGCGGCAAGACGCGCTTCGTCGAGCACATGGCGCATCGGCTCGGCCGCCCGCTGGTTACGGTTGCCTGTCACGACGATCTCTCGGCAAGCGATCTCGTCGGTCGCTACCTCATCCGCGGTGACGAGACCGTGTGGCTCGACGGGCCGCTCACGCATGCGGCGAGAGTCGGGGCGATCTGCTACCTCGACGAGATCGTCGAGGCACGGCAGGATACGACCGTCGTCATCCATCCGCTCACGGATGACCGGCGCATCCTCCCAATCGACAAGACGGGCGAGCAGGTTTTGGCCGCGCCCGGTTTCCAGCTCGTGATCTCGTACAATCCCGGCTACCAGCACGCGATCAAGGACCTGAAGCCGAGCACGCGCCAGCGGTTCGTGACGATGGAGTTCGCGTTTCCCGCAGCCGGCGTGGAGGCCGACATCGTGGCGCACGAGGGTGGCGTGAAGCGCCCGACGGCGGTCACGCTCGTCGAACTCGCGCGGCGCATCCGGAGCCTCAAGGAGCAGGGACTGATCGAAGGGCCGGGCACTCGTCTGCTGGTCGCGACGGCACGGCTCATCGCCAGCGGGATACCCGCCGCCGACGCCTGCCAGGTGGCCTTGATCGGCCCGCTCACCGACGATCCGGACCTGCTGGCCGCGATGTCCGACCTCGTCATCGCGTCGTTCTGACGTCCGGCCGCTTCCACACGCGCGCAGCCCCGGTCCCGTGAGTCCGTCGAGCTTTCGCCATGCGATGCTGCGTCGCGCGCTGCTCAAGGGGCGGCGCGCAGCGGAGACCGTGTCGGTCGGCGTGCGCGCGAGCCTGCGACCTGATGTCCCGCACGTGTCGCTCGACGGGGTGCGGCGCCGGCTCGAGATCGTGCTCGCCGCAACGTACGGGCGTCCGATTCCAGTCTCGGAGCTGCCGGACACACGACCGGCTCGCGGAGTCAGGCGGCTCGTCGCGACGGTGCAGCAGCGTCGGCAACCGCCGATCGCGACGACGGACGGGGTCGGGGTGCTCCTCCCGCCCAGCATGCCGGAGGGAATGCCGGCGGACGAAGCCATCACGCAGTACCGGTTGCTGGCGATGGAGCAGGCCGAGCGACTCGTGCGCGATTCGGCGCAGCATGCACCGACGGGGGACCCGCTGCTGCGCGACCTCTTCGTGTTACGCGAGGCCGCGGCGGTCGACAGCGCGATCGTGCGCAAGAACGTCGGACTGGCGGAGCCGCTCGCCCGCGCGCGGCGTGATGCATTGCGGGCACGTCCGCCACTCGACGGAATGACGGAGCCGGAACGCGCGGTGGAGCTCCTCGTGCGCGAGACCCTCGCGCGCGAACCGACGGACCACACGGATTCTCCTGCCGAGTCGCTCGAGTGGGCGCAGCGCACGGCGGCGGCGCTGCGTGCGGCGCCGGGTGAGTACCGCGGTGTGCGGCCGGTCGCGCTCTGGGGCACGCCCGGAAGATCGTCGCAGCTCAGCATGTCCACGACGGAGCCGGTCAACGTGAAGAGCGTGGAAGCGGCATCCTCCAGGCGCGGCTCCGGCCTCATCCCGCTCGGCATGGCGGCGACGTCGAGTACGGCGCCACCGAAAGCGAATGCAAAAGCCGCAGTGACCAGCGCGCCGCCCGACCCGGATGCGCCGCCACTCGAGTTGCCCGAAGATCTGCAGCTCCCCGCACGTGCGTTGCAACCAGGCACGCAGAACGTGCAATCCGTCGATCATGGCGCCGACGACGACGCGGAGACCCTGCCGCCCGGAATCGGCTATCCCGAGTGGGACCACGGTACGGGACGCTATCAGGCGAACGGTGCGATCGTGCGCTCGGCAGTCGCCGACGAAGGCGATGCGTCATGGGCGGACGGACTCATCGCATCGAACGCCACGCTGCTGCGTCGCGTGCAGCAGCAGTTCGAGCGCCTGCGCGCACGACGCGTGCGGTTGCTCCAGCAACGTCGCGGTGACGAGATCGACATCGCGGCATGCGTGCGCGCCATCATCGACCGCCGCGC
Source organism: Gemmatimonadota bacterium (assembly GCA_040387895.1). Taxonomy (GTDB): domain Bacteria; phylum Gemmatimonadota; class Gemmatimonadetes; order Gemmatimonadales; family Gemmatimonadaceae; genus Gemmatimonas. The sequence goes on from JAZKCW010000050.1 coordinate 40,656, forward strand.
CGGCCTGCTCGGCGAAGACCGGCTGTACACCGACGTGCGACCGGCGCGCCGTGGCCTCGCGATCTCGCTGCTCGTCGACGTGAGCGGATCGACCGACATGCAGGTGACGCACGAGCTGCAGGTCATCGACATCGAGAAGCTCGCGGTGCTGCTCGCGACGAAGGCGTTCGATGCACTCGGCGACTCGTACAACGTGCTGACGTTCACCGGGCGCGGTGCGTCCGACGTGCGAATGAAGACCGTGAAGGCGTTCAACGAGCCGAGTGGTGCGGTGGTGCGTCGGCGAATTGCGGCGCTTCGTCCGGAGGGCGGTACCCGCATGGGTGCAGCGGTGCGACATGCGGTCGCACTGCTGGCGGCACAGCCGGCCGGTCACCGGTTGCTGCTGATCCTCTCCGACGGTCGTCCCAATGATATCGGCTACATCGCCGACTACGCGGTCGAGGATGCGCGGCAGTCGATTCTCGAGGCGCGTGCGGCCGGGATCTTTCCGTTCTGCCTCACCATTGATCGAGACGGCGCGGAGTATCTCGCCCACGTCTTCGGCAGCGCCGGACATGTCATCATCGGGAATCCCGAACAACTCCCGTCGGCCCTCCTGCGTGCGGTACGTCAACTGTTGCGGTTCGCCTGACGCGACTACGTTCCGTTTATCCATGAGCCTGTCAGCTGCACCCTGTTCTCCAGCATGAACGCATGTCAATGATTCCAGACGCGACCGATTCTCCCATTGTCTTTCGCTATGAGGACGCGCTGCGGCTGCGCGTCGCGGAGTTTCACGGTGTGGTGACGGACGAGAGCATGGGCGGGGCGTATGCGGCGCTCCTGTCGGCGCCGGATTACGACCCGACGGCGGACGATCTCGTCGACCTGCGCGGCGTGACGCACCTTGGCGTTTCGCCGGATGGATTGCGCGCCATCATGGACCTGTTCTCGCCGATCGACGAACTCGGCATCGCCACGCGGCTCGCGATCGTTGCGCCGACTGATGCGGTGTACGGGGTATCTCGCATGTACGAGATGTTGCGCGGTGATGGGGTGCCCGAAGAAATTCGTGTGTTCCGCGACATGACCGCGGCACACGCGTGGCTCGCCGACGGTCGCGAGGCGCGGGGTCATGCGGGGCGCACCAGCGCCGCGTGATGCTCGACCGTGCAGTCGCTCTCTCATTCTTCCCGGGATAACAGTGCGCGAGTATCGATTTCAGGCGTCGGACGAGACGGTGGCCAGCCTGCGCCTGCTGCGCGGCACGTGGTCCGGCTACGTCGTGTCGGAGCTCGCGCTCGTGGTGATGCTGGTCGACGGACGCCGTGTACGGATCCAGGTGGAGGCGGCCGACATCGAGGATGCCTTCGAGGCGTTCCGCATCGAGGCGCTCACCGAACCGGCGGGTACGGATGCGTCGATCGGCGAGCGCGGTTCGACGACGGAGACGCCGGGGCACTTCGCGGCGGGCAGCAACGACGTGGTGCTGTTCACGGGCGCATCCTGGAGCGAGGGCGCCGCACAGCCGACGCCGGAGAGCCTCGAGGGAAGCCCGATCTCCGCCGCATCGACGATGCATTTCAGCGGACACCCGGGGCAGCTGTCGGAGTCCGCGGACGTAGTGTGCCTCACGACGGACGCAATCGTGGTCGCGGCGACGACGGGCGAGGGAATGCTGGTGCGCACGGGGCTCAAGCCGTATTCGCTCGAGGTGGTGCGGGATCGCGAGAAGATCTCCGAGTTCCTGATCGAGCGCGGGTACCAGGCGGAGTAGCGGCGCCTAGTGGCGCGCGTGCGACTTTGAACTGCAGTAAGCGGATTTGAGCGGATAGAAACAGATGAAAGCGGATCTGCTCCGTGCGTGAGAAGAGGACGACATCGATTGGCTGATGTCGTCCTCTTTTTTGTGGGGCTCCGCACGAGTCCAGGCTCCCGCGTGCTGTTGACTAAAGAAACGCGATCTCGCCAAGCACACTGTGCGTCGGTCGCAAGCACCGGACAGATCCGTTTAAATCTGTTCCTATCCGCTCAAATCCGCTTACCTGCAGTTCAGAGCGGAATGCATCCCAGGATCTAGCGCGTTCCGTTGACCACGCGTGCGGCCTGCTCGGCGGCGTGCACGCCGTGCCACTGGGCTTCCTCGAACAGGCTCAACCCGCTCAGGTCTGCGTGCGCGACGTAGAATCGATCCGCCGGTTTCCAGGACTGCAGCGTGTCGACGCGTCCGAGGAGTCCCGGCGTGGGACGTGCCATGGCGTGGCCCCACTGCATCACGTCGATGCGGCTCACACACTGGCCGATGTCCGGGTGTGCGCGTGCGAGATCCGCCATGATCTCGTCGCGCCAGGCCGCCCACGGACGTGCGGCCATCCAGCGGCGCGCATCGCGCGGCGCGCGGTCGACGACGGCGTGGTACCATGTCCACACGCGGCCGCTGCGGTGCTGCGCGAGTGACTGATGCGTCGCGTCGACGTAGCCGAGTGAGGTGCTGCCGTAGATGACGTTGTCCCACGCCGGCTCGGCGCCGCGTTGTTGCGGCTCGCGGTCAAGCGTGACGTTCGCGACCACCCATGGTGCGTACTCGAGTGCGACCGGTGGCGTGATCGCGGGCGCGACATAGGGGAGCACGAAGAGCGGCGAACTCCAAATGACGACGTCGCACTCCACATCGAGGCGCGGCGTACGCACCAGCCACCGTGTGCCCATGCGCTCGATGCTGGTCGCAGGCGCACCCGTCATCAGACGCGCACCCGCACGGGCGGCAAGCTTCCCTGCGATGAAGTCGTTGCCCTCCGGCCACGTGAGCGGCCCGATTTCCTCGCTGTCGCGGCCCGCGAAGTAGTGCACCGCGGCCCACGCGCTCGCCGTCTCGAGCGATGCGCCGTAGTCGTCGCGGGTGCCGTACTCCACCCACCAGCGCAGCGCCTTCGACGTGAAGCCGTTGGCCGTCATCCACGCCGCGGCCGTCTGCCGGTCGAGTGCACTCACGCGTGCCGCCGCTGCTCCCGTGCGTGCACGCGCCTGGCCCTGCGCCGTCGGCACGGTGAACGCGCCGGTGGCACGCCACTCATCGATCATCGTCTCGAACCGGTCGAACTGCGCGATCTCCGCCTTCGGCAACGCGTCGAACGGTTCGAGTCCCGGATGCCAGCGCCCGTATTGCCAGACGCGCTCCTGCGGCGAGTGACAGAGCGTTCGCTCATCCCATTCGCCCGTCTCGCTCAGCACACCGAGGTCGCGCATGAGCTCTCGCACGTACACGGCGTCCTTCCCCGGTACCGGCACGTAGTGCGCACCCCACGGATAACGCGAGACACTGCTGGCACCGGATCGCGAGTTTCCACCTGCGCGATCGCCAAGCTCCAGCATGACCCAGTCGCGCACGCCAAGCTTGTCGAGCTTCCATCCGGCGCTCAATCCACCCATGCCGGCGCCGACGATCGCGACAGCTACGCGGCGTCGCTCGGTGGCGGTGCCCGGCGCCTTCCGGTCGCGGATGCGATGACCGGCTTCGCTGCCGTCGTTCACGTAGCCGCCGGCGATCGGGCGCCCGCCCTTCTGCGCGAGGCCCACCAGCGCGGGCGCTTCCACGGCGGGTTCACCCGCGCACGCCACCGTCGAAGCCAGCGGCACGGCGGCCGCCGCCACGACGGCAGCGAGGAACTCGCGCCGCGTCACCCCGTCGCGTGGCGCATCTCCCGTCTCGCTCACCGGCCGATGCTCGCTAGCGATTGATCGCGTCGAACTCGTGCTCGTAATACCGTACAAGCACCTGGTCATTCAGTCGATTAGGCTCGGCCGCCACCATGCCCATGTCGGTGGGGAAGTCGAAGAGCCCCGCGATCGACTGCCCCGTGAGATAGCGCAGTCCGGGCGGCAGGGAATCCGGCGCCGTGTACGTGCCCTCGCTCGCGATCACGAAACCCCACTCGCCGAAGCTTGGCACGTACACGTGGTATGGCCAGGTACGGAGACCCGCATGCTCCAGCGTCTTGACGATGCTCCAGAACGACTGCCGTGCGAACATCGGGGAGGTGCTCTGCACCACGAGCAGCCCGCCCGGCACGATGTGCTGCTTCACCAGCCGGTAGAAGGCGCTCGTGTACAGCTTCCCGACGTGGTAGTTGGACGGGTCGGGGAAGTCGATGATCACGAAGTCGAACTGCGCCGTCGTGCTGTCGAGCCAGCTGAAGGCATCGGCATTGACGACGCGCACGCGCTTGTCCGAGAGTGCGCCGGCGTTGAGTGCCGTGAGCCGCGGGTGCTGCTGGAAGAGTGCGGTCATCCCCTCGTCGAGGTCGACCAGCGTGACCTGGCTGACCGCGGGGTAGCGCAGCACCTCGCGCACCGCGAGGCCGTCGCCGCCGCCCAGCACGAGCACCTTCGCCTGCGACGTCAGCGACGAGAGGCCAGGATGCACGAGCCCCTCGTGGTAGCGGTACTCGTCGCGCGACGCGAACTGCAGGTGCCCGTTGAGGTACAGGCGCAGGTCGTCCTTCCAGTTCGTCAGCACGATGCGCTGGTAGCGCGTGTCCTTCGCGAGGATGATCGGGTCGGCGTACATGCCGTCCTCGGCGAGCGACGTGATGTCCTGGCCCTTCCAGAGGCCGACACCGAGCAGCGCGAACGCAACGAGGCCGATGCCCTGCAACAGGCGCCGCTGCGGCAGCTCTCTCCGGAAGAGCCACGTGCTCCAGAGACCGACCGCGACGTTGAGCAGCCCGAAGAGCAGCGCCGAGCGCACGAGCCCGAGCCGCGGAACCAGCAGCAGGGGGAAGAGCAGGGAAGCGAAGAGGGCGCCGATGTAGTCGAACGTGAGCACGTTCGACACGACGTCCTTGAACGCGAAGCGCTCACGCAGGATGCGCATGAGCAGCGGGATCTCGAGCCCCACGAAGATGCCGATCAGCGTCACGAGCCCGTACAGCACCGGGCGGAACGCATCGGTATACGCGAACGACAGGAAGAGCAGCAGCGACGAGAACCCACCCACCACACCGACCAGCAGCTCGATGATCACGAAGCGCGTGATCACGCCCCGCGTGATGAAGCGCGAGAGCCAGCTGCCGATGCCCATCGCGAAGAGGTAGGTGCCAATGACCGTCGAGAACTGGGTGACGCTGTCCCCCAGCAGATACGACGCAAGCGCGCCGGCTACGAGCTCATAAATGAGTCCGCAGGCGGCGATGAGGCAGACGGAGATGAAGAGCGCGACGTTCAATGAATGGCGGCGGCGACGATCATGCCCAGCGCGATCGCGCAGGAGCCCATGAGGATGGCGGCGGCGGTGTTGCGCTTCTCGCTGATCTCATGCCACAGCTTGCCCGGGGTGAGCAGGTCGAGGATGAGAAAGGCGACGACGAACAGCGCGATGCCGAGGAACGCGAAGACTGCGGCGGCGGTGACGTTGGTCCACAATGTGTCCATGTGTGCGACTCTCCTTTACTTGCCGCGCATGGTGCGGCCCGGGATGTAATACGGTGACCGGTACGCGCCCGGATTTGCGCGCACCGACCGCGGATTCGTCTGACCAGTGGAGGTGGAGGTCATGGACCAGCCCCGCCACTGCGCCACGCCGAGCAGCATCAGCACCCCGATGCCATACATCGCATACAGTCGCGTCATTCGTCGTCGTCCTCGCTGCTGTCACTCGCCGACGGAGCATAGTCGCTCTCGGCCCACCTGCGCTGCTCGAAGCTCACCGCCGGAATCCAGAGCAGGAAGCCCGGAATCAGGATGCCGAAAAAGGCGAAGACGTAGAAGATGTATCCGGGCACGTCTCGCTTCACCGCGACGGTGTAGTTCACGACGGGCTTCGCGAGCTCACCCCCCTCGGCCGCCACGCGGAGGAAATACCGGCCGGGTGGCACGGATGCCATGCGCAGCTTCCCGCGTTGCGATCCTTCGCTCCAGCGTCCGTCGCTGTCGGTGCCGTAGTAGTAGCTCAACTGCTTGGTGGCGTCGCGCGATTCGCCGGTCGCCTCGTTGATTAGCGTGATCACGAAGAACGTCCAGTTGTTGTCGAGATCCGCCGTCAGCTCGACTTCGACATTCGAGGGGCGCCCTTCCAGCGTGAACGGGTCGGTGACCAGCGCCGACGCCGAATCTTCGGCGCTCCGCACGTACTGGAAGTTCGACTCGAACACGCGTTCGTTGCCGGCCATCGCGACGTTCAGGACGAGCATCAGGATCAAACCGGCGAGGAGGCCAAGCAGCGTCTTCCCGATTGCGCCGCCACGGGCCGCGTGCGGATTCGGCTGGTTGGCGAACACACCCGACGGCGACGGCCACGACGCCGTGATGCCGAACGCCTTGCGGATGACATCCGACGGCGTGTAGGTGCCGAGCGACCAGGTGACTTCGCCTTCGCTGGCCTCCGCGCTGAGGAGGAAGGGCGGTGAGGTGTAGTCGCGCGACTGGACGACGTCCCCGACGCGGACCTCCCACGGGAACTCGCCGATCGCGAACGTCGTGCGCGCACCTGCCGTCTGGAAGTGCTTGAACGTCTGCCCGGCGAGGATCGCGACGGGGCGTCCACCCTCACCGCTAAGTCGCGGGCGCTCGTGCAGCTTCTCGATCACGTTCCAGTGACCGAGGTACTCGGAGAGATACAGGAAACCGCGGTACGGGTTGAACAGCACGTACTCGGTCCACGAGTAGTCCGTCTCCTCCACCGTGATCGTGACCTGCTGGAAGCCGATGACCTGCCATGGCGCGCCGTGCCACGTACCGCGTGTGCCGAGCGGGATCTTGGGCGCGATCCGCATCCCCTGCTGGTGACGATGCAGGATCGCGAGATTCGGGTCCGACGCGTCGAGCACCGACCCGCAGCTCGGGCAGGCTACCGTCGCGGCCCAGCCCTGCGATGCCAGCTCGATGCCGGCGCCGCAGTTCGGGCAGGAGAGGGATTCCGCGCGCGGACGCGGCGGGGCCGGGTCGAGCGACGGGGTCACCATTGCATCACCATCCCTCGAACTCCCGCAGGCCGCGGAACGACAGGGCGTCGAACGACAGATACTCGCCGACGTACACCGACGGCGGCGTGTCCGTCGTGTCGATCGTGGCGAGGCCGCCGTCGTCGTTCTGCAGGTCGATGAAGAGACTCTCCCGTTTGTCGTACGTGGTGAACGGCAGGTCGCCTTCGGTGCCGAGGTAGCGCGCGTACGTATGCAGCGCGACCTCGAACCGCCTCTTGCCGATCTGCACGGTCTGCCCGACGAGCAGCGTGTCGATGTCCGGCAACCCGCTGCCGTCGACCTGCTGCGTCATCGCGTACTCGAGCTGCGCGTCCGAGAGCCACGCGCTGGTGCTGTCGCTCATGCGGCAGTGCCACTCGTTCCAGCGGCCCCGTTCCCACCCGTACGCGATGCGGCCGACGACCGTGAAGCCCCGGTCGCCCCACTTGCCGTCGACGCCGAGCTGAATCGGTGAGCCAGTCTCCGGAAAGACCGCCTGCGTGCCGACGAGTTCGACGTCGATGTCACGCCGCACGAGGACGGCCTTGCAGTAGGTGCACGTCGTCTGCACGGCCTGCGCCCAGAGAAAGCTGATGGCCGCGCCGCAATTGGGGCATGACGTCGTACGTGGCGCGGTCATGTGCCGGGTGCGACGAGTGGCACCGCCGCGTACTCACGTGTGAGCACTCGGGTCTGCACGGTCTCCGCGCCGACGAGTGCGGCGAGCCGGGTATCCCACGCCCACCCGTCGCGCGGGGTGCAGCAGAAGAGATTGATGCACAGCGACCCGTGTTCCGGGAACGTGTGCACCGTGAGGTGCGACTCGGCGAGCAGCAGCATGCCCGTGATGCCGCCCGGCTCGGGAAAGCGATGCCAGAGCGCCTCCCCCACCGGGTTGAGCGCCAGCTCGTCGACCATCGCGCTGAAGAGCGCGCGCATGCTCGCAACGTCGGCGAGGCGCACGGGATCGCACCCGTACGCCTCGACGACCCACTCGGAACCGGTCATGCGAGGGTGTGTCGGCTACTGCGGGGATTGGGCAACGTTACTGCGCGCTGCCGCAGTTGGAGCAGAACTTCGAGACGGCGGGAATCTTGGTGCCGCAGTTGAGGCAGAACTTCGTCTCGCCGGCGACGGCAGCCGCGTCGGGCGGCGGGCCAGCGGGTGCGCTGTTGTTGTTCCCGCCACCGCCCATGCTGCCGCGCATCGCGTCGGCCATCGCGTTGCCGATGCCCATGCCGGCGCCCAAGCCTGCACCGAGGCCCGCAATGCCGCCTTCGTTCGCGGCGGCGATCGGGATCGACTGCGCTGCCTGGAACTGCGTGTACTGCCGCATGTCGCCGATCATGTTCATCGAGATGCGCTCGTCGAGGCGCTTCTGCAGCTCGTCCGGCAGCGACAGGTTCTCGACCGTGAACGTCTCGAGCCGCAGGCCCATTGCCTCGAACGCCGGCTTGACCGCTTCCGCGATCTGCGTGGCGAGGAGGCCCTGGTTGGCGGCCATGTCGAGGAACGGCACCTGCGAGTTCGCGAACGCCGTCGTGAACGCGCTGATCACCGTGTTGCGCAGCTGCGGGTCGAGCTGGTCGACCGTGTAGATCTCCTGCGTGCCACCGATGTTGCCGTGGAACACCGCGGGATTGGTGAGGCGATAGCTGAACTGGCCGAATGCGCGCAGGCGCACCGCGCCGAATTCCTTGTCGCGGATCGTGATCGGCTGCTGCGTGCCCCACTTCTGGCCGGTCTGGATGCGCGTGCTGAAGAAATACACGTCGCTCTTGAACGGGGACTCGAAAGCCTTGTCCCAGTTCATGAGGTTCGTGAGCAGCGGCATGTTGCCCGTCGTCAGCGTGTGCAGGCCCGGGCCGAACTGGTCGGCGGCCACACCTTCGTTGACGAACAGCGCCAGCTGGGATTCGCGAACGGTGAGCTGTCCGCCGTTCTGGATCTCCATGTCGCGCATGGGATAGCGGTACATCAACACACCCGGGCCGGACTCCGTCCACTGGATGACGTCGATGAATTGCTTGCGCAGGAAATCGCCGAGGGCCATGACACTTCTCCGAGAATGCGCGTCGTCGCGCGGGGGAAAGCGAAAGGAACAGGATCAGGGTGACGCGAGACTACAGCCACACACTACTGGAAAATCCGCCCGAACGTTTCAGTCTGTCCGCGCCCGGCGGCGCGAGTGGCTCTACTGCCGTCGCCCCGCGCCGACGCCCGTGAGATAGTCTATCGCCAGGGCGCTCATGGCGCGGACGCCGACCGGGAGCGCGCCCTCGTCGACGAAGAACGACGGCGAGTGGTTGGTGGGCACCTTGGCCGGATCCTTGTCTCTGGGCGTGCCGCCGAGGTTGAAGAAGAGGCCCGGGATGCGGTCCTGGAAGGCCGAGAAGTCCTCCGACGCCGTCCAGAGCGGTGCAACCGTGGCACCGGCGGCACCGGCCGCGCGTTCGAGCGTCGGGATCATGCGGAGCGTCAGCGCGCTGTCGTTGCGGGTGACGAGGTTGCCGCTGTCGATCACCACCTTCGCCGTGGCGCCGGCGCTCGCCGCGATCATCTCCGCCGTGCGCGTGACGCGCTTGAACATGTCGTCGCGGATCGCCTTGTCGAACGTGCGGATCGTGCCGAGCATGACGACGCTGTCGGGGATGATGTTGCTGCGGACACCGCCCTGGAACGAGCCGATCGTGACGATCGCCGGCACCGAGCTGATGTTGATCTGCCGGCTGACGAGCGTCTGCAGGCCGGTGACGATCTGCGCGCCGATCACGATCGGGTCGACGCCATCCCACGGCTGTGCGCCGTGCGTCTGCCGCCCGCGCACGGTGATCGTCACCGTGTTCGACGCCGCCATCGCGGGCCCAGCGCGATAGGTGATCTTCCCGACCGTGTTCGGGCCGACGTGCAGGCCGAAGATCGCGTCGACTTTCGGGCTGTCGAGCACGCCGTCGCGGATCATGAGGTGCGCGCCGCTCTTGCTGTTGTCCAAGCCTTCTTCGGCCGGCTGGAAGATGAACTTCACGGTGCCGGGGAGCTCCGCCTTCATGCCGGCGAGCACTTCCGCCGTGCCCATGAGCATGGCGATGTGGTTGTCGTGCCCGCAGGCGTGCATGATGCCGACCGGCTGGCCGCGGTACGTGCCGCGCGCCTTCGACCTGAAGGGCAGGTCGACGAGCTCCTCGACCGGGAGGGCATCCATGTCGGCGCGGAGTGCGACGACGGGGCCGGGCTTGCCGCCCTTGAGGAGGCCGACGACGCCGTGGCCACCGAAGCCGGTCTTGACCTCGATGCCGAGTGCGCGGAGGTGTTCGGCGACGATCTTCGAGGTGCGGACTTCCTCCCCGGAGAGCTCCGGGTTCTGGTGGAAGTCCCGTCGCCAGGCGACGACCTTGGGCATGACGGCTGCGAGGCGGCGGTCGAGCTCGGCGGCGAGGGGGGACGCGGGCGCGGTGGCGGTGCGCGGCGTGCCCTGGGCGGCGCTGGGGGTCGGGACGAGGGCGGTGGCGCCGAGGAGGAGCGCGGCGAGGAGAGCGGGGGTGGAGCGCATCGGCGACCTGAGAGGGGTGGGGTACTCCTGAAAGATCGCTGTTTTCCGGGCTGGGACCAGCGGTTGGGGGCGAAATCGGCAGGTACGCCACCGAAAGGGTGAGGGAGGGCGCCTGTGGCGGAGACATGCTGCGGGATGAGCGCCCCCACGTTGATTGCCGTGCTCCACGAGCGCGCTGCGCTGCGCCGGTACAGTCCGCGGACTGTCGAGGTGTACGAGCGCTGGACCCGGGCGTTCATCCGGTTCCACGAGCGCAGGCATCCGCGCGAGACCGGCGTGGCGGGCGTGCGGGAGTTCCTCACGCACCTGGCCGTGACGCGGGGCGTCGCGGTGTCGACACAGAATCAGGCGCTCGCTGCGCTGCAGTTCCTCTATCGCGACGTGTTGCAGCAGCCGCTGCCAGCGGTGGACGGCGTCGCGCCGGCGCGCCGTCCGCACACCCTGCCGAATGTGCTCTCACGCGGCGACGTGGCCCGGGTGCTGGCGGCAATGCATGGCACTCCGCGGCTGATGGCGATGCTCCTGTACGGCTCCGGCCTCCGCCTGATGGAGTGCTGTCAGCTGCGGCTCAAGGACCTGGATGTCGAACGGGGCGAGATTCGCGTGCGTCGCGGCAAGGGCGGACGGGATCGGGTGACGATGCTGCCCCGGCACGTTCTTCGTGACGTCGAGGCGCAGATGCGCGCATCGCGCGTGCTGATGGCGAAGCGTGCGATGCGCGGCGGCGGTTTCGTGGCGCTTCCAGGGGCATTCGACCGCAAGAGCACCGGTGCGTCGCGCCTGCCGCACTGGATGTGGCTCTTCCCCGCGAGCCGGGAGTACTGGGACGCCGAGGCGGGGCAGCGGCGCCTGCATCACGTGCATCCCAGCGTCGTGCAGCGCGCGGTCGCCGAGGCGGGGCGCACGAGTGGCATCACGTCGCGCGTGGGGTGTCACACCTTCCGGCACTCGTTCGCGACGCACCTGCTGGAGGCGGGCTCCGACATCCGCACGGTGCAGGAGCTGCTGGGGCATCGCGACGTGTCGACGACGATGCTGTACACGCACGTGCTCAATCGTGGCGGGTTGGGGGTGCGGAGCCCGCTGGATGCCGAGCCGCCGAGATAGGGGAGTGCGGAGCCCGGACTCTCGGCGGTCGGGATGGTTATTGACCGTTATGTGCAGCCTATCGCATCTCGCATGCTGCAACCGGCGACTCGTAAGTGGTGCAGGGGCGTGGCTTGCGCAGTGCTGTTCTCGGCCGCACGTTCGGCGATAGGCTGCAGGAATCGGCAGCATAACGCTGCGGGCGCAGTGATCGCCTGCAGGCTAATACCCGTTAGACCGCAAACCAAGAATCAGTGCGACACTCACGGAGCGCCGAGGAAGTTCGGGCTGAAAACATCCGAGTCATGGGTCAAGAACTCGGCGAAGTATTCACCGAGTTGTCGAATCAGCTAACCTGGCAGTTTTGGCGCTGGAGTCAGTTCGAGAAGCTGTTTGGAAGCGATGAGTCACAGGTGACGGTGCTGAACTCCACCGCTCCCATGTTCTTCGGTACTGCGCAAGATTTGCTATGGCTGGACACTCTGCTGGGGATAAGTCGACTCGCTGGCCCGGCCTCCACGGGCGGCTGCATGCAGCGGCTCCTCTATTACTTGAGCGAATCAGCGAAGGCGGGGGCTTCGCAGAAATGACTCATCGGTGAGCGCTCGCTGAATGCGACAGGCGAGGCCATCTGTGCCGCGTTTAACGATGCTTGCTGCCGTCGGGCGTTTTTGCAAGCGCGCTCCGCGCGCATTGTGGTGGGACCGCCCGCTGCAGAAGCGAGCGTTAGACGGACGTAACCGAGGAGCTCGCGTGACTCCATCGTTTGTGATCAACGCGGCGCTTCGCACCGTCATCTGGTTCGGACTGACGCTTGGTTTGGCACTCATGAGCAAGACGCCGGGTGCGAGCATCTGGTCGCTGCGCACCGACGGAGTTGTCTGGCTCGGCGGTGGCATCCTCGCCGCGGGTCTCGCCCTGCATGTGTGGAGCACCCTGACGTTGGCGCGGGGCGAGTGGCGTCAGACGCCGACGTCGACCGTGTTGGTTACCGACGGTCCCTTCCGTTATGTACGGCATCCGATCTACCTGGCGGGCATCCTGCTGGTGCTCGGCGTCCGCTTGCTCTACCCGTCGTGGCAGGTCATCGATCTCGTGCTGCCACTGGGACTGCTCGCATACTTTCATCTCGCGGTAGTACGCGTCGAAGAGCCCGAGTTACGGCGGCGCTTCGGCGCGAGCTACGACGCGTATTGTGCGCGAGTTCCGCGCTGGTTGCCTCGTCGCCCCGTGCGAGCCGCGTGATGTCGGTAATATTGCACACGCGCGCACGGAAGCCGAGGATCGGCGCGCGCGCCGTATAACTACGCTTGCTGCCGACAGCCACGCTATTGAAGCGTCCACTGCGCAGCCGCATCTTATTGAGTGTCTGCAGCAGAAGCTCACGTTAGCCACTCTCCGACATGAATCTGAGCGCGCACATAAGTATTCCCGACAACCTTACCGATGCCGGGAAGCGCGGTCTCGCGCTTTCGATTATGCGTCGCGGGCACGGGTTCGTGGGTGCGGCATTCCTGCTAAAGCGCGAGAACGGGGATGGCTACGTGTGGCTTCACTTGCTCTGCCAAGGCATCGAGATCATCTGCAAGAGCCTATTGATTCTGCACGATTTCGATGGGAACTATTCGACTCTCTCAAAGAAGTACGGACACAAGCTCACGAAATGCGTCATGCACGCTGGTGCGGCACATGGCTGTCACGACCCGAGAGGCGCTTGGTTCGCTGAGTTCCAAACACTGGCCGGGTTTTACGAGCGGCACTGGCTTCGGTACGAGACTGGTTTTGGCTTATTTGTGGATCCAAGCACCATTCCGACGGGGCATCTTCGGCATCGGGTTTTCGCTCTTGTCAGGCTTCTACGTATGCGTGGCCTCGTGTAGTCGAATCTGTGCCCGGTCGGTGGCTAACACAGGTTGCTGCTGACAATGCGACCGAGGTATCCTGAGCAGCACCAGAATCCGTCGGCCGCATCGCAGAACCCAGTGTCGTCACACACTGACCCAGCACCGTCTCACCTTTGAGCCATGACCGAAAAACAATACAAGCTGATTGGCCCAGACGGACAGGAGGTGCTTAGTGCGGTACCCGGCACTCTCGGCGGAAACCGCCGGCGGAAGATCTATGGCCGTCTCGACTGCCGGAGCGCGGTCGGCTCGCTGCCCACGGGATACGCAAAGCATCGGGTCTTCTTCGCGGATGAGGCGACCGCCATCGCGGCCGGCTACCGACCATGTGGCACATGCATGCAAGCGGAGTACTGCATCTGGGTTGAGGAAGCCATGCGCTCGGGGCGCCTATAGCGTAGCGTCCGGCGACTGACCTGTGGTGGCGCGGACGCCATAATAAGGCGGCCGCGCTGCGCTCGGATCTTGTATGGTCGCTTGCCGCTCAACTTGGGCGTTAGACACACAAGTACGAGCTCCATCATGGTAGGCAATCGGGCAGGTTCACAGTTGGTGTCCAAATCCCGTTAGCTAGACAATCCGAGCCTCTATGACCAGCAAACGTGCCCGCCGCGATCCCGACGACCTCCAGTCTATTCCTGGCGTGGGGCCGAGCCTCGCGCAGGACCTGCGGGAACTCGGCATCCAAGGTGTGGCGGAACTGCGGGGACAGGACCCGGAGCGCCTGTACGCACGTCTGATCGCACAGCGCGGCATCCACCAGGATCGGTGCGTGCTGTACGTCTTCCGCTGCGCGGTCTATTTCGCCGAGACGGCGCAGCCGGATGCGGAGCGGCTCAAATGGTGGAACTGGAAGGATGTGCAGCCCGCGGCACCGGCGCGCCGTGACCGGAAGGCCAGGACTGACGTCACCCGCTAGCTAACGTGGCGTTGCAGCTGACGTGGGAGCACGGTGCGCCTCGCTCCGCTCGGCGCTTGGTAGGTTCCCACGCACCTGAAAATGGGCGTTATACATCGCACACCATTCTGGAGTCTCCCATGCCGGAGCGAGCAACTCTCGTCGTGTTGTTAGTGCTCAATGCGGTGGTGTTGTTAGGCCAGGCCTGGCCGGCCGGGGCGCCGCCGTTCGCGAGGACGGTCAACATCGCGTTCTTGCTGGCGAGTTTCGCGTACTTTCTCCGCGCGCTGGTTAGGGGGCGGGTACGCCGCGACGTCACTCGCCCGCGCGCGGATGCCTAAGGTGCGTTGCCGCTGACGGGCATGACTGCGGAATGCGCTGCCCGCCTTTATGCCGTTTGCTCGCAGCTGAACTCTGACGGTAGGTTGCAACGATTCACGCGGGGGTTCGGGTCCATGCGGAGTGTGCTCGTCAGCGCCGCGCTGGCCGCGGCCGTCACGGTGGCTTGCCGCCCGGCGGGGCGCGCCGCGCCTGGCCCGGCGCCGGACCCGCGCCAGTGCGGGGTCGCGCCCGTACCAGGGGAGACATCGGAGGCCCGAGCCGTCCGTTGCGCTGAGTGGTTCGTGGTCCGCAACGGGTACACATCGCGCCGGCCGGTCGCCGACTCGACGCAGATCGCGTGGGAGTCGGGCGAGTCGGCTGGGTCGGCTGCGGAGCGTCTCGCGCGTCGGCGCGGCCTGCTGCGCGAGGGCCCGATGGTGGTCTGCCGCGGCCGGCGCGAGGGGAAGGGTCCGGTCTTCGGAGTCGGCTTCGTGTTGCGACCCGACCCGCCGAGTCCCACGGGCCGCGCGGTCACGATGGACACCACGTTCGCCGAGATCCGCTTCGACAGCGGGCCCTTCTCGCTGATCCGGGCGCTCGGCGACACGGCCAGCTGTCGCCCCGTCGCGCCCCCGCGTCGCTGAGGCCGTGATTGCTCGTAACGGGGCGACGCGTGCTCGGTAACTCTCACGGGGAACCCTGCTGTCTTGAGCGTGAGGTGCGCCGGCAACCCAACGCGCGTCGTAGCTGACGAGCATGCGATTGAACGCGCGCTGCGTGCGCTCGTGTTGAGATGCTCGCATCAGAACGCGGACGTCAGGCTGCTACGGAGAGCTTTCTTTGGACGGGATGAGAATTCGCCCACTCAGCATCGCCGACGTTCCGGGCCTTCGTGAACTCGCCAGCGTCGCCAGCGCCGAGGGCTTTCGATTCGTAGACCGCTTGCTCGGTGACGTGGAGGTCGCTCGTGTCCAGCTCGATGCTGCGTGCGAGTTCTTTGTCGGGCAGCTCCATGACGAGCGCCTGGTAGCCGTCGGCGGCGTCACGCCGGATCCCTACGTCGACCGCGTTGGCCTCGGCCGCCTGCGACATGTCTACGTGCATCCACGGTTTCGGGGTATGGGCCGTGGGCGCGCACTCGTGGCACATCTGGAGGCGCGCTCCTGCCCATGCTATTCCTCCCTTCGGCTTCGCACGGACACCGAGGCCGCCGCTCGCTTCTATGAGCACCTTGGGTATGCGCCAATCCGCTCGGAATCCGCGACGCATCAGAAGTCGCTCGCTGGCCCCAGCACGCCAGCGACCTGACGCACGCTGCAGCCACTAAGGCTATTGATGTCTACGCTGCGCTCGTCCCTGTTGCGAGCCTTGCGGCTGAACTTCGGCGTTCGGGGGCAGGTGATGCCTGCGCTTGGCGTGAAGGACTTCAACCTCTCCTCGCACTTGGACGCGGTGCAGGGGCCGATGCGCCCTACTTCTTCTCCAGTGTCATCTTCTCGGCGCCCTGCTCCAGAATGACACGGACTGCTCTGGTGGCTGGACCCACGCCGGTGAGCTGAAACTCGAAGAACCTTCCATCCGGGTCCACGAAGCGGGTGAATGTGCGTGCGATGACGAGGGCCTCCGCACCGGTGCCCGACTTCACGAACAGCTTTTCCCCGTCGCGGCGGAACGTCGCGGTGAATCCGGACGCTGCCACGTACTCACCCACGTAGCGGTCCAGCGTCTGCGCCGGGACCGGCAAGGGGAACGACTCGACCAGCTCCGCCATGCGCTTCCGCGTCGCCTCGTTCGGCAACCGGCCGATGCCGCCGCCGATGTTGTCGAGCATGTGGTGTGGCTTGGTCGTCCCCACACGGACCGTCGTGATGGCCGGGTGGCTGATGACGTACTTGAGGAAGAACTGCGCCCATGTCTTCGCGTCGAAGTCCGCCGCCCATGCCGGCAGGGGTGCGTTGCCGACGCGCTGGAAGAGGCCGCGGTCGCTCACGCAACTGTATCCGTTCGCGCCGCCGAAGGGGAAGAACGAGAGCACGGCGATCTTCCGCTCGAGGGCGAGCGGCAGGAGCTTCTCGTCGGCGCCACGACGGTCGATGCAGTAGTCGACGGTGATGAAGTCGAGCGGCTCGTTGCGCATGAGCGCTTCGAACCGCGAGGGGTCCCCGAACGATGTGACCATCGTCCCGAGGTACTTGATGCGCCCCTCCTTCTTCGCCTGCGTCAGGAGGCTCCAATATTCCGGATCCGTGTCGGGGAACCCCACGACCATTTCGATCTTCGGGGTCTTGAAGCTCGTGAACATCGACTCGAGATGCGCTTTCCTCTGCTCGGCGGTGGGCGGCGGGGCGCCGCGGCCGCCGCCGTTGCCGGGGATGCCGCGCAACGACAGGAACAGCTTGTCCCGGACGCCGAGCTCGTTGACGATCGCGGCGGTGACGTCCTGCGCCTTTGGATCATTCTGGTGCTGCGTGTCGAAGACTCTGCCGCCGTTGGCGAGAAACGTCTTGAGGACCTCCGTGAGCGCCGCGGGATCCGCACACCCCGCGTGGTTCGCGAATCCGAGGCTGATGACCGGGAGCTTCTCCCCGGACGATGGAATGGACCGCTGCATGAGCTTTCCGCCCGGCTGCTGCAGCGCGCGGAGCAATTCAGGAGTGGCGTCCGACTGCCGCAGTGCGCGAAGCAGCTCCGGAGTGAGCGCCAGCGATGCGCCAGCACCGGCGGCGATGCCAAGAAACTTGCGACGATCGATCATGAGCTGCTCGGGTTGGAGCCTGCCGTTGGAGCCTTCCTGACGTCGCTGTTCAGCCGCGTCAGTCGGTGCCGTGCCGGACACCGGCATCAACCATATGCGCGACCTTCGCGGCCGACCACGAGAATGTCCCCGACGACGGATCGGTGTGGACGAACGACGGATGGACGGGTACGAACGTGCGGCTCATGCCGCCTGCGACTACCGCATGCGACTACCGCCTGCGACGCTGGCCCTGGGCTCAGCGAGTGCGTCGAAGGAGCGCGTGCAACGTTTCGCGGTAGCTGCGACCGGATGGCAGCTTCGTCCGATCGCGAAGCACAACGACGTACTCCCCGCGGAACGTCGATTCGACGGACTGAATTCGGTCGATGTTCACGATGGTCGACCGATGGATCCGACAGAACATCGCCGGATCCAACCCCGCCTCGATGCTGGTCAGGCTCTCGCGCAGCAGGTGCGTTCGCCCACTCGCGTACACGCGAATGTAATTGCGCTCGGCGCCGATCCAGTCGATCTCCTGCACCCGGATGAAGACGCTGCGATTGCCCTCCGGCACCGCCAGCCGCTGCAGGTATCCGCGATGGCCGCGCGCTTCGTCCAGCAGGGCGCGCAGCCGACCTTCGACATCGGTTTCCTGCCGATCACCGAGTCGGGCACGCGCCCGCCGCAGCGCCGTGTCGAAGCGCTCGTCATCAAATGGCTTCATCAGGTAATCGAGTGCCTGCGCCTCGAAGGCCCGCAGCGCGAACTGGTCGTACGAGGTCACGAAGACCACGACGGGCACCCGTCCGACACCGACCGTCGCCAGCACGTCGAACCCGTCGACCTGTGGCATCTGGATGTCGAGGAAGAGCAGATCCGGCAGCAACGCCTCGATCGCTCCGATGGCCTCCTTCCCGTTCGCGCACTCGGCGACGACTTCCACATCCGGTGCCGCGGCCAGCAGCTCGCGGATACGCCGACGCGCCAGCGGCTCGTCGTCGACGATCATGGCGCGGATGGTCATCCGGTGAGCACGCCCGCTGTCTTGACCGACAACTCCGTGCGTCGCTCCGTGAGTCGCTCCGTGTGGCGCAGCGGGAGTGCGATCCTCACGACCGCCCCGCCCTCGGGATGGGTGCGAAGCTCGAAGCGGTGCTCGTCGCCGTACAGCTGCTCCAGGCGCGAGCGGATGTTGCTCAGCCCCACACCCTTCCGTGCGGCCGCCTCATTGTCGCTCCTGATGCCGGGACCATCATCCCGAACCTCGAGCTCGAGGACGTTGCCGCCAGCGCCTGCGGTGGCGGATATCCACACCGTTCCCGGTTCGATGCGCGGCGCGATGCCGTGTCGAATGGCATTCTCCACCAGCGGCTGCAGCATCAGGTGGGGGACGAGTGCATCGAGCAGCTCGGGATCGATGTCCACGGCGACCGTGAGCCGGTCCTCCAATCGCGCCTGCTCGATCTCGAGATACGGCTCGAGGAATGCCAGCTCGTCGCGAAGCGAGACCTCCTGCGTCTCCTCGTGGTCGAGCGTGTTCCGTAGCAGGTCGCCGAGCCGGGCGACCATGCGCCGGGCGGGCTGCGCCTCCGCGGGGATGAGTGCGGAAATCGCGTGCAGCGTGTTGAAGAGGAAGTGCGGTTGCAGCTGCATCTTGAGCGCCTGCAGTCGCGCCACGGCCAGTCCGGCTGCCAGCCGCTGCGCCGCCAGCTCGCGTTCGCGGTACCGTCGATAATAGAGTGTCGTGTGCGCGACGCCGAGCAGGAGGACGTAGAACACGATGTTCTGGGTGAGCCGAGTCCAGAACAGCATCTGAAAGGATTGTCCCGGGAGCCGGGCAACGTAGCCGGCGATCTCGACGAAGAGGCCCAAGCGTACCAGCAGGATGATTGTACCGCCGACGGTGTGCACCGCCAGGGCGCGGATGACCCGCCCGCGCTCGAACGGGAAACGGCGGGCCAGCCAGAATACGGCGAGCGTGGCGAGTGCCCAGAGGAACGAATCGAGCAGGCTGTTCATCAGCGCCTGCGACGGCGACCCGGGCGCCGGTGCACCTCGTCGGAGCGCCCATGTCCCGACCGACTGGTACGTCGTGATCAGCGCGACGGCCGTCCACCCGGCGAAGATGATCGCGGATTCCATCCAGGATTGGCGACCACGTTGCTCTTCGACCATGCCGAAAAGCCTACCGCGGTGAGCAGGGTCGCACCAGCGCTGCTGCAGCCAGCGCATTTCGGAACGCGCGCTCCGCGCGCATCTTAGCGGCGTCGCGCGATGCGAAGCCGTCGCCTCGGCGGAATCCGGCGATCCCACACACCACATACACTCGACGCAAGTGCCCACACGACTTCGCATGCCCAAGGTGCGCCACGTCGGCCCCATCGTTTTTGCTGCAGTGGCGATCGCGTCAGCCTGCGGATCCCCTCCCGCCGAAAAGACACCCGCGGAAAAGGCTCCCGCTGAAAACCCTCCCGCGCCCGCAGCGGAGAAGGTGGCCGTCGCGATCATCGGTACGGGCACGCTCGCCGGAGCCCTTGGGCCGGCATTGGGTTCCCAAGGGTATCGCGTGATCTACGGCAGTCGTGATCCCGGTCGTGACGCGGTGCGCGCACTGGTGCAGCGATCCGGATCCAACGCGTCGGTGGTCAGTCAGCCCGAGGCTGCGTCGCAGGCGCCAGTGGTGGTCCTCGCGGTCCCCGGTGAAGTGGTCGTCGACGTCGCAGGCACCCTGGGTGATCTCAGCGGCAAAGTCGTCATCGACGTCAGCGGCGGCGAGAAGAAGGTGGCGCCGGATGGCTATCAGGAACTCACATCCGACAGCGCGCGAGCGGAGCGCATTCAGGCCCGGCACCCGACCATGCGGGTGGTGAGGATCAACTTGCCGAACATCGTCTACTTCATGGACCCACTGGTCACGGGGACGCGCGCCACGGTGTTCGTCGCGGGTAACGATCCAACAGCGCGTGAGGCGGTGGCCAACATCATCTTCGACCTCGGAGTCGACCCCTGGGACGCTGGGCCCCTGCGTTTCGCGCGTCTGTTCGATGCGTTCAATACACTGGCAAATATCCCTGGACAGCAGCGGCGCGCGGAGGGCTACCAGGTGGTGATGATGCCCACCGTGCCCTTCTCCTGTTTCTTCGACATGGTGCAATACTTCAAGTTCGGAGAGCCCAAGGAGCTGAAGCAGCTTCCGAAGTTTCCGCGGCGCGAGCCGGCGCCGACCTGCGAGGAGTGGCAGCGCCGCCTTCCGCCCATGGGGCCACCACCGCAGTGATGATGCATAACGTCGGATCTTGTTCGATCGCCCGCCGCAGTAGCCAGCGTCAGATGATCTGCCAACGTGGTGCTGATTGCTATTGTGATTCCGCCACTCGTGCTCATCCGCTCGTGGTTGCTCCTGCGGTGGCGTTCGTGAACTCGTAGCGCCGGCGCTGAGGTCCAACTCACATCGGGCAACGCACGCCGCGAGCACTGGCCCTGACGACACCATCGCGCGGTGGCCCGGACAGTGCAGCAAAAACAGGATCTCACATCGAGGCGAACCGCGATGCTGACATTGCGCCTGCTGCCGTGGTTGATCCTGCCGTCAATGCTCGCTTCCTCATCTCCGGAGGCGCTCGCCTACCGGCAGGTCTCCGGGAGGGCAGCACAGTGGAAAGTTGGCGGCCTCGTGGAGTCGGTCACCTTGACTTCACTCTTCAACACCACGCGATCGAGGCATCTGGCGGCGAGGTCGGACGGCCTTGTCTGGGAGAACACGGCGCCAGGGCAGGGCAAGGTGATCTTCGAGAACTGCACGCGACCGGGTGAAGCGATCTACAGCAGCGATCGCGTCGCCATCAGGTTCGGCAGCAGATACATGGGTTCTGCCTCCGGCGGCGCAACACTCGGCGACAACGCGCGCAACTGCGATTTCCGGTTGATCCCGAGCGGCGCTGGCCTGGTGCCGGCCGGATCCGGGAACGGCGTCTTCGGCATTTACAGCATTTCCGCAAATCGATACGTCGTAGACCAGCCCGTGCCGCTCACATCGCAGGCGGTCCTGCGCTGGGAAGCCACCGCGAACGGCCAGCCTCCGGGCAACGTCGCCGCGCGTGCTGATTTCGTACCGGTGGAAATCATGACCACGACGGGCACGATCGGTAATGAAACGGTTCAGGGAGTCCATCTCACAATCCAGAACATCGGCAACGTTCGCTCCAGCGCTTCGCAACGGGAGATGGAGTTGACCATCAACGGTGAAAAAGTGGAATTCGTCATCGTCCAACCGCTGGCGCCCGGCGCACTACTGCGAAGCCCGGTCCGTTTGAACTCGAAAGTGTCGCGCTGTGCGGTGATCCATCTCGACACGAGGGCCAGATTGAAATTTCAGGTTGGAGAAGGAGCATTTCCGAACGATGATGTGTTCGCCAACGACAAGAAGACGCTGGCAGTGCGCATGCTCGGGGGATCGGCCAGCCGCCCTGCGGAGGTCCAGGTGCCCTGCACGCCGCAGGTCATTCGTTAGCGAACGCCGGGCGCCACGCGACCTCACGCAGTCGAGACCATGACAGAGCCTCTGCCGAGCTTTCGCTATCATCCCGACCCACTGGGAACGGGCAGTATCGCCACGTCGCCCGAGGCCTGCCGCCGCTGCGAGCGCCAGCGCGGTTACATCTACACCGGTCCGGTCTACGCCAACGAGGAGCTGGGCGAGGCGTTCTGTCCATGGTGCATCGCCGACGGATCGGCGGCTCAGGAGTTCGACGCCGAGTTCACGGACTCCGAGGGAGTCGGGGATTACGGCGCGTGGGACGCGGTCCCGCCCGAGGTGGTCGACGAAGTGACTCGGCGGACGCCAGGCTTCATCGGCTGGCAGCAGGAGCGGTGGTGGACACATTGCGCCGATGCCGCGGAGTTTCTCGGTCGCGCGGGTCGGCGCGAACTGTCCGAGAGGTGGCCGGACGCGGTGCCGGTGCTGATGGCGGAGGCAGGACTCGATGGCGCAGGGTGGACGGCGTATGCTGCCGAGTTGGACACCGAAGGCAGTCCGACCGCATACATCTTCCGCTGCCGCCACTGCGGCCAGCTCGGCGGCTACAGTGACTGTGATTGATCGAGGCGCCTTACGAATCGTTGCAGCTGCGGGAGTATGCTCAAGAGTTCTGGTGCGGTGAGCATGGACGCTGAAGGCGCAGCGAGCGCGGTCGGCGATCTGGAGCAGCAAACGAAGAATGCGTACGCCGCCTGATCACAGCGGCGCGTGACGAAGTGCGCTGCGCGCGCACTGTATCGGAACGTTGTGGCAGATTCATGAGCGTCACAGTGCAACCAACTCCAGCTTGTTCTCAATGACTGAACCCGCCGACCTGCGTCGCGACACCCTCGAGTTGCCCGAGGATGCAGCCTATGCCTGGTGGCTGTCCACGCATCCGGCCGGACTGGTCCTCGCGATCAGCCCAAAGCAGCCACCCCTGCTGCACAGCGCGCGTTGCCGGGAGGTGGACCGGGACCGGCACCCGGGACGGCTCAAGGCCGCCGGACGACGGCAGATCTGCGGGGAGACGACCGCCGCGCTGCGTGCGTGGCTCGGCCGCGAACTCCCGGGTGCATCGTCCGTGCTCGCGCGCTGTCCCAAGTGCGCGCCATGAGGTGGCGGCGGCTGACCGCGCTCGCGGCAGCCGCGCTGCCCGCGCAGTTTGTCGAAGCGTCGCAGCAGACTCCGAAGCGTCAGTCAGCCCATCCCGTTCGATCGTCACCTTGGACACCCACTCCCGGTTTCCGCTGTCCGGTTCCCCGCAACAGCAAGCGCTCGCCTACGTAGAGGCGCGTAGCCACGGTGGTCCGCTCGATCCGACCCTCCGGGTCACGGTCAACTTCCATCCGGCCAGCGATCATCGCGGTGTCCCGCTGCTTCGCCGCTTCGCGGAAGATGGGGAGTACCGCTCGCAATTCGAGACGGGTACCGGCAACGGAAGCCTCTCGGCGCACCCGGGGGGCGAGCGCTGGCACTGGGAGAATCGGCTATTCGGTGGCGCCTATGACGTTGCCTCCGACAACGAGCGCCCAAAGGTCGGCGCGCTGAACTACGCTCGCCGAGCGACCGGCGCGGCCCCTCGCTTCGGTTCCGCGCACTTGCGGCTGCGGACGGAGATCGCGGCGCGCAGCACATTCTGCTATCCCGATGCGTCCTTCGACCCGTCTTCGTTCGGTACTGCGACTCGGATGAGTCTCGTCGATCTCGCGGCAGCGGATGTGCGCGACAACCTCGACGACTACATCGAAGCGCACGTTCACGGCCCCCTTCGACTCGCTACCGACGTGGAGGCGCTCGTGCTCGACCCATGCTTTCGCGATACCGAGGTTCAAGAGCTCGCGCTGCGACTGCCCTGTGCTCTCGAATGGCACCCGGGCTTTCGCCTCCACGTCGACGAGATGGCGCTGCATCCGGCCTATCGTGGTCCGGAGTACGTGGCGTTGGGACGATCGTTGGCGGTCGATGGATGGCTGACGCCTGCCATCATTGAACTGGCGGTGCGCACGGAACGACATCATCCCCAGGACCTCAAGAAGGTCTGGCACTATCTGGCCCGATTCGGTGATCGCTCGGCAGGCTGATTGCACCCGCCGCACGACATGGTTCTACGCCGGCAAACATCCTCTCATTCACGCGCGATCAGCGGTTCCTGATCATTCAAACGGAATCACAGGGCAAGATCATATGGTTGGTTCGTGGGTCGAAGAGCTGCGCTCCCGCATCTTCCAGAAGGAAGTGACGGTCTACAATTCGTATGGGTACCGCGACCCAGCCGATCCGGCCATGTGGATCGTTCCGATGCGCGTCTGGGTGCATGACGACGTCGACACGCCGCTCGTGGAAGAGGCACTGGAAGGGTGGGCGATCGGATTTTTCGAGAAGGACCTGGCGCGTGACCTCGAGCCCGACGAGAAGACGCGACTCCGTGCCTGCCTCGCCAAGTTCATTGCGGATGACAAGCGCAATGAGGGGGTGCGCTTCACCTTAGCGGATGACACGACGCGCACCTCCTTCCAGTTCAACGAGCGCACGACCGACAACGGTGTCATCGCCGAGAGTATCCGCATCCCGGATGTCCTGGTGCGCGCCTGTTACGCGAGCAACGCGCGCGAAAGCCGCTGGCTGGAGATCGAGGCGCGGACGGATGACGGCCACGGCGTCGGGAAAGGGAGCATCAGGTTTCTGGAGCCTGAGGGACTGTCAGTCGTCTCCGACATCGACGACACGGTCAAGGTCACGCACGTTCCCGCCGGCAAGAAGACCGTGCTGCGCAACACCTTCCTGAAGGAGTTCAAGGCTGCCGAGGGAATGCGCGAACGCTACCTGCAATGGGTCGTCGAGGCAGGCGATTCCACGGATACCTGTTTCCATTACGTCTCTGGAAGCCCGTGGCAGCTGTACGGCCCGCTGAGTCGCTTCCTCTTCGACCAGGAGAAATTCCCAGCAGGAACGGTGCACATGAAAAGCCTGCGCAAGAACCTGCTGGACAGCGGCGCGGTCAGAGACATCATGGCGTTTGCAGTCGGTGGTGACCTCGCGACGCTGGACCAGAAAGTCAGGCAGATCACGAACCTCATGATCCACCTGCCGCGCCGCAAGTTCATCCTGGTCGGGGACTCGGGCGAGCGGGATCCAGAGGTCTATCGCGCGATACAGAAGCTGTTCCCGGAGCAGGTGCTGCGGATCTACATTCGTGATGTCCAGGGTGAGCGGCTCGCCGGGATGGAAGTGATCACGGGAGCCGATATTTCCGTCGCGCTCGATACGCGGGAGCTGGAAGAGGAGATGGAGGGTCTGATCGCGAAGGCGCGTGCCGATGCACCCACCTCGCCGGTTCTCTGAGCAGCGTCCGCTCACTGTCGTACACCAGGTGACACTCCTCCATGATCGAGACCTGCATCGCTCGCCTTCACATTGCTCCATCGAACCAATGACAGATTCCTTCGATCTCGCACGGTTCGTCGACGCACAGGCGGCGCACTACGGCACCGCGCTCGGTGAGCTGAAAGCTGGCGCAAAAGTCTCCCACTGGATGTGGTTCATCTTCCCACAGATCGCCGGCCTTGGGCATTCAGCGATGTCGAAGCGTTACGCCATCAGGAGTCGCGCGGAGGCCGTCGCGTACCTCGCGCACCCGGAACTCGGACCGCGGCTGCGCGAGTGCGCGCAGGCGCTGCTCGCACACCACTCGCGATCGGCGCGCGACATTCTCGGTGCGCCGGACGACGCGAAGCTGCGTTCGTCGGCAACGCTCTTCGCCGCCGTGGAGGGTCCGGGCGTGTTCACGCAGTTGCTCGATCACTATTTCGGCGGCGCGCATGACGAGGCCAGCCTTGCACTCCTTCGCGACGAGGGGCCGTGAAGACGAACCCTGAGGCCTTTGACCGCAGACTCCAACTGGCATCAGCGCGCTCCCATCATTCTCGCACGTCGCGGAAGCGAGTGGTACGTTCACACATTCCCCCAGCAATACTTCATTGAACTGTCGCCACCGGCCCGATGGACACGGCGGAAGTCTGGTAAGCGGTGGACGGTGCTTCGCCCGCGGTTGCTCCACCCGCCCGGCGATGCGGCACGTGGCGTTTCCAATGCAATGATTTCTGGTTTCGACCCCATGGATCCTTCCTGGAGTAGCTCCGAGTAACTTGCGCCGACGCCGACGCCGACGCCGACACGCGGATTCCGGAGCATTGGGCGTCTCCTCACCGTCGAATTGGAGTGACCGTGCACGCCGACCGACACAGTTCATCTCTGCCTGGCCGCTCACCGGCACAGAGGTCGCGCATTCTCCGCATCGGGCTTGCTGCACTTTGTGCGTTGATCGCAACGGTCGCCGGGCGATCCGCGGAGCTGCATGCACAGACGTCGCAATCGGTACGCGCGTCGACCGGTTGGGCGTACGAGATTGCGACTCGTGTGACGACACCACGCGGAGCGCTCGTGCTCATGCCCGGCTTTGGCGGTGGATTCGCCGATTTCAGCGAGACACCGAACCTGGCGATACACCGCTCGGTGCTCGGCGACTCGCTGGCAGCGCGAGGAATCACGCTGGTACTGGTTGCACCTCCGGCCGGTGTGCTGTTCGGGGGCGCGTCGCATATGCAGCAACTCGAGAACACCATCACCGAGGCTCTCAAGTCCATCAGCGCGGGGGCGCTTCCGCTCGCCATCGGTGGCTTTTCGGCGGGAGGGACCGATGCGATCCTGTTCGCCGAGCGCTGCGCCGAGGGGCGGTGTGCCATGCCGCACACAGTCCGCGCCGTGTTTGCCGTCGATGCTCCACTGGACTGGTACCGGCTCTGGGACAACGCCATGCTCGTACTCCGAAACAAGCCTCCGGGTGGCAACGTGTCCGAGGCGCGGAGTATCCGGGTGGCGCTGGAGGCGCGGCTTGGGAAGAATCCCACGCTGTCCTCGCGTCGGTATCTGTCGACATCACCGCTCGCATCCAGGGAGCGCGACGGCGGCAACGCGCGGACACTTTCGGGCATGGCGGTCCGAGCCTACACGGAACCGGACATCGTGTGGTGGATGGAGAATCGCAGTGCGGACTACTACGGAATGAACGCACTCGATGCCGTATCATTGATCCGGCACCTGAAGCTCCTCGGCAACTCCCGAGCGGAGCTCATCGTGACAACGGGGAAGGGGTACCGCGCCAACGGTGCGCGTCATCCGCACTCATGGTCGATTGTCGATCAGCCGGACCTGGCGCGGTGGCTGGCATTGCAGCTGTCTCCACGGTAGGACGCCGATCATGGCTCCAGCGTCCGAATACCCGATCGTGCTTTTCGCCGACCGCGCCGCCTTTCATGGGTGGCTCGGCGCACGTCACTCCTCGGAGCCCGGCTTGTGGCTCCGGATCGCAAAAGCCGCGTCGCCGCTGCAGTCCGTCACGTACGCCGAAGCGCTCGATGTCGCGCTCTGCTTCGGCTGGATCGACGGGCAGAGAAAACGACACGACGCGGATTCCTTCCACAACGTCCGCCGATGCGCACACTCTTCGCCATCATACTCCTCGGAACGATCGCTTGCGCCGGCGAACCGGAGTCCACGCCCGTGTCACTGCCCGCGATCGAAGTACCGGCCGACTTCGCAGACCTGCTTCGTGCGTACGAGCGGGCGTATGCGAGCCGCGACAGCGCCGCGTTGGCCGCGCTCTTCGCCGCCGATGGCTTTCTCCTGCGGCCCGGAGCACCCGTACAGCGCGGCGGTCCGACAATCGCGGCGACACTGGCCGCTGAGGGCGGCGCGCTCGCGCTGGTGCCGCTGGCGTTCGAACGGGCCGACTCTGCGGGGTTCATCATCGGCACGTTCGGCGCGGAGAAAGGACCGACGCGGGGCGGCAAGTTCATGCTCGCGCTCACCCGCCGCGCGTCAGGTGCCGCGGGTGCGTGGCGCATCGCTGCCGACATGGACAGTCCCAACGCGCGTTAGGATCGCGGCGGTCCTGCGTTCGACTTCTCGCGCCTGGATCATTGGAGCACGAACAGACGCTGGTGCGCTGCCGGCGAGGTGCTCTCTTTCGGCGTTGGCAATTCCTTGATTCCGGAAAATCCGTAATGCCTCGTCTGTCCCGACTCACTGCTGTTGGCGCGCTCACCGCCTCCTCTGTCATCGCACTCAGCGCGTTCTTCGCGCCCGCACCCGCGGCAATCTCTCAGCCGCCCGCGGAGGTCGTCGTGCGCGTCGACTCGGTGGGCACGCGCGGCGTCGGCGCGGGGTTCGCGATCCGGATCTATGCTGATGGACCGGCGCGCATCGGCGTGGGCACGAGTGCACTCGCTGCACTCACGGATACCCTCCAGTTGCGCGGCCTTCCGGCCTTCTCGGTCGACGTATCGGAGAGCGATGTCCACATCGAACTGGTCGCGGGCAACGTGGCGGACCGGGGGACGTTCTTCATCGGCGGTTCGGTCACGGGCGGGCCGGCGACTCGCCTGGCTGCGTCGGGCCGCCATCTCGTGCTTCTCAAGGGGGGAACGGGCGTGCAGGTGGTGGACTCGATCATCGCTCGATAGGCGCGGTGCCCGAGATGCGCCGCGCGCGCTCCTGCAGGTAGACGCAGATGGGCAGGTAGAGCATCGTGCACGCTGAGATCTGCCCACCGTCCCGCCCGGCGCACGACTGAAACTGCACCGCTGTCGCGCGCGTATCGACAGTCGGCGCGTGCAACCGCCGCGATATGTTTCACTCGCGGTGTGGGCGGTGCGCCACCGCCACCCGCCACCCGCCGCATGTCGCCCTCGCCATCGGGGCGCCTCCCGTTTCCGTCCCGACCCATGGCCTCTCGTGTGATGCGCTCCCACTGGAGACACGCGCGCACCGTCGCCGTCGTCCTCCTCCCGGCCCTTTCCGGCTGCGGCCCTCAATCGCCGGGTCGCACGAATGCCGCGTCCGGCACCGACACCGCGGCATCGGCCGCGCCCGCGCAAGCATTCCTCTCCACGCTGACGGCGCGCCAACGTTCGAGCGCGTCGTTCGCCTTCGACGATCCGGAGCGCGGCCGTTGGGCCTACGTGCCCCAAGCGCGCAAAGGCCTCCCGTTGGGCGACATGAACGACGGGCAACGTGCAGGCGCGTTCGCGCTGCTGGGCACCGGCCTCAGCACGCGCGGTACGGCCCTCGCACGCGGCGTCATCGAGCTGGAGGGCATCCTTGGCGAACTCGAGGGATTCCCCTGGGTGCCTCGACGTGATCCGGAGCTCTACTACATGTCGCTCTTCGTCGGCCCTGATGCGCCGCAGTCGACACCGGCGACACAGCCGTGGGGCTGGCGGTTCGAAGGCCATCACCTCTCGGTGAACGTCACGGAACTCGGCCCGCACGGGCAAGTGGTCGCGCCGCTGTTCATGGGCGCCAACCCTGCGCGCATCCCCAGTGGCCCGAAGCAGGGGCAGCGGCTGCTCGCGGGTGAAGAGGACCAGGGGTTTGCGCTGCTCGGGATGTTCGATGCGGGGCAGCGCACGCGCGTTGTCATCGCCGCGCAGCCGTTCGGAGACATCGTCACCCGCAGCGATCCCGTGGTGCGATCCATGGCGTTCGCCGGTTTGCCCGCTGCCGACATGACGGCAGACCAGCAGGCGCAATTGCGCCGCCTGCTCGAACTGTACGCCGGACGCATGTCTGATTCCGCCGCCTCGCAGCAGCTGCGGCGCATCGAGGAGGCCGGGTTCGCGCGGCTGCACTTTGCGTGGGCCGGCGGGAGCGGTCCCGGCCAGCCGCACTACTACCGCATTCACGGACCAACCGTGCTGGTGGAGTACGACAACTCACAGGGCGGCGCGAACCACATCCACACGGTGTGGCGCGACCTCGAGAGCGACTTCGGCGGAGACCTGCTGCGGAAGCACTACGCACGCCAGCCGCACGGTCGCTGAAAGAACGCAGAACGAACTCGCCGCCGGCGACCGAAGGGACTCTGCTCTGATCAGTCCGGCCGTCCGATTGATCTGAACCCGTAAACCCTCCCGCGACGATGCCGTGTCGGATGGTGCATGGTGGTTCAGCCGCTGCGCCCTCTCCCTTCCGACACGCCTCATGCCTCGCATCAGACTCGCCATCGCTGCACTCGCGGCGCTCGCCATGCCCGCCACGGCTCGCGCCCAGGCCACGAACACGCTCGCCGGCACGTGGACGATCGAGTGGGAGAGTGGACGCCGCCTGGAGAACGAGGTTGTCACACCGGTCATCGCAAAGGGCACGATCGTGATCAGCGCGTCGGGTGACTCACTGATCGCGACGGTGACGCAGCTGAGCCGGTCGGATGGCATGCCGTCGCCGCCAGTGGCCACGTTCGGCGGCAAGACGACCGCGGCTGGCGCGGTGTTCACGCAGCGCCAGCAGGTGCGCGTCAACATCAACGGCGATCAGGGGATGCGCGAAGCCGTCATGACGTGGACCGTTGCCGCCGACGGCGACGTGCTGCGCGGCACGATCGCGCGGGAAGTGCCGGGGATGCAGGTCGCCATGCCGCCGACGCCGTTCACGGGAAAGCGCGGGACGTGAGCGCCGTGCATGAGCGTTGCGCATGAGCGTTGCGCATGAGCGCAGCGCATGTGCGCGTAGTTTTCAGGAACGACGGCCACTTCGATGATTTCCTGAAGCTCGATATCCGTGTCGGCGCATCACCGCCGTCGAACTATTTCCCGGGGCGCAGGTCATTCCCGTTGTGCCGGACGCACCGGATGCCGTGGTCGGCGCCAGATTGTACTGACTTCAAATGGGATATGAGACGGTGAGACGACGCATCGGATTGCGACTGGTCTATTCGCGCTCTACGCTGCAAGGGCTGCAACCATCGACGCGCCGTTCGTCGCTGGAGGATTGCTCCTCGCGAGTGGAGCGCTCCTGCTGCGGAGAAGCGCGCGGACCATGCCGCTTGACGAGCAGCGCTAAACCGGAGTACCTCACGTGGAGCGATCAGGCGCGTCGCATGTGAAGACCGCGTACTGCCCGCTCACACGATCCCATTCATGCAGGGGCGCACGAGGCAGCCATGTGCAAGACCATCAAGCAGCGTGTGAAGTTCAGAGCCTCGCCTGCCATCGTGTACGGGCTGCTCGCGGATTCGAGCAGGCACTCGGCAGTGACCGGCAGGAAGGCGACCATCAGCGACAGGGTAGGCGGGATGTTCTCGACCGGTGACGACGAGGTCACGGGCATCAACGTGGATCTCGTACCCGGTCGGCGCATCGTGCAGGCCTGGCGCCATCGCAGTTTCCCCGAGGGCATCTTCTCGATGGCTGCGGTGACGCTCACGCCGACACCGGATGGCGGGACCGAACTGGTGCTCACGCATCGTGGCGTGCCGGCCCCGCTGATTCCCGGGGTCGAAGCCGCCTGGCGGGAAGGGTACTGGGCGCGGATCAAGGCCTATCTCGCCAGCCGCACCATCACGGAGATCGCCTCATGAGGAAGCTCATTCTCCAGGAGTGGTTGTCGCTCGACGGGTTCGCCGAAGATCGTGACGGAAAGCTGGATTTCTTTCCGTCGACCGACACCGACCAGTACTCCGATCGCGACCAGCTGCGATTCCTCGACAGCGTCGACACGATTCTGCTGGGGCGCCGCACCTACGAGCTGTTCGTCGACTTCTGGCCGACTGCGAGCGCCGAGCAGGAGATCATCGCCGACCGGCTCAACGAGCTGCCGAAGGTCGTTTTCTCCAACACGCTGAGCGAGGCGCCGTGGGGGACGTGGCGCCCCGCGCAGGTCGTGCGCGGCGACGCCGTGCGCGAGATACGACGCCTCAAGGCGGACCAGGGCAAGCACATGGTGCTGTGGGGAAGTCTTTCCCTGGACCAGTCGCTGATGGAAGCAGACCTGATCGACGAGTACCATCTGCAGGTCTGCCCGACGCTGGTCGGCGAAGGCCGGCGACTGTTCCCGGATCGCGACGCCTACGCGCGGCTCAAGCGTGTAGACATGCGCACCTACGACACCGGCGTGGTGTTGCTGCACTACGAGCCGCAGCGCGACGCGTAGTCTGCTCGGCGCGCGCCGAGCGTTGCCGTACGTTCGCCGGGTGCTAGCGCATCGCCAGCACGTGCGCCACGAACTGATCGACCGCGATCTCGGTGCCTTCGTAGAAGCCTGAGGATTTGTTCGCGTCGAGGTCAGACTCACTCCGGTGCAGCGCCGTGAACACGTAGCGCGTACCGGTGCCCTCCGCCTGCATCGTCATGATGGCCGTGATCGGAATGTCGTCGAACACCGCCGGCCGATAGCCGGGGAATAGCATCGAGGTCCAGACAAGCCGCTGCTGGGGGATGACTTCCAGGATGCAGCCGACGTTGGGCACCTCCGGTCCATCGCCGACGACGATGTCGATGCTGAGAATGCCACCGGGTCGCAGGTCCAACTCGGCGCGTGTCACACGACCCCACGGTCTGGGCATGTACCACTCCATGAGATGCTCCGGCTTCGTCAGCGCCTCCCAGACGAGCCGCACCGGCGCGTCGATGAATCGTTCGATCGCGAAGTCGAGTTTCGGGTCAAGCGCGATTGCAGTGCCAATGAGTGTGCTCATGATTCGGACTCCTTCTCCTTGAGTTGTTTGACGTGCTGGTCGAACCGATCCAGTCGCGCTTCCCACAGCCGGCGACGCGCGGTCAGCCAGTCCTCGACGACCTTGAGTCGTTCAGGTGCGAGCTCGTACGTCCGTACGCGTCCGCGCTTCTTCGACTTCACCAGCCGGCTCCGTTCGAGCAGCGAGAGGTGCTGCACGAACGACGGAAGTTGCATGTCAAACGGCGCCGCCAGTTCGCTGACGGTCGCTGGTCCGACCGACAGCTGCTCGAGGACTTTCCGCCGGGTCGGGTTGGACAGGGCGTGGAACACTGCGTCAGCTGCCGCGGATTGCACCATGTCTCGTACCATCCAGATGCTCGGGTTGTCCGATCTGCTCAACGCATTGTACCGCGTGCAAACACTTTTGTAGATACCTAAGTATTAGAGGGTCGCTGAGATCCTTATTGCGCTCCACGCCATCGCGCGCTCTTATTCCTTTATTCGCAACCTGGATGGGGTGTTCGATGTCCCATTCAGCGCTTCGCATCTGCCAATGTCCCCGTTCATTCTCATGCAGATGTTCGACGCATGGGAGAAGTGGAGTCGAGCGTCTGGTATCTGCTGAATTTCGGCCTCAGCGGTGCGATCATGGGCGCGTTGATCGGTGGGCTGGGACTTCTTGTGCGAGCCGTGATGGCGAGGAAGACCGCTTAGACCCGGCCAGGCGCTGTGACGACAAGGCCGGCCATGCGGTTGATCTCCACCCAGACCTGGAGGTGCAGATGTCGTCTCAGTTGGTGAAGCTGTTGATTGCGACCGCGCTGCTGGCCGCGTGCGCAGGTGAGCCAGCCGGCCTTTCCGTATCCACGCTGCCCAACGCCTCGCTCGGCGCGCCCGCGAGGTCGCCGTCGCTGGTGGGCGTGATCATCGCAATCGAGTCTGGCCCACGGGTGCTGCTGGAGCACCGCCCCCTGCGGCCGGCCTGCCAGCGGCATGCGCGCGCGTCGGTCGGAGCGGAGACGCGGGTCGTCTGGCGGGACGGGCGCGCGGGTTCGATCGGCGATATGCGCGCAGGGCAGCGCATCACGGCGTGGTTCGGCGACGTCGAGCTGCGGTCCTGTCCGGTGCAGGTGTACGCGACGACCATCGTGCTCGAACCCTGAGCATCACATGCCGAAAGACGAGAAGCCGAGCGGGCCCGCCTCCTACTTCCCTTCGATCGAGAAGAAGTACGGACAGCCGATCGCATACTGGCTCGACCTGGTGCGCACTCGCAGCGGCATGCGGCACATGGAGATCGTGAACTGGCTCAAGACGGAGCATGGGCTGGGTCATGGCCACGCCAACGCCATCGTCGCGTATGCCCTCGCCCAGTAGGCGGCTGAGCCTTACGGCTTCGGCAGTGTCGCCCGATACGCGTTGATGGCGTTGATGGTCGTCGTCGTGCGCAGGTCGGCGACCTTGCGGCCGATGTCCTGCAGCCACTTGAGCGACTGGAACTTCACGCCGTTGATCTCCGCCTGACCGGCCTTCACGCGCTGCTCGAAGCGGATCGACTGCGGGTCGACGAGCGACAGCGTCGCATCGATTGCGAGCTCCTCGTGTAGGCCGCTGCTGCCGGTGCTCGCACCGATCTTGATCTGCTCGGGGATCTTGAGCTCGTTCTGGATGAACGGCTGCACGTGCGAGATGTGGTTGTAGTACTCGGGGATGTGCTTGAAGTACACTTTCTCCGGGCTGCTCGCGTACATCGCGGTGAGCGAGTCGGCAGCGCCCTGCATGCCGCGCGTGTTTCCGCCGCTGTCGCCCAGGTAGTAGATCTCCTTGAAGCCCATGCTGCGCAGGAAGTTGCCCATGTCGAAGAGCACCGCGCGATAGGTGGCCTGCGAAAGCATCGGGCCGGCGCGGCCGGCCTGAATGTTCGCGCCGGCGTTCCCCGGCTCGAGCGTGACGAGTGGCGCCACGAGCGTCTTGCCCATCTTCCGGGCGATCATCTCGCCGTGAAGCTTGTTGTTGAGGTTGTGCTTGTTCATGGCGAGGTTGGCGCTGTTGTCCTCCACGCCGCCCGTCATGATCAGAACCGTCGTGTAGCCGTCCTTGATCATGTCGCGCAGCTCGGGCTGCGTGAGCTCCTCGAGCCACACGCTGTTGATGCCGGCGATCGTGCGCGGCTTGTTCGCGGCCGCCTGCCGCGCTGCACGGGCGCTATCCGTGCCGGCCGCGCCCTGTTGCGCCGCCCCCTGCGCCGAGAGGCTGGCCGCGAACAGTGGCAACGTCAACAGCAGCATCAGCTTTCTCTGCATCACATCTCCTGAGGCAAGGGGCTTCGGGCGCCGCCATGCAGCGGCGCCCGATTGTCGTCTGAAATGCTACGCGGTCCTATGGCGCCGCGTTACGGAACGATCGCCTTGGGCGGCGTGCTCTTCGCATCCAGCAGCACTTCGATGCGGTGCAGCGCGGCCTTCAGGTGCAGCTCGGTCGGCTTGTCGCCCGCCTTGCGGATCGCCCGCTCGATCTCGTCCTTGAGCGCCGTGAGCTGCCCACGCAGATGCGACTTCGCATCCTCCGACAACGGCGCTGCCGGCGGACCACCGAACCCGCCGCCGCCGCCGCCACCGCCACCCGGAGCGGCCGCCGGCGGAGGAGTCATCTTCGAGTTGATCAGCGAGATGTGATCGTTCTGCAACTCGCGGCGGAACACGTTGATGACGGTGCTCGCGTCGAAGAGCTCGTCCCAGATTCCCTTGCGCACGTCGTCGAGCATGGCATTGAGCGTGTACACCTTGCTCTTGTCCGTCGTCGTCCCTTCGAGCTCCAGCAGGCGGTTCAGGCGCGCGTCCTGCCAGAGCGTGTTGAGCACGCGCTGCTGCGGCG
>JAZKCW010000051.1:0-12041 GCA_040387895.1 Gemmatimonadota bacterium
CGATCGATGTCGCGCGTGTTCACCTCGCTCCATGCCATCGCGCCGTGCTCGTTCGCCAACTGCGAGCCCGTGTGGATCTTCGGCTGCCAGAGCCCGAACATGGCACCCGTCGGGTCGGCGCACATCGCCATGC
Source organism: Gemmatimonadota bacterium (assembly GCA_040387895.1). Classification (GTDB taxonomy): domain Bacteria; phylum Gemmatimonadota; class Gemmatimonadetes; order Gemmatimonadales; family Gemmatimonadaceae; genus Gemmatimonas. Next base: position 134 of record JAZKCW010000051.1, read on the forward strand.
GGCCGAACTCCATGACGTCCATCGGCGCCAGCATCACCTGGCCGCCGGCATCCGTAATCCGCCTAGCCGTCTCGTCGGCATCGGCGACGCCGAAATAGACGTTCCACGCGGATGGCATCGGTGCACCCGGTGGCATTCCACCCATGCCCGCGACATTGAGCGTGCCCTTGCGGCCCATTGCATAGAAGCCTGACTCCGGCCCGCCGACTTCGAACGTCCAGCCGAACAGTGCGGAGTAGAACTTGCGCCCCGCGTCGGGATCGGCCGACATCACGTCGAACCAGATCGGCGAGCCGAGGGTGGGAGATGGCACGACCGGCATGAGCGGAACCTCGGGGCTTGGGGAGTGAACCAGCGGTCGTCGGTATGCTACGACCGGCTGGTCCCTCCGCAAGGCAACCCTGCCCGAACGCGCCGACGCGAGATCAGACCGTGGCGCTGACCGGACCGCAGTAGCGGTCGAACGCGTCCTTCAGGTCCGCCGCGATCTGGTCGGCCGTGCGCCCTTCGATGCGATAGCGCTCCAGCATGAACACCACGTCGCCGTCCTTCATGAGCGCGATGCTGGGCGAACTCGGGGCGTAGCCGGTGAAGTACTCTCTTGCACGCTGCGTCGCTGCGGTGTCCTGGCCGGCGAACACGGTGTACGACGCGTCGGGCTTGGTCGCGTGCGACATGGCCGTGGCGATGGCCGGTCGCGCATTGCGCGCGGCGCAGCCACACACGGAGTTCACGACGACCAGCGCCGTGCCCTTGTGATCCTGCAGGCGGGCATCGACATCCTGCGCGGTGCGCAGCTCCTCGACGCCGAGACGGGTGAGTTCCTGCCGCATGGGGGCGACGATCTGCTCTGGATACATGGTGTTGCTCCTTTAGTAGTCCGGGAGGTCGTCGTCGTCATCACGACCGCGCACGAGCGCGAGAATCGCGGACTGCGGTACGACCAGGTACTGCTCGTTCTCGAACGTGATTTCGACAGCGGCCTTGCGGAAGAACAGCGCGTAGTCGCCGACCCGAGCCTGCATCGGCACGTACTTGGCTTCGCGACTGCTGCTCGACACGCGCCACGACTCCTCGCCGGGATCGCCGCCCATGTCGGGCAGCGCGAGGCCTGGGCCCGTGGACACGATGTCGCCACCCTGCACCGCCTGGCTGTCGATGGCCGTCGGTGGGAGATACAGGCCGACATTGGTGCGCTGCTCGCCGTCACCGACCTTCACGAGCACGCGATCGCCGACGACGATGAGCTGTTTGTCTTTGCGGATCATGGGAGTGGGGGCGGAAGGCATGAGGGGAAATCTAAGTGGTGAGAGGACTCTCGTGGAGCGCTGCCCGCGTTTTCACCGCAGCGCCCGCAGCACATTGGAAAAATCGTCGGTCCACACGTCGCCGCTAGGCTGCAGTACAAGCCAGCGCCGGCTGGCCGCCGCGCCGCCAAGCGAGGCGCTATCGCGAGCGAGCAACACCCACACGGCGCCCGACTGCCCTGCGGCAATCTGCCGGCTCGAAATACGCGTATCTGCCCGCACGCGGGCAAAAAGCCTCGACTCCTCCGCGATGGCGGCGACCACCGGTTCGAGGTCGAGGTGCCGATTGCTGATGTGCACGGCCAGCACACCTCGTGGCGACAGTACCCGGAAATACTGCGCGAAGGCTTCGCGCGTGAGCAGGTGCACCGGAATCGCATCGGAACTGAAGGCATCCAGTACCATCACGTCGTATGCCGCATCGGGTGCGCGCCGCAGCGTGAGCCGCGCATCGCCCAGCACGACGCGTTTCACCGGCGGACAGTCTCGCATGTATGTGAAGAACCGCGGATCGCTCGCAATCGACTGGACCACGGGATCGATCTCATAGAACGTCCACACTTCCCCGGTACGCCCGTAGCACGCGAGTGTCCCCGTACCGAGGCCCACCAGGGCGACCCGGCGGGACGGTGCGATACCAGCGGGCACCAGGGCATGCAGCGCCCCCTCCGGCCCCTCATATGCAAACAGGTCGCCAATGGGTCCATCGCGATGATAGTACGTCAGCGGGTCGAGCTTCGACTTGAACGCCCGGGACTGCGAGCCGTGCAGCGTCGTACCGTGCATCAAATGGCGGAAGGACCCATCCGCATTATCGCGCACGCGGTACACCCCGAAGAAACTGCGCTCGGCGTGCAATTCCTTGTGGTAGCCCACGGCCTTCGGACGCAACCCGTCGGCGACGAAGACGGCGCCTAACGCGAGGCCGAATCGCACCGGGCGGCTCGTCGAGCCATGCAGGATCACCGTGGCTACGACCACCGTGATGCCCGTGATGAACCGATCGGCACCAGCGATGTCCGCTCCGATGGCGCTCGCCGTGAGCACGAGCAGGACGGCGAGTGGAAAGACGATGTCGAGAAGACGCTCGCGCCGCGGTGTCGAATCGGTGTCGCTGGCCGCCTCCGGGTCAGCCTCCACGATCAGCGGCCGCAGGAATCCGGCGATGGCGAGGGCAAGCGGATATTCGACGACCTCGGTGAACAGCACCGGTGCCAGCAGCGCGTTGAACACCCCCCCGACAAGACCGCCTACTGAAATCCAGAGGAAGAACTCCGTCAGCCCGCGCGCCGGCGGGCGACGTCGGGAGAGTTCCCCGTGGCACACCATGGCCACCAGGAACAGCACGCCGAAGTGAAACACGACATGCACGAGGCCGGGCAGCGCGACGGTCCAGAACAGCAGGAGTGCCGCACCGATCAGCGCATACGATTCGGCGCGCACCGCATGCTCGTGCCGGACCGGTGGCCTGGTGGCGAAGGTAAAGATGAACGAGAGCAGGTACAACGACAGCGGCACCACCCACAGGAGGGGCACGGACGCCACGTCGGTCGTGATGTACGTGGTCACGCCCATCAGCAGACTGGATGGCACCGCCGCGTAAAGCACCCACCGCGCGCGATCACGCGCCGTGATCGGCTCGGCCGATTCCTCCGGTCGGGACGGCTGGGCGTGTGCTTCACCGGTGCGCGCTCGAAGGCCATACCACACGCACGCTGCGACCAGGGCCATGACGAGCACGTATCCCGCCGACCACACGGCGCGCTGCGTGACGAGCGAGAACCACGGCTCGATCAGGAATGGATAGCTCAGCAGCGCGCAGAGGCTGCCGGCGTTGCTGGCAGCATACAGGAAATACGGATTCGCTGCGCGCTCGTGCGTGCTGCTCGCGAACCAGCGCTGGAGCAGTGGGGCGCCGCTCGCGAGCACCGCGAACGGAAGGCCGATCGACACAGTGAACACCAGCACCAGCCACCCGATCGCGGCGGCGCCTACCGGTGGACCACCCCCCGCATGCAGACGGATGGGAAGTGCGAGGCAGCTCATGGCCAAGAGGACTGCATGCACCGCAGCCTGCTGCCCCGGGCGCAGCCACCGCGACGTGGCATGCGCATACGCGTAACCGAGCAGCAGTGCGGCCTGAAAGAACACGAGCGCGGTGTTCCACACACTCGGCGTACCGCCCAGCAGTGGCAGAGCGAGCTTCGCGAACATCGGTTCCACACTGAACAACAGCGCCGCATTGGCGAACGCCGTCAGCGTGTAGAGCGCAACGAACCAGCGACCTGCCGGGAGGTGGACGCCCTGCCCTGCAGGTCCCTCGGTCATCTACATCGCACCCGCTCTAATGAGGTGATACGACGCCTGCCGCTTGTTGGCCCAGCGCACCTTGCCATCCGCGCCGATGATCACGTCCTCCTCCTGCGCGCTCCGCACCGGCTGGTTGCCCCACTCCGGCACCTTGGTGGTCGCCTGCAACTCGATGCTGTACCACATGCCCGGGATGACCTTGTGGTCGCCGCGGCCCGGCACGCCGTCCTGGTAGTCCCACAGGCCGATCAGTGCACCCGCGCCGTGGCCGTGCAGGCCGATCGGGTGCGAGTAGATGGTGCCGTCGATGCCCGCCGCACGCATGCGGTCGAGTGAAGCCTTGAGGATCTGGTTACCGGTGCGGCCCGGCTTGAGCTCCTCGACCGAAATGTCCTGCATCTTGTTGCTCGCGAGCAATGCCGCCTTGAGGCCTGCCGGTGCATCCGTCTCGCCAGGCTTGAGCACGTACGCCATGTGCTGCGTGTCGGTGTTGAGCCCCATCGCAGTCACGCCGAAATCACAGTGCAACACGTCACCCGCGAGGATGATCGGGTTGAAGCCTACTGGCTCCTTGTTGTCGAAACTGCGCTGCACCTCGACACTCGGCTGGAACCACGTCGTAAGTCCCTGGTCGGCGAGACGCTGCCGCATCCACCACACCACGTCCTCCGTGCGCGTCACGCCGGGCTTGATCACGCGGTTCGAGAACGCCTCCTCGATGATTGCCCACGCCACCTTGTTGAGTTCCGTGAATGCGGCTTCCTCCTCCGGCTGGCGCGACGCGATCATGTCGACGGCCATCGCCTCGGCTGGGACCACGCGCGCGGTGATCGCGCTGCCCAGCGCCTGGAACATGCCATCGCGCTCGCCCGACGTGAGCCCGTCCGCGAACGCGAACGTCCGTGACGTGTTCACCGCGATCTTCTTCGGTGCACGCTCCTCGATCACGGTCTTGAGAATGCTCCACTGCTCGTCGCCCCACAGCTCGGCCGTGCGCTCGTTGCCGCGGCTGCCCGCTGCCGGTGCGGCGACCGGCTTCATGCTGCGCACGGCCTTGAACACACTGCCCTGCGACGTGCCGCCGAGTGCGATGCGCTCGATGCCCTGCTCGGGGCCACGATCGAAGAAGACGTAGATCGTCCGACGACGGGCCGCGAACGTGGTCGGCGACACGATGGCGTGGAAAAGCGGGTCCTCCGCGTACTCACGCATCGGCACGACCCACATGTCGACGCCCTCGCGACGCATGAGCGCCGGCAGCGTGCGCTCCATGCGCAGCTCGAGCCACTTCTGCTGGCGGAACGCCTGGTCGCGCAGCGTGCCGAACGGGCGGAGCGTGTCGGCGGCCGTCGAACCGGAGGCACGAGCGCCGGGCGAAAGCGGGGTGACAATTGGCTGCGAAAGCAGCGAAGCGGGAAACGCAGAAGCGATTACTGCAGAAGCCGAAACTGCGGAGGCAAGGGCGGCGGCGCGGATGCGGAAAGCGGTGTGACGGCGCATGGCGGGAGGGTTTGGGGGAGACCTCACCAAGCTACATGCGGGCACCTGTCCCGTCAGCGGTTAAAGCGTGTGCTTCGCCAGTGCCGGTTCGCGCTTGTCGACCATGCGGCGCACGAGCTGTACCGTGAGTGCCAGCACTCCGGTGAACAGCACCATCACCACGGCGCGTTCGGCGAACGTCTGTCCGGCCATGGGCCACCAGTCGGCCCATGTGGCCACAGCCGAACCGAATCGTTCACGGCCGAATGCGATGAGCAGTGAGCTCATGCCCAGTTCCGCGACGACTTCCACGACGAGAAATGCGGCGAGGCGTCTCGGCCACCGGCGCAATGGATAATTGCCGAGGTGCCACGTGAGCATTCCGCAGAGGAACAGCACGCCGACGAGCAGTGCGCCGAGGAGCGGCAACACGCCGGCCGTCATCGCGGCGCTCAGCACGATCGCGCGGTACACCCGCAGCACGAGCCCCGTGATTCCTGCCGGTTCGATCGTGCGGATGGCGAACGCGCGCAGCGGATGCAACTGCTGCTCGCCCCAGTGGACCACGTCACGTGGAAAGAAGCGGGACATGTCCGCAACCTACGACCGGTCCAGTCCGGCGCCAGACTCCGGCAGCACGTGCCCGGTACGCCGCGTCACAGTGCGATGGTGACGTGTCGGCCCGCGCACCGCCTCCTACGAGCCTCCTGCCACCTGTCCGAGCAGGAATGCGAGGCTCTCGCGCACATGCGCGCGCCAGTAGGTCCAGTCGTGCGCTCCCGGGTGCTCGGTGAAGCGGTGCGACACGCCGAGTCGCTGCAACGTGGCGTGCAGATCACGGTTCTGGTCGATGTACGGATCGCCGACGCCGCAATCGAACATGAGCGCGGGCGCCCGTCGGCCCTGCCGCACCAGTCGCGCGGCAAGCCGGCCCGGATCGCGCGCAACCCACCCGATCGTGTCGCGCCCGAACGCCGGTGCCATGAACCGCCAGAGGCCTCCTGCGGCCGCCCGCAGGCCCGCAGAGTCGCTGGCGTAGCGCGCGGGTGGGGCAAATGGCCTGGGGCCCAGGAAACGCGGCGAGAGCACGCCGGAGTGGCTCGCCGCGGCGGCGAACACGTCGGGATAGGCGAGCGCCAGCGACACGGCCCCGTACCCGCCCATGCTGAGGCCCGCGATCCCGCGTGACCGCCGTGTCGCTCGCGTGCGATAGCGGCGGTCGACGTGCGCCACGATGTCGCGGGCGATGTAGTCGTCGTAGTGCGGCCACGGCACGCAGTACGTGGCTGCGGGTTCGCGGCGCACGGTGTCCGCGCGGCAGGCACCGGCATCGACGAGCAGGTTCCACGTGGTGTACCAGCCGTCGTCACCATCGGGCATGACGACGATGGCCTCCGGCGCCCCGGCGCCCGCCAGCGAGTCGAGCACGCGAGTGATGTTGCCGGCCGCTGTCCAGTCGCGCTCGTTGCCGTACATCCCGTGCAGGTACACGAGCACCGGATAGCGGCGTGCACCGGACGACTGGTAGGAAGGCGGCAGGTAGACGGCGAGCGCCTTGCGGATGCCGAGCGACTGCGCCCAGAGCGTGTCGGTGTGCACGCGGCCCTGCACGGTTCCCTGCGCGAGGACGGGCACGGCCGGTGCAGCGACACACAGCGCCGCAGCCAGCGCGAGCGCCCGACCCACCGCGGTGGCCATCAGTGTCCCGTGCTAGCGGATCACGGTGCCGATGCGTCCCCACCGGATGTCCGTGAGGAACGGCAGCGCCTTCTCGCTGTCGCCGGAGCGATACGAGTAGTACACGAACACGGGGCGGCCGCGCACGTTCTCCCGCGGCACGAAGCCCCAGTAGCGGCCGTCCTTGCTGTCGTACCGGTTGTCGCCGAGCATGAAGAGGTGACCGGCGGGCACGATCATCGGGCCCCAGTCGTCTAGCGTGGGCGTGGCGATTGGCTCACCAAAACGCGAGCCGCGCAGGACGAAGTTGCGCTGCCAGTCGAAGAGCGGGACCGAGAAGGAGCCGTCGCCCTTCGTGTTGTTCGCGTACTGGGCGCCCTGCGGACGCGGTGTGCCATTCACGTTGAGCACGCCCGCGCGCATGAAGATCGTGTCCCCGGCGACCGCCTGCATCCGCTTGACGAGCGTCGGCGTCGGATCCCATGGCTGGTCGACCTGCGGCGGGGACTTGAACACGATGACGTCGCCGCGCGCGGGTTCGTCGTAGCCCGGCAGGTTGATGTCCGTGAACGGGACGTGCGGGCCGTATGCGAGCTTGTTGACGAAGAGCCAGTCACCCACGAGCAGCGTGGGGATCATGCTGCCCGACGGGATGCGGTACGCCTCCAGCAGGAACGTCCGGATGAGGAGGAAGATCACCAGGGTGACCACGACGGCCTTGATGTTCTCCCACAGGCCGGAGCGGCCTCCCGACGACTTGCCCGACTTGCCGGAGCGGAGGGAGGACACACTGCCCTTGGAGTCTGGAGCGGAGCGCTTCGAAGCCACTGGAATGGATCAGGAGGAAAAGAGCACGGCAACGTGAAGGGGCGCATCCCGACGGGACACGCCCCTTCAAACTACGGCAAGGACTGCCGGATGTTACTTGAGGTGCGCCGACACCAGCTTGGTCATGTCGAACATGCTGACCTGCTTCTTGCCACCGAAGACGAGCTTGAGCTTGTCGTCGGCGTTGATGGCGCGACGGTTCTTGGCGTCCTGCAGGTCGTTCTTCTTGATGTACTGCCAGAGCTTCTTGACGACTTCCGTGCGGGCGAGCGGCTTGTCGCCGACGACGGCCGCGAGCTCCGGACTCGGGGTGAGCGCCTTCATAAACGCCGCGTTCGGCGTCCGCTTCGCGGCCTTCTTCGGGGCAGCCTTCTTTGCTGGCGCAGCGGCCTTCTTCGCCGGTGCAGCCTTCTTCGCCGGTGCAGCCTTCTTGGCAGCGGCCTTCTTCGCCGGCGCCTTCTTCGCGGCGGCCTTCTTCGGGGCAGCCTTCTTCGCAGCCTTCTTCGCGGACTTCTTCGCAGCGGCCATGCGGTCTCCTGGATGTAGTGACGGGTCGTGTCGCGTCGTGCGAAATCGCATTCTCGAGTCGCGCACGAGAGCACAGACGCGCCACAAACTACAATCACCGTAACCGCGCGCAATAGCCCATTATGCGTTTTTCCCTCTGAAAACGCATGTTTTTCACTCGGAAGTGCGTGTTTTCTCCTCTGGAGCCCTCCACGCACCGCTCCCTGCGTGCTTCCTGTGTGCTCCTCGCGTGCGCTTCTCGTGCTCTTCGCGCGCTCTTCTCGTGCGTTTCTCGCGCGCGTCGCGTACTCAGCGCACCGTGTGAAAGCGCATCGCGAGCCAGGTGACGATCGCGTCGGAGACGTCGTCCCGCACCCGTCGGGAGGCCAGACGCGCGTAGCCGCGTGGGTCGCCGTCGTAGTCTTCGAGGAACAGGTGGTTGGTGGAGGCGAAGCGCTTGAGCGTCACCCACGGCAGCGCAGCGCCCGCCGCGCGCGTCCCAGCCCCGACGGATGGCCCCTGCACCCTCCTCTCGAGCACGCGTGCAAGCTCCTCCGCCTGCTGCACCGGAACCTGACGGTCATTCTCCCCGTGCAGCAGCAGCGCGGGCGCTCGCGTGGCGCGCGCGATCGTTCGCGGGTCGAGTGCGAACCACTCGCGCAGCCATGGATCCCCCTCGGCCGCACGGTCGGCGACCGTCTCCGCTTCCGAGAGCACGGCTGCGCGCCGCTCTGGTGGATACGTGGCGGGGTCGGCGGACACGAAAGCATCACGCTGCCAGCGTGCGAGTTCGCGCCCGGGCCGTGACGGTGCGCCGAGCAGCACGAGGGCCGCGATCAGGCTGTCGGACTCCGCGGCGAGCAATGCCACGAGCGCTCCCTCGCTGTGTCCCAACACGGCCGCATGCGTCCCATCGAGATCGGAGCGACCGCGCAGCCAGCGCAGCGCCGCCCCCGCATCGCGCGCGAAGTCGCGCGTCGTTGCGCCCGCAAAGCGCCCTGACGACGCGCCAGTGCCACGATCATCCAGCCGCAGGGTTGCGATACCTGCCGCGGCCAATGCGCCCGCCAGATCGCGAAACGGGAAGTACCCTGCAAGCTCGACGCGTGCGCCGTCGCGATCCTGCGGCCCGGAGCCACCGATCAGCAGGACAACGGGTGTGCGCCCCGCACGGGCCGGCAGCGCCGGGCGCACCAGCGTACCGGCGAGCTCGAAGCCCTCTTCCGTGCGGACACGCACGGGCTCTTCCACGATCGCGGTGGCGACGTCGGTCCGACAGCCGGCGAATGCCAGCAGCGCAGCAAGAGCAGCGAGCCTGACGCCGCGCTGGAGACTCAGGAGCCGGCGAGCTCGCGCAGGCGCGCGATGGAGCTCACGTCCCATGGATCAGGCGTGTCGTCGTCGTCGGCCACATCGGGATGCTGCTGCGGTGTCTCGAGGATGAGCGGCACACCGCGTGCGCGCCGGTCCTTCAGGAGCCAGCTGAACGCGTCGGCACCGATCTCACCAGCGCCGACCAGCATGTGCCGGTCGCGATTCGACCCGAGTGCGCCCTCGCTGTCGTTCAGGTGGAAGAACGACGGCGGCTCGCCGATGACCGTCTCGAACATGTCGAGCACACTCGTGAGCGCGGCCCGTGACTCGTTGAGCGCGTAACCCGATGCATACAGATGGCAGGTGTCGAGCCCGTAGCCGACCCGCCCACGGCTCGCCGCGGGAATGCCTTCGAGCATGCCGGCGATCTCCTCGGGCGTGCGCCCGACGGTCGTGCCGGCGCCCGCGGTGTTCTCGATGAGGAGGCGCGTCTCGCCCTCGGGCACCGCGGCGAGTGCGCGCGCCATCGCCACACCCACTCGACGCACGGCGGCGTCACGATCACCGTCCGTCGCCGCGCCGGGATGGAAGCACACCCCGCCGACGCCGAGCGCCGTCGATCGCTCGAACTCCTTGGCGAGCCCCGCGGCGGCACGTCCCCATTTCTCCTCGTCCGGCGTAGCGCAGTTGAGCACATAGGCGGCATGCACGACGACGTTCTTCGGCGCGATGCCGGCGATCTCCAGCGCTTCGCGGAAGCGCGCGACGCGATCCGGCTTCACACCGACCTTGTCGTTGTAGTACTTGGGAATCGCGCTGAAGATCTGCAACGACGCCATGTCTCCGCGGCCGGCACGTCGCGCGGCCATGGGAATGCCGCCTTTGTCGATGCAGTGGGCGCCGAGCAGGAGCATGGGACGGGAGGTTGGAGGACGGCGCTGGCCTACTCGACCCTGGCGCGCCGGATGCGGAACGTGGTGTCGCCGGATGCGGGAATGTCGCTCCACCCCACGACGACGGCGCGCCCCCGCACGGCGACGAACGGATCGACCCCATTCGCGTTGTCGGCGCTCGCGACCAGGCGGTCGGCGAAGATGTGCCCGGACGTGCGCGAGATCGCGACGGCGACCCGTGCGCGCGCGCCACTGTTCGGATCCTCGTAGGCGACGGCGACGACGTCACCGGCGGCGGCCACGCGCGCCGCACCGAGCCGTGCACCGTACACGATGGCCTGCGGCGGCTCGAAGGCGGAGCGCGGATCCATCTGGTGTGCATAGAAGACGCCGGGCCCTTCCGGCCCGACGAGTGCGTAGGCGACGTGGACGTAACCATGGCGATCGTCGACGACGACACTGGGCGCGACGCGCGCGCAGCCGACGGACCCGCGATCGCCGGCCTGTGCATCACCGGGGCCCTGGTCGAGCGAGTCGACGATGATGGGGCCACGCCATGCTGCTTGGACGCCAGACGCCGGGACGCCAGACGCCGGGGTGCTGTCTGCCGAGACGCCGGACGCCGGTGCGCCAGTCGGCGGGGCGGTGGACGGCGGCGTGGTAGACGCGCTTGCATCGCGCCATGCGGCGAGCAGCATCACGCGCCCGCGATCGCGCTTCGACCACCAGACGGCCACGCGGCCTCGGCCTGGTGCATCGGCGAACCGGAGGGAACGCGCGCAGCGTGCGGCATCGATCGGCGCTTCGGCATCACCCAGTGGAGAGCTGGGCGCGGGTGCCATGGGCGCCATGGGCATGACCGCGCTGACGGTCAGACTCTCCCGTGCCGCGGGCGTGCTGTCGAGATGCGAGGCCACGAGCTCCGCGGCGCCGGCCTCGCGCAGCAGGTCCTGCGTGAGCAGGAACGCGGCGAGCGCGGACGTGTCGGCGAGCGTGCTGTCGAGTGGCGTCTCCGCACGCCCGACGAGCGGCGACGGCTGCGACGTGGACAGCGGCGCCTCGTCGAGCCAGCGCACCGCGGGCTTCTCGCAGGCCGCGACCAGCAGGAGTGTGACGAGCGCAACGCAGCCGGAACCCGCGACACGGGCGCGTGAGGCGGGCCGTCGCGGGGATGCAGTAGTCGGGTCAGCCATGTCCGTACGCTACTGCAAGGACCGGGCTTTCGGCGAGCGCGGCGGGGCGGACATCGGCAATGGGAACGGCGACGGCAACCGCGTCTCACGCAGAGGTCGCGGCGGACCACGGAGGGGCGTAGCGAACCGCCGGTTTCTACAGCCTCACGCGGAGGCGCGGAGAACTGCACACAGAGCCGCGGAGAACAGCGCGCGGAGGCGCGGACCGGGGCACGCCGGGGAGATTTCTTCGTGCCCCACTTTTGCTTTTCTTTATGTAGGGTCTGTGGCATGCCACGGAGCCACCCCAAAAGAGTCGCTGAACTGAGTTCGCGGCATGCACCCCTCCGCGCCTCTGCGCGCTGTTCTCCGCGCCTCCGCGTGAGGCTGTAGAAACCGGCGGTTCGCTGCGCCACTCTGT
>JAZKCW010000052.1:0-6338 GCA_040387895.1 Gemmatimonadota bacterium
TGCGCGCGCGCGATCGTGAGTGCACGCGTGAACAGGCTTTCCGCACGCACGAAGTGCGCAGTGTCACTCTCGGCCGGGCCGCCGTCGAAGACGGCCTGACAGACATTCTCGCCAAGCAGGCGGTTGGCGAAACCGGCGTACAGGTACGCGCGCGGCGTGACCGCATTCGTCTCGAAGCCCGTCCCGAGCACCGTCTTCATGCGCCGGAGTCCGTCCTCCGCGACGAATCGCGCGCGCTGGAGTCGCGCCCAGTCACCGTTCGCATCGTTCGGGCTGATCTGCCCGATGTTGAAGAAGCGTTCGACGGCAAAGTTGCCGGAGTGCAACAGCTCACCCGAGAGCAGCGACGAGCGCTCCACCCACGTGCCGAGTGCGACCGACAGGTCGCCACCCATGCCGTTCACGAGCGCCGGCATCGCGCCGGGCGTGTTGAGATTCTCGTCGAGCGTCGGACCAGGGTTGGTGACGTCGAAGTTGCAGCCCGCTGCAGAACCGGCGAGCGCGGCGCCGAGCAGCAGGACCGACACGAGGCGCAGGGGCCCGCGCTGCGCGCCGGTATTCGGAGAGTTTCGCATGATTGGCATGATCAGAAGCTCGTGCGCACGGTCAGGAGGAACGTGCGATAGGGCGGGAAGACGTAGTAGTCGCGCCGCGAGAAGACGCTCGTCGCCTGGTCGGCGACCTCGGGATCGGAGCCGGTGTAGTCGGTGCTCAGGAACAGGTTCCGGCCGGTGAGCGATACGGTGAGGTTGCGCGTGCCGGGCACGAAGCCGTTCGGCACCTCGTACGACATCGAGAGGCTGCGCAGCTTGAAGAAGTCGCTCTTCTCCACCCAGTAGGCGTAGTCACGGTCGGCGGTGACGGTGCTGCACCGCTGCCGGTCGAGCGCGGTGATGCCCGCAAGCTTGGACTGATCACCCGCGAGTGCGGCGCGCTGCGCGGCCTGTGCCGCGTAGCACGGCTGCCAGATCCCGAGCCCTGCGTTCTGGTATCCGATCGCGTTCAGCAGGTGGCCACCACGCTGGAATTCACCGACACCTTCGACGGTGAGGCGATTGAAGAACGTGAGTGCGAGTGTGGGATTGATGATCTGCGTGGGGAACGTCGCGCCGATCGCCGGACCACCGTTCGACAGCGGAACCGACGTCGAATCGACGATGGGCGCCGCGAACGCCTTCGGGTTCGTCACGCGCGGGCCGGCATACACCGGAAGCGGCTGGCCTTCACGCACATAGCTGCGCGAGAGGGCGTCGATGGTGATGAGGCGGCCGTTCAGGTCGACGGCCTCGCCCTTCACGCGCGTGTACTGCAGGCGCGCATCGACTTCCATCCACCGCGTCGGGCGCAGCACCGAGGAGACCTGCAGTTCGAGGCCGTTGTTCTCCAGCACGCCGACGTTCTCGAGCTGGTTGTTGAGGAAGCCCTGCGACGGCGGGTACGCGACGGCAACGAGTGCGTCGGAGGTGCGCTGCCTGAAGCCCGTGAACACGAGGCCAAGGCGGCCGTTCCATGCGCTCGCGTCGAAGCCGTACTCGATCTCGCGCGTGCGCTCAGGCCCGAGATCCGGGTTGCCAACCTGCGACGGCGTGAACGCCGACTGGCCGCCTTCGGCTGCAACCGGGCTCCAGGTCCGCGTCGCATCGAAGGCGCCGGGTGCCTTGCCGGCTTCGCCGATCGCCGCGCGGAGCTTGAGCGTCTCGATGAATGGGGCGGGCCAGAACGATTCCTCCGAGATCACATACGACGCGCTGACCTTCGGATACGTCTGCAAGCCAAAGCTCTTGCCGAAGGCGCTGTTGCCGTCGACGCGCACGCCACCGGTCACGAACAGCACGTCGCGCCAGCCGACCACCTGCTGGGCGAAGAAGCCGGCATTGATGACGCGCTGCTGGTTCACGTCCGTGATCTGGCGCAATGCGCCGGAGGTGAGCGTCGGCGTGCCGGGCCCCGAGAAGTTGTCGGCCTGCAGCTCGGTGGAGTTGAGCCGGCTGTCGAACAGCTGTCCGCCGATCGACGTGGAGGACGAGAACCTCGATCCCACGGGCTGCTTCCACGTGCTCGCGTAGTCCAGCGACAGCAGCGAACGGTTCCAGAGCTGCTGGAAGTACTGGCCCAGCGGCACACGCGGAAATCCGAACGGATTGATCGTGCGCAGGTCGAAGCTGTTGTAGTCGAACCCGACCGACAGACGATTCGTCAGCTGCGCGAGCGGCGACCAGGTGACCGTGCCGCCATTGATGAAGTGGTCACCACTGATGGTGTTCGACGCGGAGAAGATCGTGTCGTTGATGACGCACCGCGTGACGCCGGCGGTGCACCCGCTCCCCGTGAAGTTCGATCCGGGGCCGCGCGAGATGTTGAGCAGGATGCCGTTCGCGCTGTTGCCGTCCGGAACCAGCGCCGTGTTGCGCTTCTGGTAGGACGTGTTGAGCGCGACGATGAGATCCTTGCGCGGCGAGAAGCCGAAGTTGCCGCGGATACCACCGGTCTTGTTGCTGCCGACGCGGAGGACACCGCCTTCATTCTCCAGGTTGCCGGACAGCGCGTAGTTGATGCCACCGCCAGAGCCGCGCACACCGAGCGAGTAACGGCCGATGGCACCAGTCTGCAGGTGCGAGCCATTCGAGGGGCACGTGGCATCCTCGAACGCGACGCCGAGCGCATCGACGAGCTCGGGCCCGCGGCAGGACTTGAGGAACAGGCCCGTCGGATCCGACTGCGGGCCGTATCGGCCCAGGCTGTTGACGCCACCGGAGGCTTCGAGCGTCCACGCAGCCGGGCCTTCGCGCCCGCGCTTGGTGAAGATCTGGATGACACCGCCGGAGGCTTCGGTACCATAGAGAGTCGTGGCCGCCGGCCCCTTGACCACTTCGATGCGGTCGATGTCGGACGCCGCAATGTCATTGAGTGGCGACACGCCCTGTCGCGCGGACACCGAGGTCGGCGTGTTGCCGTTGAAGATGCGGACGCCGTCGACGTAGATCAGCGGGCGGTTGCCCTGGCTGATGCTGTTGACGCCACGAAGCCGGATCGTGCCGCCGGCGCCGGGCTGACCGGAGTTGCCGAGGACGGTCACGCCGGTGGAGCGCCCCTGCAGGATCTGCTGGGTGTTGGCGACAGCGCCGCGCTCGAACGTCGAAGCATCGAGCGTGCTCACGGCGTTGCCGACTTCCTTGCGCCGCTCTTCGCCGGTGGCCGTCACGACCACGCCAGTGAGGGATACCGTGCTCTGGGTGAGGGCGAAGTCCGCCGTGACCACGGCACCGTCGGCGATCGTGACCGCGCGGGACAGCTGCGAGTAGCCGACGCGACGGACCGTCACCTGGCGCAGTCCAACGGGGACGCCGCTGATGGAGTAGCGGCCGTCATCACCGGCGTAGCGAACGATCGGCGTGCCGCTGATGGCGATCATCGCGCCGGCGACGGGCTGCGCGTTGTCAGCATCGCTCACGCGCCCCGATATGGTCCCCGTGGCTTGCGCAAGCAGCGGTGCCACGGGTGCGAGGAGGGCGACGACGATCGCAAGGCCGACGGGGGCGATGCGGAGGAAGGGTAGGAACACGGAGTCCTCGATAGAAGCAAAAGACGTTCACCAGGCGACCGGCGGCGGAAGCCAGCAGGTGGAATGTAGTGTCAACAGCGCACTATCGAAGGAGGCCACAGACCCGTCTCTTTGAGAGGTCTCTCTCTCGCTCGGAGTTTTCATGCGTTCCCCTCGGCGATCCTCCGCCACGCTTCCCCGGCACCACCGGTGGCGCGTACTGGCCGCGTTGTCCCTGCTGACGCTCGTTCCGGCACTGACACTGCCGGTTGCACTTCCGGCGCAGACGCGGGTCACCACCCCGAAGGAGCATTTCGGCGCCAACTTCGGCGACGACTACTTCCTCGCGAACTACACGGGCATCGCCGCCTATTGGCGCCTGCTCGAGCGGCAGTCGCCGCGCATGAAGGTCGTGCCGATCGGGAAGACGGCCGAGGGGCGCGAGCACCTCATGGCGATCGTGACATCGCCCGAGAACCATCGCAACCTCGCGCGCTATCGCGACATCTCCGCACGCCTGGCGCACGCAGAGGGGCTCAACGATTCGACGGCACGGACCCTCGCGCGTGAGGGCAAGGCCGTCGTGTGGATCGATGGCGGACTGCACGCCACGGAGACGCTCGGCGCCCAGCAGCTCGGCGAAACCGTCTACCAGATGGTGAGCGGCACCGACGACGAGACGCGACGTCTTCTTGAAGACGTCATCATCCTCTTCGTGCACGCCAATCCGGACGGCAACGAGCTGGTGGCGGACTGGTACATGCGCGACTCGGTCCCCGCGCGGCGCACACTGGCGGGCCTGCCGCGACTCTACCAGAAGTACATCGGCCACGACAACAATCGCGAGTTCTTCACGTCGACCCAGGCGGAGACGGAGAACATCAACCGGGTCCTGTATCACGAGTGGTTCCCGCAGCTGCTCTACAACCATCACCAGAGCGGCCCGGCGGGAACGGTGGTGTACTCGCCGCCATTTCGCGATCCGTACAACTACAACCTCGATCCCGCGATGCTGCTGGGCATCCAGGCGCTGGGCACGGCGATGCACTCACGGCTCGCCATCGAGGGCAAGCCCGGCGCGACGATGCGCTCCGGTGCCTCGTACGACGGCTGGTGGAACGGTGGCATCCGCAACACCGCGACGTTTCACAACACCATCGCGGTGCTCACGGAAATGATCGGCAGTCCGACACCGATGCGGATTCCGCTGGTCGCGGAGCGGCAGATTCCGTCGGGCGACCTCGCGATGCCGATCGCACCGGGGCCGTGGCACTTCCGGCAGTCGGTCGACTACTCCGTGTCGCTCAATCGCGCGGTGCTCGATCACGCATCGCGCCTACGCGAGGGTCTGCTGTTCAACATCTACCGGATGGGCCGCAACTCGATCGAGCGCGGTAGCCGCGACACGTGGACCGCGAACCCGCGCCGGGCGGCCGCAGTGGCCGCGCGACTGCGTCCGACGGGCGGGACGGGTGCCGGAGCAGCGGCATCAGCGGCAGGAGGTGGCAACGCTGCGCCGATCAGCGACAGTGCACTGTACGCCGCGCAGCGCACCCCGAATGACCGCGACCCACGCGGCTACATCATCTCCGCCAACCAGCCGGATTTTCCGACGGCGGTCAAGTTCATCAACTCGCTGCGCGAGACGGGTATCGCGGTGCATCGCGCGCGCATGCCGTTCTCGGTGAACGGCAAGCAATATCCCGAAGGCTCCTACATCGTGAAGACGGCGCAGGCGTTTCGCCCGCACGTGATCGACATGTTCGAGCCGCAGTCGCATCCGGACGTGTTTCCCTTCCCGGGTGCGCCGCCCACGCCGCCCTATGACAACGCCGGCTGGACGCTCGCCTTCCAGATGGGCGTGCAGTTCGACCGGATCCTCGACGACTTCACGGGGCCGTTCTCGCCGGTGACGGCGTGGAATGAAACGCCGCCGGCCGGCAAGGTGCTCTCAGGCAAGTCGGCCGCTGGCTTCCTGCTCAGCCCCCAGGCCAACGACGCATTCACCGTGCTCAACCGGTTGCGTGCGGCAGGCATGGCGGTCGGACGGATCGGCGACAGCGCCATCGTGAGCGGCGAGGTCGTTCCCGCGGGCACCTTCTACGTGCCGAATGGGCCAGGCGTGACGGTGGCCCTCGCGAACACCGTCTCCAGTCTGGGCGTGGACCTGCGAGGCGCCGGGAGAGCGCCGGCCGGCGTCCGACCTGTGGCCCCGTCGCGCATCGGCCTCTGGGACAGCTACGGCGGTTCGATGCCGTCGGGATGGACGCGCTGGATCCTGGAGCAGTTCGAATTTCCATTCACCCGCGTGTTCGCGCCGGAGCTCGACGCAGGTGCGCTGCGTGCGAAATACGATGTGCTGGTGTTCGTGACGGGCGCGATCCCGGGCGCCCGCGGTGGACGCGGTGGTGGCGGTGCGGGCGCGATCGAAGCCCCGCCAGGCCTCCCGGAGGAGTACCGGGCGCAGTTCGGCCGCATCACGCCCGACGCGACGATCCCGAAGCTGCGCGAGTTCGTCAGTGAGGGCGGGACGCTGGTCGCAATCGGGAGCTCGGCCGCGAACATCGCGGCGGCGCTCGACCTTCCGGTGGAGAGTCATCTGGTCGAGAACGGCGTGCCCCTGCCCGGCACGAAGTTCTACGTCCCAGGGTCGGTGCTGTCGGTCCGCGTGGACACCCGGCACCCGCTCGCGGCGGGGCTCGCGGAACGGACCGACGTGTTCTTCGACGACAGCCCGGTGTTCCGCCTGCGCCCGGGCGCCGAGGCGCAGGGGGTGCGACGCGTGGCATGGTACGAC
>JAZKCW010000053.1:0-60877 GCA_040387895.1 Gemmatimonadota bacterium
CGGCCTAGGGGGCTACGCAGCGAACCGCCGGTTTCTACAGCCTCACGCGGAGGCGCGGAGAACAGCGCACGGAGGCGCGGAGGTCGGGCATCCGGCGAGTTCAGTGCCGATGCTTTTTTGAGGGGTGGCGCCGCCACATGCGACGGACCACTTGAGGAAAAGGAAAAGGGGACATGCCGTGATGCTGTCGGCGTGCCCCCTCCGCGCCTCTGCGCGCTGTTCTCCGCGCCTCCGCGTGCGGCTGTAGAAACTCGCGGTACGCTGCGCCAGCTGTGGTACGCGGCGGCGTCTGCGTGCGAGCAGTGCGCTGTTTCTGCCAGTGCCGAACTACGGCACCCCTGCCCCACGCGGCGGTCCTGAAATCACGGCGCCGTTGCTCGCGGTTCCCGGCGCGGCCAGCGTGCCCGGAATCGCTGCCCGCAGCTTCTGGTCCGTGCGATCGAGCGACGGTCCCAGTGTCGGCTCGCACACGCCCTCGGCCGTCTCGCGAATGATCTGATCGACCACCGCGCGCAGGTCACCCGTGCGTGCGTACGTCGCGAGCTGGCGCTGGGCGCTGGAACCGCCCTCGAGAATGTGGAACGCGTACTCGACTTCCTTGCGCGTGCCAAGGTCGTCGAGCACGTCGTCGAGGAACCACGACACCAGTTCGCGGATCAGCTCCGGCGCCGGCATCTCCGTCTTCTTGCCGAAGTCGATCAACTTGCCGCCCAGGCCCCAGCGGACCGCGCGCCACTTGTTCTCCTCGATCAGGTCTGCGGCGTACACGCGGAACGTCATGTTGTCCCGGCGCAGCTTCCACATCTTCGCCACCACCGCCTGCAGGATCGCGGCGATGCAGATCGCCTCGTCGACGCGCGTGTTCACGTCCATGCAGCGGAACTCGAGCGTCGGGTACACGTGGTGCGGCCGCACGTCCCACCAGATCTTCGACCCGTCCGGGATGCTCTTCGTGCGCACCAGCGTATCGACCAGATCCGTGTAGTCGTTCCACCCCTGCAGGATGCGCGGCACACCCGTGCGCGGGAAGTTCTTGAAGACGATGCTGCGATACGAGTGCAGCCCCGTGTTGCGGCCGAACCAGAACGGTGAGCTGGTGCTGAGACAGAGGATGTGCGGCAGGACGTAGCGCGCCGCATTCAGGCAATCGATGCGGAACTCCGGGTCCTCGATCCCGACATGCACGTGCGTCCCGAAGATCAGCAGCCGGTGCGCGAGGTCCTGCAGCTCCGCCTTCACGCCCAGGTAACGCTCCTTGGGCGTCATCTCCTGGTTCATCCAGTTGCTGAACGGATGCGTGCCTGCCGCCGCGATCGTGAGCCCGTGCTGCCCCGCCGCCTTGATGACGAGGCGGCGCAGGTTGGTGAGCTCCGTGCGCAACTCCGCAATCGTCGCGCAGGGCTTCGTCCCGATCTCCACCTGACACTGGTGCAGTTCGGCCTTCACCTCCGCGAGAACTGCGTCGTCGCTCGTCACCAAGGCGTCGAAGCCCGGGGTGAGGTCACGCGTCACCGGATCGATGATCTGGTATTCTTCCTCGATACCAACCGTCAGGCTCGGCGCTCGCATCTACTCCTCCGCGCCCTCGCGGGCGGTTGCCATCGCTCCACCACCTACGGCCATGCGCACGGTTCCGTGTGCAACTGCCCATTCGTTCGCCGCGCGGATGAAGCCCTGAAAGATGTCCGAGGAGTGCGGGTCCGCGAGCTCGAACACTTCGGGGTGCCACTGCACTCCCACGAGGAACGCATCGTCGGTTCCTTCGATGGCTTCGACGAGGCCGTCCGGTGCCGTCGCCGACACCAGGAGCTGATGACCGAGCGCCTTCACGCCCTGATGGTGCATGCTGTTGACGCCCAGCGTGCGCTCCTCAAGCAGCTCCGCGAGCAGGGTGCCCGCCTTCACGTCGACCGTGTGCGCGAGATGATCGCGCGAGTACCCGGCCGTCGGGAAGTAGTCGTGCTTGTGCAGTGACGTCTGCTGGGTGGCGAGATCCTGCCAGAGCGACCCGCCGGCCGCAACGTTGATGACCTGCATGCCGCGGCAGAGGCCCAGCACCGGCTTGCCGTCCTCCATTGCCCAGCGCACGAGTTGCAACTCGACCGTATCGCGGGCGGGGTCGAGGTTGCCGCACTCCTCCTTCTTGGCTTCGCCGTACTCCGCGGGGTTCATGTCGACGCCGCCGGGGATCAGGATGCCGTCGAGACGATGATAGATCTCGCGCAACGTCACCAGGTCGTCATCGATGAGCGGAATCATCCAGGGCACCGCTCCCGACTGGATCGCCGCATGGAAGTAGCGCTGGTTCATCACCCACGACGACGGCAGCATCGGTGGAATGCCGTCGATCGAGTGGAGCGTCTGCGTCGTGATGCCGATGACCGGCCGCGACATCGCATAGGAAGACGATGACATCAGCGGGGCTCGACCAGAAAAGTGGGCACGTTCGATCCACCACCCGCGGTGACGTTGAGCAACGGGTCGGTGGCGATACGGGTAAGGCAACCAGTCATGACAGTTCCATCGGCGAGAAACGGGGCCGTATCCAGCATGCGCTCGCCGATATGCAGCGCACCGCCGGTCAGCGCGGGCCACCCTTCGCTGGGGACCTCGACGCGTTCCTGAACGATATACGGTTCGCCAAGCGCTGTCCGGACCGCCGCCTGCCAGGCCGCGTCATCCACTGTCCACCCCAGCACGATCCCCTTGCCGCCGTATTCGTCATTCGGCTTAAGCACGAGTCGTTCCCGGTTGGCACTGGTGAATTCCACGAGATCCACCTGGGTCCCGCCGTGCTCCGTCCGGCGTTCCTCGACGACACGTGTCCATGGGACATGGGCGGCCACCGCCTGGCGCTGGTCCGCGGACAGCAGTGGCGCCTGCCGCTCGTCGCTCACCACTGCCAGGCTGGCCTTCTTGTGCAGCATCTTGCACCGGAACGGATTGACCATGCACACCGCCCCCTCCCGGACCGCACGGACCACCGGCGACTCGAGGCCCTCACGCGTGACCAGCTCGTCGATCAGGACCCGCTTGTAGATCAGCGTGACGTGCCGCCCGCCCACCAGCAGGCGCCCACCCGTGAACTCCGCATCCCGCGGGTCGCCGATGAACGCCTCGATACCCAGTGCCGCGAACTCGCGCTCGAACAGCACGAACTCGCTCCGGGTGGGGACGTCGGCCCAGTCGAGAATGCAGACGACCGGCTTCTCGCGCACGCCGCGCCAGGCGTGAAAGGCGCCGAGCATGGCGTGGATGATCGACGGCGCGGCCGGGAGCGGAACGGCGAGATGGGTGCGCGCGAACTCATGCATCGCGGGCAACGCCATGAACACGCGCGACAGGGCGTCGTTGTACGCACCACCCGCCGGCGTCTCGGCGTTGTACTCGGTGAACTTGAGTCCATCCGGACCCGACGCATAGAAGGCGTCGAGTCGTGAGGTCGGGCTCGCGACCTGAAAGCCCGGGTCGGCGTGGATCAGCTCCTCCTCCCACCCCGTGAGCCCGAATTGCGCCCGCAGCCCTGCATCGGTCATTGCAGCGACGCGCACGGCTTCGAAGGCGGAGCCGACCAGGGAGCACGCGATCGACAATTGGCGGTATTCGGAGACCGAAAGGAACCGCGGGCGAAGCACACTGCAGAGCGGCCGATCGCCGAAAAAGAGTCCCTCGGTCCGAAGCATCGCGTCCAGCGTCTCGGCCGTGGCGGCCGCCAGGTCCCCTTTCGTCAGCCCGTCGTGATACCGGGAAATCGCCTCGGTCACGGGATCGGCGGGCCGGGAACGGGAGCGATCCGGGGCTGCTTGGCCAGCCTGATGGCCATCTCTGCCATGTTCTCGACCACCCACTCGAAATAGCTCGGCGTCAGGGAATAGATGTCCATGTCGGGCGCCGGGTTCATGAAGTCGATCGCGTACGGCACGCCGTCCTTCACGGCGAACTCGACGGTGTTCATGTCGTAGCCCAGCGCCTTGCAGAGCGTCAGCGAGTCGCGAATACACCGCTCCTCGAGCTCCTTCGACAGGTAGCCCTCGTCCGGGATGTAGCGCCGCTCCCGCGGGTCGTACGGCATCGGCAGCACCTTCTCGCGGCCCAGGCACATGCAGCGCACGTACTGATCCCACTTGATGAACTCCTGCACGACCATCGTCAGGAGCCCACTGCCGTTGTAATGATGGAGCAGCTCCTCCATCGAATCGCAGACGTAGACGTCGCGCCACCCGCCCCCATGCGCATCCTTGAGCACGCATGGGAAGCCGATGTGTTCGGCGACCCCCTTCCAGTCGAGCGGATAGGCGAGGTTGCGCAGGGACTCCGAGTGGGAAATGCCCGGGATGTAGTCCTTGTTCGGCAGGACCATCGTCTTGGGATGCGCCACTCCGTGCTGCACAGCCAGGGTGGCGTCGTAGAACTTGTCGTCCGCCGACCACATGAAGGGGTTGTTGATGACCGTGACCCCCATGCGTGTGGCATGCTTGAGGAAGGTCCGGTAGAAGCCGACCTCGTGCGAGATGCGATCGATGATCAGCGTGTACGGAACAGGCTGGGCCATCGGCGTCGCGTCCAGCTTGATGTAATCGGCTACGACGCCCGCGTTCTTCTTGGCGACGCGTTCAATGAATGCAGGCGGAAAAGACCATTCCCGCCCAACGAGCAATCCGATACGTGGTTCGATCGCCACACTGATCTCCCAAAGAGGTCCGCAGAGGCGCAAGCATGTGCGCCCGACTGGGTCACTATGCGGACGGGACATCGGGTGCGCCATGGGTCACGCTGGTCCATTCGCACGAAATTACGAGCCGTCCCGCACCCCGAAAATGAAGAATTCGCAGAGTGCAAGTTCGTGTTAGCAAGTAAGCTAACATCAGCTTTGTGATCGTCCGCTCTGTGGACAACCGGGTCCCCGAACGCCCAAAAACCGCCCCGGTCACGGACCGTGTTTTCCACATGCCTATGGTCAGTAACTGTTCGCCCTGTGTGACTTACCTGCTTTTCCACATCACCTGAACACTATATCCACACTACTGTCAACAACTTAGGTCACTTTAGTCGTATTGCGTGGAGGGCAGGATCGTCATAACATCCCCGCCCGCCACGTAGCTGCACCGGCGGCCTCACGTTTCTGTCCCGCACTGATTCCGCCCATGCGCGTCGTTCCCTGCGAAGCACCAATCGGCCAGCTCGACCCTGCCCCGCTGACCTCCCTTCCCCTCGAGTTGAGTGGAGCGGCGGGCTCGGCTACGGCCTTCTGGAACAGCGCCGATGAGTACTTCCTGTGTCTCTCCGCAACCGGCTTCAGCTGCGACGGCGACGAAGCAGCGGTCGCGGGCACGGAGTGGTTCCGCATCGCGGACGAGGCCGGTGCCAGCTTGCTGGCCCCCGTCATCGATCAGGAAAGCCGCGAAACGGCGGCGCGTCAGTTTCTGGAAGTCATCCCGATGGGCGGGGGCCGAGTGGCGTTCCCGGTCGGCAGCACGGGACGCACGGTCTATCGCGTGTGGCGGTCCAAGGGTGGATCCGCAAACGGGAATGCGAACGCGGACCGGCCGACGCGCCGGACTAGAATCCTGGGAGTTCGAGCTGGGCGGTCACTCCGCCGGCCAGCGTAGCGCCGGCGGCTTGAATCCACGCCAGAAGAACATCCTGCCCATGATCACCAGCAAGGGCGGAGCGCGCGGCGCTCAGATGGAGCTTGAACTCGGAGGAGACGTCGGGGAGCGTGCGCCGCAGCACGGCCACGGTCAGCAGCTCCGTCGCATCCGCCAGGTGGCGAATTGCGAACTCTGTCATCCGGGCGCGAAGCGCGGCAGCGTTGGCCACGGGACCGTCACCCGGCATCTCGTGCTGCGCCCGGCGCTCGCGAAAGGCCGCGAGGCGGCTGCGAGTCGCACTGATGATCGGCAAGTCGTCGTCGGCGGTGTCCGGCGCGATGCTCACCGGGGCGCCAAGCAGCCCCAGCCAGGACATCCAGAGGGTGCCACGGGCGTACGGTTCCCACGGCTCGTTCTCCAAGCCGGCAGCAGTGCGCCGGATGCTCTCCGCGATGCCCTTCCGGACGTCCCACCAGCGAACGAAGCTGTCGGTCTGCCGCGACACGAGCGCGAGCGCACCGAGCCGAAGCGCCCACTTCACGGCGGATTCACCGTCGTCGAGGGGTGGACGGAGGGCCGCGGTGCAACGAAAGGCGCGGGCGGCCCCGAGCGCGAGAACCGCCTGGGCCAGGTCCCGACTGGCGTCGGGTACGGGACTCAGTGCCGTCTCGAGCTGACTGAGGGCCGCGAGTTCGTAGGCGGTACCGAGGAGAGCGAGGCCGTCGGCGATTGGCTCGCCGAGCCCGTCGCCGGGCTTGAGGGCCGCGGCTTCCGCCCGCTCGAGCAGCAGCGCACGGCGTTCGGCGGGAATAGCGGCGACGGCCCAGTGCTCGTCGAGCGTGGACCTGGCCAGGATCGCCAGCTCACGTCCGGCCAGTTCACGCTCTGCAACAGGGGTAAGGACACCCATCACGCCGTTCTCCGTGCGTGGGACCGTCCCGCATCTTCGACGGTCACCCGAAGTGGTGACCGGCAAAGTCTCGCCCGACATACCGCAACAGAAGGTACAGACTGCAGTTAGGTCCAGAACTGCATTCGAGCTGTGCTATAGTCGCAATTAGGTAACAGACCGGCGTCTGTCAAGGGCTCTGCCCGCTTCCGCTCCGCTGGAGACGCTTCATATGGTTGGGAACACAGGAGATCGACCGGTGGGATTCGAGTCATCACGCGTAGCGCGCCGCCGGCTGGCGCAGCTGGCGTCCACGAATGAGCGGGTGCAGGAAGCGTTGTCACCGTCGTCGTTCCCGGGTCTCTTTGCTGGTGAACAGGGGGTGTATCCGGCCCTGATGGCGGAGGGCACGGCCGACCTGGCCGACATGAACCGGCGCACGGAATCAGTTGCAGAGCCCGTGCCAGCGAACTCAGCAGCCACACCGGCGCTGGTCTCGGAGCTTGACGAGTTGGCCCTGGATATCGTTGCAACCCCCGGCGCCGGCGGCGCGCTGCTGGCCGCGTACGCCGCGCAGGCGCGCGCGCTCTCGCTCGTGATCGAGGCTGCACGCCGAGCCGGCAGCGCGCCGCTCCCGGCATCCGTCCTCATGGCCGCGCAGGCCGCGCTCGTTCCGCCGCACGCCTTGTCCGGGCTCGCGCTCTACTGAGCCTGGCGCCAGCCAGACGCCCGCCACGAACCAACACGAGGCCGTCGATGGGCACCCGAACCAGGCTGGCCGTCGTGGCAGCCATGCTACTGGCACTGCCTCAGGCACCGTTGGACGCGCAGCCCGAGCCCGCGACGCGCAGCTTTCGCGCGGCGCGAGCGCTGGCGTTGCAAGGTCAGCCCGAGCAGGCGGTCGCGGGTTTTCAGCGGGCCGCGGTGGAGGCAAAGGCAAGCGGCGACGCAGCCGTCGAGGTGGCCGCGCGGCGCGGGGTGGCAGATCTGCTGGCGATGCGCCGCCCCTGCACCGACAGCGCCGAGCTGACCTTGCGCGAGGCGCTTCGTGCGGCGGACACCGGCGACCGATCAGCGTCGGATGCCCTCGTGCGGCTGCTCGCGGCGCGGGGCAACGTGACGGCAGCGCGTCAGATCCTGGTGGCGGCCTACTCGGACGTCCCATCGGTCGGTCGCTCTGTCACGTCCGAGAGCGTGCGATTCCTGCAGGGGCAGGCCACGCTGCAGTTCGCGGGTGGCCAGGAGTCCGCCGCGCTCAGTACACTCGGCGACGCGCTCGGCATCGCCGCCCGGCTTCACGAGGGGGACACCCGCGACAGCGTGCCGCATCCGAGCGGCGCCGTCGACCGGATCAACGCCTGGGTGCTGTTCGACCTCGCCATGCTGCGCCTTAATGCGAAGAGCCCGAGCATCCGTCAGGCGCGCACCGCTGCGACGATTCTCGATCGCCTCGTGTCGGCACCCGCGGACGTGCTGGATGGCGGCGACAGCGAGGCCTACCCGGTGACACGCCTCGACGACCGTCTGCTGCTGCAGGCGCACGCCAGGGGTGCGATGCCAGCCGCCCGCTCCGGCTGCTGACACCCCAGCGCGAATCCTGAACGTCGCGCTCAGTTCCCGCGCGCGGGCGCGGGCGTGGGCGCGAGTTGCGCGGGTGCGAGTTGCGCGGGTGCGAGTGCGACGGCGGTGTCGCGGCGCGCCGTGTCGGCGGCCGGTGGCGCTGGCGCGCGATCAGGCGGTGAAGCTGCGCGTGGTGACGTTGCGCATGCGGCGAGCAGCGCACCCGTGGCGACGAGCATCAAGGTCGCACGACGGCGCTGCGATGCGAGCGAGTCGGAAAAGGCGGGCGTGTGCATGGTGGCACTCCGGTTGAATCCGTTCGAGTGATTGGTGGTTGACCACGGATTGTGTACGCCGAAGCCTCGTGGCAGTTTCGCACGAGCAATCTCGTGCGTGCGCCTCCTGCCGCGTCGACTCTACCTTCACACCTGCGCACCGTGATGTACGACACGATCATCATCGGGCTCGGCGCGATGGGAAGCGCGACGGCGTTTCACCACGCGAAGCGTGGTGCGCGTGTGCTCGGGCTCGACCGGTTTCACCCGCCGCATGCACACGGGTCGTCGCACGGCCGCAGTCGCATCATCCGGCAGGCCTACTTCGAACATCCGTTGTATGTGCCGCTGGTGCAGCGTGCGTACACGCTCTGGGCCGAACTCGAAGTCGCCGCTGGCCGCGCTCTGTTTGCCCGCACGGGCGGACTCATGCTCGGTCGAGATGACAGTGCCGTCGTGCAGGGTGCGCTGCAGAGCGCACGGGACCACGCGCTCGCGCACGAGTTGCTCGACCACGCTGCACTCGCCAGGCGGTTTCCGATGTTCCGCACCGGGCGTGACACGGTCGCATTGTGGGAGCCGAATGCGGGCGCGCTCGATCCGGAAGCGTGCGTCGCGTCGCATCTCGCGCTCGCATCGGCCGCCGGCGCCACGCTTCGCTATGGCGAAGCCGCTCGAACGTGGAGTCGCACCAGGGACGGTGTCGCGGTGCAGACTTCGACCGGGCGCTACACCGCGCGGCGACTCATCGTGACCGCCGGTGCCTGGACGAGTGCATTCCTCGGCGACCACGCACCGCGCCTGCAGGTGGAGCGGGCGGTTCAGCTGTGGTTCGAGCCCCTGCGCAACGCGGAGATGTTTCAGCCGGAGCGCATGCCGTTGTTCATCTGGGAGCACGCACCGGGCGTGGCGTGGTACGGCATTCCATCCGTATCCCACGGAATGAAGCTGGCACTGCACCACACCGGGCAGTACGCGAGCGCCGATGAGGTTTCGCGCACGGTGCTCGACTCGGACATCGCTCCGGTGCGACGCCTCGTGCAGCAGGGTCTTCCGGATGCGGACGGCGCGCTGCGCGAGAGCGCGGTCTGCCTGTACACGAACACCGCGGACGAGCACTTCCTGATCGACACCCTGGCGGACGCCCCGGAGGTGCTCGTGGTGAGCGCATGCTCGGGCCACGGATTCAAGTTCTCGAGTGCCATCGGTGAGCTGCTCGCCGACATGGCGCTCGACGGTGCCTCCACTTTCGACATCACCCCGTTCCGGATGCAGCGACTTGCCTGAGACGCACCCGACCCACGACACCCAGCCGCACCGCACTCTCCTGCTGTCGGACAGTGACGTGCATGCCCTGCTGCCGATGCACGAGTGCATCGACGTGATGGACGAAGCGCTGCGCAGCCTGTCGCGCGGGGACAGCGCCATGCCGTTGCGCACGGTGATGCGCACCGGGCAGACGAGCAGCGGGACCAATGCATTCGCCTGCATGCCCGCGATGGTGGGACGTGGTTCCGAGGCGTCGATCGGCGCGAAGGTGATCAGCGTCGTGCCAGGCAACCTCACCACCGAGTATGACTCCCACATCGGAGTCGTACTGCTGTTCGACGCCGAGTTTGGCCGGCTGCTCGCGATCGCCGATGCCTCGTCCGTCACGGCGATTCGCACCGCTGCGGTGTCGGGCCTGGCCACCCGCACGCTGTCGAGACCGGACTCCAGCACCGTCGCGTTGCTCGGTACTGGTGTGCTGGCCCTGCCCCACCTCGAGGCGATGCGCTGCGTCCGCCCGGTCTCGCGGGTGCAGGTGTGGAGCCGTACCCCGGCGCGCGCGGAGCAGTTCGCAGAGCTGGCGCGTACACGCACGGGGCTCGAGGTGGTACGCGCCGACCGGGCATACGACGCGGTACGTGGCGCAGACGTGATCTGCACCATCACGAGTGCGGGAACGCCCGTGCTCGAGGGAGCCTGGCTCGAGCCGGGCGTGCACGTGAACGCGGTCGGAGCCTCCGTGCCCACGGCACGCGAGCTCGATGGCCTCGCGGTCCAGCGCGCGCGCCTGTTCGCCGACCGCCGCGAGTCCACACTTGCCGAAGCCGGAGACTTTCTGATGGCGCGCTCCGAAGGTCTCGTCACGGATGCACACGTGCTCGGCGATCTCGGAGACGTCCTGCTCGGAACGATCAAAGGCAGGGAGGGCGCGAACGACATCACGCTCTTCAAGTCGCTGGGGCTCGCGGTGGAGGATGTTGCCGCGGTGCGGCATCTCGTTCAACGTGCGCAGGCTGCCGGACGCGGGTCGTGGATGGATTTTGGAGGACATCGCTCCTCGTCAACGCACTGAACTCGGGCGACCCGATGTCCCAGCATGACGTCACCCGTGCCGGCGGCGCGCTGTTCGCAGATGGCGGCCCCGATGGCCTGCTGCACCGCGCCTTTCTGCGCGGCTCCGGCTTCACGGGTGACGACGTCCGGCGCACGCCGATCGTCGGCATCTGCACGAGCTGGAGTGAGCTCAATCCGTGCAATGCCGGGCTGCGCGAACTAGCAGCACGCGTGAAGGACGGTGTGCGCGCGGCAGGCGGCACGGCGATCGAGTTTCCGACGATCTCGATCTCGGAGCCCTTCACCCGCCCGACGAGTCTCTTTCTCCGCAACCTGATGTCGATGGACGTGGAGGAGACCATCAGCAGTGCGCCGATCGACGGTGTCGTGCTGCTGGGCGGATGCGACAAGACGGTGCCGGCCCAGTTGATGGGTGCGATCAGCGCGAACAAGCCGGCCGTCATGGTCACGGCCGGGCCACGGCCGGTCGGATGTCGCGGCGGTGCCCCCTTCACGATCGACGACGTGTGGCCGGCGATGGAGCAGCGCCGGCTCGCGCTCATGACGGACGACGAGTGGCGCGCACTCGAGGAGGACATCGTGTCGGGTCCGGGCACGTGCAACGTGCTCGGCACCGCGATCACGATGGCGGCGATCGCCGAGGTGCTCGGATTCGCGCTGCCGGGCAGCGCGCTGCCCGCGGCCGCGAGCGAACAGCGCGCGGCCATCGCGATGCAATCCGGAGTGCAGATCGTGGAGACGATCCGCCACGGGCGGACTCCGCAATCGCTCGTGACGCCGGCGTCGCTCGAGAACGCCTTTCGCGTGACTTGCGCGCTGGGTGGTTCGACCAATGCCGTGATTCATCTCGAAGCGATTGCCGGCCGGTGCGGCCTTCGCATCGGTACGCAACGCTGCCGGGTGTGGGCCTCGTCGACGCCGTACATCGCGAACGTGCGGCCCGGGGGCCGGATGTTGCTGGAGGATCTGCACGAAGCCGGCGGTGTGCCGGCGATCATGACGCGCATCGCGACACTGCTGCACACCGAGGCGCATTGCAGTGCGGGCACGCCGTGGCAGGCGGTGCTGGACGCAACGACGCACGTGGAGCATCCCGCCATTACCAGCACGGACGCACCGATGTCTCCGCGGGGCGCGCTGACCGTACTGCACGGCAACCTCGCCCCGCGCGGCGCCGTGCTCAAGACGGCCGGTACGCATGACACCCGCCTGCTGCAGCATCGCGGGCCTGCCGTGATCTTCGACGGCCTTGCCGACCTGCATGCGCGCATCGACGATCCAGCGCTCGACGTCACGCCCGACAGTGTACTCGTGCTGCGCGGCATGGGCGTGCTCGGTGCACCGGGAATGCCTGAGGTGGGACATATTCCCATTCCTGCGAAGCTGGCGCGCGCGGGCGTGACCGACCTCCTGCGATTGTCGGACGCGCGCATGAGTGGAACCGCGACGGGCACCGTCGTTCTGCACATCACGCCGGAAGCGGCGGCCGGCGGACCGCTCGGATTGCTTCAGACCGGCGACGTGATCGAGCTCGATACGGCTGCGGGCATCATTCGCCATCACGTGCCTGAGGATGTGATGCGCGCACGCGTGCCGCTCGCGTTGGCGAAGACTCCCGCGAGGGGATATGCGTGGCTGCACCGTGCGCACGCGATGCAACCCGACGCGGGGTGTGACTTCGACTTCCTGCGCGGTACCGCGAGCGCGGAGACCGATGCCAGCTGGCGCATCGGCGACCGCGTGGGTGATGCGGACGGCATGGCGAACCAACAGCGCGGGCGGGATGCATGAGCATGCACATCGGCTTTCTCGGTGCGGGACACATGGGACGCGGGATGGTCGCGTGCCTGCTCCGCAACGGGCTCAGGGTCACGGTGTGGGAACGCTCGCCCGGACGTCATGCAGCGCTGCAGGCACTCGGCGCCAATGTGAGTCCACGAATTCGCGACGTAGTACGGCAGACCGACAGCGTGATCGGCTGCTTGTTCGACACGGCCGTCACGCGCGCCTGCTACCTCGGTGAGGACGTGGAGGGCGGTGGCATCGTACACAACGCGCGTCCGGGGCAGGTCCTCATCGAGCATGGCACATTCGACCCGCGGCTTGCTGTCGAGATCACGCGCGCGGCGGAGGGCCGCGGGGCGACCTTCTTGGATGCGCCGGTGTCGGGTGGGCCCGAGCGTGCGGGGAGCGGAACTCTCGTCACCATGGTCGGTGGACCCCACGATGCACTCGACGGGGTGCGGCAGGTGCTCGCGAACTATTGCTCGCAGATCGAATGGGCGGGTGCGTCAGGCAATGGCCTCAGGCTCAAGCTGGTGAACCAGCTGCTCGTGAGCGTGCACGTCGCGGCCGCCGCCGAGGCGACGGCACTGGTGCTGCGCTCCGGGATCGACCCCGACGTCGCCCGCCGTGTGCTGATGGGCGGCTGGGCCGCCAGCACGATGCTCGAGCGCACGATGCCACGTGTCGTGCAGGCGGAGTATTCCGGCTCGGGCGCCACCATCGACAAGCTCGTCGAGGCGCAGCCGCTCATCGCCGCACAGCTGGACGCGGCGCGTGTGCAGGCGCCGATGTTCACCGCCGCACGTGCCCGTTTCGACGAGGCGATGGCACGTGGTGACGGCGATCTCGATCTGGCGGCATTGGCAGGCCCCATTCTCGAGGATGGCGGGTAGTACGCGGATTCCTCGACGGCGCCGAGCGTGATCACGGCGCGGTCCGTTTCCTGAAGGGCTCCGAGAATCGACGTTGTCTGGCACTATCACGATCCTCCACATCATGAGTGCGGCGACATTGGCGGCCGGTGTTTCGCAGCCGCCCTCGTCATCCGCCTCGTCTCCTGCGGCCGCCGCGCAACGCGCGGACACCGCCAACACCTGTTACCGATTCACCTTCGGCGCGTGGGCACCCGCACTGGATCTCCGACGCGCGGGGCACGATCCGTCCGCCAATCCGCTTGCCGGTGCGGCGCCGGGTCGCGACTGGGCAGCGACGGACGCGAAGGACGATGGCGTCTCGCTCATGCTGTACCCTGCGTGGTGGCCCGCCGGTGTGCGCGTACAACTACCTGGCGGGCGCCCTGCCCTTGGAGACACCGCGCGCGGATCGGCCGTCGCGCTCGTCGCCGATGCGCGCGTGGCGCCACCCAGGGCCACGACAAAGGCCTGGGGAGTGCAGTGCGGAAGATGATCCCTCGCTGCACTCCCCAGGCCTGTGTGCTCATCGTGTCTTCGGGCGGCTGATCGCTCAGCCGGTTCGAATCACGAGGCCGATTGCACTGTCGTCAGTTCCGGCCCGCGGCGGGATCCAGAACGCCCGTGATGCGATCGGCGAGGTCGCTCCAGTGCGCACGCGCGGTCGCACCCGGCGCCGCGGCGGCAGATGCACGTGCTTCGCGCTGCAGCTCGCGCAGTTGTGAACGTGCGAGCGCGGGCAAGTCGCTCTGCGCGAGGTTCGGCGCACTGAGGAACGGCGCCGGACGACCGCCTCCTCCGCCACCACCTCCGCCGGGGCCACCCGCGGCCGCCGCGGCCGGTGCAGGCGGATTGATCAGTGCGTCCAGCCGCTGGACGTACACGCGCTGGAGTGAACGGCGTCCGGCATCCGGACTCGCACCGTTGAATACGGCCCGCTTGACGTCACCCATGTACTCCACGAGCGGATAGGCATTCGCCGCGTCGTACTTCTCCGCTTCGGCAAGCCGCCCGAGGCGTGCGGCACTGAGCAGCGACGACACCATGCCCGCCTGACGCGTGCCCACGGTGTTGCTCGGGCCGAGCCGCGACACGATCTCCTTCGGCTGCATCCAGTCCTGCGACGCAAGAATGTTCTCCGACAGGAACGCGAGTGCCGCCTTCTGTCGTGCCTTCGGTACCACGCGGTACACGGCGCCCGTCTGCTCGGCCGTCTTGAGATCGACGTGCACGCCGCCGATGATCGACGCGACGTGATTCATGTAGCCCGCCCAGCGACCGATCGACTCCTCGTAAACTTCCTGCAGGTCCTCGAAGTTGTTGCCCGGCTTCGTCGTCCACTCGGCGAGCTTCGGGATCATGCGCTTGTAGTTCATCACGGCGTAAGTGCCCGACTTCACCGCGTCGTCGCCGAGGTCCTCTGTCTGATTGCGCGGGTCCGCACCGCCGATGCCCGTGGACACGAAGCGATACGGGAATGGCCCGCTCTGCTCACTCAGCCACTTGTTGAGGGTCGGCTTCTCGCTGTCGGCATCCTTGGCGTTGATGACGCGGTAGCCCCAGTTGATCGCGAAATCATCGAAAGGTCCGAGGCGCCGGATGAAATCCTTCGTCTGCAGGCCATCGCCGGGCTGGGCAACGTAATTCTGGCGGGCGTAGTCCATGATCGTCGCACTCACGCCGTACTTCCGGGTGAATGACGGGCTGCGCAGCGAGTCCGTAGGAAACGACGACGACGCCATCATGTTGTGCTGCAGGCCGAGCGCGTGTCCGATCTCGTGCGTGATGACCTGACGCATCGTCTCGCCCATGAGCTCTTCGGGAATGTCGATCGAGCGCGCGTCCGGGTTGGCTGCACCCGTCTCCATGATGAGCCAGTTGCGATACGAGCGCATGTGGTTGTGGTACCACGTGATCTCGCTGTTGATGATCTCGCCGGACCGTGGGTCGTGCGTGTGCGGCCCCGTCGCGTTGCGCGTCAGGCTGGCGGCCCAGCGCACCATCGAGTAGCGCACGTCATCCGGATCGAAGTCGGGATCCTGCGCCTTGGTCGGCGCGTCCTTCGCGAGGATCGCGTTCTTGAAGCCGGCCTTCTCGAACACGCCTGCCCAGTTCTCGACGCCTTCCTTCACGTAGCGACGCCAGCGGGTGGGTGTGGCCGGATCGATGTAGTACACGATGGGCTTGACCGGCTCGACGAGCTCACCGCGCGCGTAGGCCGCGGGATCCTTCGGCTCGAGACGCCACCGCGTGATGAATACCTCGCTCGCGGCCTTCTGGACATCGAGCCCGTAGTTGACCCGATCGACGGAGAAGTAGCCGACCCGGGGGTCGAAGTTACGCGGACGCATCGGCGTCTTCGGCAGCAGCACGATCGACTGGCGTGTCTCCATCGAGACCGTCGCGCTGTTGCGGTCGCTCGTCGGCGTGGCCGCGTCGAACGTCTGCACCTGGCGCACTTCGATGTTCATCGGAAAGCCGCGCATGCTGCCGACATAGCTGCGCGCGGGGTCGAAGCGTCGCACACCGTAGGTACGCCGCTGCTCCGCACTCAGTCCCGACGTCACCGGGTTGTCGGAGGTAAAGAACTCCGTCACGTCGATCACGTACCCGTTGCTGTCGCGGGTGAAGGCCGCGATCGGGAACGCGCCGATGATGGGTGCGTAGTTGTTCTCCGCGACACTGCGCGCGATCGGCAGCGAGTCGGCGGCGACCGCATCCGTGCTGATGCTCTTCAGCAGCACGCGATCGTTCATGCGTTCCCACCGGATCACGCGCTCGTTGAGCGAACTGCCTGCGCTCTGGAAACCACCCGACCCGGCGGGCACGCCGGCGATGCGGGTGACCATCAGGAAGTCGCGTCCGATCAGCGAGTCCGGCACCTCGAAGAAGTACCGCTCGTCGAC
Organism: Gemmatimonadota bacterium; assembly: GCA_040387895.1. GTDB lineage: Bacteria > Gemmatimonadota > Gemmatimonadetes > Gemmatimonadales > Gemmatimonadaceae > Gemmatimonas. The sequence goes on from JAZKCW010000053.1 coordinate 16,261, forward strand.
CTTGTGCACCGTGATGCCGCCGCGCTCGGTCTGCGCGCGGGCGGTGATGACTTGCCCGTACGGCCGGGGGCCGCGTCGCGCGCCGGCACCCTGTGCGGCGGGAGTCTCGCCGGCGGCCGGTGCTGCCGGGGGACCGCCCGCCGGCGGCGTGGCCTGCGCCGACGCGGTGCCGGCGAGCAGGCCCAGCAGCACGCCGGCGAGTGGAAGTTTGCAGATTGTGGACATGGGCACCGTTGCTCTGGAAGGGAAGGACAGTCGTCGCCGGATAATGTCTCGGTCGGCCGGGCGCGGCAACGTGGTTCGCCGCGTGGCCGGCATGCTGGTCATGGAGAGTTCCTTGCAGCTCTGCCGAATGGCAGCCTCACCGGAGCAGTCATGCTAGACGATCAGGACGGGGGCGACGAACGCACGCGTGGGCCGCATGGCGACGCCCGGAGCGACCGGCGTCGCGACGGCCGACGCTCCGAGAATGGCCACGTCGAGCTGCCGAACGGCGACGGCCGTGGCGGCACTCCAGGCGCGGTGCGCGACCGCGATGTCACCGGCCGCATCGAGACCTCCCGAGAGCCACGCACGGAGCGCGTGCATCCGACGGGCGAGCCCGACGTCGCAACCGTCACCGCGCTCCCTGATGAAGCGATATCCACGCGCACCGCTGCTGTCCGGGTCACGGACTACCTCTTCATCGCGATCTACGGCCTGCTCGGATTGCGACTGCTGACCGCACTGCTCGATGTCCGCGGGGATGCCGGATTCGGGCGCGCGGTCACTGCGCTCACCGATCCGCTGTACACGCCGTTCCGTGGCATCGTCGCCAATCCGACCGACGACACGGGGCGCATGTTGGCACTGCCGGTGCTGATCGCGCTCACCGCCTACATGATCGTGCATGCGCTGATCAGTGCGGGGTTGCGCGCTGCGCGGCGGAACGCACCGGACTCCGTGTCCCGCGCGAAGGCGCAGACGAACTCACGCACGAACTCACGCACGAAGTCACGCACCAGCACGCGCTGACGAGTGCGGTTCATGCAGCGCGCGATGCTCGCGATGCTGCGGCGCTCGCTGCTGGTCATGCGATGATGCGTCCAACGTGCACTGCCGCACAGCCTGAACATTTGTGACGGTCGCATTGGCGACGCATCACAGTCGCTGCCGGTGTGGTCCGCGGCTTGCGAACAACTGTCGCTCGCCCGAGCACGCGGTCCACTCTCACGCGAGCATGACCATGACTGACGACCAATTCACGAACGACCGGTACGCGCGTGCAGACGACACGCGAGGGTCTGGTGCCCAACCAGATCTGCAGTTGCTGAGCGATCTCGATGACTATCAGGTCGCCGATGAAAATCCCGATGTGCGCGGCTGGACGGTGCGCACCACGGATGGGCAACGCGTCGGCAAGGTGGACGACCTGGTGGTGAGCGTCACCGAGATGCGCGTGCGCTATCTCGACGTCGACATCGGCAACGATCAGCATGCAATGCTGCCGATTCACCGCGCCCAGCTCGACGATGACAACGATGACGTGATCGTCGACTCGATCTCAGCGTTGCAGGGTGACGCGGCGGGCCTGCGCCGCGCCACGCGCCCGCGTCCCGGTGTGGGACGCGACTCCAACCCGAGCAACAGCGAGGTGCTGGCTACGGATGCCGTGGTCGGCGAGGCAGCAACTCGCAGACGCAGTGAGTTCGACACCGATTTCGACAGCCAGGACGCGCGGCGCGTCGTTGCACACGAGGAACAGCTCGACATCGGCAAGCGGCAGGTGCAGGCGGGTGAAGTGGAGGTGCGCAAGCGCGTGGAGACCGAGCATGTGCAGGAGTCCGTACCGCTGACCCACGAGGAAGTGACGCTGGAGCGCCGGCCGCTCGACCGTGATCGAATGGAGGCCACGTCGATCGACGCCGACCAGGAGATCCGCGTGCCGGTGATGCGCGAGGAGGCTGTGGTCGAGAAACGGCCCGTCGTGCGCGAGGAGATCGTGATCCGGCGACGCATGGTGACCGACCATCGCACGGTCGAGGCGGACCTGCGGCGGGAACGAATCGACGTGGAAGGCGTGGAAGACTCCGCGCGGCGTCCGCGACCCAATCCTTGAAAGAGCAATCGACTACAGGAGCGACTCAGATGACATCAGGAAACCAGAAGGGCCGCGTCGACAACACGTCCGAAGCGGTAGCTGCCGGAACCGGCGGTGTGGCTGGAGCCGCCGCGGGCGCGGCCGTCGGTTCACTCGTCGGTCCGATCGGGACCATCATCGGCGGCCTCGCCGGTGCCGTCGGCGGCTGGTGGTCGGGGCGTGCCATCGTCGAAGGCGCCCAGAGCTACACGCAGGATGACGAGGACTACTATCGCACGCACTACATGCAGCGGAGCTCGACGGCGGGCCGCGGCTCGACCTCGGCGAACATCGGCGCGTTCGACAATGCGCGGCCGGCCTATCAGCTCGGTCATCTCGCCGGCGTGAATCCGGATTACCGGCAGCGCTCCTTCGACGAGGTCGAACCGGATCTCTCGCGTGCCTACATGTCCGCCGGACGCAACGACTGGAACGACGTGCGCGACTATGCGCGTGACGCGTACAGTCGCGGGCGTGACGTGGGCGAACAGCGCCTGACATTGTCCGAGGAAGAGCTGCGCGTCGGCAAGCGCACCGTCCAGGCGGGCGAGGTCGCACTGCACAAATCCGTGGAGACCGAGCACGTCTCCGAGACGGTGCCCCTCATGCGCGAGGAGGTCACCATCGAGCGGCGTGCAGTCACCGGCAGCGAAGCCATGTCGGGCGACATCCAGATCGGTGAGGACGAGATACGCATTCCGCTCATGGCCGAAGAGGCCGTCGTGGACAAGCGCGTGGTCGGCACCGAGGAAGTGGTGGTGCGCAAGCATCAGGTAACGGAGAACGAAACCGTCGAAGCCGACCTGCGTCGCGAGCGCCTCGAGATGAACGAGGACGCGCGGACGTTGACCGGCGACCGCACGCTCGATGATACGGGATCCGGCATGGGTGGCACGACCGACAGGGCGCGGGACCTGCGCTCAGGGTCGGGGCTGGCGGACCGTGTGGCGGATACCGCCGACGATCTCAAGGATCGAGTCGACGGAAATCCGGCGAGCCGGCCTGGCCGCGACGCGACGGATCGCCCCGGCCGCTAGTTCGCAAGGCAGCGACGAGCATGACGACGCCTCCCCCGCACCACGCGTGCAGGGGAGGCGTCGTCATGCTCGCGGCTGCCAGTCCCCGTAGAGCCGAACCGTGATCAGCGTCGACGGAGTATCCGCGTCGTCCGAGTCGAGCACTGCGTGCAGGTGACCGTGGTCGTCGTGCGGCGGGAGCACCCCCTCGACCTTGCCGTCGAACGGGCGACCATCGGGCTCGGTTAGGCGCGCCCAGCGCGTGATGCCGGCACGGTCGATCACGCCGAGTACCGAACCGGCAACGTCACCATCGTTCACGGCGTCGTCGGACGCTTCGGCCGCTGCCGCGAAGAGCAGACAGTCGCCCCAGCGTGCCGCATCGGTGAATCCGAGCCGCACGCCGTCGATGGAGCCGAGCTCGTATCGCATGACACTCTCCATCGCGGGCGGTTCCGTGCCCTCCGGATCGTCGAGGTGCGCGAGCAATGCGGTCCACCCAAGCCGGCACGTCGCGGAACTCTCAGCGACGCCGTCGGCCGCCGCTCCGTTACCACGCGCAAAGAGCCAGACGTGGTCGTCCTGCAGCACCGCGCCCTCGACATTGAGGGTGTTGCCGGCGAACGCGTGACTCTCGCGCAATGCCGCGTACAGCCGGGACAGTGATTGCAGCCGCACCCGTGGTTCTCCACCGTGCCAGCGGTCGAGCATCACCACCTGTTCCCGTCGCGGGGTGGAGCCCGAGCCAAGCGCGAGGAACAGCGTGTCGCCGTCCACACTCGCGGAGAGGCAGGCCTCAAGGTCGAGCTTTCCGGCCTTGTTGCCACGCTCCCGATCGAACTGGCGTTTACCCCCGTCTCCGGCTGGCAGCGCGATCGCGCGCGCGACACCGGAGTTCGGATCGACGATCGCGATGAAGTTCGCATCGTCCTGCACGAGCGCGATGCCGCCGGGCACGTGCGCGAGACTCGACCCGGCACGCACATGCGCCGGGCGATCGAGCGCCAGATCGGCTCCGTCGGCGTAGCGCAGCGCCACCTGCCGCACGACGACCGCGCGAAGGTCAGGGTCCGCGCTGGCGAAACAGGTCGTCGGTGGATTCGTACGTTCGTTGGTCAGTTCGTTCGAGGCAGGCATGAGGGACGCTAGGCAGGGGCGGGTCACCGGTGACAGCTTTCACGCATGAGCATTCGCATCTTCGTGACCGGTGGGACGTTCGACAAGGAGTACAACGAACTCACCGGAACGCTGTTCTTCCACAATACGCACTTGCACGAGATGCTCCGCCGAGGCCGATGCCATCTCGACGTGGCGGTCGAGATGCTCATGATGCTCGACAGTCTCGAGATGACGGAGACCCACCGCGCGCACATCGTGCAGGCGTGCGTGGGGTGCAGCGAAGACCGGATCGTGATCACCCATGGGACCGATACGATGGTGGAGACGGCGCGCGCCATTGCCGCCGGTGTCGAGGGCAAGACGGTGGTCATCACCGGGGCCATGGTGCCGTACGCGTTCGGCAGCTCGGACGGCCTCTTCAACCTCGGCAGCGCGCTGTCCTTCGTGCAGACACTTCCGCCGGGCGTCTACCTCGCCATGAACGGGCGCTGGTTCCCGTGGGACAACGTGCGCAAGAACCGCGAGGCGGGGGTGTTCGAGCCGCTCGAGGCGCCGCTGGCACGGCCGCACCCGGCAGCCCCATGACGAACGGCGGCACGCGCGTCATCGCGCGCAAGACGAACGCGATGGGGCGCACGCTCAAGTGGCAGGCGGGCACCCTGTTCGGCACGATGGGAGTGTTCTGGACCGCATTCGTGGCGAACACGATCGTCGGCGGTTCTCTCGCGATCTTCGGCGTCATCCCGCGCACCGTCACCGGCCTCCGCGGGATCCTGTTCGCGCCGTTCCTGCACGCCAACCTCGCGCACCTGATCTCCAACACGGTGCCGTTCCTGGTGCTTGGCTGGCTGGTGATGCTACGCGACGCGCGCCACTTCCTGCCGGTGACGCTGTTTTCGATGCTGGGCTCGGGGGTGCTCGCATGGACGCTGGGTGCGCCCGGGTCAGTCCACATCGGCGCGAGCGGCGTCCTGTTCGGCTACCTCGGATTCCTGCTGCTCAGCGGATGGTACGCGCGCAGTGCAGCGAGCATTCTCCTGAGCCTCGGCGTCGCCATCGCCTGGGGCGGACTCGTACTTGGCGTGATGCCCGGGACGCCCGGCATCAGCTGGCAATCACATCTCGGCGGATTCGTAGGCGGGGTGCTCGCGGCACGCTACTTCGGCAAGCGTCGCTAGCACCCCACCGTCACCCGTGCACCAACGGGCCGTCACGCGAAGTCAGCTGCGGAACTGCGCCATGCAGGCGGCGCTGCCACCCTCGAGACCATTCCGGAAATTCGCCATGCGCTGCTCGCGCGTGCCATGCGAGTTGCGGGCGAGACGCGCGGCGAGCCGCTGGTCCATTTCGGGATCGCCGGTCGGCTCGAGTGTCGGATCGCCGGCCATCTCCATACCGAAGAACGCTTCCTCGACATCACCCGTCTGGAGCGCGCCGTCGGCTGCCGACCGCTGCGCAAAGGCACCGGCGAGACAATCGGCCACGGCCTCGTTGTCGTAGGAGCGGCGCGAACGGAATCCGAGCTGCATCGCGACCGCGTGCCCCATCTCGTGCGCGATGATGCCGACACCGACCATGTCACCATCGGTGCGAAGCACCTGCCCCGCGATCTTGACCTGGGCAGCGAGGAACACGTCGTCGAAATAGATCGCGTTGCCGGTAAAGCAGTAGCTCGCGTTGTTGGACGGAATCACGCCGCAGCGCGTGCGCACGGCACCACCGCGATAGCGCGCCAGCTGGGGCGGCGCGAACTCGGCACCGATGCCCGCGAACTCGTCCTTCCACATGCTCACGAGTGCAGCATACGCGTCGGCGGCCTTGGCATTGGACGCCTCGACGTCGGCCGCGGTGACTCGTACAGGGTTACGAAGTTCTGGTTCTACCGAGACGGCGGCCCATGCGCCGCGCTGCGGCGCCGGCGACGTTTCGCCCGTGTTGAACGGTGCGTCGGAGGTCGAAAAAACAGCAGTGGCGAGCGCGGCAGCAGCTGCGGCGCGCCTGCCGAATGCGGCAAGGCTCTTCATGCGGCGACCCCTCGTGAGCGGTGATTTCAGCCTGCGTCAACTGGACATTGCGTCATATCCTGACTCGTCTTGATACACTCACCAGTGAAGCATGTTCGACGTCGGTCGATGGGAACATCCCGGGGTATTACCTCCTGTTCACCACATGCGGCAGCATCGCAGACGGTCCCGTTTCGACTTCTATTTCGCAGCCCACGACCATATGTCCGAATATCGAAAGCCCGACGCCTCCGAACTGGCACGCACGCTCACCCCGGAGCAGTTCAAGGTGACCCAGCAGTCCGGGACGGAACCACCATTCCGCAATGCCTTCTGGGACAACCACGAAGCGGGGCTCTACGTGGACATCGTGAGCGGTGAACCGCTGTTCACGTCGCTGGACAAGTTCGACTCCGGCTGCGGATGGCCGAGCTTCACCCGCCCCGCCGCGCCAAACGTGCTCGAGCGCTCCGACAATACGTTCGGCATGCGACGTGTCGAAGTGCGGTCTAAGCATGGCGACTCGCATCTCGGACACGTGTTCGACGACGGCCCGGCAGACGCGGGCGGCTTGCGCTATTGCATCAACTCGGCGTCGCTTCGCTTCATTCCCATCGCGGATCTCGAGCGCGAGGGATACGCCGAGTACAAGGCACTTTTCGCCGATGCCACATCGGCTGACTCCAGCGAGACATCACGATGAGCGGTGACAGCACGATGCAGACGAGCGGCACTGGCATAGCGGCGGGACGGCAGACCGAGGTCGCCACGATCGCGGGCGGTTGCTTCTGGGGCGTCGAGGAGATCCTGCGGGCGGTGCCCGGCGTGATCGACACCGACGTGGGCTATACGGGCGGCTGGCTGGAGAACCCGACGTATCACGACACGCACGACAGCAAGTCGGGGCACGCGGAGGCGGTGCAGATCACCTTCGACCCATCGGTGATCAGCTTCGAGCGCCTGCTCGAAGACTGGTTCTTCAAGCTCCATGATCCCACGACGCTCAACCGCCAGGGGAACGATATGGGCACGCAGTACCGCTCGGCGATTTTCTACCACACTCCCGAGCAGCGGGACGCGGCGGAGCGGGTCAAGGCGCGCGTCGACGCGTCAGGCAAGTGGAAGAAGCCGATCACGACCGAAATCGCCGAGGCTTCCACGTGGTACAGCGCCGAGAAGTACCATCAGGATTACCTGCAGAAGAATCCCGGCGGGTACACCTGTCACTGGATGCGCGACTGACTGTCCAGTGAATCACCGCCATCGCCGGCGAGCGCGAGTGCGCCAAGGGCGGTGGCGGTGCCGGGATGGTCCGGCAATTCGAATTGCGTGTCGTAATAGCCGCCGACGAGACCGAGAATGCGGCGCACGTAGGCCAGGTCGAGCATGTGGCCCACCAGTACCACTCGGCTGCACCCGTGTGCCTTCGCTGCATTGACGGCGATCAGGCCGATAGTCTGCGCCACCAGGTTCACGAGTGCCGCGGCCACATCCTCCCGGCGCGGCTCGCCGGTGAAGCCACGCCGCCCGACGCGTCCGAAGTTGACGGCCGTGGCATCGGCCGGGAGGGCGCCGATAGGGCCGGTGATGACGTCTGCGAGACTCAGGTCGACGGCGTTGCGGTCGCCCTCCTCGGCAAGCGCGCCGATCGCCACGGGATCGGTCGTCCCGAGCAACAGGCGGCCGAAGCCGAGCATCGTTCCCCCGCCGACGCCGGTGCCCGAGACGTGCGCGAAGGCATCTCCTTCGGCCCTGATCATCGCGGTACCAGAGCCCGCACTCACGACGAGCAACCGCTCCTGACGCGCGCTGCCCTCGATGCCGAGAATCGCCTGCCCGCCTCGCCCGATCGCGTCGACTTCGTTGACCTTGTGCAGGTGCACTGCGCCCAATCGATCCGGCAGCACGCGGTGTCGCCCGCCCGTGACCACGAGGCGTGAGAGGGTGGCCAGCGGGACGCCGCCATTTCCCAGCGTCTCGCGCACACTGCTCTCGTCCGGATCCCGGCGAAACGGCTCGGACCATCCCCGTACGCCGGTGCCCTCGCGGACGACGACATCCGTGTTGCTGATGCCGAAATCGATGGCCGCAATGGCGCGAGGCGATGGAACGCCAGGCGATGGAACGCCAGGCGATGGAACGCCAGGCGATGGAGCGCCATCAGGACCTGGGTTGGCCGTTGCGACGGGATGGTTGGGCGGCATCGCGCATTGTATCACCGCGACCGGGCGCTGACGAGCACCTCTACCCGGCAGGCGCCGTGCTGCGAAAGTGGCGAAATTCGCTCGTATGGAATCCAACACCACATTTGGCGGTGCCGGCAAGGTGGGCGAGTCGTTCTTTGCGCGCCCGGAGCGATGGTTCGTGGCGCGTTTCGTGGGACGGATCCCGCGGTGGCTCGAGACATACCATCTCACCATGCTCACGCTCGTCTGGAGCATCCTCATCCCGCTGTTCGGTGCGCTGGCACGCACGAACATTCACTGGCTGTGGATGGTGTCGGTGATGATCGTGCTGCAGTACATCACCGACCTGTTCGACGGAGCCGTCGGACGGCTCCGCGGTACGGGACTGGTACGGTGGGGGTTCTTCATGGACCACTTCCTGGACTACGTGTTCCTCTGCGCGCTCATCGTGGCGTACTACGTCGTCGCGCCGGAATGGGAACGCAACGCGGTCTGGTTCATGCTGCTGCTCGCGCTGACCGGCGCGCACATGACGCATTCGTTTCTCGCGTTCGCGGCCACGAACGAATTCCGCATCGCGTTCCACGGCGTCGGCCCGACCGAGATGCGCCTGGTATTCATCCTCGTGAATGCGTTCATCATCGTCACGTGGCCACGCTACTACGAGTACACCCTGCCGGCGCTCAGCCTGATCGTGCTGCTGGCCCTGGTCTACGTGGTCTCGGCGACCAGCCGCCGCCTCTGGCGCATGGACATGGCCGCGAAACAGGATCAGCTTTCGGACGTCCCTCACCCCCGCCCATGAATCGCACCAGGCTCCTCCTCGCCACGCTCCTCGCTGGCGTCACGCCCGCGACGTCGCCGCTTCTCTCGCCGCTCGCCGCACCACTCGCCGCGCAATCCGGTGCGCCCGCACGTGCCGCGTCACGCGCACCTGCACCGGAACTCGCACGCTGGAAGGCCACTGCGGCGCGCGTCACCATCATGCGCGACGGATACGGCGTGCCGCACGTGTACGGACGGAGTGATGCGGACGCCGTGTTCGGCCTGATTTACGCGCAGGCGGAAGACGACTTCAATCGCATCGAGATGAACTACATCAACGCGATGGGGCGACTCGCCGAGGTGGAGGGCGAGGCCGAGCTCTATCGCGACCTGCGCATGAAGCTCTTCATCGATCCGCCCGAGATCAAACGGCAGTATGCCGCAAGTCCGGTGTGGCTCAAGGCGTTGATGAACGGCTGGGCGGATGGACTGAACTACTATCTCGCCACGCATCCCGCGGTGAAGCCGAAATTGCTCGCGCGCTTCGAGCCGTGGATGGCGTTGACGTTCAGCGAGGGCAGCATCGGCGGCGACATCGCGACCGTCAACATCCGCGCGCTCGAAGCGCTGTATGGGAAGAGCGCCGGTCCCGGCGCGCCGGGAAGCGGTGGGCAGGACATCGAGGCACAGCTCGAGGCCGAGGCCGTCAGCGCGATGCCTCCGGAACCGGGCGGCTCCAACGGCTTCGCGATCGCGCCGTCGAACACCGCGAATGGCCATTCGCTGCTGCTCATCAACCCGCACACGTCGTTCTACTTCCGCCCGGAAGTACATGTGGTGAGCCAGGAGGGGCTGAACGCCTACGGTGCCGTGACGTGGGGACAGTTCTTCATCTACCAGGGATTCAACAACCGCGTCGGCTGGATGCACACGTCCGGCGGCGGTGACGTGATCGACGAGTACCTGCTGACCGTCGTGGAGCGCAACGGCAAGCGCTTCTACAAGTACGGAACCGGTGAGCGCGCGCTGGTCGAGCGCCAGATCGTGCTGCCCTTCAAGCAGGCCAACGGGATGGGAAGCCGCACGGTCACGGCGTACTTCAGCCATCACGGACCCGTGATTCGCGAGAGCAACGGCAAGTGGGTCGCGGTCAAGATGATGAACGAGCCGATGAAGGCGCTTACGCAATCCTACCAGCGCACGAAGGCGACCGGTTACGCCTCGTTCGTGAAGACGATGGACATCCGCACGAATTCGTCGAACAACACCGTGTACGCCGATGCCGACGGCAACATCGCGTACTTCCACGGCAACTTCATCCCGGTCCGGGATCCCAAGATCGACTTCACTGCGCCGGTCGACGGCAGCACGCCCGCGACGGAATGGAAGGGCCTGCACACGGTGAAGGAGACGATCAACCTGTTCAACCCGAAGAGCGGGTGGATCCAGAACACGAACAACTCGCCGTGGGCATCGTCCGGCGAGAGCAGCCCGAAGGAAAGCGCATTACCGAAGTACATGCAGGAGCAGAGCGAGAACGCGCGCGGGCTGCACGCGGTGCGCGTGCTGCAGGGCAAGAAGGACTTCACGCTCGACCGGTTGATCGCGGCGGCCTACGACTCCTATCTCACCGCGTTCGAGCCGTGGATTCCGGCGCTCGTGATGTCGTACGATGCGCTTCCGCAGGGCGACCCGATGCGCTCGGGCCTCGCCGAACAGGTCACCATGCTGCGCGGGTGGGACCTGCGCTTTTCCGTGAGCTCCGTGCCGACCGCGCTCGCGATCTACTGGGCGCAGGACATGATGGATCGTTCCGGTGCGGCAGCGCGCGCGAAGGGCATGAGCACTGCCGACTACATCGGCAAGGGCGCGACACCGACGGAGCGGCTCCAGTCGCTGCAGCGCGCCTCGCAGAAGCTCGAGCGCGACTTCGGCACGTGGAAGACGCCGTGGGGCGAGATCAACCGATTCCAGCGGGTCACCGGCGACATCGTGCAACCGTTCGACGATGCCAAGCCAAGCCTGCCCGTCGCGTTCACGTCGTCGAACTGGGGATCGCTCGCGTCCTTCGGCACCACGCAGCGCGGGGGCACCAAGCGCATGTACGGCGAGAGCGGCAACAGCTTCATCGCGGTCGTCGAGTTCGGCCCGCGCGTGAAGGCGCGGACACTGCTCGCCGGCGGCGTGAGCGGCGATCCGAAGTCACCCCACTTCTACGATCAGGCGGAGCGCTACGTGAAGGGGGAGTTCAAGGACGCGCTCTACTATCGCGCCGACGTCGAGAAGGGCGCGAAGCGCACCTATCGTCCCGGTCAGTGAGTGTCTGCTGGCGTCGCGGGCAGTGCGGCGTCGGACAGATGCTCCTGCACGATGCGCCAGCGCCCGTCCTGACGTCGCCAGAACGTCGTCCATGCACCGCCGATGGTGTGTGGACGCCCGTCGGGCGTACGATGCGGCACACTGTACGTGAACGTCATCACGACCGCATCGCGTGAGAGCACGTCGACGTAGGACGAGCCGAGCACGAACGTCGGTTCCCTCATGTTCTGGCCGACTCGCTGCCAGAAGCCGGCGATCTCCGCCTGGAGCGAGTCGCGCGATGTGGTGACGCGCCCCGCCGCCGCCGAGATGACGCGGCCGCTGTCCGGATAGAGACTGAGCAATCGCGCTGGCGGATCCGGTTTCGAAAAGTCGTACGCATCCTCCACCATGCCACGCAGGGTATCGGCGATCGCGCGTCGCTCCGCAGCGCTGACCGTCGGAGACGTGGAGCAGGCCGCGACGGCGGCTGGCAGCAGCACGAGCAGCAGGGTCGCAAGGCGGCGTTGGATGGAAGGCATGCTCGGAGTCGGCGGGAAGCTGTGATTGCCGTGGCGATTGCGCTGGGCGCTTGCGCTGGGCGATTGCGCTGATGGTCGCGGTGAAGGCCGGCGCCCGTACTCTGGGTCGCGTTCCTCCGGCTGTCCACAGTCCGGGAATCAGGACACCCGAATGTCCACTCCCGGGGACGCCCGTACTCTGCCCTTTCGCATTCTCCCTCTGGAGCGACATCGGACACGCGCGGCGTGCCAATTGCCTCCCACGCGGACCGGAGGGGTGTGCTAGTGCTGTCCACGGCGGATGCTGCGCGACGGTGAGAGAGACGGTGGCGTGCCCGGCTCGATGCCGAGGAGATCAAGGTGCGGAAGCTCATGACGACCAGGTTCGTGACCATGCGGTTCGTGACGAGGAGATTCGCGGCAGTGTCGACGGTCGCTGCGGCGATCGCAATCGCCGGCTGCAGTAGCGACCGCGGACGCGGGGATGACGGTATCACGGCAGATCTGGAGCGTGACCTCGCGCTCGCGACGGCGCCGCGCGTGAATCGCACCGCGGTCGTGTCGGCGGTGGAAGGTGGTCCCACCGGCGCGCCAAGCGGGTCGCAGCGCGGCCAGCGGGCGCCCGTGCGGGTGAATCGCCGTGCCCCCGCTCCGCGAGTCTCTGAAGTCGTGCAGGAGGTCGCCGCGCCGGAAACGGCCGCCGACCTGCCGGCGCCAATCATGGGCGCCGGCATCTCCGAGAGTGCCCCCGCGCCCGCGCCGGTGACGGAACCGGAGCACGCGCCTGCCGCAGCCGACGTCGACGAGGGCGCGATCGTGTCCGGACCGTCGGCGCAGGGGAGCGGCGAAGGGCAGCGCGGCCGCCGCGGCGGCCTGGGTGGCCTGATCGGGGCCGTCCTGCGTGGCGGCGGCGTGGATGGCGACAACTGCGAGCGCCATGATACGCGGCGCCGTGGTGGTGGAACGGTCGTGATCGGCGGCGGCCGCATCCCGGGCGGCATCGCCGGCGCCATCGGCGAAGGCATCCGGATCGGTGCTGGCGGGCGCACCGGCATCCCGAACATCGGCGGCGATACCCGCGCACCGGTCGGACGCCCGACGTACCCGCGCTACTAGCGCGCTACCAGGAAGAGCGCTTCCAACAAGGGATCGACGACAGCAGGCGTCGCGCGGCACACGCGCGACGCCTGCTGTCGCATCCCCGCCTCACTCTCCTCACCCGATGGCCCGCCCTGTGATGCGTCCGGGGCGAATGCGACGCGCAGTGTGCTGGCACCATAGTTCCCTTACAGCGGTGCATGCACACACCGAACAGGAGTGGCTGGCCCCAGTTCGCACGACTGGTTTCGATCGCGCAACTCGGCATCGTCGCGCTGCTTGCCCTGCCCTTCAGTCCGATGCAGGCGCAAGTCGCGTTCGATCGCGACGCGATCCTGCTGGTTCCCGGTGAGACGACAGCCGATGTCACCCGGTTCACCGTGCGCAACACAGGCACCGTGGAGTTGGAAGCGACCGTGCGGCTCGAGGACTGGAGCGTGGACGAACAAGGCCAGAGTCATTGGCGTGCGAATGGCCGCATGCCTCAGTCGTGCAGGGGTCGCGTGAGCGTTTCACCCGGTGTCGTCCGCCTGGGCCCCGGCGAACAGCGCACGGTCCATGTCACCGTGAATGACGGTGCGCGGTTCGACGCTGAATGCTGGACCGCGGCCGTCGTGCAGCCGACACGCCTCGCCGCGCGGCCGTTCTCCGTAGAGCGCACAGTGATGACCCGAGCGAGTGTGCCTGTCTACGTCACGCCCCGCGGACTCGCCGCGAGCGGCACGATGAGCGCGATCGTGGTGCGGGGTGATTCAGTCGACCTGCTGTTCACCAATACCGGCCGCACGCGCGCCGACATCGTCGGCGTACTGCAGGTGCGGGCGGCCGACAACACGGTGGTGCATTCCACGCCGCTCGCCGAGGGCACCGTGCTGGCAGGCGGCACGCGGCGCTATCGCGTCCCTATGCCGCCGCTGCCTCCGGGCCGCTTCACCCTGCTCGGCATCGTGGATTTCGGCGGCGACGCGATGGCGGCGGCGCAGGCCGCAGTGGAGATCCCGCGCACACGAGCGCTCGCGCACAGCCGCTAGGAGCAGTGCCGCCAGCGTGCGCCGCCGTCGTCGCTGTCGCTACTGCAGGCGCACCTTCGCCAGGTGCAATCCCGTCGCATCGCGCATCGTGAGATAGACGATCTTGCCGGGACCGAAACCCACTAGGTTGTAGCCGACCGGCAGCTGGATGCGGTCGTACAGTTCGCCCTTGCGGTTCACGATGTCGAAGATCGCACCGCCGGGCACCGGCTTCATCTGGTTCACACGAATCCAGAGGTTGCCGTCGTTGTCCGCGCGGACGGCCGGCAGTGGAAGAGGCGGCTTGTAGTCGGGCAGCTCCGCGGCGGGAAACACGAGCGGCGCGCGGTATGTCGGCGCGGGTGGCGTGTAGCCCTGGCCGTAGTAGTCCGCATACATGTTGGGCAAGCAGTTCGGCGCCGCCGGTGCCGCAGCCGCTCCCGGGACGGGGGGACTACCTGACGGCACTGCCGCCGCCGGCGCCGCTGGAAGCGGTGCGCCGCCGGACGCCGCGTACATCGCGGCGGAGATACCGGCCGGTAATGTCGGCTGCACACCCGGCGGACAGCCGTACATGTAATTCGCGGGAAACGAAATTCCCTTTGGAAGTATCCAGTCGCGCGGCAGGCCCGGCGAGAGCACGAGCTTCGCCGGCGGCGTGAACGTGGCGGGATACGGCTTGTTCAGCAGGTTGCTCCACGCGATCATCTGCATCGCGAAGTTCGATTCGGCGCTTTGCAACTGGATGGCCTTCACGGAGTCCATCATCCGTGTCTTGTCCTCGTCCGTCAGGCGCACCCACGGATACGGGAGCTTGGGCGACGAACTGCGCGTGCCGTCGGGCGCAATCCAGTCGATTCGATAGTCGATCCCACGCGCCACGGCGATGGTGCCATCCGGCAGCATTGCCCAATCGTCGACGAGCGGCAACGGCGAGCGAAGCAGGTTGACGCTCATGCCCTCGCTCCCGCCCTGCCGGATCACGTAGGTGGCCTTGGGCGCCCGCACCGACAGGAGGGTGTCGACCATGCGCGTGTCGAGACTCACGCCGACGATGAACGCCGAATCCGGCTGCTGCGGGATGTACGGAACGCCCGGAGGTGGCGCGACTTTCGGGGGCTCGGGTTGGGCCGCGATGCGATAGAGCAATCGTCCCTTCGGATCGAATGCCGGAAATCCGTTCTGCCCCCCGGACGAGAGCAGGAATGCGTCCTGCGCGCGCGGCACCGAGCGCACGCGCGCGATGCGTCCCGCCGGATCGATCACCAGCATCGCGAGCGACGCCTGGTCGACGAACATCGTCGAGTCGCCGATGAACGGGATGATCGTGCCAGGCCGCGTACCATACGAGTTCTCGACCTCGGTGAGCGAGTCGAGCACGATGCCGACGTACTTGAGCGCACTGTCGAGCAGGAGCAGTCGCCGGCGCGTACCGTCGTTGACCATCACACGCCCGTCGCTCAAGTGACGCACGCCCGTGATCGCACTCAGTGGCTCGGTACTCAGGAACTGTGCGGTCTGGATCTTCCGGATCGGTGGACCGACGGTGGGAGCCGCGTTCGCGGCACCTGTGACCGCCGGGGGAACCGGCGCCCCCGGCGCGCCGCCACCCGGCGCGACCTGCGCACGTGCAACCGGTGCAGTGGACGTGACGACCGCGCCCGTCAAGAGCAGCGCACCGGCAAGAGAGGCGACCCTGCGCATGGGAATCCGGGAAAGGGAGAGTCGACGCATCAGAACCTCACGCCGATCGGAGTGAACTCGCCGCCGAAGAACTGCGAGGTCGTTCCACCGACATACAGCCCACTGCCGTTGCGAATGGATTCGAGATACCTCGGGTCCATCGCTGTCGTCACGAAGGGCGGAAGCTTTCGGAGCTGTGCCGGCGTAAGCATTTCGCGGATCGCCTTCACCGCGTCGATGAGCAGGTCGATCTGTGCGCGCCGGGCGCGCATGAACCGGTCGTTGGCCAGGTCCGCGTCGTACTTGACGGGAAGCGCCGCCAGAAACCGCGCGGTCCCGGTCCAGATGGAATCAGCCCTGTACGTGAACCGGCGGTTCATCGACGCGATGCTGTCCGCCTGCACGGCCGTCAGCCGCAGCGAGTCCTGCGACCGGAGAATAGTGCTCATCGGATTGCTGACGCTGAACGTTCCCTGCGAGCGGAATGACACCTCCGGCAGCTTCTGGCCAGGCTGCGCGCGCCCGACGTTCAGCTGTTGCACGAGCTGCTGGCGCTCGCGCGTGCGTCCGATGTCGTAGCGCACGTTGAGCGTGACGGACACTGGCGAGCGCAGTGTGAGGAACTGCGGACGCGTGGCACCGAACCGCTGGTTGACCTCGTACTTGTAGCGGTTGCTCGACGGGTCGAAACCGCGCACGTAGAGCAGCGACTGATCGGGGAACGGGCTCTGACCCCAGCCACGCAGGTTGCCGGAGCCGTTGAACGCGAGGTCGGCAGCGCCAAGCGGATTGCTGAGCGAGAAGTCGACCTGCGCACGCTGCGGCATGTGGAACTTCGCGCGATCGAGCGAGATGTTGATCGACCCGGTGTTGCTCCACGGTGCAGTGCAGCTGTTGCGCGCCGCGATGCGGCCAACCTGACGCAACAGGCACTCGCGCGCCGCGCCACTCGAATTGTCGATCAGCTGTCGCATCCCCGACGCGAGCGCCGCATCACCGGCGTTGGCCGGATCGAACACGAAGGCACGATCGTTCGAGCTGCCGTCGCCGTTCACGTCACCCCCGACGACCGGTGTGTAGCGCGCGCCGGAACGCAGGTTGCCCGACCACGTCACGCGCACGTAATCGAAGAAGTTGTAGCGCAGCGTGTAGTTGATCTGGTGGGGGCCATTGCTGTTGCGGGCCGTCTCGATGGCGAGCGGGCTGCCGGCCGTGTTGCTGTTGAACCCCGTGAACTGCTCCTGCACCGCGAGGTACGTGTACGTAGCGCTCCAGCCGAACCGTGAGGGTGTGCGCTGGATCGGCGACAACGAGATGCTCGCCTGCATCGATTGCGAACGCAGGTCGGAGCGCAGCTCGGACACCCGGGAAAACTTCTGGGAGGCGCGGGCGTCGCGCGAGGCGATGGCACCCGTCGCCGGTGCGATACTGGTCGGTGCGACGAACACCGGCCGCCCGCCCTCTGACGCGAGATCGAACTTCACATCCGGCACGAAGTTGATGTCGACGGTCTGCTGCTGGTTCAGGTTGATCGAGTGCGATCCGCGCACGCTCGCCTGAAAGCGTCCGTCGAGGACCGGGCGCGACCATGACAGGTCGGACCGGATGGAGCGCTGCGGCACGAAGTCGCGCGACACGAGCGACACGTTGGGCGCACTGTTCGAGAAGACGGTGCCCGAGGTGCCATCGGCGCAGCGGTCCGGGACCGATCCGGGGTTGGCCGCATACGAGCGCCAGTCCGGGACCGGGGTCGCATCGCCCGTGCACAACAGCTGCTGCGCGCTGCTCGGCAGGCCCGTGTTGGTGAGCGGAGCACTGATGGTACCGGCGTTGGTGGCATTGATGAACAACCCCGTGCCGCCCTGGATCACCGTGCGGGGACGGCGCGCGGCACCCTCGAAGAAGGCGATCTCCTGCGACGCGCCACGCGTCCACGTGAATCCGATGCGCGGGCTGATGCCGAGGTTGCGCGGCACGAAGTCGTTGCGCCGGCCGAAGAGCTCCTGCACCTCGGGATTGAACGCCGGACTGTCACCGAAGTAGTTCTTCTCGATGCGCAGGCTCGGCGAGAGCTGCAGGTCCTGGCTGCGCCGCCACGAATCGGTGATCGAGATGGCCGCGTTGTACTGCTTGGTGCTCTGGTTGCCGATGGCGAGCTGGCGCGAGTACGACGCGGCCCTGCCCTGCTCGAGATCCTCGAGCGAGTTGAACGAGAAGGTGCCCAGCAGGTTGTTGGAGAGATCCTGCTCCTGCCCGGTGTATTGCAGCTGCGTCGTGAGGCGGATGCTGTGCTTGTTCGCGTTGTCGAACCAGCGGAGCGTGTTGTCGACCGATGCCGACGTGGAGCGGGAGGTCGTGCTGAACGATTGCGCACCACCGAAGGCGAGGCTCTGCACGCCGCTGGCGCCGTTCTCGAGGTCGGAGTTCACCCGCACACGACCGCCTGGCAGGTCGAGGTACGGACGCGAATCGTTCTGGCTGGTGTTCAGCCCGAAGTTCGTCTCGCTGAGAATCATGCCGAGGTAGCGGTTGAAGCTGCCCTGCACGCCGCCGCCCCACGACGAACGCTCACCGGTGGACGAGATGAGCGACGTCGCGCCGCCGCCGGCCGGGCTCGAACGGTTCCAGTTGGCGTTGAACGACATGCTGTACGACGTGCCGCTCGAGCTGTTCGGCGGAGTGATGCTCAACGATCCGAGCAGGCTGCCGCGATCGCTGAAGCGGCTCTGGTGCGTCGGGCCGCCACGCTGCGGGATGCCGGCGGTGCCGAGGATGCCAAGGAAGCGGCCGACCGAGTCGATCGACACACCCGCGGTCTGCAGGCCAAGAGCGCCGGTGTTGAGCAGCGACGCGTTGGCGTTCGACCGGCGCGCGAGCTCATAGGAGATGTTGTAGAACGACTTGTTCTGCTTGAGCGGACCGGACTCGCGTCCGCCGATCGAGATGTTCGTGAACTCGCTGCCGAGCGCTCGCGCGGCCGGGTCCGTCCACTGCAGCTCGGGCACGTTGACCACCATGCTCACACCGCGTGTTCGGAAGTTGGAGTTGCTGGTGCGGCTGCTGATGTTCACCTGCCCGCCGCTGAATCCGCCGCGTGACCCGTCGAACGGCGACGTGGAGAGATTGGTCGATACCGACGCGTCACGCGGGAGCCCGTTCCCGTCGAAGGACACGCCATTGAGCATGACGCTGTTCTGGTCGGCGCCGAGGCCGAGCACGGAGAAGCCGTCCGCCGAGCCATCGAGCCCGGGCACGAGGGTCACACCCGGCAGGGACGCCGCCAGCGCCGCCACATTGCCCAGGAGGTCGGCGGGCAGGTCGCTGAGGTTGATCGGCCGGTCACCGCCACCGATGTCCGGGGTGGGCTGATTGCGATTGACCCGCTGCTGCACCGCCGCCGTGATGCTCACCGTGTCGAGTTGCACCGCGCCCATCCGCGCATCTGCGACCAGCACATCCTGGTCGGCGATGCGCTTCACCTGGATCTGTCGGAAGGTGTACCCGACCAGCGAGTACCCCATGATGTAGTCTCCCGTCCCGCCGGCGACCGCGAACTGGAAGCGGCCGTCCGCGTTGGTGCGCCGTGACTGCGTGACGTTTCCGGGCACCGACGTAGCGGTCACGAGCACGTTGGCCAGCGGCTGACCCTCGGCGTTCGTGACGCGGCCTCGGATGACGTCGGTCTGGGCGAGGAGGGCTCGCGGCACGGCGGCCGCGAGAAGGAACGCAAGCAGGACGGCCAGAGCGCGCGGAACACCGCGGGCTGGCGCCTGGCGAACGAGACCACGAGGGCTCACGGAGGGCTCCCGACAATCGGGCAAGAGGTGGGACGACACCTGCATTGACATCACTGACTGCGGAATCGTTGGCATGCCGAAATTACTGATTCGGCCGACCCACTTACTCCAATTCTACCTCCGGGTTCCAGAACGCCGGATCCCGGTTCATCGAATAGACATCCAATCGACATCGATTCGACATCCGGCGCCTTGCCGGGTGACTGCCGGAACGAGACATGGCCCCGCCGGACATCGGCGAGGCCATGCTGCTCGTCCCCGATCAGTTCAGGGCTGAGGGACTACGGCGCGCTTCGCCGCCTGCGGGTTCTTCACGTGCACATCGAACCAGGCGAACCAGCGGGCCCAGAGATCGAGGTCACTGGCATACGTCGCGACGCTGTGATCCTCGTACGGGTACATGTAGAGCGCCGCCGGCTTCCCGAGCCCTTGCAGCGCCGCCATCATGCGCGTGCTGCTCATGGGCGCCGTGCCCTGGTTCTGGTCCTCGATGGCGTGGTACATCAGCAGCGCACCGGAGATCTTGTCGGCCCGCAGGAACGGCGACATGTCCAGGTAGGTGTCCTGCGCCTGGAAGAAGTTGCGGCGCTCGCTCTGGAAACCGAACGGCGTGAGCGTGCGGTTGTACATGCCGTCGCCGGCGATGCCCGCCTTGAAGTACGGCACGAGCGTCATCGCGTTGACGGTGCTGAACGCGCCGTAGCTGTGGCCACCGATGCCCATCTTCTCGCGATCCACGTACCCTGCCTCGACGACCGCGTCGAGCACGGCATCGAGGTTTTCCTTGAGGTCGCGCGTGTAGTTGTCGTTCATGCGGCCGCTGTCGCCGAAGATCGGGATGTCCGGCTCGATCAACGCATAGCCCTGCGCGACCCACAGCTTCACGGCCGACGCCGGACGTGCCGCCGGCACCTCGGGGAACTGGTTGATGTTCACCGCGTAGCGCGACTGCTCGTACTCGGCCGCCGTCGTGTACTCGCGCGGATAGAACCAGATGATGCCGGGCAGCTTCGTGCCGGGCTTCCAGTCACGCGGCAACGTCACGTCGGTCCAGATCTTGGCACCGTCGCGAGGGCGTGTGACCTGCAACCGCTTGACGATCGCGCCGCTCACTTCCGGGCCGACATCGACAGCGTGCGTCAGCTGCTTCGAGGCGCCGGTCATCGCATCGCGCAACCATGCATCCGCGATCACGGTCGGCGATTCGCGCGTCACGATGTACTTGCGAGCGTCGTCGTCGAGCGCCGTCACGAACTCCTCGAACGCGTCGGCCGGGCTGTCGAACACACGCGCGCGCGCGCCGGTCTCGATGTCGATGCGGTCGACCCACGGACGCGGCGCCTGCCTGTGCCAGTTCGCGCCCGGCGTGCGCGTGCCGCTCACCATCACGCTGCGTCCGTCGGAGCCCAGCACGACGAGCGACTGGCCGTTCGCGCCGCGCTTCATCGTCAGCGGACCACCGGGATTGAGCGTGTCACCGGCGGCCGGCCGGCCACCGCGCCCACCCGCACCTCCACCTCCGAAGCCACCACCGCCGGCGGCGAGCGTGATGCCGCGCGGGAGACGGAAGCGCTTGGTCGCATCCGCCGCGCGCACCGCAATCACGGCTCCGCTATCGGACACGAACATCGTCGTGAAGTCATCGCTGTATGCGAGCCCGGTGAACTGCCCGCTGCCCTCGTACAGGATCTTCGTATCGTTCGGGCCGAACGGCGGCAGCCAGTTCACGTAGCGCACGCTTGACGGCGTGGCACGCCCCGCACCGCCGGCGCCCGCGTTGCCTCCCGCGCCGCCGCGACCCGGTGCACCTGCGCCGCGCGCGCCCGCGTTACCCGCATTGCCTGCCGTTGCCGGTCCACCGGCTGCCGGCGCGAACACCGACTGCATATAGACCAGGCCCGGGCCCGCCGGATTCCACGCGATGTTGCGCTTGCCCGTGTCCGTACCGGCGGGTGCTGCCGGCGCTCCCGGAGGCCCCGCATCGCCGCGACCCGCTTCACGCAACGGCGTGGTCTCGAGCACCGCGAGCATCTTTCCATTCGCGTCCCAGAGCTCCTTCACCGAGCCGAACGACGCCACCGGCACGAGATAGGAGAACGGCTCCGTCATCGAGGTGACGGTGAAATGCGCCGCGTCGGAGGACGGCTCGAACGAGCGGATCATGCGTGGTGCACCGATGCGGCGCACCGCCTTGCCACCGATGTCGAGCAGCACGAGCTGGCCCGTCGTGTAGTACTTGAGCCGCGTCTTGTCGAACGGATCTTCCAGCAGGCTGAAATGCACCGGCTGCGGAACCGCGCGCGAGCCCGTGAGTCGCACCTGCGGACCGTCCGCAACGCCGTTCACACCGCGCACCGGCTCCGGGCCGCGTCCCTGCGGCAGCACCACTGCGAGCACACCCTTGCCGTTCGCGGTGAACACCAGCCCTGTCGACAGCGTGGCGAGCAGTGGCACGCCGCCAAGACGCGTCGACTTGCCGGAATTCGCGTCCGCGACGTACGCGTACGACGCATCGTCGAAGTTGGCGATGTAGGCGACGTGCGTGCCCGTCGGCGACCACATCGGCGCGGAAATGGTGGCCCCGGCCGGCGTCGCGATGGTCCGCGACGCGCCCGTCTGCGGGTTCACGAGCGCGAGGCCACGTCGCGTGCTCGTCGTGAGCGACCGTGCACGATTCGCCTTCGTATCGACGACGACGCCGCCGAGGTAGATGTGCGGCTTGCCGTACGCCATGATGTCGCCACGATCGGCGCCACTCGGGCGCAGAAACCATGTGCGGTCCGGGCTGGGCATCGAGAACGAGATGTCCGTCCGCGGCGCCATCACCATCCGCTCGACGTTGGCGGGCGGCTTCACGAACGTTTCCGCGCGAAGGATCTCCTGCGGATCCCACGACTTGTCGCCGTTCTGCGCGGCGGCTGACTGCGCGCCCAGCAGGAACGGCGAGAGGCTGACGGCGAACAGCGCCGTCGAGAGGAGGGGACGAGGCATGATGAGAAGCTGAGAGGCAGAGAAGCTGAGCGGCAGAGAGGCAGAGAGCCCCCGACGCTGGGAGTACGCGCGAGCTGGGGCCCGCGCTGGACTCGTGCTGGACTACAGCTGGTCGCTGATGCCCGGCCAGACATCCTGGCCGTAGCGGGCGATCGTGCGCAGGTAGTGCATGCCGTCGTCGCCATGCGCCGCCTTCACGGCCTCGGCGCCCCGTTTGACCGCCTCGGCATCAGCGTACGGGGGCTCCAGTTCGTCGGCGATGCGCCCTTCCTCGTGCTTCACGCCCGCGGCATCGAGGAACGTGATCTGGATGGCGGGCTCGAGATCGACATAGAGCATCTGCAGGAGCTCCAGCTCGTCGGTGGCGCTCTCCGCGTTGAGCCGCACGACTTCACGCGCGAGTCGTTCCGGTGCCCACGACTGCAGGGTCACGGCGCGGAAGCCGCCACCGCGTGATACCACGCGCTGGATGTAGATCATGCGGGCTTCGCGGCGTGCCGCGATGGCCTGGGTCACGAGCTGGATGCGGCGCGCGGACGACAGCGCGCGATACGGGGATTGGCTGGGAGGCATGCCCAAACATAGCGCCCCTGCCCTGCGGTGCTCTAGCGACCCGTCAGCTCGGCAACGTCAGGGTGAACGTGGAGCCCTCGCCGGGGACACTGGCCACACCGATATCCCCATGCATCGCGCGGGCGAGCTGGCGGCTGATCGCGAGTCCGAGCCCGACACCGATGCCGGCCACGTGCAGCGCGCTCTTGGCCTGCACGAACGGCTCGAAGATGCGTTCCAGCTGCTCGGGCGCGATGCCGATGCCCGTGTCGCGAACGGACATGTGCACGGCACCATCGACCGGTTCGACCATGATGGCGATGCGGCCTCCGGCCGGCGTGAATTTCAGCGCATTGCCGACGAGGTTGAGCAGGATCTGCCGCGTCTTGTCGACGTCACCTTCGACGGTGATCGTCGGGTGCCGCACCACCGCCTCCAGCGTCAGGCCCTTCTCGTTCATCTGCGGCATCACCATGTCGACGACGGACGTGATCATCGAGTCGACGTCGATCGACACCGTGCGCAACTCGATGTGCCCCGCGCCGAGCTTGGCGAAATCGAGGACGCCGCTCACCAGGCCGTCGAGATGCGCCTTGCTCTTCTGGATGCGCCGCAGATCGGTCTTCTGGTCGTCCGTGACCGGACCGCGCACACCGAGCTCGATGAGTTGCGCGTAGCCGCCGATCGCATTGAGCGGCGTGCGCAGTTCGTGGCTCATCGCGGCGAGGAAATCGCTCTTGGAGCGATTGGCATCCTGCGCCTCCGACGTCAGCCGCTGCAGCTCGGCCTGTGCCGTCTTCCAGTCGTCGATGTCGGTGTTGGTGCCGAACCAGCGCAGGATGCGCCCGGACCCGTCGCGCTGCGCACTCGCGCGGACGAGATGCCACCGGTGCGCAGCATGCTCCGCGCTCCAGATGCGGAACTCGATCTCGTACGGTTCGCCCGTCGCCACGGAGCGCGTCCAGGCCTCGGTGCTGCGCGCGACGTCGTCCGGGTGCAGCGCCGCCATCCACGCATCGCCGATGATCGCCTCCTCCGGAATCCCGAGGAAGGCTTTCGTCCGCTCGTTGACGAAATCGAGTGCGCCGTCCGGCGTGGCCGACCACACGTGCACGGGAATCGCACTTGCGAGGAACCGGTAGCGCGCCTCACTCGCCTGGGCGTCCGCGCGCGCGCGTTCGCTCTCGTGCAGCAGCCGCTCGACGTCCCGGCGCGCGCGCACGGAATCCGTCACGTTCGATCCGAAGGCGACGATTCCGGTGCGCACACCGTGCGGGTCGGTGAGTGCCTGGTACACGAAGTCCAGATACATCTCCTCCACCACGCCGGCATTGCGATGCAGCGAGACCGGGATCGCACGGCCCACGTAGGCGTCGCCCGTCTGCAGCACCCCGTCGAGCAGTTCGGCGAATCCCTGGCCACGGAGTTCGGGAATCGCATCCAGCACGCGTCTTCCGATGAGATCACGCCTGCCCACGAGTTCGTAGTAGGCATCGTTCGCGAATTCAAACTCGTGCTCGGGTCCCGCCAGCACGGCGAGGAACGCCGGTGCCTGCTCGAACACGGTGCGGAGGCGCTGCTCCGCCTGCTCCGCCGCCTGTCGCGCCAGCTGCGCGTCCTCTTCGGCCCGCACGGTACCGGTGGTTTCCAGTGCGATGTTGAGGATGGCCACGACGTTGCCCTCATCGTCGCGCACCGGGCTCACGGAGTAGGCGAAGAACGCCTCGGCCTGCGGCCCATCCTTGCGCTCCATCACGAATCGCGCGCGGTCATCGAAGGTGGCCGCGCCACCATGGCGCATGGCGTCGAACAGCGGTTCGATCTCCGACCAGATCTCGCGCCACACTTCCGCACCGGGCTGCCCGAGCGCTGCCGGATGCTTCACGCCGAGCAGCGAGCGGTACGCGTCGTTGTACACGAGCAGCAGCTCCGCACCGCACCACAGGTTCATGGGAAACGGTGACTCGAGAACCGTCCGCACGGTGGTTCGCAGCGCCGACGACCATCCCTGCGGTGCGCCAAGGGAGGTGCGTTCCCACGGGAGCGCACGGCAGCGCTCCGCCATCTCGCCGGCACCCGGGAAAATTGCGTGGAGCGACAGCGGCTGCAGCGTGGAAGACATTGGGGGGAAATATACGGAATCGCCCCATGCGCGGTATCAGCGGCTACATGGTGTCATGACCACGATGTGACGCGCGTTGCGGGACGTCGGCGATTGGAAAGCCGGTCCGATTCCGTCCGAAGCGCTTGCGAAAAGGCGTCCGCCGGGCGATTTCACGGAAGCTACGCGGTAGTGGAACGGGCAGCCCCTGCGGCGCGATCGCTACCTCAGTACGACACAATTTCCGAGGGGTTGGGCCAATGATGCTTCGGTGGCTGGCCGTGTGCGGGGTGGTGATGGCAGCCGGATGCGCGCGCGCCACGGCGCCGTTGCCGCGCGTCCCGTCGACACAGCCCACCGTGCTCGACGCGCGAGCACTGGCGGTGTATCGCACGGTGGCGGACTCCATCTACGTGCACACCACGGATCGTCCCATCGCGATCGTCGCCACCACGATGGACACGACGTGCACGACGTCGCCGTGCGTGGAGATCAGCCAGCGGTGGGGGCTGTCGTCGCTCTGGTGGTCCGATGCCGACAGCAGCGAAGCGAGCAGTGCGCGACAGAGCCTGCTCGAGCGCAGCGGCAGCCGCTTCGACCTCCGTGCAGTGCCGGCGACTGGCGGCAAACTCCTGAGCATCGACGAGAGCCGAGTGCCGATCGCCGGCAGCGACGTGGCGCCGTGGATCGCATTCCGCGACGGTAACTCGCTCGCTGCGGGCGCCCTGCACTTCTCGGGGGTCGGCTTCGGGGAGTCCGGCCAGACGGCGATCGTCTTCGTCGACTGGCGCTGTGGCCCGGCCTGCGGGCACACGCTCAGTGTCTCCCTGCGCGCCACGAGCGACTCCACCTGGCGCATCGGCGACATGCTGCTGCTCACCTCGCAGCGCTGACCGACGTCGCACGAGTCGCTGCGCCCGCTTCCCATCCATCCACCGATGCGTGAACTGCTGCTTGTGGGTGGAGGCGGGCTGCTGGGATCCGTCGCCCGCTATCTCGTGTTCCGTGCGATCGTCGTCCTCTCGCCCGAGGGATCAGCGCTCCGCACGTTCCCTCTCGGCACGCTGGTCGTCAACGTGGCCGGCTGTTTCGCCATCGGCGCACTGCTGGCAGCCGGAGAGCGTGGCCCGGGCTGGAGCGAGAGTGCGCGCCTCTTCCTGCTCACCGGCGTGCTGGGCGGGTTCACGACCTTCTCCGCCTTCGGACTGGACACATTCACGCTCGCGCGCGAAGGACGCGTGCTCGTCGCCGCGGCGAACGTGCTGCTGCAGGTCGTGTGTGGCCTGGTGGCGGTGTGGGCGGGCTTCCGGGCCCTGTCCCACTAGCGCCGCTTCCCGACCGTGCTAGCTGACCGTGCTAGCTGACGGTGCGTCGTGCTTCGACGATCAGACGGCGCAGCTCGTCGGTATCCGCAGGCTTCACGAGATGAAAGTCGATCCCGGTTTCGGCCGACTTGCGACGGTCTTCACCCTGCCCCCAGCCCGTGAGCGCGATCAGCACCATCGACCGGCCCCACGCCTGTGCCCGAATGAGCTTGGCGACA
The DNA here is from genome assembly GCA_040387895.1 of Gemmatimonadota bacterium. Lineage (GTDB taxonomy): Bacteria > Gemmatimonadota > Gemmatimonadetes > Gemmatimonadales > Gemmatimonadaceae > Gemmatimonas. The sequence continues at coordinate 43,063 of JAZKCW010000053.1, forward strand.
TGATGCCCGGTGAGGATGGGCAGCCCGATGTCGAGAATGGCGACGTCCGGCCGAAAACTTTCGGCCATCCGCACCGCTTCGGCACCGTTGTACGCAACTGCCGTCTCGTGGCCGTCGAGCTTGAGCAGCAACGCCAGACTATCGGCGCTGTCGCCATTGTCGTCCACGACCAATACCCGGCGACTCACAGCAGGTGGCTTCGTCGATCCGGGATTCACCGGCGAGTCCTTGAGCATCAGCGTTGACAGGAGATCAGGCGGGACGGAACAGGTCAATGACTCTGCACTCCGTGTGCCGCCGTCGGGATCCAGACGCTTCAATAAGGCGCCGAACCACCCCGCCGGCCCGGCGTCGGGCCCGCGTTCCACATTAAGAGCGGAAGATGAAGCCGGGGGCCAGGCCCGGCAAGCAGTGGGCGGCCCGACGCTGGTGGGGTGCACCAAACTTGCACCCCCTGCCGCTGACCCTGTCTCCGCGTCCGAAGTCGGACCATAGCCCCCCGCGTGTTTGCATGACGGCGCCCAGAGTGACGCCGGAAGCCTGAGGGGCCCTGCAGCCCCCATTGGGTCCCTTTCAAGGGCCGACGTTCGCTGACGCTATATGCCCCCTGACGATCTGTCCACGCGTCGCACTTCGCCACGCGACTCCTCTGCGCCCCCACGGTCGACATGACTCCGGCTGAACGCGCGCGCCGTCCGCTGTGGACGTTCACGATGCTCACGATCCCGCGACGGGAGCAGTACCTCCGTGAACTGCTCGATTCGATCGCCCGGCTGCCGGGTGCCGATCGCATCGAGATCGTGGTGATCTACAACGCGGTCACCGACGAGGAGCCGCAATCGATCGAGCATCGCATCCGCGAACTGTCCCCGGCGCTGCCCGTGCGTGTGTACGTGAACACGACCGATGCGACCATCGGCGGCGGGCGACGCCTCCAGCTCGGCGTCTGTCGAACGCCCCTGGTCGCCTTCGTCGACGATGATCTGACGCTGCATGGCGATGTACTGGGTACGCTGGAGGAGGCGCTTCGCATGCGACCCCTCGGCATCGTCGGACTGCCCTCGTTGCAGGAGGACACCGATGAGCGCTTCAAGCCGCGCGAGAGCACGCCGTACATCAACCTCGACGGCGTTCGCTACATGCCCGTGCAGGGCATGCTGGTGGCAGGCTATCGCCGCCTGTTCTCGGACATCGGCGGCTTCAATCCACGGCGTGAGTACTGGGGAGAGTGGACCGAGCTCAATCTCCGCATGTGGCGTCACGGCTTTCCCACCGGCTATGTGCTGGACCGCGCGTTTCTCCGGCACTGGCACAGGGCGCCGCACTCACCGACGCGCAGCATGCCGGGACGTGAGCGACATGTGCTCTGGGGGCTGATGTGCACCGCACTCGAGTACGACGCCGTGAGCATCACGGAAGCGACCGATACGTTCTGGCGCCTCGCACAGGACCGCTATCTGGCGTATTCGTTCGGTGAACAGCCGAGTCCCAAGCTGCTGCTCGCGAGTGTGCTCGAGCTGATGCCGCGACTGTCGGCCGAGTGGTCATCGATGCGCGCGTTCAGTGAGGGGACACGGCGACATCCGTTTCAGTTCATGCCATTCGAACCGCTCACCGAAGCACAGGTGCGGAACGTGACGGAGTACGCGAGCCATGCGCTTGCCACCTACCGCCCCGACGCGCTCATGACACCGCCCACTGTGCTTCCGCCAGCGCGGCCGTCGCTGCTGAAGCGGCTGATGCACGCGGCGCGTGGCCGGCACATTCCACTCGGACTCCCGGCGCGCCAACCGGTGGCGTCACAGGGGTTGCCGCAGGCTGTTCCGCAGGCGCTACCGCTTTCGGAATGACTGTCCGCCACCTCGCGGGCGCGTAGCCGATCCCTCGCGTGTACCGGGCTTGCGTGCTGCAGCACCCGTGATCCGCTCCGGCCCTACGTCCACCGTGCACACGTAGATGGTGTGCGATGTATGCGCAGTCGGGTGCGTCGGCACGCGCACGGAGGTCACCGCAAGCCCGGCCTCGCGACAGGCATGCTCGAACTCCGGTTCGTCGCCTGACGCCCAGTAGGCGAGCGCACCGTCCGGTGCGAGCGCCTGCATCGCGAGATAGATGCCGCCTTGCGCGTAGAGCGCCGCGTTGCCCGACGTGGTGAAGGAGTCGGCGCCGTTGTCGGTGTCGAGCATGATGCCGTCGAACTGCCCGCGGCTACGCCGCAGCACGTCGGTGACGTCCGCATGCCGCACGTCCACGCGCGGGTCGGCGAGGCAGTCGCCCGCGAGCGCGTACTCGGGGTTGCGGTTCCACGCGATCACGTCGTCGAGCAGCTCCGCCACGACAATATGCGCGTCCGGGCCCAGTGTGCGGAGCGCCGCGCGCAGTGTGAATCCGAAGCCAAGGCCGCCGATCAGCACGGTCGCACCCCGCCGCGCCTGCAAGGGCGCACACACCAGTTCCGCGAGCCGCTCCTCCGAGAGGTGACGGCGCGTCGACATGAGTTCCGCGCCGTGCGCACGGATGGTGTAGGCGCCATCGTGGCGAAAGAGTGTCAGGACGGTACCGTCCGGGGCCGTGGTTTCCGCGAGGCGTTCGAACTTCTTCATGCCTGCAAGCTAGCGGATGCAAGCCAGCGATACGGGTCGGCGCTGGCTGGCGTGGTCGCGCTGGTCGGTGCCAGATTCGGCGATGCCTTTCCCCTCGATGCTCCTCTCGGTGATCGCGATCGCGGCACTGTTATCCGCCGCCCAGCTCCCTGCCCGCCCGACGCAGTCGGCGACCGCGGTTGCAATTCCGCGTGCGAACCCGTGGGCCGATACGGTGGATGTGCTCATCGCCGGTGGGCTCGTGCACGACGGCAGTGGCACCCGGGCACGCGTGACTGACGTCGCGCTGCGCGGCGATCGCATCCTGTTCGTCGGCGCCGCTCCCGCCGGAACTGTCGTGCGGCAGCGCATCGATGCGCGGGGGCTGATCGTGGCACCCGGCTTCATCGATCCGCACACGCACGCCTACGAAGGGTTGCCGCGCCTCGGTGCGGAACGACGCCAGAATCTCTCCTCGTTGATGCAGGGCATCACGACCGTCGTGCTGGGCGCCGACGGGCGTGGGCCGTTCGACGTGGCGCGAACGCTCGACGAGTCGGAGCGCGCAGGACTGGGCACGAACACCTATGCACTCGTGGGATTCGGCACCGTGCGATCCCACGTCATGGGCGCATCGTCTGCGGCGGCGACATCGCGGCAGATCGACTCGATGCGCGTGCTGATCACCCGTGCCATGCGCGAGGGAGCCTTCGGCGTCGGGTCCGGGCTGTTCTACGCGCCCCAGAGCTACGCCACGACCGAGGAGGCAATCGCGGTGATCGCTGCGGCGCGCCCGTTTGGCGGCGTGTACGACACCCACCAGCGCGACGAGAGCTCCTACAGCATCGGGCTGCTCAATTCGGTGCGCGAAACGATTCGTATTGGCTGCGAATCCGGGCTCACGGCGAATATCGGGCACATCAAGGCGCTGGGAGTGGATGTCTGGGGGAAGGCCGATAGCGTGCTCGGCATCATGCGCGACGCGCGCGCGCGCGGATGTCAGGTCACGGGTGACCAGTATCCGTGGACGGCCAGCGGCACCGGGCTCAGCGCCGCGCTGCTGCCGCGCTGGTCGCAGGCGGGTGGGCGCGATTCCCTGCTCGCGCGGCTCGCCGACCCGCCAACGCGTGAACGCATGCTGGTCGAGACCCGTGACAACCTGCGTCGCCGTGGAGGCGACAGCACGATCCTGTTCACCGGCGGTGGTGGTACGACCGGACGGCAGTACCTCGGCAAGACACTGCAGCAGGTCGCGGCGGAGAAGCGCACACCGGCGGCCGAGACCGCAATGGACATGGTGCGCGAGGGGGCGGACATGAGCGTCGCGTCCTTCAACATGTCGGAGCAGGATATCGAAACGTTCATGAAGGACCCGCACATCATGACCAGTTCCGATGGCTCGGGTGGACATCCGCGCATGTACGGCACCTACCCGCGCAAGATCCGCCGTTACGTGCTCGACAAGCCGGTCATCACGATGGAGCGCATGATCCACTCGTCGTCCGGCCAGGTGGCGTCCGTGTACGGATTCACCGGTCGCGGAGTGCTGCAGGCGAATGCCTTCGCCGACGTGATCGTGTTCGATCCGCAGACGATCCGGGACGAAGCAACGTACACGGAACCCACGAAGCTGGCGAGCGGCATGCGATGGGTGTTCGTGAACGGCGTGGCGGCCGTCTCCGATGGCACGCCGACACGCGCACTGGCTGGCCGCGCCCTGCGTCGCGTCGCAGCGCCGTCATCCCGCTGAGCACTCCTTCCTACCGCACCAACCCGTCCAGAATCGGCATGTTCGCGGCACCGACATGCCGGCGCCACTCCTTCCCGCCCAGGAACGAGACCAGCGTGGGTATGCTGCGAATGCCGAATCGCGAGGCCGTCAGCGGGTTGGCATCGGTGTCCAGCTTCAGCACGAGCGCGCGGCCCACGTTGGCGGCGCTGAACGCGTCGAGTGTCGGCGCCATCGCCTTGCACGGCCCACACCAATCCGCGTAGAAGTCGACGAGCACCGGAATGCTCGCACCTTCGAGGATGCGTTGAAAGTCGGCATCAGTGACGGATTGCGGTGTGTTGAGCGGCAGTGGCGCACCGCACTTCGCGCACTTCGGGCCGTGAGCTACGCGCGACAGGTCGACGCGACTCATGACCGAGCATGCGCGGCAGCGCATGAGAACAGGCTTCCTGTTGACGACTTGTTCGGTGGACATGCGAACTCCCGCGTTGCACTCGGTATCTCTGCAGCGTTACTGGAACGCGCGATCAATCACGCTCCATGCACCGACTGCGCCAACGCCGCGGGCCCTGCGGCATTCGCTCCGCTATTGCCCCGCTGTCGCTCCGCTAGCGCGATACGCCCGGCGCCGGTACATCGACCGTGATGCGGCGCCACTTGCCTTGGTTGAAACGCAGGACACTCAGCGTGCAGCGCGCGATATGGCCGAGCAGCACGGCGATCCAGATGTGGATCGGCTGCAGCGTGCCCAGATTCTGGATGATGAAGCAGATGCCCAGGGGCACGATCACCTGCGAGACTATGGAGATATAGAGCGGACTCTTCGTGTCTCCGGTACCCTGCAGTCCGCCCGTATACGTGAGCGCGACGGTGACGAAGAGGCCGGAAAGGCTGAGTACGCGCAGGAGCGTCACACCGATCTCCACCACCTCGGGGTCGTTCATGCCGAACACGCCCAACAGCTGCCTCGGCAGGAAGAGGTAGAACAGCCCGAGAAAGGCAGCGCCGCTGAACCCGATCTTCGCCGCCACCTGTACTGCGGCATGTGCGCGCTCCGGCTGGTTCGCACCGAGGTTCTGCCCCGCAACGGTGGCCGCCGCTCCCATGAGTCCCACCGACGTCCACGTCACCAGCGAGAACAGCTGCGAGTACGACACAGCGAATGCCGCCTGTGCTGCCGCGCTCTGTGCAAGCGAGCCGATGAACGTGAGCATCAGGACGCCGCCCACGTTCATCGCGATGCCCTGTATGCCGGCCGGCAACCCGAACCGGAACAGTGAACGGATGATCGTCCAGTCGGGGCGATAGCCGCCCGCACGACGGAAGGACACCAGCCACTTTCCGCCCCACAGCTTCGTGATCGCGTACAGCGCCACGATCCCGGATGCGATCACGGTGCCCATCGCTGACCCGGCCGCGCCATACGCCGGGATCGGGCCCAACCCGCGAATGAAGACCACGTTGAGCACGAGATTGAGCACCGTCATCACGATACCGAGCACCATCGGCGTGCGTGCGTCGCCCACCGATCGCAGGGCTCCGCCCAGCATGAAGAACACGAGCATGCCGCTGCTGAACAGGAACATGATGCGCAGGAACGGGAGCGCTTCCGCTTTCACCGCGGGCGCGGCGTTGACGAGATCGAGCAGCCACGGCGACAGGAAGTAGCCGACCGGCGCCATGATCAGCACGGAGAGGCCAATCGCGGTGAGGAACGCCTGGAACACGACGCGATCGACCTTGTCCTCCTCGCCCGCACCCGCAAAGCGCGCGACGAGCACGCTCATGCCGGTGAACAGCGACGAGATGAATGCAATGACGACCATGAAGATCTGCCACGACACCCCGATGGCCGCATTCGCCGTGAACCCGACGAGATGACCGACCAGCACGTGGTCCACGATGCCCTGCAAGCCACCGATGATGTTCGTCAGCATCGTCGGCCACGCGATCTTCCACACCGCCTGTGGCAGCGATCCCTCGACGATCGATCGATCGTACCGCGTGGCGCTTTTCGCGGGGGCCGCGTGTGCGGACGGCCCGTGTGCGGGCGCGTCCACCCCAGGCGCGGGACGAGCAATGTCGGTCATGGATTGTGCACGGGGAGCGGGCGCACCGGCCCGTTCGAGACACCGGGAAGGAGCGGAAAAGTACACCCGGCACAGCGATTCCGCGTCATGGATGGCCGCACCATGAGGTCAGAAACGGTTGACGCTCAAGGCGATGGTCCCGTACGACTGCCGCCGAAGCTGGGCGTCGTATTCCCGGCCGCGGATCAGGTGCTTGTACACGGCCGAGAAGTGCCGGTGACGGAGCCCGACACCACCTTCCAGCTGTCCCACCAGCGGTCGTCGTACCCCGCCCGGACCCGTCCCACGCCCTTCGACGAGCACGTTGTGCAGGACGGCATCCTGCTGATATCCCACCGTGACATACAGCTGACCCGGCTGCTCCATGCGCGGTTCGGACGGACTCCACGGAAGTGTGCCGGCGATGCCTGCACTGAACTCCGCCCCGGCGGACGCGGCATTGGTGACGTTGCCGGCAAGCGCTCCCCATTTCACATCGACCGCGGTGAACGCACGACCATGCGTCGCCTGCCCGCGCACGCCTTCGGCATAGCGCAGCGACACCGCTGCCGCATTCGGCAACTGGGCATCCCACCCGAGCCGCGGCGTGTTGTCGAGGATCCGGTGGAGCTGGTTCTGCAGCTGCTCGGCGAGCGACAGCCGTCCCGTGACGCCCGCATCGAGCGCGACGAGACGGGAGTGTCCGGGTGTCACGCGCACGAGCTCGACCGATCCCTGCAGCAGGCCGGCATATGGCCGCTCACCCGGCAGCGGCAGCGCGGAATTCGGGCGTGGCGTATAGATGCGATGACTGAACTCGAAGGCTGCCATGGTACAGCCACGCGCTCGCTCGGTTGCGACGTCGCAGGGCCGGTTCGCGCGCATCAGGCGCCGGCCCCAACGAGGTGCAACGCTCCGCAGCACGGACGCACGAATACCGCTGGAATAGTCGTAATCGTCGGCCTTGCCGGGCCCGCGAATGGCGAACAGGTCGTTGTCGACCACGAGTTGGTAAGCGGCGCCGGCGTCGCGCGACTCTGACGATGACTGCGCTTGCGCAGTGAATGCCGCAAGCGGATGCAGAAAGGCGGCAAGCATGAGGACCCACGGATTTTTCATTACAGGTCCACTTGCGTCGCGAATCAGGCGTGAATTGCATGCAGATTGCAGCCTCCCGCTGAGGCTGTCAGCACCGAATCATGACGACGCGCCGGATCCGGCCGCAAGCCTGCGGCGCGAACGCTTCAATCCGCCGTTCCCTCCCGTCTCAGCGTGCTACCGGCGCCCAGAACGCCACCCCGTCGGGCGCCGTCTGCACCGCATACTCCCCGACGATCCGACGCTCCACGAGATCGACGGCGATCACCGATGAACGGCCCGCCGAGGTGATGAAGGCCGTCCGGTTGTCGGCGCCGATCGACACGCCGCGTGGCGAACCCAGATCATCCACGGTTCCAAGTGTGGCGCGCGTGGCCACGTCCACGACATGGATGCGATTCTGCTCGGGATCGACGACGACGGCGAGCTTGCCGTCCGGCGAGATGCCCAACCGGTATGGCAGCGTGAATCCCTTGAGGGTGGCGGCAATCTGCCACGTCTTCGTGTCCACGACGCTCACCGTGCCGTTCGTGTTGCTGCCGACCCACACCTCTCCACCGTCGGGACGCACCGCAATGCCCTCGCTCCGCGGGCCGATCGGCAGCTGGCGTGTGGATGTCCTGGTGGCGAGATCGAGTTCGCTCACCGTGCCGCTGCCGACGTTCGCCGTGTACGCGCGCTTGCCGTCGGCGGTCAATCCAACCATGTGCGATCCAGAATTGCCCGTGGCGATCTCGCCGACCACTTCGCCCTTGCCGATGTCCACGAGCACGACGCGCTGCGTGGCCTCGGACGTCACGGCCATGAGCGAATTGCTCGAGGCCACGAACGTCGCGCCGTGCGGTCGCGTGAATCGCCCCAGATCCACCATGCGTGTCACCGCTCCCGACGCGAGATCGATGATCGCCAGCGAGTTCCCCGGCGTCTGCGCGCCATACACCGTAATGACGCCGGTCCGCCCATCCGGTGAGATTGCCGCTTCATGCGGCCCGTCGCCGACAGGGATATGCGTGCTCGCACCCGTGGCGAGATCGACCAGCGTCGCGCTCGACGCCTGCTGGTTCGCGACCAAGACCTTGCCGATCCCCTTGGTGCGCACGTTCTCGCGCACATTGTCGCGCACGTTCTCGCGTGCGGTCCCGCGTGCGGCAGTCGACTGCGCCTCGGCCAGGCCCGCTGAGTAGAGCATCGCAGCGAGGAGCGGCAGGCAGCGGTTGAACGGCGTACGAATGCGCATGGAGAGGCAGGCTGGAGGAGGAGGCAGGCGTGCCGCATGCTAATGCTGAGCGTGGCGCTCCGCCCTTCGAATGGGACAAGTGGCAGTACCAGCAGACCGGGCGTCTGCCACTGACTCGACCTCGACGATCCGCAGAGACCAGGGCCGCGGGTGCCGCTCCTTCGACCGTGCTCGGGAGTCAGCGCTCCGGGAGCGCAGCATCCGCCGGTGCGGTGGCATCGAGGGTCACGTCGGCTCGTCCGGATTCCGGCTGGGCCAGCGTACTCACCGCGCGCCACGCGATCTCGGCGCGGGAGTGCACGCCGAGCTTACCGATGATGCGCTCCGTGTGATGCCGCGCGGTGTTCTCGCTGATGCCGAGGGTGGTAGCCACCCGGGCGTTCGACCAACCCTTGAGGAGCTGCAGCGTCACTTCGAGCTCGCGCGGTGTCAGCGAATATCGTGTGGCGAGGATCTCGGACATTGCACGTCCCGTATCCACGACAACGCGATTTGCCGGCCGCGATGTGGCAGCGCACCGCAGACGACCCGCTGCCGCAAAGGGCGCGCAAAGCGTGTCCAGCAGCAGTCGAAGCGTGTGATGACTCGTGCGCACATCGTCACGCCGGGCTGCACGGACGACCCGTGCCGGCCGGAACGCGAGCGTCATGGAGAGCGATCGCGCCGGATCACGCCACCACAATCCGGCACCGCGATTGACAGTATCGGCCGCTCCGGACGGACTGCGATGGGAGTCCGTGATGAACATGGTGTCGAAGGTCCTGTCCCGAAGCGTGTTACGCGTCGCCTGTTTGTCCGACACCCTCGGCGGCAGCATGCGAGCAATCCGCTGATCCTGCGCGGCATCATCCGGGCACGTCCACCACGTCGATGCATGCTCGTCGTCGGGCGAAGCGATGACGCCTGGCGGGGTGTGCCGGGGATCGGCGAGCGCACGACACCGTGCGTGGTACTGGCCCGGACCGTACCACCTTGGCTCAGCGATATCGTGCAGTGCCAGCAGCACGAAGTGCGAGTCATCGAGCAGTTCGCCGAACATGTGCACGCAGCGCGCAGCCCACTTCGCCTCCGGGCAGACGCCAGGCGGAGCCAGCAGTACATACAAGAGATCGCGCAGACCGCGAAACTGGTGCTCAGTGAGGAGTGTCATTCTGCAGTAGCCTCCGTGCAATGCATTTGCGAATACGCTGCGTCCTAAATCACACGATTGCAAGATACAATGGGTTTTCCACGACATTTGTGAAGAAAGTTTGATGGTGGTGTGGATGACACTGCCTGTTCCGACCGCCGTGCAAGTTCGAGACTGCGCGCGTGCACGAAACCGTGTTCCCGGGCTCGCAAGCGGGCAGGTGCCATGCGGGCTGGACGATTGCGACGAAAGTGGCGTCAGCCGTGCAGCGTGACCCGTAACACTACTGGCCAGATCGTGACGAACCCGCATCCAAGGGTTCGGATCACATTCGCGTTTACCTTGCCGGAAGGAGAGCCTGCACGTGCGCACCGATCCCGATGCGATTCACGAACCTGCGCCACTCGCCGTCTTCGGCGAGCATGACGAGGGCACGATCACCCAGATGCGGAACTGCATGCGCGTCGGCAATGTCGTTGGTGGCGTGATCTGCGCCGATGGCCATCTCGGATACGCGCAGCCCGTCGGCGGAGTGATCGCGTACGAGGGTCAGGTGAGCATTTCCGGCGTCGGCTTCGATATCGGCTGCGGCAACCTCGCCGTGCAGCTCGACGTCCCGGCCGCTGCGGTGCAGGAGCGTACGGCAGACACCCTGCGCGAGATCGCGCGAGTCGTGTCGTTCGGGCTTGGACGCACGAATGACGAACGCGTGGAGCACGAGCTGTTCGACGACGAACGTGCATGGAACGGATCGGGCATGCGCTTCTACCGCGAAAAGGCGAGGGCGCAGCTCGGCACCGTCGGCAGCGGCAACCACTACGTCGACCTGATGCACGACGAAGCGGGACTCGTGTGGATCGGCGTGCACTTCGGATCGCGCGGCCTCGGCCACACGAGCGCGACCCACTACCTCAAGGCCGCGGGCGGCAAGGACGGCATGCACGTGCCGCCGGCCGTCGTCGACGAGGGAAGCGAGCTTGGCGCCCGCTATCTCGCGGCGATGGAACTGGCGGGCCGTTACGCGTACGCCGGTCGCGAGTGGGTGGTGGAGCGCGTGCGCCGCATCATTGGAGGCACGGTCCTCCAGCGCGTGCACAACCACCACAACTACGCGTGGCGCGAGACGCATGGCGGGCGTGACCTGTGGGTCGTCCGCAAGGGAGCCACACCCGCCTTCGCGGGCCAGCGCGGATTCATCGGCGGCAGCATGGGCGACGATGCCGTGATCGTCGAAGGCGTGACCGGTCAGGAAGCGACGCGCGCGCTGTATTCGACGATTCACGGCGCGGGGCGCCTGTTCGGGCGCAACGAGGCGAAACGCCGCTTCACCCGGGAGCAGATGGACGCGTGGCTCGTCTCACGCGGCGTGCACCTGCTCGGGGGAGACCTCGACGAGAGCCCGATGGCCTATCGGCGCCTTCCCGACGTGCTCGCGCACCATGCGGGATCCGTGCGCGTGCTGCACACGCTCCGGCCATTCGGCGTGGTGATGGCCGGCAAGGGCGAAGTGGACCCGTTCAAGGATTGAGTCGGCGCGCAGCGTCGGCCTGTGCCGCGTGCTCGAGCGCGCGAACCGCCTGCAGGTCGTGCAAACGGATCCAGCCCTTCTTCGCGAGACGCTGGCTCCACGCCCCCCGGTGCCGTTCGGTCAGGGACGAGAGCGCGATCGAGAACCAGAAACGCTGTGACGTGCGCGCTGCCCGGTGTGCGCGGCAGAGGAGCACCGTCGGGCGGCGGCCGGCCTCGTCGAGCACGATGCCATCCGCCCGTCGCTCCACCCCATTCTGATGGCAGTCGTCGCACCGCGGTGGCCAATCGAGCGCCCCAAGCATCGCAAGCAGCTGCACCTGGACACTGCGCATCGTCAATCCGGTATGATGAGGTCCGAGGGCCGACAGCGCTCCCCGTCGCGCGAGGCCATGGGAGCGGGTGCGGTTCGTTGCCATCCCGGCCGGCTGCGGTGTCCTGACGACGGGGGGTTCGCCAGCGACAACGAGGCCGACCGGGCGACAAGCGGGACCGCGCGATCACGTGGCACTCTAGGGACAGGCCAACGACGAACGTGATCACCGGGGAAAACCATCGCGCAGCGGGGAAAACGAGCTGGACAGCACGCGCGTTGGTGTATGAACATGACCGAGTGGAAGTCGCGTTCACTGGCGGGATCGGTTCGCCGGCCGACGTGGAAACGACAAGGCGGGCAGCGCGTCGTGCGCTGCCCGCCTGTCGTTTCCATCATGACGGTTCGCTACGGGTTACCGGGCGGAGCACCGTTCCCTGCAACGCCGCCGAATGTGTAGATCGGCAGGCCATAAAACGTGAGGTCGCGCCCGGAGACCGGCAATTCGAGGGGGGTGCCAACGAGGAGCTTGCCCCAGCCGCGCTGGTCGTAGTACGCAACTTCCGCGTCCGTCGCGAACATGACCATTCGCTTCTCGTACTGCAGGGCGTCGAACAGATCGCCGCAGCTGCCGTCGTTCCGCCGCGGCACGCAGCTCCCACCTGCTGGCGGACCGCTGGCCGTGACGGGCTGGAGCCCCGCTGCGACACGCGTCGGGTTCAGCAACGCCGGCACCTCGCTCGTGCGCCCGAGCCGATAGAGGGCCTCCGCCCTGATGAAGCGCATCTCGTCGAGTGTGATGAGGGGGGTGGGCGCGCGCGTCGCGGAGTCGGTGGCCGCGTTGAGAAACCGGACGCCCCGGTACTGCGAACCTGCGTACCCCACGCTGCCGGTCATGTTGGTGGTGACCAGGGCGAAGTACCTGCCAGCCACCGACGAATCGGGACGTCCCGAGGTGGCATTGACGCCGTGGATACGACGATCGGGCGAGACGATGCGGATTGAAGGGTTGATCTTCGAGGCGATCGGCTGCGCGAGCCATGTCTGGTACCGCCCGGTCGTGTCTCCCGGGCCGATCAGGCGGTTGTTGACGCGGTAGTTCGTCGAATTCGCGTAGCTGTTCGCCAGATAGGGCGACGAGGTATACGAGACGGCGGGGTCCGCCTTCACCAGGAAATCCTTGGTGATGGTGGAATCCAGCAGCACCAGGACATTGGCCCAGTTCACTGCTTCACGCTGCGCCGGATTCCGCGGATAGTAGACGTTCGCGCGCACGATGTACGAGTATGCGATGCGAATGAACTCGTCGCGCGTGATCGTCTGCCCATTGATCCACGTCGCGGGGATGGTGAAGTTCGGCCCCGCTTTCGCCTCGGCGATGACCTCACGCAGGAGCGTGATCGTGTGCGCCAGCACCTGCGCACTCGGCTTGAGGTCGGCTGCCTTGAGGGTGTCTATGTTCGTCGACACGGTCTGGAGGAAGCCCTGGTCGAAGCGCAGCGCTAGCTGGTAGTGCGAGATCGCGATCAGGAACTTTGCGAAGATCCGGACACGTGGGGTGTCCTCGCCATTGGGTGCAGCGTCGGTGAGGGCGCCGAACCGCAGGCCGAACTCGTCGATGCCGTTGTAAACCTCACGCGCGATGGAGATCGTGCCGAGGGGATCGTACCAGGTGCCGCGGGTAATGGGCGACGAGAGCGCCGTGTTGTCGATAGGCTCGCGCGGCTCGCGGGTCTGGGCAAAGCCGGTACTGGTGGTGGTGAACTCGTTTCCCCAGGTCGGCATGATGATGTGGTGCGAGGTCGCGTTGCCATACGCGTTGCGCCCAGTCGCCGAATTGAAGTAGCGACGCCAGCCCCCGATGAGGGCCGCCTCGGCATTCGAGGTGTTGTTGAAGACGTTCTGGCGATTGAGCCCGTTCGGATTGGTGACATCGAGGCCGAAGCACGCGCCGGCGCCCATGGCGCCGCCCACGCACGCGGCGACCGTCACGAAACGGCGCCACGTGCGGATCCGCCGCGGTAGAGATGACTGCATCGAGTGGATGGTCATGTGAGAGTCGGGTGTACTAGAAGGTGAGGCTGACGGCGCCGGTGAACGTGCGCGTGATCGGGTAGCCGATCGCGTCGACACGGCGGAACGGCGTGCCACCCAGCACGTTGAGGCCGGAGTACTTCGTCCAGACGCCGAGGTTGCGTCCCACCAGGTCGATCTGCATCTGGGAAACGCCGAAGCGCTTGAGCAGGGGCGTCTGCTTGGCGTTGAGTGTGTAGCCCACCAGCAGCTCGCTGAGCTGGAGATTCGTGCCTGACTCGACGAATTCCTCGTCCCACGCCTGGGTCGCGAGGCGCGAGTAGTACGTCACCGGCTTCTTGGTCTCTTCCGGCTTGCCGGCCTGCACGACGTTCTTGTGATCGCCCGAGGCGTAGAAGGTCTGCCGTCCGTCGTTGTAGATGTTGCCCCCGATCTGACCGTTCATCAGGAAATACACGCGCAGCGCCTTGTACCGGATCGTGTTGCTCAGGCCGAACCCCATGTCGGGGTTGAAGTCGCCCGCACGAACCACTTTCGCACTGTTCGTCAGTGTGTCGAGCTCCGGGAACGGCAGGCCCCACGCGCGAGGAGTGCCGTTGATGTTGACCGTGGTGCCCCACAGCGATTTCGCGATGCCGTCGCGCCAGGTGTTGCCTGCACCGACCGGCACCACGTAGCCGTCGTCGTTCACGTCGAACTGATCCGCGAACGGTCGGTCCGCCGGTGTCAGCTGTGCCTTGTCGCGCACGTTCCGGTTGGTGAAGGTCTCGCCGACGCGCGCCCCGTTGCAGCGATACAGGGGCAGTTCGAAGATGCATGACCGCCCGTAGGCGGCGATGATGTTGCGCGTGCGGTCGGCCGTCGCCAGCACCGTCCAACTCAGACCGTTGGGGTTGGAGAGAATCTGCCCCTGCAACGTGGCTTCCATCGTGTTGCCGGTGATCTGGCCGACGTTCGCCACCTGAACGGAGTAGCCGGCCGCGGCTGCCGTCGGGATGTCGTTGAAGACGTCGCTGCTGACGTTCGAGACGTAGTTGAACGTGCCGCTGATACGGTTCTTGTACGTGATGTCGAGGCCCAGCTCCTGCTCACGCGAGAGTGTCGGCGTGATGAACGGGTTACCGCGGCTGCCGGTCGAAATTCCACCGGTGCCATCGGAGACGAGCGCGTCGTACTGATCGCTGAAGCCTGGACGACTTCCGGCCGTACCGAGGCTGTAGCGCAGCTTGAACAGCGAGAAGTTCTCGAACGGGAACCAGCTCTCCTGGTCCATCAGCCAGCCGCCGGACAGGCCGAAGTACGTGTTCCACCGTGCCGAACGTCCGAACAGCGAGCTGCCCTCGCGACGGACGAGACCATTGATGATGTACTTGTCGGCGTAGGAAAGGCCGATGTTGCTCAGACTCGCGATCGTGCGGCGGTCGGTGTACGTCTGCGTCACCGTCTTCGTGGCGGCAATCGACATCGACTTGACGCCTTCCGTGGTGAACTGCGTGCCCTCGGACTCCACCTGGGGATTGGTCTCGCGCTGAATCTCGCCGCGCTGCGTGAGACGCACCGTCAGGTCACCGAACGCCTTCGTGAGTGTGGGGCCGGCGCTGACCTGCATGCCGTCCGTTACCTGCGAGAGGATCGTGTAGGTGCCGGTGGAATTGACGAGATTGCCGTTGCTGGCGAGCGGAATGCCACGCGGCTGGAAGTTTTCCTGGTTCAGGTCACCGCGGTCATAGCCCGCATCCGCCGTGAACGACAACCACTGCCACGGGCGGTAGGCGAGGTTGACGTTGAGATTCGTGCGTGCGCGCTTCGTCACGTTGTCCGAGATGTACTGCGAGTACACCGGATGCTGCGCGTTCGACACCGAGTCCGGAATGATGTTGTAGGGGAACCCTGTCCGCGGCTTCGGATCGATGGAGCGCAGGTTGATGTCGGCGTCGTAGCGGAAGAAGTTCGTGAAGCTCGACGCGACCTCGTCGGTGCGGCCGCGCTGGTGGCTGGCCGAGGCACCCATGTTGAGCTTCTCGTTGATGCGCGAGTCGACGTTCACGCGCAGCGTCTGACGGCTGTACCCGTCGTTGTACTGGAGCACGCCGGGCGACTGGGTCCGCGTGTACGAGAGCGTGTAGTTCGAGGACGCGCTGTTGCCCTGCACCGTGGCCGTCTGCGAGTTGAACGATCCGGCGCCGAAGAACTGCGCCGCGTGATCGTATGTCGGCACCGTGTACGCCTGATCCATGATGTTGAACTGATTCGTCGCGCGGAGATTGCGCGCTACGGGCTGGTTCGACGCGTTCAACCAGTTACCCTGGGCGTCCTGACGGAAGTTGTGGTACCTGTTCTTCTTGAGGTCACCCTTGAACCGGTCCTGGCCGTACTCCATTCGGGTGGTGAACTGGTTCGTCCCGAACGCGAGGTTCTTGCCACGGTTCGTGGTGATCGCGATGACGCCGGCGGCGGCGCGTGAGCCGTACAGCGCGGCGGCCGCGGCACCCTTCAATACTTCGATGCTGGCGATGTCGAGCGACTCGATATCCTGCGTGGTGATCGACTGGGTTTGGTTCAGGAACACGCCGTCGACCACGTAGAGCGGCGATGGCGGCGCGCCACCCTGTTCGATACCGGCAATCGGCGTTCGCAGCACGACGTTCACGCCGGAGCCGGGCGCGCCGCTGGAGCGAGTGATCTTGACACCGGCCACCTTGCCCTGGATCATGCCGGCCGCCGAACCCGTGACGGCGACCGGGATGTCTTCCTGCGAGAGCTTGTCGACCGACACCGTCGCGTTGCGGCCCGATGTTGCGTCGACCGACGCCGACGTCGTGATCGCATCGAGGCGCAGCGGATTGCTGTTCAACTCGAAGTTGAGCGTCGTCAGGCTGTCAGCGCGGAGCTGGACATTGGCCCGCTGCGTCGCACCGTAGCCAAGTCGCTTCGCTTCGATGGAGAACACACCGACGGGCGCCGAGGCGATGACGAACCGACCGTCTGCACCCGTCGTTGCGGTAACCGGGGTACCGACGATGATCACGTTGACGCCTTCGAGCGGCTGTCCCGTACCGACGTCGGTGACGCGGCCGTTCACGCGGGCGCGAGTGCGCGACGCGGCAGGAGTGTTCTGCGCGAGCAGATCGGCGGCGGTCACGGTGGCGACCGAGAGCATGCCGAGTGCAGCGAGGCCGAACGGCAATGCCGATCGTGCCCATGCCCAGGTACGGCGATTCATGCGAGGTCCGTGGAGTGGAGGGATGTGGTAGGCCGACGGAGAGAACAGCACGCCGCGACGCCGCACTGCAGTGGTGACGACGCGGTGGGAGTTCGATGACTCGACGACAGAACAGCAGCATGCTGATCGGCGTCACACGAATTCGTCGTACACGAAACGACGCATGCAAGCGCGTCGGCGATTCCAACGCGAGCGTGAGTTGCTGCGCGCGCATCATCGTGATGCGTGTGGTTCGAGTCGTTCATTCTCGCACCGGTCATGCGCGCCTTGCACCGGTGAAATCGATGTACGTCCCAACGTGCGTGGACGACACGATGTGCAGGACGAGTCACGACGTGCATGAGGCCTCATCGATCGGTACGATCGAGGCCAGCGTACCATACAAAACTTTTACATTTCCTGATCACTCGTTGCGCAATCGCGGCGATCCGAATCGGCAGCGCATCTGTGAACGGGATTGTCCCGCGCATCGACACATCGACTCACCGATGATCGACAGACCGGGTGCGGTGTCGAGCAGCACGGCCCTGGGACTGGAAGCGGCGCTGTGCTTCGTGAGACATCAGCGCATCATGAACGGCGAACAGGCAGGACGACACGCGATCGAGCCGTCCCTGCGAACGTTCGTCAGTGCGGCGTTTGCGAATTGCGACCATGCATGCGCAGACTGCGGTGCACATCTCGCGCTTCACGCGATATCGCTGGGGATACGCTACTTCTCAGGTGTCTGCTTCGGCGCCGGCGAGACCTGCGACGTCAGCAGCCTGGACGCAAAAGGCCACTCACAGGGAGTGGCCTTTTGCGTTCCTTCGGACTGTCATAGCAGGGGAGGGGATCGAACCCTCGACCTCACGATTATGAGTCGTGCGCT
>JAZKCW010000054.1:0-10316 GCA_040387895.1 Gemmatimonadota bacterium
ACGATGGGCTACTACGCGGCGTACGCGTACATCACGTGGCGCACGCTGCTCGGACAGTTCACGATCGGTGACCTGACGTTTCTCGCGGGATCGTTCCGCCGGTTGAGCGGGTTGCTCGAGGCCCTGCTCGTCGGCTTCTCGCAGACGGCGAGTCAGGCCATGTATCTCGACGACCTGTTCTCGTTCTTCCTGATCAAGTCGGAGATTCATTCGCCGGAGAACCCGCGACGCGTGCCGAATCCCATTCGCATCGGGATGACGTTCGAGAACGTGGGCTTCCGTTATCCCGGCGCCGAGAAGTGGGCGGTACGCAACATGAGCTTCAGCCTGCGCGCCGGCGAAACGCTGGCGCTCGTCGGGGAGAACGGCGCGGGCAAGACGACGCTCGTCAAGCTCATCGCGCGATTGTACGACCCGGACGAGGGGCGCATCCTGCTCGACGGGCACGACCTGCGCGAGTACGACCTCGACGAGCTGCGCTCGAACATCGGCGTGATCTTCCAGGACTTCGTGCGCTACAACCTGACGGCGGCGGAGAACATCGCGGTCGGCCGTATCGAGGCCCGCGACGACAGCACCCGTATCGAGCGCGCGGCCGAGCGCAGTCTTGCCGACGGTGTGATCGCGAAGCTGCCGGCCGGCTACGGGCAGCTCATCGGCAAGCGTTTTCGCACCGGTGTCGACCTGTCGGGCGGCGAGTGGCAGAAGGTGGCGATTGCGCGCGCCTACATGCGGGATGCGCAGCTGCTCATTCTCGACGAGCCGACGGCGGCGCTCGATGCGCGCGCGGAGTTCGAGGTGTTCCAGCGTTTCAAGGAGCTCAGCGCGGGCAAGTCGAGCGTGCTCATCTCGCACCGGTTCTCGAGCGTGCGCATGGCGGACCGGATCTTGGTGCTCGAGAACGGCAAGGTGGAAGCGATGGGCACGCACGCGGAGCTGCTGGCACAGGGCGGCCGGTATGCGGAGCTGTTCGAGTTGCAGGCGGCTGGATACAGGTGAACAGCAGAAGCCGAACGGCAGAAGCCGAACGGCAGAAGCCGAACGGCAGAAGCCGAACAGCAGAAGCCGAACAGCAGAAGCCGAACAGCAGAAGCCGAACAGCAGAAGCCAGATGCCAGTCGTCTGAATACTGATTACTGACTACTAGTACTGATGTCTCGCTTCCGACTACTTCGGTTGTACTGCCCTCTGCTTTTCCCAGCCGAGACAGCAGTATTCGAGTAAACAGAAGCGAGACTCAAGTACCAGTAGTCAGTAATCAGTCGGCAGTATGCTGCCGCCTGCCTGGAGGGGTGGCGATAGGGTAGGGGGGTATATATATTCCACTCCCGCCATCAACCAGCAACCACAGGATTCCTACCATGCAGACTCTCGCCCTTGAAATCACCGGCATGACCTGCGGCCACTGCGTGGCTGCCGTCGACAAGGCCCTCAAGACACTCCCGGGCGTCAGCGCCGCCAATGTCGAAATCGGCCGCGCCACCGTCACCGTCGATCCGAAAGTCGCGACCACGGACGCGGTCATCGATGCCGTCGAGGATGCCGGCTACTCCGCCAAGGTCGCCTGACCGTCGCCTGACCGTCGATTGCTGCTGACCTGATCGACGCGATCACGATCGCTCGCGGTCAGGTCTCGTACTGCTCCGTCGGCATCTTGAACGCCGTCACGAGCTTGGGATCACCCTCGATGCCCAGCACGCGCTGCGCGACGTATTCCCCGACGACGGGACCGAACTTGAAGCCTTCGGCCTGACCGACGCCGGCGATCCAGGCGTTCGCGATGTTCGGCAGCGTGTCGATGATGAAGTCGCGATTGATGCTCGACTCGTAGTGACACGCGCGCGTCTCGAGGATCGGCGCCTTGGCGAGTGCAGGGAAACGTGCCTCGAGGAAACGCCGGGAGCCGTCGATGCGCTCCTGTGACGACCAGCGTGTGCTGGTGTCCGGATCGGACTGCAGCGGGTCTGCTGCTGCGACCGGAGTCTGGGCTCGCGGAGCGGTGCTTGCTGCCGCTGCTCCGCCACCAGGCGCGGCAGCGGGTGCACCGGACGGCGTGACCGCTGCCGGCGGAACGGGTGCCGCGGCGGTGGCTGCTGCACCCGCAGCTGCCGCAGCCGGTGGTGTTGCAGCCGCTGCCGTCGTGGTGCTCGGCGCCGCGAGCGCGCCGCGCACGCGAAAGCCGCGCATGTCCACCGGCAACGATGGCCAGCCCGTGACGCCCGGGAAGTTGTAGCTCGGGAGGTTCGGAAACGTGAAACGGTGATCGTGCAACGGCGTGCCGAAGTAGCACACGTAGCCGATCGGCACGCGCATGCGGTTCATGAGCAGCTCCGGGAACAGCTTGCGCAGCCACGGCCCGCAGGCGAACACGTACGAATCGCCACGGATCGCGGTGCCGTCTTCGAGCAGCACGCTCTGCAACTTGCCGCCGCTCACCTGACCGGGGCGTACGCGCCCGAGCACGAACTTCACGCCGTGCATCTGTGCTGCCGCAGCGACCGCCTGCGTGGCATGGCGTGCCCGCACGACGCCGGCGTCGGGTTCGTAGAGCGCGATCGTGATGTCGTCCGCCTTGATCATCGGCCATCGCTTGCGCACTTCGTCGCCGTTCATCACCTCGTGCGGGACGCCCTGCGCCTTCCATGCGGTGAGCGTGTTGCGGAGAAACGGCTCGTCCGCCGCGCGCATGATGACGTCGCCGGTCTTGTGAAAGAACTTCGTGTGGAAGTCCTTGGCGTACTCGTCGTCGAACTGCTGCCAGCGCGCGATGGACGTGCGCGCCCACGCGGTCCAGTGGTCGACCGTCGTACGGTCGCCGTAGCTCGAACGGATACCGCGCGTCTCGTCGCCGCTCGTCGATCGCGAGTTGCCGGGGCCGTAGATGTCGATCAGCGTGACGCGCGCACCGCGTTTCCGCAGATGGTACGCGGTCCAGCTGCCCCAGATGCCTGCGCCGATCACCACCACGTGCCCCACCCCGTTGCCCCCACGGCGGTTCGGCTCGATCCCGCGCGCGACCGTTCCCGTCGCCTGTGGAACCGTCGCGCACCCCAGGGCGAACGCCGCGCCAGCACCGACCCCGGCCATGAGAAACTCGCGGCGCGGCATCGCCGCTTCGCTGTTCCGTTCCGTGACACGCGGACTTTCGAGTCCGATCTCCGCAGGAGTCGTCAGTGCGGAAGCATCGGCGGCGGCGCTTGCCGCCGGATTCGGGGCGGAATTTGAAGCGGGATTCGCTGCGGCATCGTCAGGACCGCGGAGATCGTCGTGCGAGGAGGGCAAATTCGGCATGCGCAGAACATGCTGTAGCTGCCTCCGTGAGGCAACCGACAGTGCGTTCGAGGGTACATCGCGAGACCTGAAGTGACCTTGAGTGACCTCCAGTACCTCCAGTAACCCCCGGGGATTGCGTGCCGGGAGGAGTCGACACACGTTGCCAAACATGCTCCTGAACCCGACTTTCCCCCGATACGTCGCCGCTGCTGCTCGCGCGACCTCGATGCTCGCCTTGGTCCTGCTGACGCCATCGTTCGCCCGCGCCCAGGACAGCCTGCCTCCCAAGCCTGCTGCGGCCGGCATCTTCAGCGATGAGCAGGCGGAGCGCGGCAATGCCGTGTTCAAGCGCGGATGTCTGGAATGTCACACCAGCAAGGACATGTCGAACGCTGATTTCCGTCTCGCGTGGAACGGGCGCACGGTGTTCGAGCTGTTCGAGATCATCCGGACGACGATGCCGGACGGTGCGCCCGGCACGATGACGCGTGAGGAGTACGCCGACGTGACCGCGTACCTGCTCAAGCTCAATGGCATGCCGGCCGGCGCGACCGCGATGCCGGGTGACAGCACGCTGTCCGCGCTCAAGATCGACATTCCCGCGCCGCCGCCATCGTTCGCGGTGCGGCTGGCGCGCCCGCGCACGGGCGTGCAACATGGCCAGCTCACTGGCCAGCGCACCCGGGCGCTCCCGTCGTTCTCGTCGTACGTTCACGCGATCCGCTCCACTCCCCTTCGCCGAGGTTCCTGATGTCCCGACGGTCGCCGCTGGTTTCGCCGAATGCATCGCTGCATGCATCGCTGCTGTCGGGCCTCATGGCCGCCCTCCTGATCGCCGCGCCGGCCGCCGCGCAGACGGGCGTGCGTGAGCCGATCGTGCCGGCGGGGCAGACGGCATCGGCGACGCTCACGCCGGGCATCAAGGTCGGCAATTTCGTGTTCGCGTCGGGGCAGCTCGGGATGCGTCGCGATGCGCCGGACACCACCGTGGTGGGGCAGTCGCGCATTGCGCTCGAGAGCACCAAGAAGGTGTTCGAGGCGGCCGGCACGACGATGGCGCATGTCGCCAAGTGCACGGTCTACCTGATCGACGCGAAGGATTTCGGCGGCATGAACCAGGCGTATCGCGAGTTCTTCCCGACGACGCCACCGGCACGGACGACCGTCGTCGTGGCGGCACTCGTGTCGCCGGGTGCGAAGGTCGAGATCGAGTGCATGGCGGTGATGCCGAAGTGAACGGCAGAAGCTGAAAAGCAGAAGCCGAAACTGCGGAAGCCGCAACTGCGGAAGCCGAGAAGAGGGGGGACAAGCCAAAATGGCCTGTCCCCCCTCTTCTGCTTCTTCGGCTTCAGCTGTTCGGCTTCCGGTTTTCGGCTTCTGCGGTTTCGGCTTCTATTTCTTCGGCCACACCGTGCCCTGCACCCGGGCCACCGCACCCACGCCCTTGTAGGCGAACTTCTGCAGGCGCTTGCCCTCGTACGTTTCGGTCGTGTAGATGTTGCCCTTCGAGTCCGTCGCGATGCTGTGCACTGCGAAGAACTGACCCGGCTGACGTCCGCCGTCGCCGAACGTGGTCACGATCTCGAGCGACTGGCGATCCATGACGTAGACCCGCTCGTTCTTGCCGTCGGCGAGATAGAGCCAGCGCTGTGCGGGATCCCGTGAGAACGCGATGTCCCATACCGAGCCGTCGCCGCGTGTCTTCGGTGCGATGCGCACTTCCTTCACGAACTTGCCGGTCTTGTTGAACACCTGGATACGATCGTTCGGGCGATCGCAGACGTACACGAGGCCGTCGTTCGATGGTTCAGCGCAGTGGATCGGATTGCGGAACTGCTGCGCGAGCGGGGCATCCGGATTGTATGGGCCGAGGTTGGTGTCGTCCGGCTTGTTGCCGTACGCGCCCCAGAAGCGCTTGATCTTGCCGGTGCCCATGTCGAGCACGGCCACGCGCTTGTTGCCGTAGCCGTCGGCGACGTAGGCCTCGCGCGCCTTCGGGTCGAACGAGATCTTGGCGACGCGGCCGAAGTGCGTGCTGTCGTTGCTCGCGGCGGCCTGCTTCGGCGTGCCCATCTGCATGAGGAACTTGCCATCATGCGAGAACTTGAGGATGTGCGAATCGCCGGCGCCGTTGCCGCCGATCCAGATGTTGTCCTGGTCGTCGACGGCGATGCCGTGATTGGACACCGGCCACTCGTAACCGGTGCCGGGCCCGCCCCACGCCTTCACGAAGCCGCCGTCCGCGTCGAACTCGAGGATGGGCGGAGCCGACACGCAGCACTCCGCGATCGGATTCGCTCCGCTCCCGCCCGCTTCCGTGCGCTGGTTGAGCGTGCTGTCACCGCGATGGATGATGAACACGTGGTCGCGGCTGTCGACGCCTACGCCGATGACCGAGCCCAGGATCCAGTGGTTCGGCAGGGCGCGTGGCCAAAACGGATCCACCTCGAACCGAGGGGCCTGGACCGTCTGTGAGGCATCGGCGCGCAGCACCGACTGGCCGGCGGCCAGCGCCAGGAGGGTTGCGAGCATGGAGCCGCCAACGAACAGCTGCCGCTTCCGGGTCATTCCGTCTCCGATTCAGGTACCTGACCCGGCGGGGTGCCGGACCGTGTATATCGCGTGGGCGCATAGTAACTTCGTCCTACCGGCCACGCGCTCGTTTTCGGGCTGCCGCGAGCTCATGGAGCCTCGCCGCGACGCACGAGACGAATTAACGTGGCCGTCCCACCCTGTCCAGAGAATATTCGCGCTCCCGTGCCCATTGCCGTGCCTCCTGGCTTGCCAAGCCGCGTGATCGTGAGCGTCGCCCGCGTCGTGATGCGCCCCCTGCGCCCCATGTGGACGCGGATCGTGCTCGTCGCGGCCGTGCTCGTCGTGGCGATGCCGTCGGTGCCGTCCGCGCACGAACTCCCGCGCGATGTCATGGTGCGCGCATTCGTGAAGCCGGAACGGCAGACGCTCCGGGTACTGGTGCGCGTGCCGCTCGAGGCGATGCGGGACGTCGACTTCGCGACACGCGGCCCGGGCTACCTCGACCTCGCCAAGGCGGACGCCCTCCTCGGCGACGCCGCGCGGCTGTGGATCGTCGACGGACTGCGTGTGTTCGAGGATGGGATCCGACTCGCCGCGCCGCGGCTGGTGGCGACCCGCGCCTCATCGCCAACGGATGGCGCTTTCGGCGCGTACGGGTCCGCACTCGCGACGGTGACCGGAGCGCGGTTGCCGCTCGATACCGACCTGCCGTGGAAGCAGGTCATGCTCGACGCCCTGCTGGAGTACCAGATCACGTCGGACAGCGCCTCCTTCGCCATCGAGCCGGCATTCGCCACGCTCGGTGTGCGCACGACGAGTGTCATACGCTACCTGCCCGCGCAGGGCGGCGAGCGCACGATCACGTTCGATGGCGATCCAGGGCGCGTCTCGCTCGACCCCGCGTTCTTCGACGCCGCCTGGCGGTTCCTGCGCCTCGGCTTCACGCACATCCTCGACGGCACCGACCACCTGCTGTTCCTGCTCTGCCTCGTGGTGCCGTTCCGTTCGTTCCGCCCGCTCGTCGCGCTGGTGACGTCGTTCACGATCGCGCACTCCATCACGCTCGTGGCGTCGGCGCTCGGGCATGCGCCGGACGCGCTCTGGTTCCCGCCGCTGGTCGAGGCCATCATCGCGATCTCGATCGTGTACATGGCCTGCGAGAACATGCTCGGCGCCCAGCTGCAGCGGCGCTGGCTGTTCGCCTTCGGGTTCGGCCTCGTGCACGGCTTCGGCTTCTCGTTCGCACTGCGCGACTCACTCCAGTTCGCCGGCGGCCAACTGGCGGCATCGCTCCTCGCCTTCAACGTCGGTGTCGAACTGGGGCAGCTCGCGGTGATCGCGGTCGCCGTGCCGGTACTGGCGTTCGTACTCAAGCGTGTACCCGAGCGCGCCGGCATCATCCTGCTCTCGGCCTTCGTCGCGCACACCGCGTGGCACTGGACCACCGTGCGCGTCTCGACGCTGCGCGCGTATCATCTCGAATTACCTGCCATGGATGCACTCTTTCTCGCGAGCGCCATGCGCGGCGCGATGCTGCTGATCATGATCGGCGCCGCCGGCTGGGCGCTGCATGTACTGCTTCGGCGCTTCGTCACGCGGCCTGCCGTCACGCGGCCTGCCGTCACCACTGCACTGTGCACGCTGATGCTCGCGGGTGGAGCGGCGCTGCTGCTGCCGTCCGCAGCCAGTGCACAGACGAAGACTCCGGCGAAAATTCCCGCGAAAACGTCGGTGCCGGCGAAGCCGCAGCCGTCCAAGCCGCAGCCTGCAAAGCCGCAGCCCCCGAAGTCCACACGCACGACGATGGCCGGCATCTACACCGCCGACCAGGCCACGCAGGGGCGGGAAGTCTTCACCGGGACGTGCACCGGATGCCACACACCGGCCTCGCACACGGGCGTGGTGTTCACGTCGAAGTGGCTGGGACGTTCGGTCGACGATCTCTTCTCGTACATCCGCAACACGATGCCCAAGATCGCACCGGGCAGCCTGAGCGAGGACGAGTACGTCTGGGTGACCGCGTACATTCTCAAGCTCAACGGCATGCCGGCCGGCAGCACCGAACTCTCGGCCGAACCAGCGCTGATGCGCGGCGTCCGCATCGACACGCTGCGCGCCCGAGCCACGAAACCGTAGCACGCTCCACCTCCCTTTCTGCACGTCCGCTTCTGCAGTTGTGCTTCCGCCGTTCAGCTTCTGCTTTGAGCTTCTGCTTTTGAGCTTCTGCAGTTCCGCCTCCCTTTCTCTTTAGGAGCCAGCATGCCGTATCGCGCGACCAGACGGACCATCGGGGCCCTGGCAATCGGAAGCCTTGCGATCGCGGGCGTCGTGCTGGCGCAAGCCCGCACCGCTTCGCAGTCAGCGTCGGCGCAGCCGGCGATGGCGCGCGGCAACGCGTATGGCGAGTGGCGCGTGTGGGGCGCGGACGCGTGGAGTTCACGCTACTCGCCGCTCGACCAGATCAACGCGCAGAACTTCGACTCGCTGCAGGTGGCATGGCAGTGGAACGCCAGCGCACTCGGCAACGACGAGTACTATCGCACGACCCCGTTGTACGCGAACGGTCGCCTGTTCACGGTCGCGTCGACGCGCCGCGCGGCGGCCGCGATCAATCCGGCGACGGGTGAGCAGCTGTGGAAGTGGGGCATGGACGAGGGCATCCGCTGGCAGAAGGCACCGCGCCAGTTCGCCGGACGCGGCCTCGCCTACTGGACGGATGGCACGCAGGAGCGCGTGTTCGTGGTGACGCCGGGCTACCATCTCGCCGCACTCGACGCGAAAACCGGCAAGCCCGATCCCGCCTTCGGCAAGAACGGCATCGTCGACCTGATGGATGGCCTCGGACTCCCGATGGTACCGCTCGCCGTCGATGACTCGGGCCCGCTGATCATCAGCGACGCGGCGCCGATGCGGAAGGCACGCCCGGGTGAGACGTGGGATCCCGTGAAGAAGACCGGTGCGGACGGTACCGTCGGCATCGACCCGAGCTATGGCCAGATCGCCGCGAGCTCGCCGCCGATCGTGGTGGGCAACATCCTCGTCGTCGGCAGCTCGTCGATTCACGGCTACTACCCGATTCGTGTGCGGAACCTGCCGGGCTACGTGCGCGGGTTCGACATCCGCACCGGCAAGCAGGTGTGGCTCTTCAACCTCGTGCCGCAACCCGGTGAATTCGGTGCGGAGACGTGGAAGAAGGGGTCAAAGGTCGGCAGCGAAGGCGTCGGCAAGAACGACGCGTGGGCACCGTACTCCGCGGACCTCGAACTGGGCCTCGTGTACATCCCGGTCGGCATGCCGCTGATGGACGAGTACGGCGGCCACCGTCCCGGCGACAACCTGTACGGCAACAGCCTCGTCGCACTCGATGCGAAGACCGGCACGCGGAAGTGGCATTACCAGATGGTGCATCACGACATCTGGGACTACGACACGCCGATGTCGCCGAACCTGATGGACATCACGGTGGACGGGCGCCCACGCAAGGTCGTCGCGCAGACGACGAAGCAGGGATGGATCTACACGTTCGACCGCGTCACGGGCGAGCCGATCTGGCCGATCGTCGAGACGCCGGTGATGCAGAGTGACGTGCCGGGCGAGGAGTCCGCGCCGACGCAGCCGATTCCGAGCAAGCCTGCGCCGTACGCGCAGCAGGGACTCGTGGCGGCAGATCTCATCGACTACACGCCGGCGATTCGTGATTCGGCACTCAAGCTCGCGAAGCAGTGTCGCATGGGGCCGTACTATATCCCCGCCGCGCCCGCGACGGGCGGCAAGGATGGGCTCAAGTGCTCCTGGTATGCGCCAGGGGCAGCGGGTGGCGTGAACATCGATGGTGGCGCCACGGTGGACGTGGAGACCGGCATGATGTACGTCGCATCGCAGAGCGGCATGAGCACGATCACGCTGCAGAAGGACCCATGCTCGGAGTTCCGCTTCAGCTCACCGCGCAACAGCTGCGGCCTGCTCGGCGCGCTGCCGACGCCTGCGGGATACAAGGCGCCGGACCCGAACAATCGTGGCGGCGACTTCGCCGCGCGCGGCAACCTGTCGGTGATCGGCGGCATCTCGATCGTGAAGCCCAAGCAGCTCGGTGGCCTCACGGCGTACGACATGAAGAAGGGCGACAAGTCGTGGTGGGCGCCGAACGCCGGCATGGTGCGGCCGACCACGCGTGATTCGCTGTTCGCCGGTGTCACGCTGCCCGAGCAGGGTGGCCGTGGGCAGGCGCAGGCCATCACGACCAAGTCGCTGCTGATCTACGGCACCGGCCGTTCGGGTGGCGTGCCGGGCCAGCCGCCGAAGCTGTTCGCGCTCGACAAGGCGACCGGCAAGCAGGTGGGCGCGCTCAACATTCCCGCGAAGACCACCGCCGTGCCGATGACGTTCCTGCACGAGGGGCGGCAGTACATCGTGTTCGCGACCGGTTCGGAAGAGACCACGAAACTGACGGCGCTGGTGCTGCCGAAGAAGTAACCGCAGCTGGCGAACGGAAATCGAACGGGGTGCGC
>JAZKCW010000054.1:10326-24620 GCA_040387895.1 Gemmatimonadota bacterium
CACCCCGTTTTCATCCGCGCAATGATGGCGTGTGCTACTTCTTCACACGCTCGTAGCGCTTGAGGATCTTGGCGCCGACTTCCGCACCGTAGATGTTCCCCGCCGCGTCGACCGCGACACCTTCCGCAGAGCTCGTGCTGCGTGGGGCGGCCTCGGGATCCGGAATGAACGCCGTGACCTTGCCGTCCTTCGCACTGCCGATGCGAATGCCGCGCTTCCATGCGACATGTGACGGTGCGACGGAGCCCGATTCGGAGTCGGCGGCATACAGCACGTCGTCGCGGTCGATGTACAGGCCACTGATGCGGCTGAACTGGTACCACGTGTCGAGCAGCTTGCCGTCCTGGTCGTAGATCAGCAGGCGATCGTTCCCGCGATCGGCGACGAACAGGCGGCCGCGCGAGTCGATCTCGAGCGCATGCGGCTGATCGAGCCCACCGTCGCCCTTGCCGCGCTTGCCCCACGTCTGCAGCAGCTTGCCCGACTTGTCGAACTTCATCACGCGCGCATTCGCCGTGTCGGCCGACGAGTGGCCATCGACGACGAAGATGGTGCCGTTCGGCGCGACGTGCACGTCGTTCGGCTGGAAGAAGAAGTCGGCGCCCTTGCCGCCACCGGCCTTGCCGAGTGTGAGCAGGAGCTTGCCGTCGGGGCTGAACTTGAAGATCTGGTGCCCGCGCTTGACCGCACTGGTATCCGGCGCGCGCGGTCCGGTGCAGCTGCAATCCGTCACCCAGATGTTGTTGTCGCGGTCGACGTGAATGCCGTGCGGCGACATGATGAGTCCCGCGCCGAACGACTTCACCACGTTGCCGGCCTGATCGAACTTGATGATCGGGTCGAGCTTCGACGTGGCGCAGCTGTTCTCGCCGCAGCGTTCGGCGACCCAGATGCTCCGGCCGTCGCGGTCGATGTCGACCGCGCTCGTGGAGCCCCACGTGCGGCCCGCGGGCAGCTTCGCCCAGCCTTCGACGTGGCGGTATGGGTTGGGCAGGTCGTTTACTGGAGCCGCGGCCGATGACGACGATGCGGGCGCGGACCCCGGCGTCGCGGACTGTGCGCTCAGGTGGGATACTGCCAGCAGAGGCAGGAGCAGAGCGCAGGCAGCGACGGCAGGACGGAAGGACGGCACAGGAACTCCGGTCGATGGTGGGGAGCCCAAGTTTGTCACCGCGCCGATGTCTGCGCCAGCGCTGCGGCGCAGGCCTGGACTAGCGGCCGAAGATGCGGAAGCCCGCGTACACGGCCAGCGTGCCGTTGCGCGCGCGATCGCGCAGGCCAGCCGCATTCTCTTCCGTCACGTGCGTCAGGCCCACTCCGTAGCGCGCGCCCGCGGTGACGGCGAATCCTGCGAGCGAGATGTCGATGCCGCCACCCACGACCGCGCCGTACTCGAGCGACTTCGGCTCGAAGTTCTCGCGCTCGCAGTCCGATGAGGCTTCCGGCACGCCGCTCCGGGTGATGTCGATCGAGCAGTTGACGTTGAAGCTCACCGACGGGCCACCGTAGAGATGCGGCACGAACACGGAGGAGCCGCCGAAATTCCGACGGAGCAGCACCGGAATCTCGAGATAGTCGAGCCGGATATCCGTGGCGCCGGCGGCACCGCTCGCCGGACCGAAGCGGCCGCCCTTGCTCAGGAAGAGCGCCTCCGGCTGCAGAGCCCACGTCGGTCCGACCGGGACGTTCAGCGACACGCCGAACATCGCGCCGTTGCGGTTCTCCGACTTGACCTCGTCGAGCCCGCGAAGCTGAGAGAACGTCAGACCGCCGATGAGCGAGAGTCGCTGCGCATCAGCCTGCACAAGTGGCACGCACGCGAGCGATGCCGCCGCGGCTGCCGTGAGGGCCATTTCGCGCAGGATACGAAAACGGGGCGTATGTCTCATACGCCCTGCTGTCGCACACATCATGCCCGCCTCATGCACAGGCTAGTCGCACGTCACCGTCGGCTTAGGCCCACTTGAGATCCTGCTTGCTCAGCGGGAGCGAACGGATGCGCTTGCCGGTCGCCGCGTGAATTGCGTTCACCAGCGCCGGGATGGCCGGCGGCAGTGCCGGCTCGCCGATGCCCGTCGGCGGGAACGTCGTCTTCTTCCAGTGCACCTCGACCGGCGGCACCTGGTTGCTGCGCAGCAGGCGATACGTGTTGAAGTTGCTCTGCTCCGTCTGCCCGTTGGCGAACGTGATCTCCTGCGCGAGTGCCTGAGCGAGCCCGTCGAGCACCGAACCCTGCACCTGTGCCTCGGCACCGCTCGGGTTGATGATCTCGCTGCCGACGTCTCCGACGGCCCACACCTTGTCGATCTTGAGCACGCCGGCCTTGCTCACCGTGGCCTGCACGACTTCGGCGAAGTAGCCGCGATGGCTGAAGTGGAAGGCGACACCCATGCCCGTGCCCTTCGGGAGCGCGGTCTTGCCCCAGCCCGACACATCGCGAACCATCTCGAGCACACCGCGCATGCGTGCCCCATCGAAGCCGGCCTGCACCGGTGCCTGCTGTCCCGCCGGCGGTACCGGCACGGGCTGCTGCGCATTCGGCGGCGTCGGTGCGACCTGTTCCTGCGCGAGCAGGTCGAGGCGGAACTGCAGCGGATCCTTGCCAGCGGCCACCGCGAGCTCGTCGATGAAGCCCTGTGCGGCGAAGGAGATGCCGTTGCTACCCGGCGCGCGCAGCGGCCCCGTCGGGAAGCCGAGCGGCATCACGGAGGCGCCGAGCGCGTAATTGGGCACGAAGCGGGCAGGGAACTCACCCGGGCCCATGCTCGCCGAATTCGCGAAGTTCTGCCCTTCGCCGAACGACACGAAGTGGTTCTTCCATGCGACGACCTTGCCGCTCGTGTCGACCGCACCGGCGAAGTTGTGATAGCCGGCGGGACGATAGAAGTCATGCTGCATGTCGTCCTCGCGCGTCCACAGGAGCTTCACCGGCACGCCGACCTGCTTGGCGATCGCGGCGGCTTCGACCATGAAGTCGTTCGTGAGGCGACGGCCGAAGCCACCACCACCGCGCACGAGATTCACGGTGATTGCCTCTTCCTTGATGCCCAGCACGCGCGCGACCAGCTGACGTCCGGGCGCCGGATTCTGCGTCGGCGCCCACATCTCGAGCTTGTCGTCCTTGAAATGCGCCGTGCAGTTCATCGGCTCGAGCTGCGCGTGCGAGATGAACGGGTAGTAGTACGACGCATTCACGACCTTCGCGCCCTGCATCGCCGCATCCGGGTCACCGTCCTTGCGCAGGGACCGCTGCGGTTCCGACTTGGCCAGCGCCGCCGCCTGCGTGTTGAACGCGGCCGTGCTCTGCGCGGAGGTGGGATTGGCGGCCCACTTCACATCGAGCTTCGCGCGCGCGGACTTCGCCTGCCACCAGCTGTCGGCCACGATCGCGACGCCCGGCATCAGGCCAGTGAGACCGCCAGCCTCGTTGCCTTCGACGACGAACGCATGACGCACGCCCGGCATCGCCTTGATCGCGGTGAGGTCGACGCTCGCCACCTTCGATCCGAACACCGGCGACTTGTGGTACATCGCGTAGAGCATGCCCGGCACCGTGACGTCGATGCCGAAGATCGGCTTGCCGGTCACGATGGCCTTGTTGTCGACGCCCTTCACACGCGTGCCGACGATCTTGAAGTCCTTCGGATCCTTGAGCTTCATCGTCGCGAGATCCGGCGCCGGCACCGCGGCGGCGTCGGTCGCGAGCTCACCGTACGTCATCGACTTGCCGCTCGCCGCATGGCGCACGACTCCGAGGCTCGTCGTGAGCTCCGAGGCGGGCACGCCCATCTTCGTCGCGGCCGCGGCGACGAGCATGGCGCGTCCGGCCGCGCCGACGCGACGCATCGGCAGGTAGTTGGTCGGCGTTGCCGTGCTGCCGCCGGCGAACTGGCTCTGGAACTTCGTCGGGTCGAACGGCGCCTGCTCGATGCGCACGTTCTTCCAGTCGACGTCGAGCTCCTCGGCGATGAGCATCGGCAGCATCGTCTTGATGCCCTGACCGACTTCCGGGTTCTTCGACATGATGGTGACGATGCCGTCCGGCGTGATGCGCACGAACGCGCTGAGCGCGGGATCCGCGAGCGGACCTGCGCCGGCGACCGGTGCATAGCGCTCGAGGGCCGACAGCGGCTCGACGTAGCTGGCCAGCAGGATGCCGCCGCCAGCGATCGTGCTCACGCGGAGAAAGTCGCGACGCGAGACGGGCGAGGAGCTGTTCATCAGAGGGATCCTCCCGGAGACTTCGCAGCCGGCGCGCCGACGGATGCCGGTGAGCTCTTGATCTCGGCGGCGCGGTGGATCGCCGCGCGGATGCGATGATAGGTCGCGCAGCGGCAGATGTTGCGCGACATGGCCGTGTCGATGTCCGCGTCCGTCGGCTTGGCATTCTTCGCGAGCAGCGCCGCCGCGGCCATGATCTGGCCGGCCTGGCAGTAGCCGCACTGCGGCACGTCCAGTTCCTCCCACGCGCGCTGCAACGCGTGCGTGCCATCGGGCGAGAGGCCCTCGATGGTGGTGATCTCGGCGCCCTGGGCCGCCGCCGCCTTGGTGGCACAGGAGCGCGTCGCAACGCCGTTGACGTGCACCGTGCACGCGCCGCACTGCGAGACGCCGCATCCGAACTTGGTGCCCTTGAGGTTCAGCTCATCGCGGAGCGCCCAGAGGAGCGGCATGTCTTCGGGCACGTCGAGTGCTTTGGCCTGCCCGTTGACCTTCAGTTGGATCTTCATCGCGGCACTCCTCGGAGGCGCAGAGTCGGGAACGCGCCAGCGGCAGGTAGGGGGCTGCCGGCGCCGGTAACCCCTCAATCTCGCGGATCGGGCGCGCCCGGTCCAGCGCTACGGGACGGGAATCCACCCCGAAGGACGGGTCGCGGGGCGCAGTGTTGGGGCGCGGGTCCGAAACGAGGCTCGAATTGCCACGATTGTGCCTGGTAGCACGCGGATCACGGATAACTCCGCCAGATGGACCACGCCTTGCAAGCCGATTCAACCGTTGTACACCAGCCCCGCGAACACCTCGTGGCGGCTGACATCAGGACCTGCATGAAAGGAGCAGCAAATATGAAGCGAACGGCTAGCGTGGTTCTCGCGATGAGCGCACTGGTGCTGGTGACCGCGTGTGGTGACAAGGCGGACGAGACCGCCACCGGTGACTCGGCGACGATGGCGATGGGCGGAAGCACTGCGGCAGCGGAGCCCGCTGCTCCGGCTGCACTGACGGATGCCAACATCGTGTACATCCTCGACCAGGCGAACGTCGCCGACAGCACGCTTGGCGCGCTCGCGGAGACGAAGGCGACGAACGCCGACGTCCGCAACTTCGGCAAGATGATGCAGGGCGAACATCACGCGCTGCGCCAGCAGGGACAGGACCTCGCCACCAAGCTCGGCGTGACGCCGGCGATGCCGGCGGGCGACCAGAGCGAGACGAACGCCATGCAGACGGCCACGACCATGCAGACCATGGCCAAGGGCGCGGCGTGGGACAAGGCGTACATCGACCATGAAGTGTCGTACCATCAGCAGGTGCTCCAGACCGCCACGGCTGCGCTGGGTGCAGCCCAGAACGCCGAGCTCAAGGACCTGATCGGCAAGGCCGCGCCGATCATCCAGAAGCATCTCGACATGGCGCTCGAGCTCCAGAAGAAGATGGCAACGATGTAGTCGAAGCGTGTTCGCTCGCGGTCAGGGCGGACACACGAACGGCGCGCGATGCATTGCATCGCGCGCCGTTCGCGCATCTAGGAGAAGCTCGCCTTACGGCGTGCGATCCCGACGGTCGCGGTTGTCGTCCACCGCGTCGCCGACTGCGTCCTGGACATCACCAAGCGCCTGCTTGGCCTTGCCCTTGAGCTGCTCGAACTTGCCCTTCAGCTGCTGGTCACCGTCGCCGGTCAACTCACCGGCTGCACTGCGCACGCGGCCCTTGGCCTCGTCCGCAACGCCTTCGACATGATTCTCTGCAGCCTTCCTGTTCAGGTCACTCATCGGAATCTCCTGCGATAGGAACGCCACCCGCCAAAGTGACGGGTAGGTGAAGGACGATTGTCCTGTCGATGGTTGAGTTTGCAAGTTCGGGACCCACTTCCGCTCGGCGCGATGGCGACGCAAGCTGTAGCTTCCATCCTCACCCTGTCGGTTTCTACGCCATGCAAAACGCTGCGCCGTTCACCTTGCCTCCTACATCACCGACTGGCCCACGTCCGCGTGACGATGAGCTCGATCTGTTCGGTCTGACCCACACGGGGCATGTGCGCTCGGAAAACCAGGATCACTTTCTCCTGGCGACGGTGCATCCGCAGGTCGTGGTGCACGGCACCAGCCTGCCCACGTCGGACTCGCTCGATCTTCGGGGACAGCGACTGGCGACGATCATGCTCGTCGCGGACGGTGTCGGCGGAAGCGCCGCCGGCAGCGATGCGAGTCGTCTCACCACTGAGGCGGTCACCCGCTATTTCGCGTCCACGCTCCGCTGCTACCACACGGTCGGCTCCTCGAGCGAGAACGAGTTCACGAAGGCCCTCGCCGACGCGGCCAACGAGGCGCACGAGACCGTGCGCGCGGAGGCACAGCATCGTGGCGAAGCGCGGGACATGGCAACCACGCTCTCGCTCGCGATCTTCGTGTGGCCGTGGTTGTACGTGCTGCAGGTGGGTGACAGCCGCTGCTATTTCTACCAGGACGGCGCCCTGCGTCAGGTCACGCGAGACCAGACCCTGGCGCAGGAAATGATCGACCGCGGTGTGCTGACGCCGGAGCGCGCGCACGCCTCACCGCTCAATCACGTACTGTCGAGCGCAATCGGTGCGACGGAAGCGTTGCCGGAGATCACGCGAGTCGACATCCGGCAGCGCGGATGCGTCACGCTGGTGTGCTCCGACGGGCTCACGAAGCATGTGAGCGATGAAGAGATTGCCGAACAGCTCGGGGCCATGGCGAGTGCAGAGCAGGTGTGCAAGTCGCTCCTCAAGCTCGCGCTCGACCGCGGCGGGTCGGACAATATCACGCTCGTCGTGGGTCGCGCCCTCAAGGCCTCGTCAACGCCGGCGTAGCCGCACGTAGCCGCATGTAGCCGTAGAGAGAGAGGACGAGCGGGGAGCGGCCGGAACGCTCCGCGGCACCCGCTCTGCGTCACCGGCTGCGCGTCACCCCTCGTCGTCCGTGTAGCGACCCGTCATCTCGTAGCCGGCGAGACACACGCTCGCGACGGCGATTCCGCCCAGCAGTCCACCCGCGACGTCCGACAGCCAGTGCCGCTCGTCGAGCATCCGTGTACCGCCGAGCAGTGCGGGGAGCACGACGGCGATCGGAGCGGCAACGCGTACACGCGCATCGCCTTCGTAGCTCAGTACGTACGCCGCGGTGATGCCGACCGCGCTCGGACCGAAGGTGTGACCACTCGGGAACACGGGCTTGTCACGTTCCTCATGACCTGGCGGTGCTGGCGGTTGCGGCAACCAGCGATCGAACGCGCGGCTCAGCCCGAACGCGAGCCCGCTGGCGACGACGATCGCCGCCGCGCCTGCTGAGCGATTGCGTGTGCGTGCGCGCGTGCCGCGATGTGCGCGCATGCGATCGTCGGTTCGCGCTCCGCCGTTGCTCGCGATCAGGTACGCAGCGATGCCGAGCGCCGCCGGTACGTACGTGTACCACTTGCCGACGGGAGCAAGCGCATGCGCAGTCTTGCGCACGGGTGACTCCGGATCAGGCGCCGTCTTCTCGAGCACGGCCTCGTCGACATCGGCAGTCTTTCGCGACGCCGATGCATGGGCCATCGCGCCGAAGCCACCAGCGGCGAGTGCTGCGGTTGCACCGAGCGCGAGTGCGCGCTGTCGCGCGCGACGCGAGGTCGGATACTCCCCGCCGCTCGCACCAGCTGGCGACGTCGACGTGGATCGCGATGATGTGGGGGAAGCAATGTTGATCATGACGCTTTGGTCTAGCCAGATCCGTACCGCCATGCTGCGTCATCTACGCATGCAACACGCGCAGCTGCGCACCGAACGCACATGCAGTGCGAAACAACTGTACGGCACAATGGTTGCCGCGAGGCGGGCACCCTCATTTCGGAGTCATGCATGATTCAACGATTCGACAAGCTCGCGCTCGACCTGCCGGTGCCTGAGCACGCGTCGCCCAACGGTGCTGCCGCCGTGCAGGAGTTGCTCGGCGGAAAGTTCGGAGAGATGTCCACGCTGATGAACTACACGTTCCAATCGTTCAACTTTCGTGGACGTCGCGAGATGCGGCCATTCTACGACCTGATCGCGAACATCGCCGCGGAAGAGTTCGGGCATATCGAAGCCGTCTCGTACACGATCAACATGCTGTTGACGGGTTCGACGAAGCGCGGCATGGATCCGTCGAGCACGCCGCTCGCGAGCGCAGTCGATGCGCGGAACAGCTACCACTTCATCGCCAGCGGCCAGGGCGCGCTGCCCGTGGATTCGATGGGTGTACCATGGAACGGCTCATATGTCGTCTCCACGGGCAACCTGAAGATGGACCTGCTGCACAACTTCTTCCTCGAGTGCGGTGCTCGCGCGAACAAGATCCGTGTGTACGAGATGGTCGAGGACCGGACGTCGCGCGCGATGCTGGGCTACCTGCTCGTGCGAGGGGGCGTGCACGTGGTCGCATATGCGAAGGCGCTCGAGAAGCTCACCGGCGTGAACGTCGGCAAGCTCATGCCGATTCCGGACCTCAGCAACAAGCGCTTTCCGGAAGCGCGTGCGCACGAGGAGAAGGGCCTGCATCAGATCCTGTACCGCTTCAGCCCGAACGACTACCGGGAGATCACGCAGATCTGGAATGGCCCGCACCCCGAAGATGGGTCCGAGCTGATCGTCATGGATGGCCCGCCCGAAGGCTTCGACCCGCCGGATCTCGATGCGGAGCCACAACTCAGCGCACCGATCGGCCCCGATCTCGATCCCGGCATCGACCCCGAAATGTTCGGCGACATGGCAAAGAAGCTGTTCGGCGTGAAGCCGAAGATGTACTAGTCGTGCTCCACGCGTGTACCGTCAGCCGCCGGTCCACGCGATGAGGTCGGTGAGCGTCGCCCGCTCACCGACCGTCCACGCGTCGAGGAAGTCAGCGACGCCGAGCTTCGCCTCGAGTGCGCTGACGGCAGCATCATGCCGGGCCGCGTAGCGAACAGGCAGCGGCATCTGCAGCAGGCGCCGCTGATGCGTCACGCCCGACGAGATCTGCACGCTCAGCCGGTCGTCGCCGCCGTCGCGTGAGAGAAGTGCCAGGCCCTCGAGGCAGATCAGTACGGTGAATGCTTCACGCCGGCGGAATGCTTCGTCGAGACTCTGCCGGAACAGCTCACGTGCGCGGTCGGGATCGTCGAGCCTGTGTTCGATGCTCGCGAGCAGGGCGAGAGATTCGCTGGCGCGCGTCACGTCTTCCATGTCACGACGCATCTCGAGCGATTCCAGTGTCACGTCGCGCGCACGGGCGAGATCGCCCGTGTCGCGCAGGAGCACGCCCAAGGCGGCGAGCGAACTTGCCAGGGTCCAGCGATGGCCGATCTCGCGCAGCGATGCAACGACGTCCGTCTCCAGGCCGGCGATGTCCGCCTGCGCGCCGGATTCGTGCAGCGCGAGCGCGCGGCGCGTGCGCAAGACGCCGGTGAGCATGCGGTCGCCAAGGGACGCGCTCAGCGCCAGCGCATCATCGTAGCGCGACATCGCGCCGGCATAATCCGCACGCTGCTGTCGCACGCCCCCGACATTCGCCAGGCCGTAGGCGATCGCCCGCAGGTCGCGTCGCTGCTGATGCACGCCCAGCGCCACTTCGAAGCGCCGCTCGGCATGCGTGAGGGGCCCGCGCGTCGTGGCCACCCAGCCGAGGTTGGAGTTGGCGTTGGCGATACCGAGCAGATTGCCGGCGCGCTCGAGTTGCTCGAGTGCCTGCAATGAGAGGCTGACGGAGCGATCGAGATCGCCCAGCAGGTAGCAGAGCCATCCCTGGTGCGTGAGGGAGACGGCGATGGCTTCCTCGTTGCCGACCTGCACGTTGAGCGCATGCGCGGCCTCGAAGTGGTGCAGCGACGCCCGCAACTCGCTGCGCACGCCCGTGAGCAGACCCAAGGCGGCCTTGATCGTCGCGCGGGTCTTGAGCGGCACGGCATCCGAGCCCGCGAGCGCCGCGATGCGTGCGTCGACAGCCTCGAGCCGCGCCTTGCCCTCGCCCAGAAACCCCCGCGTCAACCAGAAGCGCTGCAGCGCCGCAGCCATGCGTGCCGCTGCGTGCACGTCGTCCGAGTGCAGGGCGAAATCCATCGCCGCACGCAGGTTGTCGTACTCCTGCGCGAGTCGGTCGAACCACCGTGTCTGATCCGGGCCGCGCAGGTGCTGCTCGCACTCCTCGGCGAAACGGAGAAAGTACGCGAGATGCGCAGACCGCACCGCGCCCTCGCGCGCCGTGGTGCGCAGACGCGCCAGGCCGTACTCGCGCACCGTCTCCAGCATGCCGAACCTCGGTTCCTGCTCGCCATCACCCTCGCTGTCGTCGCGACGCGTCACGAGACTCTTGTCGGCCAGCGACGCGATCAGGTCGAGCACATCGACGCCCGACGCCAGCAGCTCCGGCGACGCGACGTCGCCCGCTGCGTCCAGCGAGAAGCCACCGGCGAAGACACTGAGTTCCGTGAACAGCGCCTGCTCCTCCGGCGTGAGCAGGTCGTAGCTCCAGTCGATGACGTCGCGCAGGGTGCGATGGCGCGGATCGACGTCACGGGCGTCGGAGCGCAGCAGGTCGAACCGCTGCTCGAGGCGCGCGAGAATCGCCCGCGGCTGCAGGAGCTTCACGCGCGCGGCCGCGAGTTCGATGGCAAGCGGCAATCCATCGAGTCGGCGACAGATCGCTGCGATGTCGCCGGCGTTCGCGTCCGTGATCGCGAAGTCCGGCCGGTTCGCTCGTGCCCGCTGCACGAACAGGCGCGTGCTCTCAGCATCGCCGATCGCCTGCGGTGTGGTGGCCGTCGTGTCAGGCAGCGAGAGCGGCGGCACGGGAAGCTCCTGCTCGCCGAGCAGTCGCAACGGTGCACGACTGGTGACCAGCACGGTGAGCTGTGGTGCCGCGACCAGCAGCGCCGAGACGAACGTCGCTGCGTCCAGCACATGCTCGAAGTTGTCGAGCACGAGGAGGGCGCGCCGCGCACCGAAGTAGCGGGCCAGCTGTTCCTCGATGCCGGTGGAGCCGCTGTCGTGCAGGCCGAGCGTTTCGGCGACGGTCGCCGGGACATCGTCGGCACGCGCGGTGGCGGCCAGCGGCACGAAGTGCACCCCGTCGGGAAATGCCGCGGCGACCCGGCGCGCGAGTTCGAGCGCGAGGCGGGTCTTGCCGGTGCCACCGACGCCGGTGAGGGTGACCAGGCGCGAGCGTTGCAACAGGGCCGCGCACTGCGCGAGCTCCTTCTGCCGGCCGATGAGTGCGGTGAGCGGCGCACGCATCTCGTCGGAGACGCTGTCGAAGGCCATTGCGTCGTCGGCTGCACCATCGGCCAGCTGCACCGTGGCCTGATCCACCGCGGGTGATGCGCCGCTTCCGGTGACCGAGCTCGTCGCCGTGTCGCGCAGCAGCTCATCGATCACCGCGATCACGTCGCTCGCGCGACTGAACCGATCGGCCGGTTCCTTCGCGAGCAGGCGATCGATCAGCAGATGCAGGGCCGGGGGCGCATCCAGCGTGCTGGGGAGCGGCGCCGGTTCGTCGAGCAGCACCTGCTGCGCGACGGCGACGAAGCTCTCGCCGTCGAACGGCCGCCGGCGCGCGAGCATCTCGTACAACGTCACACCGAGGGACCACAGGTCCGAGCGTGGATCGGCGCGTTCGCCGCGCATCTGCTCCGGTGAGAGATACGCCGGCGTACCGATCACGATCCCGGTGCGCGTGATGCCCACGTCGTCCGTGCGCGCGATGCCGAAGTCCGACAGCCGCACGTGACCGGCGCCGTCGAACAGCACGTTGGCCGGCTTCACGTCGCGATGCACGATGCCCGCGTCGTGCACCGCACCCAGTGCACTCGCAAGCTGCCGGGCGACATGCAGCGCATCGCGGAGGGGCAGGGCCTCCTGCTGGAGGCGATCGGCCAGCGAGCCGCCCTCGCAGTACGCCATCGACAGGTACAGGCGCCCGTCGGTGGTCTCCCCTGCATCGAACACCGTCGCGATGTGCGGGTGATTCAGGCGAGCCGCCGTGCGTGCCTCGGAAAGAAAGCGCACGCGCGGGCCACTCTGCTCCGTGCCCGACGCGCTCCAGCGTTCATCGAGCAGCTTGAGTGCGACGAGGCCACTCTCGCGGCGCGAGTCCTCGGCAAGCCACACCGTGCCCGCGCCACCCACGCCCACGCGCCGGATGAGGCGAAACGGGCCGACGTAGGAGCCGGTCGTCGCGTCGGAGGTGCGGGTCTGTACCGGTTGGGCGGTGGGCGGGTCGAGTGCCATCGTCCTGAATATGCGGCGCGGAATGCACGGGACAATCCGCAGGGTTGGGCGCCGCTGCGGCTGGTCTGTACCGGTGCGTGCTCCGTACCTTGGGGGATGACCGGATTCGATTTCGCCTGCGTGCCACGCATGATTTCCGGCGACGGGGAGGCCTCGCGACTGGCCGCCCATCTGGCACGCCTGGGCGTCCGGCGTCCCTTCGTCGTCACCGACCGAGGCCTGCTGGATGGAGGCGTCTTAATCCCGGCGCTCGCCGCGTTGGCGGAGGCCGGTCTCCAGGCGACGGTCTGGGCCGGCGTGCAACCCGATCCGCCGGACGAGTCGATTCGTGAGGCTGCCGAGGCCGCGCGCACGGGCGGTGCGGATGGCGTGATCGGGTTCGGTGGTGGCAGTTCGCTCGACACCGCGAAGCTCGTGGCTCTCCTCGCAAGTGCCGACCAGCCACTCGAAGAGATCTATGGCGTGGGCCTGGCCCACGGCCCGCGATTACCGCTCGTTCAGGTGCCCACCACGGCTGGCACCGGATCGGAGGTCACGCCCATCGCCATCGTCACCACTGCCGGGGACGAGAAGAAAGGGGTGGTGTCGCTGTTCCTCTACGCTGACCTCGCCGTGCTCGACGCGACGCTCACCGTGGGCCTCCCGCCGCGCGTCACGGCCATGACGGGCGTTGATGCGATGGTGCACGCGATCGAGGCGTACACGAGCCGCCGGCTCAAGAACCTGCTGTCGGATACGCTCGCGCATCAGGCTCTCGCACTGTTGTCGGCGAATATCAGGACGGTGCTCACGGACGGTACCGACCTCGCCGCGCGTCGGGCGATGCTCGAGGGCTCGATGCTCGCGGGTATGGCGTTCGCGAATGCACCCGTGGGTGCCGTGCACGCGCTGGCATATCCGCTCGGCGGCCGGTTCCATGTGCCGCATGGGCTGAGCAACGCGCTGGTGCTGATCCCGGTGCTCGAGTTCAACGCGTCAGTCGCCGGGCCGCTGTACGCGGAGCTTGCACGTGACCTGCCGGGCGACACGATTGCCGGTGGTGCACCGACGGCCCGCGCCTTCATCGACGCCATGACCGCGCTCGTGGCTGCGATGCCATTCGAGCGCCAGTTGCGCGACGTCGGCGTGCGCGAGGCAGACCTGCCGATGCTGGCCACGGATGCAATGGCGGTGCAGCGACTCCTGGTGAACAACCCGCGCCCCGTCACCTACGACGACGCCCTCTCGATGTATCGTGCCGCGCTCTGACCGGAACCCGATGTCCGACCAACATACCCCGCCGTCTGCCCGCCGCGAGCAGTACCCGCATCTCTCGACCATCGACACGCGCTGGATGGACAACGACGCCTATGGGCACGTGAACAACGTCGTGTACTACAGCTTCTTCGACACCGCCGTGAACCGCTGGCTGATCGAACAGGGTGTGCTCGACATCGCGGGGAGCGCGAGCATCGGTCTCGTCGTGGAAACGTCGTGTCGCTACCTCAAGCCGATCAGCTTCCCGGATCGGGTGACGGCGGGCATTCGCGTGGCGCGACTCGGGCGCAGCAGCGTGCGCTACGAGATCGCGCTGTTCAGCAACGAGGACGTGGAGGCGTCAGCCGAGGGCTACTTCGTGCACGTGTATGTCGACCGTGACTCGCGGACCAGCGTGCCGATTCCCGATGCAACGCGCGTGGCGCTGACGCGGCTCACTGCCTGACTCATTTGACCTTGCGCGCCGTGGCCGCGAGTTTGTCGTCCCCGTCGCGAATTTCAAAACCGACGACGCGTCCGCCTTCGCGCTTGAAGGTGATCATCATGTCCGGTCGCAGGACCTCGTAGATCTCGCCCT
>JAZKCW010000055.1:0-76574 GCA_040387895.1 Gemmatimonadota bacterium
CGTAGGACGACACGCCGAGCAGGTTGAGTCCATTGCGAAGCACGCTCATGATGAGCGCGCCGACCAGCGTACCGACCACCGAGCCTGATCCGCCGAGGAGGCTCGTGCCACCGATCACCACCGCAGCGATCGCATCGAGTTCGTATCCGATTCCGGCGATGGGCTGCGCGGAATTGAGGCGCGCCACCAGCAGCGCAGCGCATCCAGCGGCGCTTGCACCGGCAATCGCGTACACGAGGATCTTGTACCGCTGGACATTCACGCCGGCCAGCACCGTGGCTTCCTCGTTACCGCCGATCGCATAGGTATAGCGACCGAGCACGGTGCGCGTGAGGACCAGATGTGCCAGACCGTACAGCACGAGCATAGCGATCACGGGCAGCGGCACGCCGAGCACGCGCTCGGTCGCGATCGCGCGCAGCCCGGGCGGAAATCCCGAGATCGGGCGCCCGTCAGAGAGCATCAGCGCCGCACCGCGGGCCACGCTCATCACGCCGAGCGTGGCGATGAATGGCGGCAGCCGGCCCGCAGTCACGAGCAGGCCGTTGAGGGCGCCCGCCAGGACTCCCGTAAGCAGGCCGACACCCACGGCAAGCGGCACCGGCACTCCGCCCTGCACGGCCATGGCGAGCGTGATGCCCGAGAGCGCGACCACGGACCCCACCGACAGGTCGATGCCGCCCGTCAGGATCACGAACGTCATGCCGATGGCGATGATGCCGATGATC
The DNA here is from genome assembly GCA_040387895.1 of Gemmatimonadota bacterium. Classification (GTDB taxonomy): domain Bacteria; phylum Gemmatimonadota; class Gemmatimonadetes; order Gemmatimonadales; family Gemmatimonadaceae; genus Gemmatimonas. The sequence continues at coordinate 729 of JAZKCW010000055.1, forward strand.
GCGCTCTGCTCCGCGACGTTCACGAGATTCGTCACGGTCGCGAAGAACGGCGTGGCGATCCAGAGTCCGATGCAGAGTGCGAGCAGTCCGGCGATGGTTCCGGCCTCACGGCGGCGGAGCAGCGCACGCGCACCCGCGCGAACCGGTTCAGCCACTGACAGCGCACGCCATCAGGCGCTCCGGCGTACACTCGGCGCGTGGGAACGCACCGGCGATGCGCCCATCGCGCATGACGAGCGTTCGGTCCGCGAGCCCGATGATTTCGGGCAGGTCGGAGGAGATCAGCACGACGGCAGCGCCGGAGGCCGCGAGACGGTTGATGAGCAAGTATATCTCCTGTTTGGCGCCCACGTCGATGCCGCGTGTCGGTTCGTCGAGAAAGAGAATGCCTGCACCAGTGGCCAGCCACTTGGCCAGCACGACCTTTTGCTGGTTGCCCCCACTGAGCAGCCGCACGTGCTGCTGGGTGGAGGGCGTCCTGATGCGCAGGTCCCGCACCGCGTCGAGGGCGACGGTGCGCACCCGTGCACGACGCACGATTCCCCACCGGCCGAGCGAGTGCAGCACCGGCAACGCGATGTTGTCCTCCACCGATTGGTCGAGCAGCAATCCCTGCCCTTTCCGGTCCTCGGTCACGAAACCGATACCGGCCGCAATCGCATCGCGTGGGCCACGCATCCGGACTTCGCGACCGTCCACGAAAATGTGGCCGCGATCGATGGGGTCGAGGCCGAAGATGGCGCGCGCGGTCTCGGTGCGCCCCGCACCAAGCAGTCCCGAAAGTGCGACGATCTCGCCGGCGCGCACGGTGAACGACACATCCTGCAGTGCGCGGCCGCGCGTCAGCCCTTCCACCCGCAATCGCTCGGCGCCGGGTGTCCGCGGCGTCGCCGGAAACTGCTCGTCGACATCGCGGTCAGCCATGAGCCGGATGAGCTCACGCCGGTCGACATCGCGCACGTCACGCGTCGCGACATTCCGCCCGTCGCGCAGTACGGTGACGCGATCGCCGATGGCGAAGATTTCGTCCAGCCGATGCGAGATGTACACGACGGCCACGCCACGTGCGGTGAGGCCGCGAATCACCCCGAACAGCAGCGCCGCCTCGCGCTCGGTGAGCGCGGACGTCGGTTCGTCCATGACCAGCACCCGCGCGTCGAGCGACAGCGCCCGCGCAATCTCGACCACCTGCTGCTCGGCGAGGCTCAGCGTGAGCACGAGACGGCGTGGATCGAGCTCGACGCCGAGCTGCCGGAGCACGACGCCGGCGTCGCGGATCATCCTGGCGTGGTCGACCCAGCCGAACCGCCCCGGTGCGCGGCCAAGAAAGATGTTCTCGGCCACCGAGAGCCCGGGCACCAGCGAGAGCTCCTGGTAGATGATGCCCACGCCCATCGCACGCGCTTCGTGCGGTGTCGACAGTCGCACCTCGATCCCGTGGATCGCGATGGTGCCCGCGTCGCGCGCCAGCGCACCGCTCAGCGTCTTCATGAGCGTGGACTTGCCGGCGCCATTCTCGCCGAGCAACACGTGGGTTTCACCGGCGTGCACATCGAAGCTGACATCATCGAGTGCAAGAGTCCCCGGGAACGCCTTCCGGATTCCGGTCATGCGAAGCGCCGGTGCGGCAGTCACGACAGCGCCCGAAGTTTCTCCACCAGACCACTGACTCCCGTCGACAGCGCATTGATGCCGGCGGCATGGTTGGCACGCGCAGCAGCACGCGTCACGTTGTCCCCCGAGAGCAGGCGCATGAAGAACGTGCCGCCCCAGACGTCGCCGCAGCCCGTCGGATCGACACGCTCCCCTTCATGCACGGTGTCCGGCGGAATGATTGCCTGCACGAGCCCCGCGTCGGTCGACTCGTCGCGCGTCACGAGGTGCACGCCCCGCGGACCGCGCGTGACGATGACTCCGCATGCACCGGCGGCAGTGGCCAGTTCGGCCAGTGCGATCGGATCCGGGGCGATGGTGCGCATCTCCTCCTCGTTGACCTGGATGTAGTCGAAGCACCCGCACCACGCGGCGGCGTCCTCCATCGGTCGCAGCGTGCGATGCCCGGTTTCGTCCGTGTGCCAGAGCAGCATGTGCAGATCGACGTAGATCAAGCCGCGAAAGTGATCGCGCACGCGCTGCATGGTCGGCAGGTCGAGCTCGACGCCACTCAGGAAGTTCACGTAGAGGGCATCCACGGCGGCGCCATCGAGCGCCTCCTGCAGCGCCTCCCAGTCCCACGGAGGCACGCCACCGTGCATGCGTTCGGTGCGCTCGGTGGCCGAGTAATAGCGAAGCTCGGAGCGGTTGTTCTGCTCCGGCACCACGTGGAGCGGGACCGTGCGCGCCACGTGCGGTACGCTGGCGAGCAGGTCACGCGCGTCCCGCGCGACGTCCGCGCCCACCTTGATGATCGGGACGATCTCCCAGTCGCCATTCGTCGCGGCGGCCATGCCGTGGAGCGTGTACGCGACGCCACCCCAGCCTTCCGTGCGTTCGTAACGCGGCGGTGGGCCGTGGATGACATCGCACACCAGGGTTCCGATCAGACCGACGCGAGGCTTCGAGGGCATGCGGGCGGGAAACTGACGCAGTGAGCCGGCAGAGTGCCGGCCGGACGCTCTGCCCAAGATAGGCGGGAACTGCGCGAGCAGGGCAAAACGGGCTGGCCCGCGCTGTAATGAAAGGGGCGCTCCTTGTGTCGTACGCTGGGCTGGTTCGTCTTTTCCCTGAGAGCGAACGGCGGCGGCATGACGCAGCCGTCCCGTGCGCATTGCTTCTGTTTCCCGTCGTGTGACTCTGTGGCCCAACTCGATCGCATTCTTCCACGCCTGGAATCCGGCGCCGCCAGCCAGATCATCCTCGAGGCGGACGCGCCCATCTCCTGCGTCACGCCAGCAGGACCGCAGGCGCTCACGGCGCATGCCCTGACGCGTGAGCAGGTCCTCGCGCTGGTCGCCGAAGTCGCGGGGCCCGACGACAAGGTGGCGGTCAATGCAGGCGCCGGCATCCGCTTCCTGTACGAGTGGAACGGCAACCGCTGGCTCGTCGACCAGGATGCGGAGGCACCCATCACGCGCCTGCTGGTGCGGAAATGGGTCGACAAGGAGCCGGCCGGTACCACCGCAACGGCCGCCCCGAATGTCGCCGGGAATGGCGTTGGCAAGGGCGCCGGGATCGCGGCCACGCGCACCGGGAGCCAGCCGGTGCTGGGACGCCGGGCCGATGATCGCCCTTTCGGCTCGTTCGAGAGCGCCGCGTCAGCGAGTGCCGCCATGGACCGCCTGCTCCGCGAGCAGGTGAGCCGGAAGGCCGCCGACCTGCACATGCGCGTCGGCGAGCCACCGATCCTGCGCATGGGTGGTGACATGATTCGCATCGACGGCGAGCCGGTGCTGGATGAACAGACGGTCTTCGGCATGGTCATGGCAATCATGCCCGACAAGAACAAGCTCGAGTTCCAGACCGTCTGGGATACGGACTTCGCGCACGAGATCGCAGGGCTCTCTCGCTTTCGCGTGAACGTGCTGCGTGACCGGGGTGGGATCGCCGCCGTCATCCGCACCATCGCCAACACCACGGTCACGGTCGAGGAGATGGGCATCTCCCCGGAGGTGCAGCAGCTCTGCCAGCTCACCAAGGGGCTCGTGCTGGTCACCGGGCCCACGGGCTCGGGCAAGTCGACGACGCTCTGCGCGCTCGTGGATCTCGTGAACCGTTCGCGCTCCGATCACATCATCACGATCGAAGACCCGATCGAATTCGTGCACCAGAGCAAGAAGTGCCTGATCACGCAACGCCAGGTCGGCACGCACACGCAGTCGTTCAAGAGCGCCCTGCGCGCGGCCCTGCGCGAGGATCCGGACATCATTCTGGTCGGCGAGCTGCGCGACCTCGAGACGATCGCGATCGCCATGGAGACGGCGGAGACGGGACATCTCGTCTTCGGGACACTGCACACGTCGACGGCGGCCTCCACGATCAACCGCATCGTCGACCAGTTTCCGGCGGACCGCCAGGACCAGATCCGCGTGATGCTCTCGGAATCGCTTCGGGCCGTCATCTCGCAGACGCTGTGCAAGAAGATCGGTGGCGGTCGTGTCGCCGCGCGCGAGATCCTGCTCGTGAACAAGGCCGTCAGCTCGCTCATTCGCGAGGGCAAGACGGTGCAGATCAACAACGTCATCCAGACCCAGAAGAAGCTCGGCATGGAGACGCTGAACGATGCCCTGCTCAAGCTGGTGAAGAGCAAGACGATCGAGCCGAACGAGGCCTACGTGAAGTGCGCCGAGAAGAAGGACATGGCCATGAAGCTGACGGCGGCCGGCTACGACATGTCGTCGATGTCGAACGAGGAGTAGCCGCCGGAATGCGGCAGGACGCGTCCGCTACAGGGACGCGCCGCAGTACCGGCAGAAGCGGGCGTCGGCATCGTGCTGGTCGACGCCGCAGCCCCGACATGGGCGCCGGGTCGTGGTCTGTGAGGCACGATTGAGTTCGAGCGTCACGATGCCGGTGGGTACGGCGATGATGCCGTAGCCCATGATCATCACGACCGATGCGAGCAGGCGACCCAGCGGCGTCACGGGTGCCACGTCGCCGTAACCAACCGTCGTCAGCGTCACGATCGCCCAGTACACGCCCATCGGGATGCTCGTGAAGCCCGATGCCGGGCCCTCGACGAGATACATGAGCGAGCCCACCACGACCACGATCGTGAGCACCGTCGCCACGAAGACGGTGATCTTGTATTTGCTCGCCCGCAGCGCCGACATCAGCACTGACGCCTGCGTGACGTACTCCGCGAGCTTGAGCAGCCGGAACACGCGCAGCACGCGCAGGATGCGGAGCGCGATCAGGAAACGCCCTGCGGGAAAGACGATCGCGAGATAGCTCGGCACTACCGCCAGCAGGTCGATGATGCCGTAGAACCCGAATGCGTACTGCCGTGCACTCCGTGACGACCAGAGCCGGAGCACGTACTCGATGCTGAAGATCACGGTCAGCGTCCACTCCGCGACCCGCAGCTGCGGACCGAAGCGCGCCTCGATCGATTGCACGCTGTCCAGCATGACGATGGCGACGCTCAGCAGGATCGCCACGATGAGCCCGGCATCCACGGCACGCTCGGCCGGGTCGTCGTGCTGGAACAGCAGGTCGTGGATTCGTTCGCGAAGTGGGGAGCGCATACGGGATAACATATCGTGCACCGCAGGCAGGCCCACGGCGATTACCGCGTCTCCACCGCCTCCACATCCATCGTCACGGCGTCGAGATCGCCGTCCTCGAGATGCCACACCGACGTCCAGCGCGATGGAAACCAGCGCCCGTCGAACTGCGTCCACGCGCTCATGCGCCCCGACCAGTCCGTGAGCACGCCCGCACCGCGCTCATCGCGATACCGCTGCGTGCGAAACGACTCGTAGAATCCGTCGGCGGAGAATCCGACGCGCGCGCTGTAGGCCTCACCACGGTCGAAGATGTGCACGACGGCTTCCCGCTCGCCCACCGCCTCCCACTGCAGGCGCGGGTCGGTGACGATCTCCGGAAAGGCGAGAACTTCGCCCCAGAAGCGCAGCGCCGCTCCCTGATCGATCTCCGGGCCGCGGGCATTCACGAGCGGAATCACACTGAGCGCTTTCACGAGGGTCTCGCCGCGTCCATCGATGTACCGGTCGCGTACCCACCCCCGCACGCCCGGGGCAAACGAGAACGATCCGAGCCACGTGAACGCCGGCGGATTCATCGAGTAGACCTGCCGCGACCGGAACGCGATACCCCTGGACTGCCTGTCCGCCTGCAGCACGCCGCGCTGCCGCACCTGCGCGATCCGCAGTCCGGGAGATCCGGCCGCGCCGCTGGCTTCCACGTAGCGCTGCACCGGCGCCGGCAGCGCCTGCAGCCGAAGCCGATCGACCCGGGTGACGGGGCTCGTGCGGGCGATTCCCTCGAGCGTTGTCGACTCAGCCTCGAACGTCCGCTGCATCCGCCCGCGCCCGTAGACGGTGCCGAGCGCGATGGCCCCGGCTGCCGCGCCGGCCGCTGCTACGGTACGCCCAATCCATCGCGCTGAGCGATGCTGGGTCATGACACGGCTCCCTGCGGCGAGTGCTTGTTCACGATGCTGAATGAACAACCAGAAAGGAAGCGAACTGGTGTATTAGTGCGCGTGTGCTGTCACTTTGATGCACGCTTCATTCCCGGGGTTGGTGTCGTTAGGGATTCATACCGGCGGACGGTAACCGGATGCAACGAGCCCTTGCAGCGGCAGAAAGAGGGGCGCCGGCAAGGCATTCCACTCGAACCACTCCCATCCGTCGCACTTCCCCGGCTCGAGAGCGACTGCGGTTCCGGCGCCCGCCTCGGCGAGCACGAACAGCGTGACATAATGAAGCGGACCCGCCGGGGCATCGAGAAACACGTCGCTCGTGTAAGGGCCTCGCGCGATCACCGTCACGTCGAGTCCCGTCTCCTCGGCGACCTCGCGACGCGCGCAGGCGTCTACGGATTCGAAGAGCTCGAGCCCGCCACCCGGGAGCTGCCAGGTGCCGTCCCCGTGCGAATGACTCCGGCGCTTGCCGAGCAGGACCATGCCGGACCGCTGGACGATGACGGCTACGCCGACGCGGACGACCGCTCCAGGGAGGTTTTGAGGCTGCGGGGAGGCTTCCATGGGCCTGGCGCGAGACGAAAAGGGCCCCAAATCGGGCGAGCTCAGAAAAAGTGCAGGAAAAGTGGAGGCAAATTCAACAAAATGCTGGTATTTCCGACCAGGTCATGCTAGTTTACCGAAGCGATGCATGCGCCTCGGCGCGTGGACTTGTTCCGATCAAAACGGGCCTGCCAGAGCGAGCGGGCCCTTTTCGTTTGTATCGCAGTCACCAAGTGGTGGCGACCGTCGTGAGGGTTATCACGAGTAGGATGTGGTCGGTATCGTTCGCATCAGGTCTTTGGCCCATGCTCCGACTTACACAGCAACATTTTTATTTTTCAGGAGCATCGCTATGCGTACGACCGGCACTGTGAAGTGGTTCAACGACGCGAAGGGTTTCGGCTTCATCACTCCCGCGGACGGACAGAAGGATTGCTTCGTTCACCACTCGGCCATTCAGGGTAACGGCTTCAAGTCGTTGACCGAAGGCGAGACCGTGGAGTTCGACGTCGTGCAGGGCCAGAAGGGCCCGGCCGCCGAGAACGTCTCGCGCGTCGGCTGAACCACGCAGTTCGATCTGCCGCTTCACCGGCATCACCTCGCGTGATGCCGATGTCGTGATGAAGCGCCGTGCGGGCGGACCTGGTCCGTCGCACGGCGCTTCGACGTTTTTTCGGGTCAGGGGTAATACCCTGCAGCAGGTGTCGCACCGCAGCTGTTGCACCGTGCACCAGGACGACTCGCGTCCGGCGTGCACACCCGCAGTACCGCACTCTCTCCAGGAGACATTTTGAAACAGGACGCCATCGAGTTCGAAGGTGTAGTGTCGGACGTGCTGCCCAGCGCCATGTTCCGTGTGGGTCTCGACAATGGGCACTCGCTGCTCGCGACCGTTGCAGGCAAGATGCGCAAGTTCCGCATCCGCATCCTCGCCGGCGACAAGGTCACCGTCGAAGTGTCACCGTACGACCTGACGCGCGGCCGTATCACGTTCCGCCACAAGTAAGTCCGGTTGTCGATCGACGGACGTCCTTGACAATCAGGACGTCCGAATGGTAGGTGGGGTGGTGCAACCTCCCCTGTGTTTCATTTTTTATTGCCGCATGTGATCACTCTCTTTCTGACCTGCGCAGTCGCCGGCGGTGTGCTGCTGCTCGCGGGGCTGGTGTTCGGCGCGCTGGGTGCTGGGCACGACCTGGCCTCGCACGATGCGCCGCACGACATGACGAGCGACGGGCTGCAGCTCTTCAGCGTGCGCGCCCTCTCCGCCGCGGTCGCGTTCTTCGGGATCGGTGGACTCGGTGCCGCCACGCTCGGACTGCCCTCATCGCTCGTCTTCATTGCCGCGCTGCTGCTCGGTACCATGGCGATGTTCGGTGTCGCCGTGACGATGCGCGCCATGATGGGCCTGCAGCGCGACGCATCGCTCGACATTCGCACAGCGGTCGGCCAGCAGGCCACCGTGTACGTCCCGGTGCCCGCGAGTCGCGAGGGTACCGGCAAGGTGGTCCTCGCACTCGGCGGACGCACGGTGGAATATCAGGCCGTCACCGCGGACGGGATCAACCTGCCCACCGGTGCGCCGGTCGTCGTCGTCGCAATCCTCGGCAGCGACACCGTCGAAGTCGTTTCCCTCCCCACAGTTGATGGAGTTCGCTGAATGCACGCTTTTGCATTGCTCGCCGCCCTGCAGATCTCGACGGACAACCTCCTCGGCAGCTTCGGTATCGCCGCCATCGGTGCGCTGTTCGCGCTGATCATCGTCGTCGGCATGATGCTGCTGTTCGTGTCGCGCTACAAGCGCTGCCCCGCCAACCGCGTGCTCGTGATCTCCGGGCGCGTCGGCGGCACCGAGGCCGCGCGCTGCATCTCGGGTGGCGGCGCGTTCGTGTGGCCGGTGATCCAGGAGTACGCGTACCTGTCGCTCGAGCCGATGCAGATCAACATCCCGCTCAAGGATGCGCTGTCGTTCGAGAACATCCGCGTCGCGGTGCCGAGTGTGTTCACGGTCGCCATCGGCTCGGAGTCGGAGGTGCGCCAGAACGCCGCGATGCGACTGCTCGGGCGCCAGCAGGAAGCGATCATGAAGGACGCGCAGGACATCATCTTCGGTCAGCTGCGCCAGGTCATCGCGTCGATGACGATCGACCAGATCAACCGCGACCGCGACGGGTTCCTGCACAAGATCCAGATCTCGCTCGAGCCGGAGCTCAAGAAGATCGGGCTCGTGCTGATCAACGTGAACATCCACGACCTGCGCGACGAGAGCGGCTACATCGAGGCCATCGGCCGCAAGGCGGCCGCGACCGCCGTCCAGCAGGCACGTGGTGACGTGGCCGACCAGGAGCGCATGGGTGAAGTGCGCGTGGCGGAGGCCGAGCGGGAGAAGTTCGTGCTCGTCGCGAATGCCACCAAGGAACGCGAGATCGGCCTTGCACTCGCCGACCGTGAGCGCGCCGTGCGACTCGCGGACCTCGACAAGGAACGCAAGGTCGGCGAGCAGATTGCGGTGTTCGAACGCGAGACGCAGGTGAAGGACGCGCAGCGTTTGCAGGCGGTGCGCATCGCGCAGTTCGACAAGGAGCAGAAGATCGGCGAGCAGACCGCGATCTTCGAGCGCGAAGCACAGGTGAAGGAAGCCGAGCAGACGAAGCGCATCGCCGTGGCGAATGCGGACGCGCGGGCCATCGCGGGCGAGGCCGAGTCGCAGGCGCTCATCGTCGCCACGCAGGCGCAGCTTGCCATCCGGCAGGCGGAAGCCTACCAGATGGTCGAGACGCGCAAGCGCGAAGCCGAAGCATCGGTCGTCGAGGCGGGCAACCGCGCACAGACGCGCGCAGCCCTCGCCGACGCGGAGCGTGTCGAAGCGGAACAGCGTGCGCGACTCGAGGCACCCGCGAAGGCCGAGAAGGCCCGCACGATCGTGGAGGCGGAAGCCGACGCAGAACGTCAGCGCATTCATGCCGTGGCCGAAGCAGGTGCCATCTTCGCCAAGCTCGATGCACAGGCACGCGGTGAATACGAAGTGTTGTCGAGGCGCGCCGAAGCGCTCGGCCAGCTCGTCGACAAGGCTGGTGGCGCGCGCGAGGCCTTCCAGCTGCTCATGGTCGACCAGATCCCGCTGCTCGCGGAGTCGGCGGCCAAGGCCATCTCGAACATCAAGTTCGACAAGGTCGTGGTGTGGGAGGGTGGCAACTCCCACAGCGATGGAACGCTGGGCGGCACGGCCGGATTCATCCAGAACATGGCGCGCAGCATGCCGCCGATGATGGACGTCCTGCGCACCGTCGCCGGTGTCGAGCTGCCCGCGTTCCTCGGTACGATGACGCCGGAAACCACCCCGAGCACCGCGTCGAGCACGACAACGGGTACGGTACCGGCGACTGTCCCCGTCACGACTGCAGTCACCACGTCCGTCACGACGCCGGTCACTCCTTCCTAGACTTTCGAGCAACCATGCGGACTCTCACCTCGCGTGCGCTTTGCGCAGCACTGCTGGCCCTTGCGTCTGCGGAGCTCGTGTCGGCACAGGCGCCGGCCACAGCTCCGCGCGCATTCGAAGGGTCGGCGGCGCTTGGCTTCTCACAGACGCGTGGCAACGCGAACGCCATCGCCACCAACGTCGCGAACAAGTTGAAGTACACGATGCGGGGCTGGGCGGTGCTGCAGGATCTCGCGTTCTTCTACGGTGAGGCCGAAGACAAGGTGAACGCGAACTTCTGGACGGGTGGCTTTCGGGGTGAGCGCAACCTGACGCCGCGCCTCGGCATGTACGCGATCACGCGATTCGACCGTAACACCCTGCAGGGCATCGCGAGCCGGTTCGAGGAAGGCGTGGGCCTCGGGTACAAGGTCGTCGACCAGCCGCGCGACAAGTTCAACATCGCGCTCGGCGCGTCGGCGTTTCAACAGGAGCTGACGCCCGGCTCGGTGTCGACGTTCAAGGGCAATTATCCCGCAGCCCGCGCAGCGCTCGACTACAAGCACCTGTTCTCCGACGTCGCGTATGTGCAGCAGACGGCGGAGTACCTGCCGAACCTCAGCGAGAGCGAGGCCTACCTCGTGAACAGCGAGACGTCACTGGTGGCGCCCTTCACCAAGAGTCTTGCAATCAAGATGGGATACCTGATCCGGTACAACGCGCAGCCCCCGGTACGTGCAGGGCTGCGCCTCAAGACGACGGACACGTTCTTCTCGACCGGACTGACGTACAGCTTCTGACGTACCGCTTCTGACGCTGCCGGGTGCGCCGGTGGTCAGTTCCCGACCACCGGCAGTCCCATCACGCCGGGATCGGGCTGGTTGCGCATGTGATCGGCGACGTCGTGCAGCTTCGCACGCAGCAGCTCCCGGAGATTGTCCGGCATCGGCTGTTCCTCGAGCGCGCGATCCATGCACCAGAGCCACTCGTCGCGCTCACGCGAGGCGATGGCGAACGGGAAGTGCCGCATGCGAAGCCGCGGATGGCCGTGCTTCTCCATGTACAGCTGCGGGCCGCCGGTCCAACCGGTGAGGAAGAGGAACAGCTTCTCGCGGCTGGCCTTGAGGCTGTGTGCATGCAGCGCCCGCACGTGCACGGCCTCGGGCGCGGTGTCCATCAGATCGTAGAACCGGTCGACGAGCTGCCGGATCGCGGACTCGCCGCCGATGCGCTCGTAGTGTGTCGCCGTCGTCGTGCTGTCGCTCATGAAATTTCGACTGATGTTTGACTGTGCCCGTCAGACGACCGTCGCCGGCGCTTGCCGGCACGGGTTGTCAGCGTCACCGACCTCGAACTGCACAGTGACGTGCTCGATGCCGAACTGGTCGTGCAGTTCGCGCGTGATGCGGCCGAGCAGCGCGTCGTCGAGCGCAGGATTGCGCCGGACCAGATGCACCGTCAATGCGGCCTCGGTGGTGCTCATACCCCAGATGTGCAGGTCGTGCACGTCCTCCACACCCGGCAGCGCCCCCAGGTACGCCGTCACTTTCTCCGGCTCGATGCCTGCCGGCACTGCGTCGAGTGCGAGGTCGAGCGACTCGCGCAGCAGCCCCCACGTGCCGGCCATGATGACGACGACGATCGCGACACTCACGGCCGGGTCGAGCCACAGCCATCCCGTGAATCGCATCACGAGCGCTGCCACCACCACACCGGCCGACACGGCGGCGTCGGCCACCATGTGCAGGTACGCGCCACGGATGTTGAGGTCGGCCTTGCGACCCGACATGAACATCCATGCCGTGAAGCCGTTCACGAGCATGCCGATCGCGGCCACGGCCATGACCGTCGTTTCTGCCACCGGCGCCGGCGCTCCGAAACGCCGGACGGCTTCCCACGCGATGCCGCCGACGGCCACGAGCAGCAGCAGCGCATTGAGGAGTGCCGCGAGGATCGACGACCGTCGCATGCCGTACGTGCGGCGCACGGTCGGCACCCGGGCCGCGAGGCTGCTGGCGCCCCAGGCCAGCAGCAGGCCGAGTACGTCGCTGAGGTTATGGCCCGCGTCGGCGATCAGGGCGAGCGAACCCGCCAGCGTGCCATACACGACCTCCACCACCACGAACGTCAGGTTCAGCCCGACGCCGACCGCGAACGCGCGCCCGAAGCTCGCGGGCGCGTGATTGTGCCCGTGAGCGTGTCCGTGAGGGAGTCCGTGGGAGTGCGAGCCGGCGTGCATGTCCCTCTCAGTCTAGCGGGAGCCCGCCCGCCGCAGGGCCCGGTCGAGCGCGTTCGCGAAGGCCTGTTTTTCCCGGGCTCCGTAGGCGCCATGCCCTCCGGTCTCTACGCCCGTGCCGCGCAACGCGTCCATGAAGTTGCGCACCGAGAGGCGTTCTCCGATGCTCTCGGGTGTGTACTCCTCACCGCGCGGATCGATCACGATCACCCCCTTGGGCACGAGCAGGGCCGCGAGTGGAATGTCCGCCGTGATCGCGACATCACCTGCAGTCGCGTGCTCCGCGATGTAACCGTCCGCCACATCGGGCCCGCCGTCGACGCGCACGGCACTCAGGTGCGGGTAGCCGACCGGCAGCGTGAGACGCTGGTTCGCCACGAGAATCGTCTCGAGCTTCAGGCGTTCGGAGACGCGATAGCAGACTTCCTTCACGTCACGTGGTGCGGCATCGGCGTCGAGCCAGAGCTTCATGCGTCTCGCGGGTTCGGGAGTCGGACGATCGCTATCAGGGGATCGATGCGACGTAGGCCGAGCGCATCGCATTCCACTGCGCCACGTACGCAACACGGTTGCCGTCGGGGGCGAAAGCGATGGCATCGATGCTGGCGCTGGAGTTGGACGGAAAGTTGATGACCGCGACTCGTTGCAGGCGCCGTGAGGCGATATCCACAACGTAGATGCTGGACTGCGCAAAGGGGCAGCCGCTGAACGCTCCGCACGTATGCGAGGCAGCGAATGCGACCCTCCTGCCGTCGCTCGACCATGTGCCCCGCTGAAACTCGGGGAATTCGCCGGACTTGAGCTGGTCCCGGGTGATGATGTTGGTGGTGGCACCCGTCGTCGTATTCACGATGTCCGTGACGAAGAACGCGCCGGAGCGCAGCTGCTGCAACCCACCGGAACCGAGGTGCATCAAGTGAATGTCCGGCGTGCGTGACCCGGCTGACACAGAAGCTCCGGTGGCCACCGTCACGAGACTGTACGCGCCGACACTGCTGGCGCAGAGCACCCGTTGTCCGTCCGGCGCGAAAGCGAGCACGGACGTGCAGCCGGTGGCCAATGGCCGGCTCGTACGCAATGACACGTCATACACCTTCAGGGAATCCGGCGCCGCGATGTACGCCGCCGACTTCGAATCCGGCGACACGACGATGGACATTCCAAATGGGCTATGCTTCTGCGAGCCGAGCAGGCCCGCGGATGGCGTGACCAGTGTCGAGGTGGTGCCAGGGCCGGCGTGGTGCAGTGGCGTGACGCGCCCCGTCGGCCCCAGCACCGATGACACCACGAATGTCGTGACTCCGTCCGGCGCGACGATGACGCCGGAGAGCTCCCCGCCGAACGCGCGCGGGCCATGCATCAGGCGCGTGGTACGCGCATCCACGTTGGTGGCCCGCACGTACAGGCCGGCCGGCTGCGCAGCCGAGGCGCTCATGGGGGAGACGGCGAGCACGTCGACGAGTTCTGTCGCACTCTCCCACCACAGAAGCTGGTTGGCACTCGGCGAACCCTCGTAGACCAGCGTGCCGCGATTCTCCGGAAAGGCATCGGAGAAGTCCCTGCCTGCGTCCGTCACGCCGCCGGCACCGGAGCATGCCGACGCTGCTGCGACTGCTGTCATGGCGAGTGCGATCGGGAGCGGAGCATGGTTGCGCATGGCAGGACCTGGAGGGAGACATGAGCCGGTGCACACGAGGGGAGCGACGCAGCGACAATAGCTATTCCGGGATCACACGCCCATACGCTGGATGACGTACGTCGAACGCATCCGGCGTACGAATTGCCGCTCGCCCGGTCTTGACGCGCAGTCCCGCTCGCCGCACGATAGGCGCCTCTCCCCTCACGAGGTTCGACGTGGCCACCGGTGTGCGCAGCGCAGGCGAATTCTGCTGGATCAACATCCTCACACCACGGCCCGACCAGGCCCGCCAGTTTTTTGGTGCCCTGCTCGGCTGGGGCTACGCCGAGATGCCGGGAATCGGTCACCGCGTGCAGGTAGGCCGGCACGATGTGGGCGGGCTCTTCGACCTCGAGGGCCCGATGACCCCACCGGGGACACCTCCCGGCATCGGCCTCATGATCAAGGTGGACAGCGCCGACACCACCAGCCAGCGTGCCTCTGAACTGGGCGGTTGGGGGAAGTCGGGATTCGACATCGGCCCGCCGGGACGGGCCACCGGACGCATGGCGGAGCTCGCGGATCCGAACGGTGCCGCGTTCGATATCTGGGAGCCGAAATCGATGCCCGGCACCGCAGTCGACAGCTCGGCGCACGGAGCGCCGAGCTGGTTCGAGTGCATGACGACGGATGTCGCGCATGCGACGCCGTTCTATGAATCGCTGTTCGGGTGGAAAGCCGACACCACGTCGATGCCCGGGTTTACCTACACGACGTTCATGATGAAGGAGGCGCCGGTGGCCGGCATGATGGCCATCACGCCGGACATGGCACCGATGCCGCCGCACTGGGGCGTGTATTTCACGGTGGACGACGCCGATGCAGCGACCCGCCATGCCGAGGCCCTGGGCGCCACGGTGCACGTGCCGATCATGGATGTGGAAGGCGTCGGCCGCATGAGCGGGATCACGTCGCCCGAGGGCGTCATGTTCTATGTGATCACGTACGCATCGTGAGCACGGGCGCGGTAGCGGGCGCGGTGGCGGGCGCCGAATCGGCGGTCGAGCGGGCCGCATTCGGCAAGATCGCCCGACGCCTGCTGCCGCTGCTGTTCACCTGCTACATCGTCGCGTATCTCGATCGCGTGAACGTCGGCTTCGCCAAGCTGCAGATGGCGGCGGCGCTGGAGTTCTCCGACGCGGTGTACGGCTTCGGCGCCGGCGTGTTCTTCATCGGCTACTTCCTGCTCGAGGTGCCGAGCAACCTGGTGCTGGAGCGAGTCGGCGCTCGTGTCTGGATCGCCCGCATCATGATCACGTGGAGCATCGTGTCGGGTGCCTTCGCGTTCGTGCACGTCATTCCCTGGGGGCCGCTGCCGGCGCTGTTCGGGTTGCCGCGCGTCGAGTTCAGCTTCTACGCGCTGCGCTTCCTGCTGGGTGCCGCCGAAGCGGGGTTCTTCCCGGGCATCATCCTCTATCTCACGTACTGGTTTCCGTCGAGCCGGCGTGGACGCACCGTCGCGCTGTTCATGACGGCGATTGCGGTCGCCAATGTCGTCGGCGCGCCCGTGTCGGGTGCGATCATGCAGTACTTCGACGGTACCGCGGGGTGGGCGGGCTGGCGTTGGCTGTTCGTGCTCGAGGCGGCACCGTCACTCGTGGCGGGCATCGCCGTGTTGCTGATGCTGCCCGACCGGCCGGCGACGGCGCGCTGGCTCTCGGATGAGGAGCGCGCGGCGGTGACCGCGCGGATCGCCGACGACGAGGCGGCTACGGCACGAACGCAGCCGGTCGCGGCACGGGGCGCACACGGGGCACGGGCCGCCCTCACAAGCCCCCGCGTGTGGGCGATGGCGTTTGCATATCTCTCCGGCACGTTCGCCCTGTATGGCGTGAACTTCTGGATGCCGACGCTCGTGCAGGAGCTCGGTGTGCCGAAGACGGACTACCTGCGGGTCGGCCTCATCACGATGATCCCGTGGGGCCTTGCCGGTGTTGCCATGGTGGTGATGGGATCGCACTCCGACCGCACGGGCGAACGACGCTGGCACGTCGCCGGCTCGCTGCTGCTCACGGCCGCGGGTCTGTCACTCCTCGCCGTGGTCGGGCAGGCAGCGATCCCGTCGATGATCGCACTCACGATGATCACCTGCGGCGTCCTCTCCTTCCTCGCGACGTTCTGGGCGGTGCCTACGTCGTTCCTGCGTCAGAGCGCAGCCGCCGCCGGTATCGCGTGGATCAACTCCGTCGGCAACCTCGGCGGACATTTCGGGCCCGATCTCATCGGCCGCATCCGCACGGCAACGGGATCGACGGCGAGCGCATTCTTCGCGCTCGCGCTCATTGCAGTTGCCGGGGCCCTGGTAATGCTGCTGGCAACCCGGCGTACGGCGCACACAGCGGGTCTCCGACCACCACATCCTTCCACAGTACCATGACCGACGCCGCGTAAAACGCTTCGGCCAGGTTGCGACCGCGCACATAGCGGTCGAACAGGATGTCGGGATTGGCCAGCGCCAGCGTGTAGGGCTCACTCACGTAGCCTTTGACGCCGGTCACGCCCTGCGCAATGAGATCGACGATCCGGCTCTGGCCCTCCGTCACCGGCCCGAACGTGCGCGCGCTGGTGCTCACGAACGTTTCGGCCAGCGCGCCGGGCAGGAAGCGCATCGCGCGATAGGCAACGCTGTCGTAGTTCACGTCGTTGCTGCCCCAGCTCACGTACCCCATCACGGGTTGCGGCAGTGCGACGAACCGGCCTGCGGTGTCCATGGTCGCCTCGAGCCCCATGAAGCGCAGGCGGGCCGCCGCCGTGTACAGTGCGCGATTCAGCGTGGCGTAGCCATCGCCCCGGGTGCTGAACGACGTCGCATCGAAATAGAATGGCCCGCGGGTCGCGCGCGCCGCCAGCGAGCGGTCGACGAGCGCCTTGCAGTCGGCCACCTGCGCGCAGTCGAGCCGCGTGACGAGGTACATGCCGAACTTCTCGCTGTCGAACGGCTCGCGCGACCCGTAGTACGGATTCCGGTAGCGCTTCAGCCAGAGCGAATCGAATCCCACCATCGGCGGGATCGACAGGTTCATGCCGGCGAGATGTGCATCGACGCTGTAGCCACGCTTGCTGTCGAGGCGGAGCGGGATGCCCGTGGTGAGCACGATGAAATCGATCCGCACCGGTAGCGCCGCGATTGCGGCACGCACCGGATCGAGGAGCTTCGTGCGAAACCCCAGATCGCCGATTTCATCCGCAGGATCGACATCCACGCGCGCCACATGCGTGACCGGAATGCCGCGTCGCTCCATGTAGTAGCGGCCCACCTCCTCGCTCGCTGCACTCCGCCGGTTGATCACGACGAGCACGCGTTCGGGGTCGGTGCGTCCGCCAGGCTTGGTGGTGCGCGGGGGCGTCGTGTCACACGCTGCCAGCAACAGCACGAACAGCAGCAGGAACAGGGGCAGCCTCGGAACGATCACCGCGGCGACGATGCCGTTGCCCGCGAAAACCACCGGAGCCCGCCGGCCGACGTCCCGACGACAATGTCGATCACCCCTGTTCCGAACAGGTCTCCCGTCGCGGGAATAGCATCCTTGTAGCTCTGCACGCGAAACGTGGTGTCGCGCACGAAGCTGATCGTGCTACCGATCTCACCGGTCGTGTTGCGCCACAGCTGCAGCTCACCCTCACCGCTGCCGACCACCATGTCCAGCTTGCCGTCCCCGTCCATGTCCGAAAGCACGGGCGCGCTGCGCCGCGACAGCTTGATGCCCTGGAAGCTGTCGCTCACGAGCTCGAAGCGAGGTGCGGACTTCGTGCCGGTGTTGCGGTACAGGTTGATCGCACCGGACGCCTCACCGATGACGAGATCGAGGGTCCCGTCACCGTCGATGTCGCCGAGCGACGGGGTGCTGTTCGTGCCGCGGGTGATGGTCACGAGCGCAGTGTCGGCGAGTGTCCACGCCGGTGCCGTGCGCGTGCCGGTGTTGCGATACCACTGCACGCGATCGCGCCACGTGCCGACGACGAGATCAACGAGCCCGTCGCCATCGAGATCGGCCACGGATGGCACGTAGTTGTAGTCACCGCGCACCGGCAGCACACCGCGCTCGCGGAATGCCGGTGCGGTACGAGTGCCTGTATTCTCGAACAGGGTGACCGTGCCGCTGATGCCGCTCGTCGCCGACACCTTGCTGCCCACCAGCAGGTCCAGCAGGCCGTCACCGTTCACATCCGCCAGCGCCGGCGCGGACTCGGCGCCCACGTCGATGGTGTTGATCAACCGGGTGGTGGCGAGCGACCACATTGCCTTCGGACGCTGCTGCACCAGGTACAGGTTGTTCACATTCGTGCGGCTCGGCTCGTACGCACCACCGATCACACCGACGATGAGATCCACGAGGCCGTCGCCATCCGCATCGCCGAACGTCGGTGCGTTGTATCCCGACGTGAGCAGCGGCTTCACCAGCGGGAAGCGGGTTGGCGTGCCGGTGAGATCCGGCGCCGCACAGGTGCCGGTGTTCTCGAAGCGCAGCAGGCCTTCCTCGAAGAAGTCGCCCCAGAACAGGTCGAGCACACCACGGCCGGTGATGTCGGCGAACGTCAGCGTGTTCGCACCGTGGCGACGTTCGGCCGGGCGTGTTGCGGCCCCGGGCGCCGATCCCTCGTAGTGCGACGTATCGACACCCGCAGTGTCGGTGCGCCGCAGGTCGCCACCCGTGGCCTCGGGGCCGAGCACTTCGATGCCCTGCCACGTCTGCTCGATGAGGCGGAAGCGTGGCGAGCGGTCCGGGCTCACGCCCTCCTGCTCGTACCGGTCGACGGTGCCCTGCACCTGCCCGATGAACAGGTCGAGCTTGCCGTTGCAGTCGATGTCGACGGCATTCAGGATGTTCTGCCGGTCGGCCACGATCGCTCGGCCGTCGACGTCGCGGATGGTGTCGCCCAGCGCCTCGAACTTCGGTACGGTCCTGCTTCCGGTATTCTGCCACGTGCGGATGTAGCCCGTGCGCATCTCGCTGAACAGGTCGAGATCACCGTCGCGATCGATGTCCGCGAAGCGATACCACTCGCCGACGTCGATGTCCTGGAAGCGATCGGTGCGCCAGACCCATTCTCCGCCGACACGTTCGTACAGCATCACTTCGCCCGAACGCTCCTGCACGAAGAGGTCGACGGTGCCGTCCCCGTCGATGTCGGCGAGCTGCGGGCGCGGCACGTCGAAGCCGCCGATGAACGGCGCCGCCATCGCGCGGCCACTGCTGTCGGTGACCGCGATGCCTGTCACGCGGACCCGGTAGTTCCAGTCGGCGACAGCCCCTACACGTGGCGCCACTTGCGCGGAGAGCAGGACGGCCGCTGCGCCGATCGAGAGGGCCGCGGCGGTGAATCGTCGACCGTTCATCGTGCGCCCGCGGCTCCCATGCCGGACGGGCTCGCACCCAGCGGCAGCTCCTTCTCGACCTTGCCGGTGCGCACGTTCACCACGGAAAGCCATCCCGTTGCGGGAGAGGCCGGCGAATGGCTCATGCCCGGCATGTTGTCGTGCGCGCTCGCGCCGGGCTTCACCGCGCCGATGTTCTGGTTGACGACGAAGAGATACCTGCCGTCGGCGCGCAGGATCATGTCGTATGGTTGCGCCATGTGGCCGGAGAAGCGGCGCACGATGCGTCCCGACGCGAGATCGACTTCGGCCACCGACGTGTCGGCGAACAGCGAGAAGTACGCGCGCTTGCCATCGGGCGAGAACACCGGATCCCACGGCTTGCCACCGACCTTGAACTCGGCGACCGGCGCGTACGGCGGCGGCCGCGTGATGTCGAAGACGATGACCGTGTTGGAGAGCTCCCCGCCGACGATCATGCGCCGGCCGTCCGGGCTCACGGTGAACTGTACCATCGACCGCGTCGCGCCGGGCAGCGACGTGAGCGTCACGCGCCCCGTGCCGACATCGAGCGACGCGAAGCGGTTCTCCGCGAGCGAGGCGGCATGCACCCACTTGCCGTCGCGCGTGACCGCGAGCGCGTGCGGGCGCGGGATGCCGACCTCCTGCTCCTCCACCATCGTGAACGACGAGCGCTTGATGACGCCGAGCGACTTGGGCGGATTGACGGCGGTCATGGAGCGGCCGACGTAGAGCGAATCGTGTTTCGGGTCGAGCGCCAGCAGGCCCGGTGTTTCCATCGGCACCTGCGCGACGAGACGATTCGCCCGGTCGAACTTGAGCACACGCCCGTCGCCGATGAGCGTGACGTACCAGAACGAGCCGTCGCGCTCCACCACCGCGTGATGCGGCTTGGCGTTCGCGGTGAACCCGATTTTCGTGAGGTCGATGACCGTGTCGACCACGAGCCGCGCCTGGTCGACCACCGTGACCGACGCGCCGCCCTGATTCGTGATGTACAGCTTTGCACCGGGCTTCGCGGCTGTCTTCGGCTGCGCACCGGCGGTGCCACTGATCGTGAAGCTGACGCTCGCGGCCACCATCGCCGCGAGCGCCACCCTGCCACGGGGTGTCATGGCACGATCTTGCGCGTGTTGTCCCGAACCATGAAGAGGCCCTCGCTGATGCTGACGACGCCGATCGAGCCGTTCTTGAAGAACGGATAGTTGTTCCACGATCCCTGGAAACCTGCGTTGTTCTCGCCGGGGTTGGTGTCGAGATACCCCACTTCCTTCGGATTGGCCGGATCGGAAATGTCGAGGATGCGCAGGCCGGCCTTGTAGTTCGACTGGTACATGCGATCACCCTTCACGTACAGGTTGTGATCGCTCGCGTGCGTGGGGCCGATGTACTCCTTCTTCATGATCGGCTGCTCGAGATCCGTGACGTCGAAGATCATCGTGCGCGTGCCTTCGGCGGAGCGGCCGATGTTGCCCGTCTCGTCGGTCTCGTCGTTCAGGTACCAGTAGCGCTGGTCTTCGGTGAACCAGCCCTGGTGCGTGTAGCCGGGCGTCGGGTAATCGGCATGCGACAGCACCTTCACGTTCTTCTTGTCGGTCACGTCCTGGATCGATACCGTCGTCTCGTTGGACGCCATGCAGATCTCGTGGCCCGTGTAGCGCTTGTCGGGGCCCTTGTAGATCACGCACTGGATGTCGTGCGTGTAGCCGCCGCGCGCGCGACCCGTTCCCACATCGGCGAAGCAACCGGCGAACGTGGGCTTGAGCGGGTTCTTCATGTCGATGAACAGCGAGCCGCCGCCGCAGCGCTCACCGCCGGATGCGGTGCCCACCGCGTATGCGTAGCCGGCTGCTTCGTTCACCGCGATGTCGTGGATGCTGCCGGCATCGAAGTGCGCGTCCTCGTTGAACCGCTTCGGCGCCGCGATGTTGCGCAGGCGTGTGAGATCGAAGATCTGGATGCCGTGATGGTCGCCCGAACCGTCGGACACGATGAGCGCGTAGTTCTTGTACGTCTTGATCTCGCGCCAGCTCGACATGTTCGAGCCCTTCGTGCGCATCAGGTCACCGAGATAGCGCGGGTTCACGGGGTCGGTCACGTCGACGAACGCCGTGCCGTCGGTGCGCCCCACGATCGCGATGTCACGGCCGGTTACGGGATCCGTCCATCCCCAGCTGCCGCTCAGTCGCACGCCACGCTTGCCGCCGAGCGCGGAGATCGGCAGGTACGACTGCAGGCCGGTGCTGCTGCACTCGAACGCGCCCGCCTTTCCGTCGGCGCCGCACTTCACTTCCTTGCCCGTGACCGTCGGATACGCCTGCGGTACCGGCGGCATTACCATGCTGCGGAGCGTCCACTCGTTCGCGGCAGTGCGGCCCATGAAGGCCGCGGTTCCGCCACCGGCACCATCGCCGGGCATGCCGACGATCGCCTTGTCGCCGCTCACCGCGAACGACGCGGCCCACTGCGCACCGGCTTCCACTGTGTCGACGCCGAGCTTCGTCATGCCGGTCCAGCCACCATCCTTGTCGGCACGCGCGCGGTAGATGCGGCCCGCGCCATCGCTGCCGGGTGCGCCGATCCACAGCTCGTTGCCGACGACACCGAGTGCTGCACCGAACGCGATGTTGCCGAGATCGAAGGGCGCGAGCGTGCCGGTCATGCGCCACGACCCGAACGATGCGCGCTCGAAGGCGATCACCGCACCCGTCGCGAGGCCGACCTGCGCACCGCCGCGACCGCCGCCGCCACCCGCCCCGCCACGACCCGCATTCGGACCACCGGCGGCCATCGCGGTGAGGCGCGCGATCACGGAGTCGCGTGCCTCACCGGGCGGCGTCGTGCCAAGGCGCGCGAGCAGCGAGTCGCGCGCGGCGTTGGTCGGCGGTGCCGCGAAGTTCGTGGCGGGTGCACCGGCAATCACCCGGTCACCCTTCACCGCGACCGCTGCCCCGAACTGCGAGCGGTCCGGTAGGTTCGATGGCGCGACCTGCTCGGTCTCCTGAGTCCACGTTCCCGCGTCGCGCCGGAACGTATAGATGGCGCCCTTCCCCTTCCGCATGGGCGCACCGACGACGATGCGGTCGCCGTCCATCGCCACCGCGGCACCGAAACGGTCGCCGGCGACGAGTCCCTGCGCGGGCAGGGTGCCGGCCGCAGCCCAGTTTCCGTCCTTTGCGCGGGCGTAGACGTACACCGCGCCTCCACTCGCCTCGCCCGGCGCGCCAACGAGTGCGACGTCGCCAAGTAGGGCGATGGCGGCGCCAAACTGTGCGCCAGCTGTCGTGGCACCAGCCAGGCGACCGGCGGCGACATACTTCATGTCCGCACCGCGGCGGAAGAGCTGCACCGTGCCGACGGCGGTGTCGACCGGCGCCGGTGCCGCTGCTGGCGTCGCTCCGCCGCGTCCGCCGCCACCTCCGCCACCTCCGCCGGGTCCACCCTGGCCACCCACTACGGTCGCGGGCCGCACCTGCCCAACCAGAAGCGTTGCCCCGTCCGCGGCCATGGCCGTACCGAATCCGTCGTTACCGGAGGCGCTCGCCGATTGCAGCTGACCGGCGGGTTTCCATCCGGCGGCCCCGTACCGGTAGACGTGCACGACACCAGCCGCGGCCGGTGCACCGCCGCCTCGTCCAGCGCCGGCCGAGACATTCGGTTCACCGACGAACGCGAACTCACCGGCGATGGCGACCGAGCGGCCGAATGCGGTGAACGCTTCCGACCCCGTACGGGTGGATTCGGAGGGCGCCGTGACGACGACGGCACCCAGGCCGCCTCCGACGAACAGCAGGGCGAGGGTCTTGGGCAGGATCACGAAATGCCTCGTGCGCGTGGAGGGCGCGGTGGGGGATTTCGTGAAGCTAGCGGTTAAAGGAAGGACGCGTTAGAACGCGCCCTATCGAGGGCGGCTCTGCAGGGGCACCCGCCCGGTGAGCTGCAGGACATCGTGACGCTCGTGCAGGCCGTCTGCCCGGATGATGCTCTGTCGCAGGTAACCCGCCTCGAGATTGAGCCGCGACGCCACGCCGACGCCGAGTGAGACGCCGAGACGTGATTGGTCGAAGAACACGCCGCGATGGCCCACGGTGCGCACGAACAGCTCCGAGTTCGGCATCACGTAGAACCGCGAGGCGGCCGGTGCGCGTCCATCGAGCGGACGCACGACGCGCAACTGATGACGGACGCGCGACGCGTACGCCCAGTCGCGGGAGGCGCCAGCCGTCGGCTCGGGTGCGATCCACCGCTGCTCCCACCGCAGGCGATGATTCCACGTCGCGCCGAAGGTCCGGTGCGCGCCGGTGAACTGCTGCCACACCCGGTGTTCATCGCTTGCTCGCCGTGGCCCGAAGTCCTCGTTGGGCGACGTGTGCAGATACGCGTAGCCCGCACCGAACCGACGGCCGCCACCGATGTCACGCATGATGCCACCCACGAGTAGCAGCTGGCGCGGCACCTGCCCGAGGCTCGAACGGCGCTCGTCGATGGTCCATGTGAGGACGACACGCGGGCCCAGTCGCTGGTCGCCGCTCGTGTTGGTCCAGATGTCGCTGCCGCGCACGGTCCTTCGCTGCGCCTGCAGTGGGGTGTGCAGCGGCGCGGCCGCGAGAGCGAGTGCACAAAGCGCGAGCACGAAGCGGGTCGCCCGTCCCCTCCTCACTGCTCCCGTTCCGGCGCCAGGGATGCTGCCGCCGGCATCGCCGGCATGCACATCACGAAGACGTGATAGCGCGCCTGCCCCGACGGCACGGTCACGAGTTCGTTGACCTTCTCTTCGGCGACGGTGTTGAGCATCGCCAGCGCGTTCACATTGAACAGGCAGTCGGACCCGCCCTGGCGAAAGCGCAGTGACGCCTCGTTCGGGGCATCGGCCGGATCAGGCGTGCGCGTCCAGCCGGTGGCGCGCACCCGTTCGTAGAAGCGCACGGCCTCACGCGCCACGCCGATGTCGGTCGCGCCAGCAGACGTGATCCGGCAACCCGGCACGCGTTTCCGCGTGCGCCAGTCGTCGAAGGTGTCGCGCTCGACCACCGCCACCATGCGCCGGTCTTCACGGAGGAAGCGCGCGGCGGCTACGCAGTCGGCGGTGTCGGCCGGAGGGGCGGCGATGCCGGCCAGCAGGATGATGGAATGGAGGGCGCTCATGGGGTTGAGAGATCAGAGGGGGGAGGAGGGGTGTCAAGTTGCGCGGAGGGGTCACCGCGTGAAGGTTCACCGCCGTGCCTGCTCTGTCCCTTTCCTCTCGTTTGCGCCTGGCGCTTGCATCGTGCGCGCTCTTCGCCTGTGCAGGCGAAACGAGGGTGCGCTCCGTCGACGACTCTGCCAAGGTCGCGGCCGTCGCGCCCGTCGCCGCTGCAGCACCACTGCGCTGGGGCGGTGACGCGGAAGGCGGCGCCCCCTTCGTGGAAGCCGATCCCGCGGATCCCTCCAGAACGCGTGGCTTCGATGTCGAGATCGCCGAAGCCATCGCCGGTGGGCTCGGGCGACCGCCGCAGTTCGTGCAGGTCGCATGGGCCTCCATCGAAGCGTCCGTCGAACGCGGTGACTTCGAACTCGGCATGTCCGGCGTGGAAGACCGCCCGGCGTTGCGCGAGATGCACGCGCTGTCGATGCCCTACTACGAGTTTCGCGAAGTCATCGCGGTGCGCGCCGCCGACTCCGCGCGCTATCGCACCATGGCGGACCTCGCGCGCCGCCGGGTCGGCACGCTGGGTGGCACGATGGCCTACGACATCCTGCTCGACGAGCAGCGACGCACGGGGCTCGTACCGGTCTCGTACGACGACGACGTGCATCCCTACAGCGACCTCGTCGCCGGGCGTGTGGATGCAGTGCTGCTGGATCATGTGATCGCCGAGCGATCGCTGCGACGGCTGGGGGGCGGGTTCGTCGTGCAGCCCACGGCCGTGGCGACCGGGCATTACGTGGCGGTGCTGGCGAAGGCCAACACCGCGTTGCGAGACTCGGTCAATACGATCCTGCGCGCGCGCATGCGCGATGGCACGCTCGAACGCATCTTCCGGCGCTGGGAGGTGTGGGACGACGGGCAGGCCGCGTTCTTCGCCCGTGTGCTGAGCGAGGAGGCGAGCGTCTCCACCGCGACGACATCCCCACAGCGTGGGCTGGACACGTACCTGCCCGCCCTGCTCCGTGCGGCAGTCGTGACGCTCGCGCTCTCGATCCTCGCGATGGCGCTCGCGGTCTCGGCGGGTATCACGATCGCTGCCGGTCGCGTGTACGGACCGCCGGCGTTGCGGGTGGCACTCACCGCGTATGTGGAGATCATCCGCGGCACGCCGGTCCTGCTGCAGCTGTTCGTGCTGTACTACGGACTATCCGGGGTGGTGCGCCTTCCCGCCTTTCTTGCCGCCGTGATTGGCCTGGGGCTCAACTACGCCGCGTACGAGTCGGAGATCTACCGGGCCGCCCTGCAGTCGATCCCGCGGTTGCAGCTCGAGGCGGCGCGCACGCTTGGCCTATCCGAGTGGCAGATCCTGCGGCTGGTGCGCGGGCCGCAGGCGCTGCGCGTGGCACTCGCACCGATGACGAACGATTTCGTCGCGCTGCTCAAGGACTCGTCGTTGGTCAGTGTGATCACCGTCGTCGAGCTCACCAAGCAGACCGCGATCTACGCGACGAACATCGGGAGCTGGGTCGTGC
Source organism: Gemmatimonadota bacterium (assembly GCA_040387895.1). Lineage (GTDB taxonomy): Bacteria > Gemmatimonadota > Gemmatimonadetes > Gemmatimonadales > Gemmatimonadaceae > Gemmatimonas. The sequence continues at coordinate 26,708 of JAZKCW010000055.1, forward strand.
CGGGGCTGCTCTGCGCCGCGGTGTACCTCGCCATGTCGCTGCCGCTCTCCGCGCTCGCGCGTGGGCTCGAGCGCCGCTGGAGCGTCGCCACATGACGCCCGCCTCCGGTGCATCCTCCACCGTGGCATCCGGTTTGTCGGTGCGCGGGTTGCGCGTTATGCATGGCGACCGCGAGGTGCTGCGCGGAATCGACCTCGACGTGCGACCGGGCGAGGTGTGCGCCCTCATGGGCGAGTCCGGATCGGGAAAGAGCACGTCGCTTCGCGCAATTGCCGCATTGCAGGCATTCAGTGCCGGCACGATCACGGTCGGCGATGTAGGGCTCACGCCGGGTCCGGTGCCCACGGAATCACGGCTCAGGGGCCTGCGTGCGCGGGTCGGCATGGTGTTCCAGGCGCATGCGCTCTTCGAGCACCTGACTGCGCTCGACAACGTGACGCTGGCGCCGGTGCATGCGCTGGGCTGGGCGCCGGAGCGCGCCGCACGGGTTGCCCGCGAGCTGCTGCGCACGCTCGACGTGGAAGCGCGCGCGTCCGCCTTTCCGCGCCAGCTGTCGGGCGGTGAGGCGCAGCGCGTCGCGATTGCGCGTGCGCTCGCGCCCGACCCGATGCTCCTCCTGATGGACGAGCCCACGTCCGCGCTCGACCCCGCCCGCCGCTCGGCACTCGGAGAAACCGTGCGGTCGCTCGCGGCGACGGGTCGCGCGATTCTCATTGCCACGCACGACGGGGAGTGGGCAGGGCGGCACGCGGACCGGGTGCTGGAATTGGCGGATGGTGTCGTACGGGGTCAGCAGGAGCTGAAGGGACGCTGAGGCAGATGGCAGGTCACGCTTGGCAGGCATGTTGCGACGCGAGCGCGCATGCATGGAATCGTGATCGGCACCGCGGGATGGAGCTTGCCACGCGATGTGCAGGCGGCCTTCCCGCCCGACGGGATGCATCTCGAGCGTTACGCCAGGGTGCTCGGCGGTGTCGAGATCAACTCCTCGTTCTACCGGCCGCACAGGCCCGCCACCTACGCGCGGTGGGCCGCGAGTGTGCCCGAGGGATTCCGTTTCTCGGTGAAGATGCCGCGGACCATCACGCATGAACGCGCGCTGGTGGACATCGACGACCTGCTCCCGCCATTTCTCGAGCAGGTCGCCTCGCTCGGTGCTGCATTGGGGCCGCTGCTGGTACAACTGCCGCCGAGCGCGTGCTACGACAGTGGGGTAGCCATCGAGTTTTTCGACTCGCTGCGGCGTGTACACGCCGGTGACGTCGTGCTCGAGCCTCGGCATGCGAGCTGGTTCACCGAAGACGCCGACGCACTGCTGCAGTCCTTCGACGTTGCGCGGGTAGCGGCGGATCCGGCGCGGGTGCCACTGGCCGGGGAGCCGGGTGGTGCGCTGCACATCGTGTACTACCGGCTGCACGGGTCACCGGTGATGTATCGCTCCAGCTACGATGACGCCTATCTGGAGCGTCTCGGGCGGGCGCTCGAAGGCTGGCAGGCGCGTGGAGCGACCGTGTGGTGCATCTTCGACAACACCGCAGCGGGAGCAGCGACCGTCAACGCGCTCGCAGTCGCGAAGGGGCTGCAGCACCTGTCGTATCGGTGAGCGCCCGCATGAACCGTACGAGCGCACGCTGCTCGGCACCGGTCAATCCCAGCGAATCCGCTGGCAAAGTCTGGTTCGGCAGGCTGATACCGATGCCCGCGCCGCCGCCACGATTGTAGAAGTCGACGACTTCCTCGAGCGTGCGGAAGACTCCGTTGTGCATGTAGGGCGCGGTGAGTTCCGCGTTGCGCACGGTCGGCGTCTTGAACGCATGGAGATGCGGCGCGGCACGTGTCACGCGAAACCGGCCGGAGTCGGCGTCGACCCGTGCACCGCGCACCGTGGCCCTTGCCGGAACGCCGAGCACCTCGACTTCACTCTCCTGATAGGCTGGAGGGACGGTGCCGTTGAATAGTGGCGCGAAGTGGCAGGTTGCGCACTTCGCCTTGCCCATGAACAGGTTCATGCCCAGTCGCTCGTCCTGGTCGAGGGCGAGCGTGTCGCCCCGGAGCGCTCGATCTGCGCGCGAGTTCAGCGCCTGTAGGGAACGCAGGTACGCCGCCACCGCCGATCGAATGTTCTGGCTGCTGGTCGCGCTTCCGCTGTCCGCGTCGCCCAAGGCGCCGTAGGCGACGCGGAACTGCTCGCGATAGCCAGCGTCCGCTCGCAACCGCTCCGCCGTGCGCTCAAGACTCCCGTGCATCTCCTGCGGGTTGCTCACCACGGCCGCGACCTGATCCTCGAGATAGGTCGTGCGCAGGTCATAGAACGACCCGACCTGCAACCCCGCGTTGATCAGCGAGGGCGTGTTGCGCATCGTCACGTGCCGGGAGCGGGCCATGGAGCGCACGCGCCCGTCCGTGAATGCGCGCGCCGCGCTGTGGCATGATGCACACGACATCCCTTCGTCGCCCGAGAGACGGCTGTCCGTGAACAGCCGCTGCCCGAGTGCCACCCGCTCGGCAGTGGCAGCGGCCGCATGCGGAGCCGCGAACGCCTGCGCATCGAAGGCGCCCGAGTCGAACAGCGTGACGGCTTCAGCGCGGAATCCACGCCGTTCCGCCGGGACACCGATGCCGAGGCTCGTTCGTGCGTCTGCCATCGCGCGCGCGAGAGGATTCGCGGCCGTGACGATGAACCCGAGCCGGTCGAAGTCGTCGAACGTTCTGGTGCCGGCGAGTGCTGCATCGGCAACGTCGAACGCCCGATGCAGCCGAACCCACGCCGCACTCGAATCGGCCCAGGGTTCGAGGACTTCCTGTGCGCCGCGCAACGCAGCACGCGCCTCAGGGAGCGAGTGCAACGCAACCGGCGAATCGAATCCCGTGATACCAAGCGACACGACGCGCGCGATCTCGATCTTGGCGGCATCCCAGAGCCGATCCTCGGTGACCGTCTGCCGCACGGCGGCGGTGCGGAGCCGCGTCACCAAGTTGCGCACATTGCGCGTCTCGGCGAGTGCGCGCTCGGCGGATGCACGATCGACGTCATCGAAGAGAATCTCCTCGACCACCTGCAATCCCTCCGGCGTGAATACCGCCTCCGGACCCTCTTCATCCTCGACGCGCGGCAGCGCCGGCCCGTTCATGGTGCGCGAGGTGCTCGGCTCGTAGTACGTCGCGAGGGCTTCCACGCGCTTGAACGCGAGGCGAGCGGCGAGGAAACGATCACGCGCCCGCGAGTGAACTTCCGGTGTCTGCGCCAGCGTCATCGCGCTCACTGCGCTGTCCAACCCGTCCACGGCGGCTGCGAGCGAATCGATGCGAGCCACCCATATGTCACGGGCGCGCGTTGCGGCCGCACTCACGGGCAACCCGTCGCTCGCGTCCTGCAATGCGGGCGGACGGCAGGCCATGAAGGCAGCGAACGCCAGCAGGGTCGTGGCGCCGAGCACAGCGGGCCGTCGCACGATCGCGACGGCCCGCTGGACTCCAAGCCAACTCATTCCCGACAATCGCATTACCGGGGAAGTCCCCGCACGAGCACAATCATGCTCGCCTGATCCTCGGTCGTACGCACCGTGCCACCGTCCACACCACGGTACTTCGTTCCCCGCCACGAGTGCGGCTGGAGGGACACCATGAACGTGTTGCTGTTGCCGACTTCCGTCGACACGTCGATCATGGCGCCGAACTCCCAGCCCGCCTTGCCTTCCGGGCGGGCACCGACCGCGTTGTACAGCGCAGCATCGGCCTGGGTGCGGCGATGGTCGAGCTGGAGCACCGGCTGGATTGCCCTGGTCGCAATGTTGTACTGGTAGATGTATGCGTCATGCGTCTCGTCACCGTAGCCGTTGTCGTCCTCCTGGACGTACACGTAGTTCTCGCTGACGTAGATGTTATCGGGATTCTGGAAGAGCTTTGCCGGGCCGTTGCGATCGTCACCGTCGAGGATGACTTCGAGGCTGCCCTTGAGCGGATCGGTTGCGTCGAGCGTGAGCTTGTAGACGCGTCCGTACTTCGTGCGGTCGTAGGCCGCATTCACGCCGGTGTTGTTCTGGCCGGTCACCGTGAAGTACATCTCGCGCCCGCTCGCGCCCTTGCGGTAGTCGATGTCCTCCACGCGTCCGAACTGAATGCTGCTCAGCGTCGCCGTGGCCTGGTTGATCTGCCGGCCCGTGAGCGTCCTGTGATTCGCGATCTGCTTGAACGCGACGGGGTAGCTCTGCCCCACGACCATGTCGCGCTCACGCGTCACGTTGTTCGTGCGTGCGAGCGTGTAGAGTGCCCCGTTGTCGAGATCGCCCACCGTCGACGAGAGGTACATGGCGACCTGGCCGCCTTCCGCACCGGAGTCGTCGTCGCCGATCATCACTGCCGTGCGACCCGGGTACGCCGTGGCCGGAAGCGGTACCGCGTTCTCCGTGTTCCAGCGGCCGAACCCGGACACATACTTGGGCGTGTTCGTCGACGCGAACGGCTCGACAGCCAGGATCTCGGATTCCTCGTTGCTCTCGCCTGCAGTGATGAACAGTGGCCCGAATCCATGTACGTCGCGCGTCACCATCGTGGCGGAGCACAGGCGATACTTGCCCGCGGTCGAGGTGACGACGTACTCACCCTTCACCGGCTTGAACGTCGCGTCGAACGTGATGCGCGAGACGGCGAAATTGTCCTCGTGATTCACGAGTGCCGTGAACGTCCCGTCGGCATTGCGGAGCAGCCCCGCACCGTCCGCCGACCCGCCGAACACGAACCCCGGCGACTGCGGGAGCACATCGTCGCTGCTGATGAGACTGAAGATCTCCACGCCCGGCACCAGGCTCCTGAGCAGCGATGGTGTGACCGAGCGATTCGTGAGCGCGATCGGTGTCGGCTCCGGACCGATGGTGTCCTCGTCGCCGCAGCTCGTGAGCGCGACGGCGAGAAGCGCGACGGAAGCAATGTTCGTTGCACGTAGCAATGGGCCCTTCATCTGCTGCATCCTTCGGGTGCATGACCCGAGCAAGGCGGTGGCGTGACGCCCGACTCGTGCGCCTTGGCGCAGCGATCGGGCGGGTGTGCTGGAGCGTCGGACAACGACTCGACAGCAACATCACCGTCCATGTCTGTACTTCCGCGACTGTCCGGTCACGGGCGTGTATCGGCCTCGCGTCCTTTCGATGACATCGACGCGGGCGGGGGTGACCGCGCCGATCTTCCGGAATGCGGATCAACACACCCCATATCGATGAAGCGGGCGCTCCGGCGCACAACGAGTCCGGAGGACAATGCACGCGCCGGTCCATGCTCGGCACGGTTGCGCGGGCGGGTCTCGCGGTCTGTGGCTGGAGCCTCACCGGTGGCTGCGGGGCCGCGGAGGTGACCGCTCCGTCAGCGGACGCGAGCGACGACGTGCGCGTGACGGCCGACGAAATCCAGCTCAACCTCGCGCGAGTACCGGCGCTCACGGCCGTCGGGGGCGCGTACGTCGTCGGTGCGGCCAACGTCATCGTGCTGCGCGTCGGTGAACGCGAGTATCGCGCGTTCTCGAACGTGTGCACGCATGCAGGGTGCGGCATTTACATCTTCCGCGACGCTCGGATGCAGTGCCAGTGTCACGGCTCCGAGTTCGACACGGACGGCCGCAACGTCGCCGGGCCGGCTCCAAGCCCACTCATGGCGTATCCCGTGACGCTCGATGCAGATCGGCGCGTACTGCGGGTCCTGCGAACCGTTCGGAGCACAGCGTAGCGCTGCGTCGCAGCTACAAGCGCAGCGCCACCAGCCCGAGTGCGATCGCCGCCGGCACCGCCTGCACGTAGAGGATCTTCCGGCTGGCCGTTGCCGCGCCGTACACGCCAGCGACGAGCACGCACACCAGGAAGAACACGCTCACCGCGCGCCCCTGCTCGCCCAGCGTCAAGCTCCAGAACAGCCCTGCCGCGAGGAAGCCGTTGTACAGGCCCTGATTCGCGGCGAGGGTCTTCGACACGCGCGCATTCTCGAGCGACTGGCCGAACGCGCGCAGGCCCGCGGGCTTGTCCCAGAGAAACATCTCGAGGACGAGGATGTAGACGTGCAGCAGGCCGATCAGCCCGACTGCGATGCGCCCAAGCATCCGTTATCTCGGCGTCGTGACGCCGAAGTCGACACTTCCTACCGACGGGCCCCACGCGAAACGCATCGTGCCACGGGTCGCACCCTGCGGCTGCAGCGTGATCGTGAACTCTTCCACGGGGCTTTGTGCGGCCGTCATCGTGAGCGGAACGCGTCCTACATCCTTTGCCGGGTCATAGATCGTTCCCCACTGACCGGACTGGCTGTTGACGAGGAGGAACGTGCCGTTGCGCGTGTGCTGGATCCACAGCGTGTACATCCCCGGCGGCACCGTCACCGTTCCCATGGTGAGCGTGCGCGTCGTAAAGAGGTGCGTCGCGTCGTTGGCGCCGGCGCGCCACACCGAATCGAACGGCACGAGGGTACCACCCCACACGGTGCGCTCGCGGACCATCGGACGCCCGTAGTCGATCAAGACCATGCCGCCGGAGCCGAACCCGGCGCGTGCCACGTCGCGCGCGGACAGCAGACCTGTCGGCTTCATCGCGCGCGCGATCGCCGCGATGTCGACGCGATTGGCGCTGCGCAATGCGACGAGCTTGTTCGTGGTGCCTGCACCGTCGACCCGCTGCAACCGGCTGTTCGCGTCGAACAGCAGGACCATCGGATACGCACCGCCGCGCAGGCGCAGCGAATCGCCACCCGCCGGGGTGACGCCGGCGAAGCCCAGGTTGCCCGCGAACCCGACGGCCGGCACGGAGTCCATCGTGGTGCCGGCGCGCTTGAGGGTCGCGAGCACTTCGGTAGGACCGTACACGTACGTCGGGAAGTTCACGACTGCGCCCGCCGCCGCGAAGGCGCGCCGCACGGTGCTGTCCTTGTAGGTGACGACGCGGATGATGGAGTCGCGTGTGATCTGGAAGCTTGCATTGAGCGGTGAACCCGGAATCGGTGTCCCATCCGCCTGCATGCGCGTGATCGTGGCCGCGGTGGGCCGTCCCCCGGCGCCGAGTGTGAGGTCGTAGTTCACGCGCGTAACTGTGGCGCCGGCGCGCTGGACCATCTCGCCGGTCAGCTTGTTGCCCGTGCGCGCGTACTGCTCGACCGCGAGGGTGTCGGTGCCGAGCTTGTAGACGAGCGTGGCGGATTGCGCGGAGAGTGCGGCGGCCGGGGCGAGGAGCAGCGCCAGCGCGAGGGGAGCGCTGAGACGCGCGAAGGGCGAATGAGTACGCATGAGTCGGTATGAAGGTCGGAGTTGGCAGAACATTCCTGCCGGGCGAGGAGGTTGTCCACCCGTCATGCCCTTGACCTCGCCTAGTGATATACTGTTATATATCACTTAATGCGTATCCTCGTCCACCCCGCCGACGACCTCCCCATCTACCGCCAGATCATGCGGCAGATCATGGATGCCATCGCGGGTGGGCGACTCGCACCCGGAGAGCGGCTCGCATCGCACCGCGAGCTCAGCGAACAGCTCGTGATCGCACCGCTCACCGTCAAGAAAGCGTACGACGAACTCGAAGCACTCGGCTACATCGAATCCCAGCGCGGGCGCGGCACCTTCGTCGCGGACCGCCTCCCGCGCGATGCGGGGGCAGCCCAGACCGCGGCGCTGCAGGACGCGGCCCGCGCGCTCCTGTCGCAGGCCTACCTCGCCGGACTCCGGCTGCCCGATGTCGTCGCGCTCCTCAAGGACGCGGATCGCGAACTCACCAATGGTCCGGTGCCGCGGCACCGGAAGGCGGAATGAAATCCCGATGACCACCACGCCCAGCATCCTCGCCTTCAATGACATCACCCGCTCGTTCACGCGAGGCAAGCGTGTGCTCGACGGCGTCACGTTCTCCGTCGAGGGCGAAGGGGTCGTCGCGCTCCTCGGCCGCAACGGTGCTGGCAAGAGCACGCTGCTGCAGATCGCGATGGGCATGCTCTTCCCGGATTCGGGCAGCGTGCGCGTGTTCGGCATGTCGCCGGTCGACAAGCCCGTGGAGGTGAAGCGGCGCGTCGGGTTCATGGCCGAGGGGCAGGTCCTGCCGCCGACGAGCACGATCGGGGAGCTGATCTCGTTTCACCGCTACCTGTTTCCGACGTGGGATCGCGCGTTCGAGAAGGAGCTGCTCGATCGCTTCGGCCTCGCCGGCAACGGGCAGCGCATCGCGGCGCTGAGCAACGGCCAGCAGCGGCAGGTCGCGCTGCTGTGCGCCATCTGTCACCGCCCGGAGCTGCTCATTCTCGACGAGCCCGCGGGCGGGCTCGATCCCGCCGCGCGACGCGAGTTCCTGGAGACGTCGGTACAGCTGCTCAATCGCGAGGGCACGGCGATCATCTTCTCGTCCCACCAGATGGGCGACGTGGAGCGGCTCGGTGGGCGCGTGGTGCTGCTGCACGAAGGAAAGGTGCGGCTCGACCGGCCACTCGATGCGCTGCGCGAGGAGTTCAGCGTGGCGGTGGTGTCCAAGAGCGTGGTGGCGGACAGTGCGCGCATTCTCGCGGTGCCGGGCTGCGTGCGGGTGCGTGCCGCGCTCAATGAGTGGCATGCGGTGTTCGAGCGGCGGCCTGCCGAGGCCCGCGCGGCGCTCGTGGCGGCACTGGGTACCGACGACGTGGTGTGCACGACGGTGCCGCTGGAGGAGCTGTTCGTGGACCTGGTGGGCGGAGAGCACACGGCGGCGGCGGCGTGATCTGGCGGTTGATGCGGCTGCACCGGCCGCACCCGATGGCGTGGGTGCTGTGCGGGATGATCTCGGTGCTGTTCGCGAGGCTTCCGGACATCGGCGTGCTCGGATCCATGATGTTCGCCATGGGCCCATTCTTCGGGTACAGGAACACGCCGACGCTGCTCGATGCCGCATTGCCGGTGCACGGTCGTGCACTGCGCGGCGCGCGGATGCTCGTGAGCAGCATCGTGTCGCTCGTGCCGGTTGCCGTCTGGAGCATCGCTGTCGTCGCAATCGGCACCACGGATGAATACACGCTCGGCATTTCTGGAGGAGTACACCCCTTCCAGATCGCGCAGATCGCATTGTCCGTGCTGCTGCTGATCGTGCTTCCGGCGGCGCTGCGACCGCAGACGATCGGCCTCCCTGGCGCAGGGACGCTGGGACTCGCGATTACCACAATCATCCTGGCGAATGCCGCACTCCTTTACTTCACCGCTGGATGGCTTGGCACTGTGGTGATCGGCGTATTGCTGTGCGCCACGTGCGCGTGGACATGGCAGCGAGTACCTGAGGCGCTGCAGTCAGCGCCACGCGAACCACGGCCGGCAGCGCGCGCTGGGAAGGTTGGCGCGTCCACCGTTGACGGGTGGAAGTGGGCTGCCATGCGGCAGCTGCTGCACCCCATCACGGTAGCGTTCGCGTTGTTCGGATATTTCGGCGGTGCAACGGGAAATACCATGCAGGCGCTGATGATAGGCGCGTTCATGTCGTTCAGCATCACGGTCAACCGACTCTCGGGACTGACGGCACTGCCCGTCACGCCTCGCGTTCGCCTGCTCCTGCTGCTCATACCCGCGGTGGTCCTTCCCGGCATCATGATTGGTGCGGGATTCTTCGGGCCTTCACCATTCACCGATCATGCCCGCTGGCTGGGAGTAGGCGCGCCGCGGACCTATGGCGACGGTGAGCAGTACTTTCACAGCCCGACGTCTTCCGGTGTTGCATTCTGGAAGTTGGCCCCGAAGGGGCAACCTCCCGTCATCGTGTCGCCCGCTGGCGAGACTGTTGAGCCGTTCACGGTATCGTTCGCGGGACTCACGCTCTACAACCCGTACTCGACCCGACCTGAGAGCAGTCCCGACTTCATCACCTGGCAATTCAGTCGCCTGACGGCGGTCGCGTATGGGCAGGCGATGTCGCAGGACGAGTACCGGGCGCTCCGTGACGAGGAGCGCCTTCCGCAACTGTCGTCTCGTCGACCGGCGCTGCGCATCCTCAACGCCGGTGGCATGCTGTCCCTGTCGCTCATGCTGGTCCTCTCTGTGGTCGCCGCGTACCGACACACACCGGCACGGCCGAGCAAGCTGCAGCGGGTTGAGATGGTGGTGCCGGTGGTGCTGTACTTCGGCTATCTCGGCGTCAGCATGGCGATGCTCAACCGGTATGGAGACTCCGTGCTGAGCGGCGTGTGGCAGCTGTTCATGATTCGCATCGCCGATGCACTCTCGGGCAACATCGCGCTGGTGCTGCTGGTAGCGACCGCACCGGTGGCGTTGACGTATGCGCTGCTTGAATGGCAGTTCAAGCACGCGGAGTTTCCGTTGATGTTTCCGACGGGGCGGCGATGAACTGTCTCCCTGCGAGCCGCGGATGATCAGCCTGCTCCTGCTCCGTGCGCAGACCCGCAACACGTTTGCCGGTTTCGTCGCACTCCTCTTCCTTTGCGTGTTCCTCGCATTGCCGGGCATGAGCGTTCTGCTCGCACCGATGCTCGTCATGGCGCAGCTGATGATTGCGGGCGCTCGAACCGATCTGTTCGAGGCGGCGCTTCCGATACGGGCGCGCGACATACTCATCGCGCGCATGCTTCCGCCGCTGGTGTGCACGGCCATACCCCTATGCGTTCTGGTGTTCGCGAACGCGGTCAAGCCCGATACCGTGTACTCCTTGTGGAGTGTGGTCGGTGTGGGCGTTGCGGGCCTGCTGGTTTGCGTGCTTCCCTTCGCGATCGGACGATCCCGGCTGACGGCGGTCGATGAGAAGCTGCAGTTTGCGTTCCTGATTCCGGCGTGTGGCCTCGTCGTGCTCTCGGCACAGTTCGAACCCGCCACGTTGCCCGCCGTCCTTTCGATCGCCGCCCTCACGATCGCTCTCGTGGTCGCACTCCTGCGTGTGTGGCGCACGCCGTACGATGGATTCGTGATCGTGCCCACGACGCCGCTCGGTGCGCAGTCTCGCCGCAGCTCGCTCGCCCGGCGTGCCCTGCCCTCGGCCACCGTGCATGAAGCGGAACGCGTGGCGCCGCTCTGGTGGGCCGTGGTCCGGTATACCCTGCGATCGGTCTCGCCCTTCAACTGGTTCTGGATCGCGTGGATGATGTACGTCGACTCGCCATCCTCCTCGCCGCTGCTCTGGGTTGCAATTCTTCTCATCGGGAAGGCTCGTGATGATCGTTGGCTCGCTGCGCTCCCCCTGTCGCATCGTGCCCGACTGCTCCCGCAAGTCGTACTGTTCGCCATCGTGTGCTTCACCTGCTTCGGGGTCGCTCGGTCGCTCTCGCTGCCTGGACTCTCCGCGAAAGAGCTTACACACGGTGCTCCGCGACACGAGCGGGAGTCGGACCGCTTCGATGATGTGACGGGCGTGTCGCTCACATTCTGGGAGCGGGCGACATCCGCGGAGACTCCGGTGATCACCGCGCCTTGGGGAGAGTCCACCCGGGCGAGTTCGCTCAGGATACTCGGCGTCGCCATGTACAATCCCTTCACGGTGGACAGCCACAACAGTTCGCGGTACGTGGACTGGCAGTTCGAGCGGGCCACGAAGTCAGTCTTCGGGCGCACGATTACCCGCGCGGAGTATCAGGCGGAGGGGTTCGAAGCACCCGTCATGCGCTCACGAACGTGGCGCCTGGGTCTTTTGCGGAGCAGCATCATGCTGTCTCTCCTCTTGCTGGTCTCCTTGCTCGCACGAGGGCGCAACGGCCACCACTCGAGGGGTGAACAGCTCCGGAGATGGATTGCCGGCGCGCTCGTGATTTGGGGCGCGCTGTTCGTGTGCGTGCTCGAGCTCACGCACGTGATCCGGAGAATGACGGGTGTGGTGATGCCGCTACTGGATCGACAGCTGTTGCAATTGTCCGACGCCCTGCCCGAGAGCGGTGCATTGCTGCTTCTGATTGTGTGCCTGCCACCACTGTGCATCTATCCCCTCGTGGAGCGGAGCTATCGACGCAGTGAGGCAGTGGCTCAAGGTCTCGCGACCTCACTGATGAAGTTGATTTCATAGTGTGATGTAACACCCGGGATCGCTTGCAGGCTCGACCAATCGCACAGACCATTTGCAGCACACTCGTCGATATTCGCGGCGCGGTGTCCATGGTCGAGGCAGTGATTCGAGCGACGAGTGATGACCATGGCATCGTGCCTCACTTCTGAATGAGAGAGCGTACCGGTGACCAGCCCCCGCATTCCCACGCCCACGCGCAGTGACGACGCGAAGTTCGGCAAATTCACGCCGCATCCCATGCCGGACGGCCCCATCCCGAGTGCCGATGACGGCGTCGCCACACCGCGACCGCGCGCCTTCACGCGACGCAAACTCAACGACGAGGAAGCGAAGGAACTCGACAGCGCAAAGACCTCGCCCGATGCGATGGACACCCTGACACCGGACGAGCGCAACTTCGCGAAGGAAGCCGCGCCGATCGTGCAGGCCGCGCTGGTGAAGTCGATCCTCGCACGCGCCGAACCCGGCAAGTACCGGATGGCCGACGACGATGACGACATCGAGCAGATCATGTCCCGCGGAATCGCCCGGCTCGACACGCGCCTGGTGGAGAAGCTCGCCGGACGTGCGGAGATGGCGCTGCGCGACGAGAAGCGTGCCGCACGCCTGCTGGGTAGCAAGAAGATCGTGCTGCTGCGCGAGCCCGCCAAGACGAAGAAGATCGTTCACCGTGTGGCGCCGAATGGTGGCAGCCAGGGGAACGGCGATACCGATCGGCCGAGAGTGGTGGTGCGGCCTCGTGACGACAAGGAGGAGAAGGAGCGCCCGGTCTACACGCGCGTGCTGGCTGAACTGCGCGCGATTCACGCCGTGCGCATCACCGAACCACGTGACAATCCCGACGAGATGATCCTGGGCACCGTGCTCGTCGGAGCGGGTGGAAACGTGACTGCCGGCTATGGTGGCGACATGGGCGAGTTCATGAACGGCGACCGCTACTCATTCGGTGAACTGCCCATCGGGCAATTCAGCCTCAAGAGCACGAAGGGCTATCCGAAGCACATGTACGTCCTGTTCAAGCTCGTCGAAGTCGACAGCGACGGAAAGGAAGCGGCGGCGGAGCTCACGCGGGCGATCGGCGGAATCGCGTCGCTGATCGCGAGTGCGCTGGCGACGCCGGCGGTCGGTGCCGCGGTCGGCACGATGATCACGGCGATCGGCGGCATCTTCGAGAATCTCATCGACGATGACGAGATGCGAATCGTCGGCAAGCGGCTGACGCTCGACGACATGTACGATCTCGGCGGCAGCGTCGGCCCGGCCGAGCGGACCGACGACATCACGGGGCACGGTGGCAAGTATCGCATCGGCTACCGTTGGCTGATGGGGGCATAGCGCCGTGAGCCGCGGCGTCGCGTCCGTGCGGGAACGAATGACGCGACGCCGTTGGCTCGGCCGGCATCACCCGGGCATATTCCGGGCAGCTTCGATTGCATTCGTCGGTCACCTTGAGCGCTCTGCATTGTGAGAATGTCCGCCGCCGGCACTCCGTGGGTCCAGCGCGCCGCACTTGTGCCAGCATCTCTGGTGGCTCCACTCCTCCTCCTGCAGGTCTCCTGCGCGCGGCCGTCGGTTGCACCATCACCCGCCACCGTGCGAAGCATGCAGGTCACCGTCGGTGGTCGCGACGGCGCGCGCAGCGTGCAGGTCGACAATCGCTCGAGTGAACCGATCGTGGTCAGCAGCGTCACGCTGGTCCGCTGCCAGAACGTGCGCGATCGGTGTGGGCAGACCACGGTCGAGGCGACGGTGCGTGCGCAGAGCCGCAGCGAAGTGCTTCGCGTCGAGCCGGCGGATCGCGGGAAGCCGATGTCGTTCGGGGTGAGCTACGTCTGGCATCGCGCGCGCGCCGTGGCCGACAGCACCGCTGCCGGCTCGCCGGCCCCGGTCTCGATGCTGAACGGAGACGGTGATCTCTCGCACGACATGGTGATCAGCCTTGGTCGCGGCGTCGTTGCGCTGCGCGCCGATCCGGACACCATCGTGATGTCACGCGGCAGCTTCATGCTGGTCTCGCAGTTCCGCGTACTCGCGATCGGGCCGAAGGGAGAAACCATCGGTCGTGTGCGCGGAGACATGATGGTCGGCATCGATCCGGGTACGGCGGCGATCCTCGTCAAGCCGGACTCGATCAAGGCCGTGGCGACCGGTACGCGTGCATTCACCCTGCGGATGCCACCGCGACTCTCGACCGGCCGTGACCGCCCGTTCCGTGATCTCAAGGTCGTGATCGTCGTCCCGGAATGACCGGGCGTCAGTCATGATTGTCATTGCTCCCTCGACCAGTATCATTGCCATGCGCATTGCCGCCCGTGCCGCCTGCCACCTCGTTACGGCGCTCGCCGTCGTCTCGTCGCTCCCTCCGCTCACGCGTGCTGCCTACGCGCAGTCGTCGGCGCTGCCGTACGTGCATCGACTGAGCCCCACGCACGTGCTCGAGACCGTCATCGAAGATGCACCCGGTCGCAAGAACGTGCTGCTGGTGCGCATGGAGAACCAGGGACCGGTGCCGATCATCGTCACCGAAGTGACATTGACGCACTGCATCAACGTCTTGCTGCTCTGCGGGCCGCACAAGAAGGAACACACCATCGCACCGAAGCGCCGCAAGACGCTGCTGGAGATCGAGCCGGGCGACGAGAGAACGCGCCCAAGCTTCCGCTATTCGTATCAGGCCCGGTCGGCGTCGCAGACTGCCACGCTCGGTGCGCTGGCGGACGCGGGAGACAGCAGTGCAGCACGACGTCTGTCGCAGATCAACCATGCGGACAGCGCCTTTGCCGCTGGTGCACTCTCCGGCGATCGCACCCTCTCATCGAATGAACTGATCGCCCTCGGCTCGCTCATCACGCTGCGCGCGGATCCCGACACCATCGTCCTGCCAGTCGGCGGCACGGCATTCCCCGGGCAGTTTCGCGTCGTGGCCGTCAACGGAGACGGCCGGACAGTGGGCCGTTTGCGCGCGCCATACCAGTTCTCGCTTCAGGGAGGACGAGCCGTCACGTTCGTGCGCCCCGACACGCTCAGGGCGATTGCGCCAGGCCGGCAGACGTTCACGATGCGGTTCAACCCCGCCCTCTCCGCCAGCCGCGCCACGCCATTCCCGGACGTGATGTTCACCATCATCGTCCGGTAGCGCATCGAGCGAAGTGCGCCGCTACGGCAGCCCCACCGTCCGCCGCAGCGACTCCTTCCACGCATCGCTCGCCACGAACAGCGCGTCCGGAAACTTCCCGCGCTCGCGGATCTGCTGGAAGATCTGCGCCTCGGTGTAGTTGTTGAGGCCCACACCGGCCAGGTACTGCAGGCGCAGGTTCCGGTCGGTGTTGATCTCGGCGCCGCTCAGCCACTCCTTGAGATCGCTCGCGCTGCCGGCGTACGTACCGAACAGGTCGACCGATGAGTTGAACCCGGATTCGCCGAGCGACTGGCCGACACGCTCGAACCCCGCCACCGCGAAGCGCGCTTCCATCGCGCCGATGTCGATGGTGAGCGGACCGACGCTGCCGAGCAGCACGACATCGTAGCCACGGCCGTCGACGTTGTTTGCCCAGACCGTACCGTCGGGGAATGCCTCGAAGAACGTCGCGAGCTCACTGCGCACCGCGTCGACGGTGCTCTCGTACAGCGGCACCCACTGCGTCACCACGCCACCGGGCTTGAGGTGACGCTTCACCGCCGCGAAGTACTCGCGTGTGTACAACGAGGCGGCGCCCTTCACCCACGGGTTGATCGGGTCGCTCGTGATGACGTCGAACTGTTCGTCCGAGGTGAGCACGAAGCTGCGCGCATCGTCGAAGAAGATCTCCGTGCGCGGGTCGTTCACGACGTCGTTGTTCTCCTTCTTGAACCACGTCGACACGACCTGCGGGATGAGCGGCTCGATCTCGCACACCACGAGACGCTTCACGCTCGGATACGGCAGGAACGATCCCGCCGTCACGCCGGCCCCGAAGCCCACGACGAGCACGGACTGCGGGTTCGGATGCACGAGCGCCGGCAGGTGCGCGAGCATCTTCTGCAGGCGCATGTCCTGCGGGAGGCTCGACGCCTCCACCTTGCCGCTCACGTGGAACTGCGTTGCATCACTGGCCAGCAGCTTCGACACCGCAACGGAGCTGTTCATGCCTTCGCCGACGTACAGGAACTCGGTGCGGCCGAGCCATGTCACCGCGTAGCGGCCGTGCGCGACGAGCCCACCGGGCAGGTCTGGCATCGTGGCGATGAGCAGCGCCGCGAGAATCGGCGTGAACACCAGGGCGATGCGCCCCTTGCTGCGACCCTCTGCCGGAACGAGCAGCGCGAGCACGGACGCCAGCGCCGCGAGACCGATGATCACGCGCTGTGCGTCGCGCGTGCCGAGCCCGGGAATGAGCCACAAGCTGCACACGACGGCGCCCAGGATCGAGCCGACGGTATTGGCCGCATACACCCGGCCCACGACTCGTGCGGTGTCTTCACCGGGTCGCGCGATCGCGGCGAGCGCAAAGGGGAAGCTGGCCCCCCAGAGAATCGCCGCCGGCAGGATGGCGAGCGCGCAACGAATCAGGTCGAGCTGCAACGCGTACCATGCGCTCGGCGCCAGCGATGGATTCACGGGCCAGTTCGGCAGCGCGACGAAGATCACGGCCGCCGCCCACGCGATGGCGAACATGAGCAAGCCCTGCGACCACGCGAGTGCGCGACGCGGACTCTCCACCGTGCGCGCGAGCCAGGCGCCGGCCGCGCTGCCGATGCCCAGGCCCGACAGGAACACAGCAAGGATCATCGAGAACGTGTAGACCGACGCGCCGAAGGTCAGCGACAGCAGGCGCGTCCACACGACTTCGGCCGCCAGTGCACACGCGCCGGACAGTCCGATCGCGATGTACACGGCACGCGCCCCGGGATTCGGCGCCAGTGCGGCCGTCGATGCGCTGTTTGCCGATACGGTCGCGCTGTCGGTTGCGCGCGCCGGCGTTCCCTTGGAGATCGCCCATGCAATGCCGGCGACCACGACGTTGAGCGCGGCGGCGATGTACGTCGCAACGGCCTGATCGTACACGCGCAGGAGATAGAAGCCCGCCAGCACGCTGCCGATCACGCCACCGGCGATATTGCCGCCGTAGAAGAAGCCAAGCCACGAGATGCCACGACGCGATGACTCCACCCAGCGCGCGATCGCGGGCAGCGTGGCACCCATCAGGATCGTCGGCGGCAGCAGGCACAGGCCGGCGACCACCGCGCGCAGAACGAGCGCCAGCGCACCATGGCCGACCGCCGGCGAGTAGAGCCGGCCGATCAGCGGAATGGCGAACAGCTCCAGCACGCCGATGATGCCGATCGTCAGCTCGAGCATCGCGTACAGCTGCAGTGGATGCCGATCCTTCGGCGCGAAGCGAGGCAGGGCGAGGCTGCCGATGCACATGCCGCCCATGAACGTGGCGAGCAGCACACCCAGCGAGATGGCGGACGAGCCGATGACCAGCTCGAGCAGCTGGAACCAGACCACCTCGTAGATCAGGGCACAGGCGCCACTGCCCACGAAGAGCAGCAGCAGCAACGGGAGGATCCGAGGCGAGACGGGTTCGGCGCGATTGGTCATGCGGAGCGGCGTAGGGGCGGGAGTTCAGGCGTGCGCGTGTGCCACGCAACAGGCGAACATACCGGCCGTACGCACTGGAGCCAACGGACGCTGCAATTACGTCCGGTGACCGGCGGCTACTCCCGCTCCTGATCCTCCTCGTCCCTGCCGCCCGACTCTTCAGGGTTCAACCGCACGATGTCCTTGTTGAGCTTCGTCGCGAATCCTACCCACGCGATGTACGGAAGCATGAGCAACGCCGCGGGACGATCCACCTGATCAGCCGCGCGCGCGTAGGCCGCCGCCCCGGCGAGCAGTACCACCGAATCCGCCAGGGCGAGATCGGGTCGCTTGTGGCCGAAGAAGAGACGCGTCCAGAGCCCGTTCGCGACGGTCTGCGCGCCCCACAGTGCGAGCGCCGTGCGCCGCTCCGGCGAATCCTTCGTGCGCCACACCCGCCACGCGGAAACCGCGCTGGCCGTATACAGCACGCTCCACGCGGCCGGAATCACGGGATCGGGCGGTTTGTAGCCGGGTTGGCGCAGCGAGCGATACCAGCGTGATGTGGCGGGACGCGGGGCGCCCGATCCTACGGTCGCGAGGGAGACGATGGCTGCCGTGGCCGCACCGAAGAGGACGAGGGAGATCCACCCCGTCGCTTCACCGTTGCGCTCGCGTTCGATACGGTCCGAAAGTGCATTCATGAAAACGCATGAAGCAGCACCCGTGCCACACCACGGGTGAGTTCACCAGGTGAACGGCGTGCGCACAGCGGCCCCGGCGAGCGTCCCATGCAGTGTCAGGGCGTCTTCGCGCGGCAGGTACGGCATGGTGAGCGCCGTGGCACCGAGCCCCGCCGTATCGACGCTGACGGAAGCCATGCCCGTACGCCGGTCGAAGAACGATTGTCCGAACATCGAACTCTGTATGCGTTCGAAGCGTGCCACGGTAATGACCTGATGCAGCCAGCCATGCCGGAACGCAATGCGATCGCCGAGCATGGCGAATCCCAGGTTACGGGCGTGGCCGCGGGCGCGCAGCACGGCGCGCACCACCAGCACACTGGCAATGGCGATGGCCCACCACCCGACGAAGGGTGCCGCACCTGCGGTGAGGATCACGATCCACACGGCGGAACCGCGCATCATGCGGGTCGCCGCTCGCGGATGGGGAGGCTCCCACGTTGCACCCGCCAACACGAGCGACGGATCGAGCTGCTCGAGCAGCGCCGGCAACGCCTCGACATGAATGATGGGAGCGAGCCACTCCCGCTCTGCCGACTTGCCGTCGGCGTTGCTCGACCCGCCACCGGCCGTCGTCACGCGCAACGCCGCTCGGCTCCAGCGCCGATGCAGGATTCGCTGGTGGACCGAGATGGTCTGGATGCGGCGGATGGGAATGGTGGCCGTCACGCGAGTGAACAGCCCGTACTCGGCGCGCAGGTCGTCGCCCTGACGAGTGAGCGTATAGTCATGCAGTCGGATAAGCGCCCATACCGTCGACAGTACGCGAACGAACAGCAGCGCGAACAGCACCAGCACCCCGACCCCCAGCAACACGGCGCCGACATTCTCGTCCAGCCCCGCACGCCATCCGTCGGAGACCCAGTCCGGCAGCCGGTCCTCGATGCGGCGCAGCACGAGCTCCTCGAGAAAATCGATCTGGGTGATCGCGCCGAGCGCTGCGACGATGAGCGCCATGCCGCGATTCTCGATCAGGCCGGCGAGCAGCAGCTCACGCGGCCCGAGATGCAGGAGCGTCGTGGACGGAACTGTCGCGGCGGTAGCGATGGGAGCCAGTGTGGGCCCTGCCTCGAATGCCGCAGCAGCGTCCGCGCGCCCTACGAGCACGCGCTCCCGCATCTCCGCCAGTGCATCCAGCGGCAGCACGTTCATCGTGGCCTCGGGTTCCTTGCCCGAGCCGGTCTGCACCTGCACGCGCGCGACGCCGAAGAAACGGTGCGCCACGTTCTGCACGGCATCGATGTTCTGGATGCGGTTGTACGGGATGTGGCGCACGTTCCGGAAGATCAGGCCGGTGCGCACGACCAGGTCATGTTCATCGTATCGGTATCGATAGGCGAAAAAGCTCCAGACCGCGCGCAGCAGCGAGAACGTGAAGATCACCGCGGCGAACAGGGCGAGTCGTCGTCCACCGGATGCAAGGCCACCGACGATCAGCGGGAACACGAGCTCCCGCATCCGGTTGATGCCGATGAACAGCAGGCTGGCGACGTGCAGCCGCCGTTCCGGTCCCTCTTCAGGTCCGGACGACACGATCCCGTGGGAGCAGGAGGTCGCGAATCACGATCGCGCGCTCGTGTTCGATGCCGGGCAGCGGCACGACGGCGTGGCTCACGCCAGCCGTGTAGATCAGCAGCGTGCCGAGCCCGTGGCGCCGCTCGAGTGGCCCCTGCGACACGTCGGTGTGCTGCACGCGCGAGCGTGGCACGCTGATGATGCTGCGAAACAGGATGCCGCGCCGGATCTCGATGCCGTCATCGTCGACGCGGAACGACGCGTGCTCGTACAGCCGGCGCGGCCGGTACTGCTTCCACCAGATGTGCAGGGCCGCCAGCACGGATACCACGACGATCAGCGGCGTATGGAATCGCGCCGGCAGCTCCGAGAACATGATGGCGATCGTGGCGATCGCACCGAGCACCAGCGTCATGAAGAGCGACGAAAGGGCGCCGGCCTGTCGCTCCAGTGTCAGGTAGCGCGGGTCGTGCTTCTCCCAGTCACCGGACACGATCGGCCCGATGTCGCGCTCCGCGGCCTCGAGGGTGCGCTCCTCCTCGATCGAAATCCTGGCGTCGCCGGTGCTCTCATCCACTTTCATTCTCCATACCGTTCCGTTCGGATACTCGCCGACTGCACGCCGAGTGACAGGAGGGTGTCGGTCACTGCGTTCACGAATCCATTGTTGCCGCACACGAAGGTCGTCATGGTCCCGCCAGGCGACACCTCGAGTAATGCCAGCACATCCTGCAGCACGCCCTCATCGATGCGACGCGTGTAGTCTGCGCCACGCGGAGCAGCGGGATCGCCTGCACCGCGCGTGATCGCGAGTACGAGCCGGAACCCCGGCTGTGCACGCTCCTGCGCCAGCAGCTCCTCGCGGAATATCACCTCGTCCCACGCTCGTGCCGAGACCAGCAGCAGCATCCGCGGGAGCGGCACTGCTCCATCCGCCAGGGTCGCACGATGACGCGCCATCGACATGAACGGCGCCACCCCCGACCCGCCGCCGATCAGGAGCGTCGACCCATCACGCTCCGATTGCCAGACGAAGTGCGTGGTGGCTGGGCCACGCAGTTCGACGGTGTCCCCGCGAGCTGCCACGTCGTGGAACCACGGCGACACCTCGCCGTCATGGAGTCGTTCGACGGCCAGTTCGATCCATGGCGCTGCAGCTGTTGGAGGCGCCGAGCAGATCGAGTAGCTGCGCACCGCCGTGTAGCCATCGGGTGCCGTGAGGCGCACGTCGACGTGCTGGCCGGGAAGGGAGGAGACGGGGCGTGACGGCCGCAGCCGCACGCTCCGGACGGATGGCGTGAGCGGGCGAATCTCCTCGACGACGGCCTCGTACCACGCCGACCGCTCGGCAGTCATCGCGGCTCAGTCATTCGTGAACCGCTGCTCCTGCCATGGGTCGCCGCGCATGTGGTAGCCGCGCAGCTCCCAGAATCCGCCGGTGTCGCGCGGGATGAACTGCAGGCCGTTGACCCACTTGGCCGACTTCCAGAAGTACAGGTGCGGCACGAGGAGGCGCGCGGGCCCGCCATGATCGGGCGCGAGCGGCTGCCCGTCGTACAGCAGCGCTACCATCGCCTTGCCACCAGTGAGATCACCGGTCGGCACGTTCGCGGAGTAGCCATCGACGGTGTGCGCGAGTGTCCACTCCGTCGGCAGCGTACCGTCCGGCTGTATGACGCCCGCGGCGGCGAAGATGTCGTCGACGAGCACGCCCTCCCACTGCGTGCCGAGTTTGCTCCACGCGGTGACGCAATGGATGTCGACTGTCATCGTGGTGCGGGGGAGGGCGTTGAACTCCTCCCAGTTCCACCGCCGGAGCGGGCGCGGGCCCTCGCGCAGCAGGAACGACCAGCTCGCGAGATCGACCTTCGGCGTCGGGCCGGCCGACAGCACGGGAAAGTCGAAGGTCTCGTGCTGGCCGGGCGGAATGCGCCCTGCGCGCTCCGGGGGCGGACGCCGACCGGTGAAGCCTCGGGTGACCATCATGCCTGCAAGCTATTTGATTGCGTCAATCGCGTGTGCTGCATCGCGACCCTGCCCCGTCCAGTCCCTGCGTCAACCAGCCCCCGCCCATGCAGTCCTCTCCACCGGATTTCGAGGATCGGTTCTTCGAGATCTCGATCGACCTGCTCTGCTTCCTGGATTTCAACGGCCACTTCAAGCGGCTCAACCCGGCGTGGGAGCGCGCACTCGGCTTCACGATCGCCGAACTCATGGCGCGGCCGTTCATCGAGTTCGTGCATCCGGACGATCGTGAGCGCACGCTCGACCAGAACAGGCGGGTACGGGCCGGTGGTCAGGCGCTGGGCTTCGAGAACCGTTACCGGTGCCGCGACGGCTCGTACCGTTGGTTGCGATGGAACGCCGCACCCGACATCGGGCAGCGCGTGATCTACTCCGTGGCCCGCGACATCACGGAAGCCAAGCAGGCGGAAGCGGATCGTGAAAAGCTCGTCACGGAGCTGCGGGCGGCACTGGAGGAGGTGCACACGCTGCAGACCATCCTGCCGATCTGCTCCTACTGCCGGAAGATCCGCAGCGACGAGAACTACTGGCTGACGGTCGAGGCTTACGTGGCGGCCCACACGAATGCACAGTTCAGCCACGGCATCTGCCCGAGCTGTTACGACGTGGAGCTGCAGACGGAGTTGCAGGGAGATCTGCAGGCCCGCTTGCAGGCGGCACTGCAGCCGTCGCTGCATCGCGACGTCGAGTGACACCGGATCACGCGGTGTGACGGCGTGGGGGCTGCTCCATCGGAGCGGCCGGTGTATTCGATTCTCTCGAGGGTGTGGAAATGCGAGCGCGACGAGTGCAGTCGACCATGGGGCAGCTGTTGCTGCTGGGGTGCATGATCTCAGTGGCGTCCACGGCATCGGCGCAATCGGTTGCCATCGTGCTGACGCCGATTCCGCCGGTGGGCCCGATGATGGTCAACGACGGGCAGCGGCCTCCCAACACCAGAGATTTCCCCACGACGAAACAGTTCGCGTCGTTCAACACATCCAGGGCGCTGCTGGACCAGCGCAAGAAGCTGAAACTCACCGAAGAACAGGTGAACGCACTGACCGCGTTGGAGGCTGTCATCACAGCCCGCAATGCCGAACTGGTCGCGAGCTACGACTCGGTGTTTCGGGTATACAAGAATTCCGATGAGTCGATCCGCGTCGCCCGGATGACGGCGGTTGACGTCAGCACTCTGGCCACGCAACGCACCTCTGTCATGGTGACGCCAATCAAGCGCGCGATGTGGATTGCGAGCCAGGAACTCATCGTGCGGCACAATGCCGACGTCGCTGACGCGCTCGCATTGCTCGATGACAGCCGGCGCGATGCCGCAGTCAAGTTGCTCAATGCACACACTCGCGAGATGCTGACCGTTCTCCCGCAGCCACCGACACCGGGATAAGCAATGCAGAGTCGAATGATCCGACACTTGATGCTCCTCTCCGCCGTCACCCTGGGTGAGAGCACGCTCAGCGCCAAGGCACAGGCACAATCCGGCGAAGTCGCCCTCCCGCCAATCCCTGCGGAAGGCACGGTTGCGTTGGGTGACATCAAGGCGTTCCCCAGTGCAGCAGACGTTGGGTCATTCAATCCCGCGAAGGAGCTGCTGGACAAGCGAAAGAGGCTGCAGCTTACCGAGCTGCAGGTGACCGCGCTGCGTGACTTGCAGACCACGCTCACCACCCGAAACGAGGATCAGGTGAAGCGCTACGAAACCGCGTATCGTCTGCACAAGTCGGTCGAGAGTGCCGGCTTCCCGGGCATGGTGAAGGGCCAAATCGTCTCGGTAACCCGCATCGGTGGTTCGGGGCAGGCGAGCATGCCGACCGCCTCCAGCGGCCCGCCGCCTTCGCCAGGCGGCGCTGCTCGCGGCACGGTCATAGTCACCGCACCCATGCGCATCATGTGGGACGCCAGTCAGGAGCTGATGGTGCGCCACAACAAGGATGTCATGGACGCCGCGTCCGTGCTCGAGGCGACTCAGGCGGACGAGGGCATGGCGCTGCTCGACAAGCAGACGCGCGAGATGCTCAAGAAGCTGCCCCAGCCGCCCACGCGGAACTAGTCACTCCTCGTCCGGCGTCTGGCGTTTCACGCCTCGCGTCTGCCGCTCCTACGCCGCGCTGTGCCCGATCTCGTCCGGCCCGCTCGCGGCCGGTGTGCGCAACCCCGACACCGCCCACGCCATCTGCGGGTCGTCGATCGCGAGCTGGCGAATGCCGCCGGGGAAGCGCGCCTGCAGTAGCTGATACTGCGCCTGCTTGGCCTGGTCCGGGTGCGACCAATCGTGGATGTAGTACACGGCGTTGATGCGCGCCTGCAGCAGCTCCTTGGTGCAGCCGAAGCACGGACGCATCGTCGAGTACATCACGCCGCCCTGCACCGCGATGCCGAAACGTGCCGACGCCAGCAGTGCGTTCTGCTCCGCATGCACGCAGATGCACAGGTCGTAGCCCGTGCCCGAGGGATACTCCGCGCGATTCGCACAGCGATGACAGCCGCCGTCGGAACAGTTGGTCATGTTCTCCGGCGTGCCGTTGTATCCGGTGGCGACGATGTGCCGGTCGACGACGATCACGGCGCCCACCCGATTGCCGAGACAGTCGGCGCGGGCGCGAACGGCCATCGCGATGCCCATGAAATAGCGATCCGCATCGGGGCGGGGCTCGGCCGTCGCACTGCCGGCTGTGGCCACCCCCGCGTCGTGCGCGGTCACGGTGCGGGACGCCGGTACAGCCCGACGAGCACGCCCTTGCCGCGGACGTGCGTGGCCATCGCATTAAGCACGGCTGCACGCGTCGCCGCGGCCGTCATGCCCGTCGCCGCGACGTTGATCGGCGCATCGAGCGCGTACAGCTCGAACACGTAGTGATGCGCGGGCCCCGTGGCCGGTGCCGCCGGGCCACGATAGTATGGCCCCGTGGGGCTGATCTGCCGTAACCCGCCTGTGACCTGCGCGCCCTGCCCCATGCTCTCGGCCAAAGACGTCGCGGTGCCGGGGATGTTCCACACCATCCAGTGCAGCACGTCGTCGGTGCCGTTGCCGGTGGCAGCATCGAGATCGTGCACGATCAGCACGAAGCTCCGCGTCGAGTCGGGCACACCACTCCACGCGAGCGGCGGCGACACATCACGCCCGGCCTGTGCGTGCTTCGCCGGAATCGCGGTGCCATCGGCGAACGCGCTGCTCGTGAGGGTCATGACACGGGGGCCACCACCGCGCTGTGCACCGGCCGCGGCAGGCAGCGCGCCGAGGGCAAGGCCGGCCGCGAGCGCGATGATGCCGGAAACGCGCGCGCTCACTTGAACGACGCCGGCTGCCGCTTGCGCCACGTGTCGTACCGTGCGCGCAGCGTCTTCACCGGATTGAGGTTCTCGCCCGCCTTGATGGCGTTCGGGCCGCCGTGCTCCGGCTGCGACACGGTGAGGTACATCGCGTACTTGCCGTTGTTGTGCGAATCGCCGTCCGTGTCACCCTTGTCCGCCATGAGGATGTACGCGACGTGCGCGGTCTTGCCCTCGCAGGCGACCGCGGGCTTCGACCCGTCGGCGGGGAGCGGCGGGCAGCTGCAGCGGCTGTCGCCACCGTACATGTCCGCGGTTTCGAGTGCCGCCATCACGCGGTCCGTCAGTGCACCGGTGGTGTGCAGGAATGCGCGCACCGCATTCGGCACGACGTCGCCCGGGCGCAGGATGTTGCCCTGGATCGAGTAGTAGATCTCCGTGCCCGGCACCTGTCCCTGCATGTCTTGCGACACGTAGCCGTTCGTGAGCCCCGAATGCCCGGCGCCGCGCCCCTGCAGGTCGAGGATGCCGAACTGCCGCGACTGGAACGCCGGGTCGGCCGACAGCATCTCGATGATGCGCGCGGGTGCCGTGCCCTTCTTCAACTCGTTGTACACGAGCATCTGGTTCGCATGCGTGCCGTCGACGCTCGCCTGACATGCGGCGACACCTTTGCCCGGCACGACGACGGCCTGGATGTTCATCAGGAACACGTCGTTCTGGTTCACGCAGGTCGCCGACGCGATCACCACGCGGCCGGTGGCCGCATCGACGGCGATCACCGACCACGTCGCATGCGCCAGGCGCGGTGCCAACGCCAGCATGCCCACGATGGCGGCGCTGCAGCGCGCCGCGCGAACGAGAGACCGAAGACCGGTGTGATGCGGCAGCTTCATGTTTTGGCCTTGGAGGATGTTTTTGCGCTCGCCTTCTTCCAGGCGTTCGGCCCGACCGTCTCCACGTACGTGGCGACATGCTGCGCACTCGGCGTCCGGCGTATCACGTCGCGCAGGGTCGCGAGATCGAGATCCTCCACCCGCTTGAACCGGATGCAGGACTTGCCCATGTCCAGCTTCTTTCCCGCCTTCGCGAAGCCCTCGCGGATAGCGGCTTCCTTGTCGCCGTCCGCATACGCGAACATGAGATAGAGCGACATGTGCGCCTTCTGCGACGCGAGGCAGATGTAGGGCAACGGCTGCGACGGGTCGCAGTGATAGCCCTGCGGAAACACGCGATGCGGCACGACGTACCCGAGCATGCCGGAACTCATGCACTCCTCGACATCCGGATCGATCGTATCGAGGATCATCGCCCGCACCGACTCGATCGCCTGTCGCCGCTCGTCAGGCAGGCCGTCGAGATATCCCGCCACGGTCGTGGCCTTGCTCTGCATATGGTCCTCCCGCGAATGAGACCGTCAGCTTACGGGCTTGATATACACGTAGCTCCACAGGCGCGCGACTTCCTTCTCGTTCACGTACTTGCCGATCTCCTTCCGGAACTGCGCGTCGTTCTTCCAGGGGCGGTACTCCTTGAACTCGCGCACCATGCGACGGCCCGCGCCGGGGATCGACATGATGTCCTCGTCCGTCGCGGTGTTCAGCTCGACGGGCACGAACACGTACTGCTCGAGGCGCGCGACTTCGGCGGCGTCGACGTACTTGCCCATCTCCTTGCGCCAGACGGCGAGCGAGGCATACGTGCGATACTCCTTGAACTCGCGCAGCATCCGCGGGCCCATGCCCGGCACCATGTTGATCTCGGCGTCTGTCGCGCTGTTCAGGTTGATCGGCAGGAACAGCTTCGGGTACAGCGCCTTCCGCTGCGCGGCCGACAGCGACTTGCCGAGCGCCGCATCGAGCGCGCTCATCGTCAGGTAGGGCCGCCCGGCGACGAGCGTCGAGGCGAGTGTGGACGTCATGCCCGGCAGGGTCGCGAGCTGCGCTTCGGGAGCGAGGTTGGCATCGAGCACGCCCTGGCTCTTGCCGACCTGTGCCTGCACGAGTGCCGGGGCGAACGAAAGGAAGGCGACCGCCGCAAGGGCGGCGACGCGCGTCGCGATGGGTCGGAGTGTCGAATGCATGGTCAACTCTCGGAAGGATGGTCCGCGACGGTCGCCGGGGCGGCGAGGCGCGGATGCCGCATCGTCCAGATCAGGCCCAGAAGACCCAGCTGGAGCATGGTACCGGGAGCGAGCAGCGGCAACGCTCCCGTGATTGCTTCGCGGAACAGCTCCCCGCCACGCAGCTCGGGCGTCGTTTCCAGCTCCCACTCCACGTTCGCCTGGTAGTGGAGCACGATGCCGGCAACCGCGCTCGCGCACGAGAGCAGCGACAGCCAGCGCACGGCGCGGACCGGCATTCCGCCCGCGGAGAGGACGTACCAGAGCAGTGCGAGCAGGACGGCGCCGCCCAGCCCGAGCGGCGCAAACTGCCAGCGATCCTCGTAGTGCCCGATCAGCAGCAGCTCGGCCAGCGTACCGACGAATCCGACGACGAGCACCAGCAGTACGAGCTGACGCCACCGCTCGGGCGCGGGGCCGGCACTGGGACGACGCGGCTCTGTTACCCCTGTTCTCTCGGTCGGTCTCATGTCGGCGGCGAAATCTACGCCGGCGACGCTAGCGAGCCTGCAGGCGGCCGGAGAGGATCCGGTCGATGGCGGCGGCAAGCAGCACACCGCCGGAGTACGCCAGCAGATCGCGCGGGTGGAAGTCGCTGCCGAGCACGAGATGCCCGGGCAACGTGGCTCGCAGCGCGTCGAGCCAGGGCGCGTGCAGGAGCTGGCTGAATTCGACGGCGAAACAGATCGCGAGCGCCACCGCTGCACGGATGGCAAGCGAGCGCTGGGGGGCGAGCACGCTGACCCACCAGACGATCATGGTCGCCCAGAGCACGTCTCCCAGCATGTCACGGGCGGCGGGCCCGAACCCAAGTCCGTACTGGTGAACCGGCAGACCCACGAGGATGGTAAGGATCGCGAGAAGGAGATAGCGCAGCCGGCGCCCCATGCATTCCGAACCTGTTAACGTGAGCGTGCCGACGAGTGCCGCAGAGTATCGCAGAGTATCTGCGGAGTGTCGCTCCTGTCGCGGGAAACATCGAGATGCCTTCTCCCGTAGAACCCCTCATGCTGCAAACCCCTCCCCAGCCGCCGCCCCCGCCTGCTCCCCCTGGAGTGATGGTCCCACCCGATCCGGCGCTCGCGCTGCCCGACATTTCCCTGCCGGGAGCGGGTTTGCCGGGAGTCGGCCTGCCGTCGACCACGCAGATGCTCGACGGCCTGCGCGAACGTCGTGACATCCTGCGCGAGCAGCTGCAGATGGCCGGCAATCGACGCTCGTCCCTGGTCGGGCAGCTCAATCAGGAGGGTGACAACTCGCTGCCAAGGGAGGCGCGTGAGGGCATCCAGCGCCGCATCGACCTCATCGACGAACGCATTCTCCAGCTCGAGCGCGATCAGGCGCTGACGGAACAGCTGATCAGCAATGCACCGCCGGAAGTGCTCGCGGCATCGGAGGCCGAGTCCCGATTCCAGAATCAGGCGTATAACGGGGGCAATATCGACGAAGGCGAGGCTGCAGGGATCGGGTTCGCCACGTTCGGTGTCGGCATCATTCTCACGCTTCTGGTGTCACGGTTTCGCCGCGGATGGCGCGCGAAGCGTGGCGGCGCCATGGCCGCGGCCGCCCAGGTTCGCGAGGATCCTCGGATCGACCGGCTCACGCAGACCGTCGAAGCCATCGCCGAAGAGGTGGAGCGGATCGGCGAGGGCCAGCGGTTCGTGACGCAGCTGCTGGCGAACCGGCCGGGGGCGGGCGCACTGCAGGCGGAAGCGCTGGCGGCCGAAGGGCAGCACCGCTAGCGAGGTCCGCTAGGAGGTCCGCCAGCGAGGTCCGGCAGCGAAGTAGCGAAGTAGGGATGTCCGGCAGCGAGCCTATCGCCTCGCCGCCGGCGTGTGCCGCCACCGCTGGGCGGATCGCGTCGCGGGATCGAACTCCGCGATCAGGGTGCTCGTGCCGCTGGCGGTGGTCACGGTGACCTCACGCCCGCGTTCGCCGATCGCCCGTGCGATGACCAGTTCGGACACCGTCGGCACCAGTGCCTCTCCGCTCGCAATCGCCACCGGCCCCTCGGCCGACACGGTCGCGAGCTTCCACGTGGCGCTGCGATCCGCGATGCGGGACAGCCGGCCGGCGGCGTCACTGATGAAGCCCATGTCGCCGCCGGTCACCACGGTGCGGCCGCCCTGCGACGACACCGGAATCACCCACCCTTCCGTCACGCCGCTCGTGTCCCGGACCGGCACCACGAGGAAGTAGCGGGACTGGCGCTTCCACGCCGGCCCGATCTCGCGCGCGACGCGCTGCTCCATGGTGATCTCGCGCAGGACGCGCGCGGTGTCGATCGGGTCCGAATACGTAGGCCGCCCACCGTCGAGCCGAACCAGCATGAGGCGGCGCACGCGCGTGAGCCCGGTATCGACGTCGAAGACGCCGCCGACCGGCACCCCGTCCGAGGTCCGCTCACAATGCACCTCACGCGGAGCAGTCGCAGTCGGTCCAAAGAGCCCACTGGCGCGATGTCGCACGATGGTGGCTGAACACTGCTGCCAAAACAGGATCGCGCGGGCGCGACGGTCGGCGAGCGCGAAGCTGGTGTCAAAGCCGGCGGGGAGGCTGTCCTGTGCCATGGAGGGCGCAGGGAGCAGCGCCGAGAGGAGTACGGCCGCGACCACGGCAACGGTCGAGCGGATGGAGCCGGGCCAATACACTGGAAAGGGCATCGGGGAAAGTTATCGACCGGCGCCTTCCGGAAGCGCCCATATCCGCCGGGGCCAGGTTGGGAACTTTCGTGACAATTGTCACATTTGCGTATTGACCAGCTGCGGGTAATTGTAAACGTTTTCAGGACCATCCAATCGGGTGTCGGATTTTCGCCACCAGCGTGGCGGCCCCGGCGCCGGGTCGACCCTCCCACCCGGTCGAGTAGGGCTCAATGTCTGCCGTCACCATTCGGGATGTCGCCCGTGAAGCGGGCGTGTCCGTTGCCACAGTCTCGCGTGCGCTGAACGACGGCGCGCACGTCACGCTTGGCACCCGCGAACGGGTTCGCGCGACGGCCGCACGGCTGGGCTACGTGCCGCACAGCGGCGCACGCTCCCTCATTACCCGGCGCACGGGCACCGTCGGCGTCCTGCTCCCGGACCTCTACGGGGAATTCTTTTCCGAGCTCATACGCGGCATCGACCAGACCGCGCAGCGCCTCGGCTTTCACATGCTCCTCGCGAGCTCGCACAGCGATGCGCGCGAGATCGCCGCCGCGGTGGGCAACATGCGCGGGCGCGTCGACGGCTTCGTCGTGATGTCACCCGATCGCGCCGCGATGCCGGCTCTCGCGGAGCTCGCGCGCACGTATCCCGCGGTGGTGCTCGGCGCGGGTCTCGAGCACGGGAGCTTCGCGACGATCGGTATCGGCAACTACGAGGGCGCCGTGTCGATGACGCGCCATCTCATCGCCCTGGGCCACCGTGACATCGCGTTCGTGCGCGGCCCGGATGGCAATCTCGAGGCGGCCGATCGCCTGCGCGGCCTGCTGGACGTGGCCGGCGAGCACCGGGACGTGACGGTGCGCGACTGCCGTGGCGACTTTCGCCAGGAGTCGGGCTACCAGGCGACGCAGGAACTGCTGCGCGCGTCCGCACGACCGGATGTGATCTTCTGCGCCAATGATGCAATGGCGATCGGGGCACTGGGTGCGCTGCACGAAGCTGGTGTACGCGTGCCGGACGATGTCGCCGTGTGCGGGTTCGACGACATCCCGATCGCCCAATATCTCACCCCTCCCCTCACCACGGTTCGCGTGCCCATCGCGGACCTCGGTGTCAGCGCCGTCGAGTGGCTCGTCGACGCGCTCACCAACGGTGCGCCGATCGACGCGCGCCGTGCCGTAGTACCGACGTCCCTCGTTGTCCGCGCCTCGTGTGGCGCGTCCCGCCGTGACCCTCTCAGGAGAACCGCATTATGATCGTGCAACCGTACCATGGGCGGCTTCGACAGTCCGTCACGTTCGCCGGGGTCGCGCTGAGTATCGCAGCCAGAGCCACCGCACCTTTCCTCCCCGTGATCGCGATCGGGGTCGCCGGCGCACTGGCGAGCAGCGCCACGGTCGCCGGCGCGCAGACGTCGACGGGTTCCGTGCGCGGCTACATCACGACCGGCCCGAACCAGCCTGCCGTCAGTGCGACGGTCATCGCGCGCAACGTCGCGTCGGGGCTCCAGCGAACGGCCATCACCAACGATGCCGGCTACTACGTGCTCCCGGGCCTCGTCGCCGGTGACTACGACATCAGCGTGCGCCGCGTCGGTGCGCAGCCGATCAACCGCCGCCAGACGGTGCAGATCGGGCAGTCGCTGACGCTCAACATCTCACTCGATGTCGCGACCACGACGCTCGAGCAGGTGAATGTCACCGCCGCGTCGACCGCCGCCGAAACGCGCACGTCGGAAGTCGCGACGAACGTGAGCACCGCGCAGCTCGAGAACCTGCCGACGTCGGACCGCAACTTCCTCAACTTCGCGCAGCTCGCGCCGGGTGTCCGCATCTCCGGCAGCAACAACGAGTCGACCGCCAAGACCTTCTCGGCCGGTGCGCAGACGGCGCAGAACGTCAACATCTTCATCGACGGCGCCAGCTTCAAGAGCGATGTGCTGCCGTCGGGATTGTCGGGCCAGGACGCCAGCCGCGGCAACCCGTTCCCGCAGAACGCCGTGCAGGAGTTCCGCGTGATCACGCAGAACTACAAGGCGGAGTACCAGAAGGCGACGAGCGCGATCATCACCGCCACGACCAAGTCGGGTTCGAACACGTGGACCGGCAACCTGTTCGGCTACGGACAGGGCACGAACTTCACGGCGCTCGACACGTTCGCGCTCGTCAACCGCGCCCGGCCGAACTCGAATTTCCAGCGCCCGACGCTCGAGCGCTACATGGCCGGCGCCAGTGTCGGTGGCCCGATCATGCGGGACAAGCTGTTCGTCTTCGGCTCGTACGAAACGAGCATCCAGGACCGCAGCAACACGGTGAGCTTCGGCACCCTGCCGGCGACCCTGCCCGATTCGGTTCGTCAGCGCTTTCTGGGGGCGGCCGGCACGTACACGTCGCCGTTCCGCTCGCACCTGTTCTTCGGCAAGCTCACGCTCCAGCAGTCGGAGAACACGTCGTACGAGGCGTCGTACTCCCTGCGACACGAGACGGACATCCGCGGTTTCGGCGGCGGCACCTCGTTCGAATCCGCGGAGAACGTGCGCAATGACGTGAACAACGCCGTGCTCAAGCGCACCTATGCCGCCGGCAACAACCTGCACGAGACGCTGTTCAACTTCTCGCGCGCCACGTGGAACCCGTCGCCGGAGTCCGACGCGACGATCGGACGCAACTACTTCGGCGCCGGTCGCCTCGGCGGACGTGACACGTACCAGGAGTTCGTGCAGGACCGCTTCTCGCTGCGCCATGACTGGACCTACACGGGCTTCCGTGCCGGTGGCGAGCATGTCGTGAAGCTCGGCGGCAACGCGGACCGGCTCGACTACTCGGCCACGAAGAACTTCAATGGCAACCCGGTTTTCAACTACCGCAGCGACGAGGCGTATGCCTTCCCGTTCGAGGCGCAGTACGGCGTCGGCAACCCGACGATCAGCCGCCCGAACACGCAGGTGGGCCTGTACATCCAGGACGACTACTCGCCGACCAGCCGCCTGACGCTCAACCTCGGCGTGCGCTGGGACTACGAGTCGAACCAGTTCGACAATGACTACGTGACGCCCGCTGGCGTCGTCGCTGCGGCTGCACCGTTCAACATCCCGTCGAGCTACTTCTCCACCGGCAACGAGCGCAAGCCGTTCCTCGGCGCCATCCAGCCGCGTGCCGGTTTCTCGTACGCACTGAACGAGAAGCAGACCACCACGCTCTTCGGTGGCGCAGGTCTCTTCTACGACCGCAACAACTTCAACAACGGGCTCGACGAGCGGTTCCGCCTGCAGTTCCAGAACGGCACGTTCCGCTTCTCCGCCAACGGCCTGCCGCGCGATGGCAACCCGACGGTGCGGTGGGACAACAGGTACCTGAGCAAGGCGGGCCTCGACGAGCTGCGTGCCACCGGTACGACCGGCAAGCCGCAGGCGTTCCTCATCGACAACGACACCCGTCCGCCCAGCGCGGTGCATTACAATGCCGGCATCCGCCAGCTCGTGGGTTCGTGGCAGTTCTCCGCCACGTACATGGGCATGCAGAGCAAGAACGGGTTCACGTACGAGTTCGGCAGCCGCAACCCGAACGGAAGCTGCTGCGCGCCGCTCGCGAACTACGACGCCATCCTGATCTCCAGCAACGCACCGAAGACGTGGTACAGCGCGGTCGCGCTTCGTGCCGACCGTCCGTACGTGTTCGCCGGTCGCGACAAGTGGAACTGGGGCGTCGGTGCGACCTACACCACGCAGAAGGCCGAGCGGATCGGCGGCGACCTGTTCTCGCTCGACTATCGTCGCGTCGAGGACTACCCGCGCACGCCGTCGGCCAACGACATCCCGAATACGCTCGTCGGCAACTGGATCCTGGACATTCCGATCGCTGGCGGCATCCAGTGGAGCGGCTTGCTCAACCTGAGCTCGGGCGAGCGTTACACGATCGACGACCAGTCGCGTGGTGGCGGCATCAACGAGCGCCGCGTGCAGCTCTCGCAGGGCCGCATCCCCACGGAGTCGTTCCTCGGGATCGATGCCTTCGGCTATCGCAATATCGACATGCGCCTGCGGAAGGACATCCCGATCCGCAACAACCGCATCGGCATCGTGGCCGACGTGTTCAACGTCTTCAACTTCCAGAACCTCGGCTGCTTCAACGGCTACATCGCGCCGACGACGGGATCACCGAACACCGGGTTCGGAAAGGCTGGCTGCACGGTGTCGGATTCGCGTCGTGCCCAGCTTGGCCTCACGTATGACTTCCGCTGACCGGACGATCGCACCTCGCAACATCCGCAGCGCAACGAGCATCGTGCTCGTTGCGCTGGCGGGGGCCGGCTGCGCCAAGGAGGAGACCAGTGCCCCGCTGCCTGTGCAGGCGGCGTTCGTGCCGACGGCACGACAGACCGCACTGATCGACACGGTCTCGCAGCGCACGTTCCAGTGGTTCTGGGACACGACCGACCCGAACACAGGCCTCACACCGGACCGGTGGCCGCGCAAGGATTTCTCGTCGGTGGCCGCCATCGGGTTCGCGCTGACGGCCTACCCGCTTGGCGCCGAACGTGGATGGGTGACGCGCGCGGACGCAGCCTCACGCACGCTGGCGACACTGAAGTACCTGTACGAGCTCCCGCAGGGCCCGGCGCCGACCGGCACCGCCGGCCACAAGGGCTTTTTCTACCACTTCCTCGATTTCAATGCAGGGCGTCGGTTCGACAAAGTCGAGCTCAGCACTATCGACACCGCGCTGCTGATTGCCGGCGCACTGTTCTGCCAGTCGTACTTCGCGACGGATGCGGCCGGCGAGCCCGCGATCCGCGCGTACGCCGATTCGATCTATCGCCGCGTGGAGTGGCCATGGGCCGTGGCGCGCCCGCCGGCGCTGTCGCACGGCTGGCACCCGGAGAAGGGCTTCATCGTCTCCGACTGGAAGGGCTACAACGAGGCGATGATCGCGATCGTGCTCGGCCTGGGCTCGCCCACGCACCCGCTCGACAGCGCGGCGTGGACCGCGTGGACCAGCACCTACAAGTGGAACACATACCAGGGGCAGGCGCACCTCGACTTCGCGCCGCTCTTCGGCCATCAGTACTCGCACGTGTGGATCGACTTCCGCGGCATTCGCGACCCGTACATGCGTGAGCGTGGCATCGACTATTTCGAGAACTCGCGTCGCGCCACCCTCTCGCAGCGCGCATACGCGACCGCGAACCCGATGGGCTGGCGTGGCTACAGCGCCGACGTGTGGGGACTCACGGCGTCGGACGGGCCGTTCGACGGCAAGCTCACGATCGACGGGCGCGAACGTGAGTTCCACACGTACTGGGCCCGCGGCGTCTCGTCGGGCGAACAGCGCGACGACGGCACGATCGCGCCGACCGCGGCCGTCGCATCGATCGCGTTTGCACCGGAGATCGCGATCCCCGCGACGGTGGCGATGCGGGAGCAGTACGGCGCGATCGCATTCGGCCAGTACGGTTTCCTCGATGCGTTCAACCCGACCCTGCGCGACACGGGTGTGAAGCTGCAGCATGGCAAGGTCGACCCGCAGCTCGGCTGGGGCGACACCGACTATCTCGGGATCGACCAGGGGCCGATCCTCGCGATGATCGAGAACTGGCGCAGCGAGATCGTGTGGAAGACGATGCGCACGAACCCGCACATCATCCGGGGGCTGCGTCGAGCAGGATTCACGGGCGGCTGGCTCGACGGGGCACCCGTCACGCCATGACGCACCGGCCCGCGCGCCGACTGTCCCGCATGCGCACCCTGATCGTGGGTGCGCTCGCCGGCGCGAGCGGCGTGGTTGCCTGCGGCCAGCCAGAGAATCCGAACGAGCTGCGTTTCTGGGCGCTCGGGCGCGAGGGCGAGGTGGTGAAGGAGATGATGCGGGATTTCGAGAGGGAGAATCCCGGCATCACCGTGCGCGTGCAGCAGATCCCCTGGAGCGCCGCGCACGAGAAGCTGCTGACGGCACATGTCGGTGACGTCACGCCCGATGTCGCGCAGATCGGCAACACGTGGGTGCCCGAGTTCGTGGCGTTGCATGCGCTCGAGCCGTTGTCCTCGCACGTCGCGCGGTCGAGCGACGTGAAGGCGAGTGCGTACTTCCCGGGCATCTGGGACACCAACGTGCTCGCCGACACCGTCTGGGGCATCCCGTGGTATGTCGACACGCGCCTGATGTACTATCGCAAGGACCTGCTGGCGGCTGCGGGCTGGAAGTCGCCTCCGACGACATGGGCCGACTGGCGGCTCGCAATGCAGCAGGTGCAGGCGGGTGCGCGGGCCGCTGGCGACACGGCGCGGTGGGGCGCGTTCATCCCGACCAACGAATGGAATCTTCCCGTCATCCTCGGCCTGCAGAATGGGTCGACGCTGCTGCGCGATGGTGACGGACGCGGTGCGTTCTCGCAGCCCGAGTTCCGGCAGGCCTTCGAGTTCTTCGTGGGATTGTATCGCGACGGGCTCGCGCCCAGGTATGGCAGCAACGACGTGGCGAACCTCTATCAGGAGTTCGCCAAGGGGCGATTCGT
This sequence comes from Gemmatimonadota bacterium, assembly GCA_040387895.1. Lineage (GTDB taxonomy): Bacteria > Gemmatimonadota > Gemmatimonadetes > Gemmatimonadales > Gemmatimonadaceae > Gemmatimonas. The sequence goes on from JAZKCW010000055.1 coordinate 63,073, forward strand.
GTTCTACGTGTCCGGCCCCTGGCAGATCGGGGAGTTCAGCCGGCGGTTGCCGCCGGAGATGCAGGGTAGGTGGGGCACCGCACCGATGCCCGGGCCGACACCGGGTCAGCCGGGCGTGTCACTGGCCGGCGGCTCGAGCCTCGTGATCTTCGATCAGTCGACCAGGAAGCCGGCGGCGTGGAAGCTGATCGAGTTTCTCTCGCGGCCGGAGCAGCAGGTGCGCTTCTACGAGCTCACCGGCGACCTCCCCGCGCGGACGGAATCGTGGAAGGCGCCTCGGCTCGCAAACGACACGCTCACGGGCGCCTTCTACGCGCAGCTGCTGCACGTGCGGCCGACGCCCAAGGTGCCGGAGTGGGAGCTGATCGCGACGCGCATCATCGACCGGGCGGAGACCGTCGTGCGCGGCAACACGAGCGTGGAGGATGCGCTCGCGGCGCTCGACCGCAGCGTCGACGACATCCTCGAGAAGCGGCGGTGGATGCAGGGGCGGGTCGCCGCGAAGGACCCCATGAAGGCGCCGACTCCGTGATCACCGATACCGGGCAGCTCGGCAGGGCGCAGCAGCGTGCGGCGTGGACGTTCCTGCTGCCCGCGCTCGCGCTCATCGGCGTGTTCTTCGTGGTACCCGTCGTGGCGGCATTCCTGCTCGGCTTCACCGACTTCGACATCTACGCGCTTGCCGACAGCGATGCGGTGCGGGTGACGGGTGTGAAGAACTACCAGACGATCGGCACGAGCCCGCTCTTCTGGCAGGCGCTCCGCAACACCTGCCTGTTCGCGTTCGTGGGCGGGCCGCTGTCGGTCGGTGTGTCGCTCGCCGCCGCGCTGCTGGTGAACGCGCGTGCCACGCGCTTCAAGCCGTTCTTCCGCTCCGTGCTGTTCATGCCGTTCGTGACGACGCTTGTCGCCGTCGCGATCGTCTGGCGCTACCTGTACCACCCGCAGTACGGCCTGCTCAACTGGACGCTCGGTCTCGTCGGGCTAGGGCCGGTGGACTGGCTCGGCAGCCCGACCTGGGCGATGCCGGCGATCATCCTCGTCGCGGTGTGGAAAGGATTCGGCTACAACATGCTGGTGCTCATCGCCGGCCTGCAGAGCATCCCGGAAGACCTGTACGAGGCAGCGCGGCTCGATGGGGCGAGCGCGTGGCAGCAGTTCCGGCACATCACGATGCCGATGCTGCGTCCGACCATGCTGTTCGTCGGCATCATCACGATGGTCGGGTTCTTCCAGCTGTTCGCCGAGCCGTACGTGATGACACAGGGCGGGCCGCTGCGCTCCACGACGAGCCTCGTGCTGCTGATGTACGAGGAGGGCTTCCGCTGGTGGCGCATGGGCTACGCCGCGGCCGTCGCCGTGGTGCTCTTCCTGGTGATCCTGAGCGTGACGCTGGTGCAGCGGCGCGTGCAGCGGGAGACGATCTGATGAAGCGCCTCGGTACTGTCCTGCTGCATGTGGCGCTCGTGCTGGCCGCGGTATTCGCGCTGACGCCGATGCTGTGGATGCTCTCCGCGTCCTTCATGACGACGGGCGAGGCGAACAGCTATCCGCCGCCGCTGCTGCCGCGCGACCCGACGCTCGATCACTATCGCACGCTGTTCGGGCAGCTGGCGCTCGGGCGCTACATGCTCAACAGCGCCATCGTCGCCACGTCGGCCACGGTGCTGTCGCTGCTCGTGAACTCGCTCGCGGGGTACGCCATCGCCAAGCTGCGATTCCGCGGGCGGGACGGGGTGCACAAAGTGATGGGTGCGGCGCTGCTCGTGCCGGTGCAGGTGACGATGCTGCCACTGTTCCTGCTGCTCAAGCAGTTCGGGCTCGTGAACAGCTACTGGGGCGCGATCATCCCGAGCATCGCGACGATCTTCGGCATCTTCCTCATCCGCCAGTACGCGCTGGGCATTCCCGACGACTTGCTGGATGCCGCGCGCATGGATGGCGCGAGCGAATTCCGCATCTACCGGAGCATCGTGCTGCCGGTGATCCGGCCCATTCTCGCCACGCTCGCCATCTGGACGTTCCTCGCCAGCTGGAACGACTTCCTCTGGCCGCTCGTGGTGCTCACCGACGATGCGCGCTACACCTTGCCGGTTGCGCTCGCGAGCCTCTCGGGAGAGCACGTGCAGGACACGGAGCTGATGATGGCGGGTGCGGTGGTGACCGTGCTGCCGGTGGTGCTCGTGTTCCTGCTGCTGCAACGCCAGTACGTGCAGGGCGTGATGGTCGGGAGCGTGAAGGGATGAAACACTTGCTGCGGCGTGCGGTGCTGCTCTGCGGATCGGGTGTCGTGTGTTGCATGCTGACCGCGGGCAGTTCGCTCGCGCAAACCGCGCGAACCGACTCCGTCGGGCCGGCACGGGTCCTCGACCAGTTCGACGGCATCACCGGGTGGGGGACCTTCCCGTCGGACGGTGTGCGGCTGGAGCTGCAGAGCACGCACGGTGTGACCGGACGCGCCATGACCATGGCATACGACTTTCAGGGTCGCGCGGGATATGCGATCGCGCGGAAGGCGCTCGCGATCGGCACACCGGCGGGCAACTGGGCAATCAGCTTCCGGGCGCGCGGGGCGATGCGGCCGAACACGCTCGAGTTCAAGCTCGTCGACCGCAGTGGCGACAACGTCTGGTGGTACACGATTCCCGAATACCGCGCGTCGAGCGACTGGAGCACCGTCGTAATCCGGCAGCGCCAGGTGAGTTTCGCCTGGGGGCCGATCGGTGGCGGGCCGCCGCGGGACATCGCCAACGTCGAGATCGTGGTGACCGCGGGCCAGGGTGGGCGGGGATCGTTGTCGATCGACGATCTGGTCTTCACACCGCTGCCGGCCGACGTGCCCGCGTCGAACGCGCTCACGGTGATTGCATCGAGCAACAGCGCCATGGCGCAGGACGCCGGGGCCATCACCGATGCCGACAGTTCGACCGTATGGCAGACGGTGCGATCCGGCGAGATCACCATCGACTTCGGTGGCGTACGTGTGTACGGTGGCCTCGTCATCGACTGGGCGCCCGGTCAGCATGCGAGCCGGGTCATCGTCGACACGAGCAATGCAGGCGCGACCAACACAGGCGCGCGTCCGCGTGAGGCGGGGCGGCTGGTCGGCATCCGTGGTGGCCGGAGCTACCTCCCGATTCCGGATGGCAGCTCGCGGTACCTGCACCTTCGCATCATCGATGATGCGAATCCACGCACCGGGAATCCACGGATCATGGCGATCCGCGGCATCTCCGTTCGCCCGCTCACGTTCGCCGCGACGCCTACCGCGCTCATGCAGAGCATCGGTCGCGAGGCGCCGCGTGGGCACTACCCGCGCTCCTTTCGCGACGAGCAGACCTACTGGGCCGTGGTGGGCGTGAGTGGCGGGCGCAGCGAAGCACTCCTGTCGGAGGACGGACAGCTCGAGATCGCCAAGCGCGGCCCGACGCTCGAACCGTTTCTCTCGATCCGGGGCGCATCCGGCACGAGCACGCTCGTCGACTGGAGCCGCGCCACGACCGTGCAGTCGCTGCACGACGGCGTGCGCCCGATACCGTCCGTCGAATGGCGCACGGGTGACATCACCCTGCGTGTCACCGCGTTCGCCGCGGGCACCAGCGCGCAATCCAGCAGCTACGCCCGATATCGCGTCATCAACCGCGGCACCGCGCGGATGGCGGGCACGTTCTGGCTCGCGCTGCGTCCGTTGCAGGTCAACCCGCCCTGGCAGTTCCTGAATACGCCGGGTGGCGCGGCCAGCGTGGACTCACTCTCGTGGAACGGAAGCACACTGCAGGTGTCAGGGCGCTTCAGTGCGCGCCCAGTGCATGTGCGACCGCTCACTACCGGTGCGCGCGTCGGCGTGAGCACGCTCGACGCCGGCGAGGCGATCTCGTGGATCACGCGCGGCGAAGTGCCGCCGATCAATCGCGTCGCCGACCCCCGCTCCCTCGCGTCGGCGGTGATGGCGTGGAGCGTGAACATCGCGCCGGGCGATTCCACCGACATCGTGGTCACCACCCCCCTCGACGGATCCGGTGATCCGGCACGCCTCGCCGCCGGCAGCGCGCGCGCGACACGCGCCGCCGCCGCACGACGTCTCGCGCAGGTGGCGGCGACGTGGGCGCGTGACCAGGACGCGGTGACCATGCACCTCCCCGCGTCGGCGCCCGCGCTTGGACAGGCGATCAAGGCGAACCTGGCGTGGATCCTCATCAACCGGGACGGCCCCGGCATCCAGCCGGGGTCGCGGAGCTACGAGCGCTCGTGGATCCGTGATGGCTCGCTCACTGCCGAGGCGCTGTTGCGGCTCGGGCGCGCGACGGAGGCACGGCAGTTCGCCGACTGGTACGCCCCGTTCCAGTACCCGAATGGCAAGGTGCCCTGCTGCGTCGACAGTCGCGGCGCCGATCCGGTGGATGAACACGACAGTCACGGCGAGCTCGTTCATCTGGCGCATGAGGTGTGGCGCTATACCGGCGATCGCGCGTTCGCCGATCGCATGTGGCCGCATGTGCGTCTCGCGGCGCAGCATCTCGACTCGCTCCGCCGCACGCATCTCACCCCCCAGTACAACACACCGGCGCTGCTGCCCTACCGCGGCCTGCTGCCGCCGTCCATCAGCCACGAAGGCTACTCGGCCAAGCCCATGCACTCGTTCTGGGACGACGGCTTCGCGTTGGTCGGATTCCGTGAAGCGGCGGCGATGGCAGCGGCGCTCGGTCATTCCAGCGACGCGCGTCGGATCGCGGGATGGCGTGACGCGTTCGGTGCAGACCTGCACGCGTCGCTCCGTAACACCATGACGCTGCACAAGATCGGCTACCTGCCGGGCAGTGTGGAGCTGGGCGACTTCGACGCCACCAGCACGACCACGCTGCTCACACCGGGCGGTGAGCTGTCGCGGCTCCCACGCGCGGCGGTCGATTCCACATTCTCGCGCTACTTCCGCGCTGCACGCGCCCGTGCGAGCGCCGACACTTCATGGAACGACTACACCCCGTACGAGTGGCGCACCGTGGGCTCGCTGCTGCGCCTCGGCCGCAAGGCCGAGGCACTCGAGCTGGTCACGCAATTCATGGGCGACCGGCGGCCGGCCGCGTGGCAGCAGTGGGCCGAGGTGGTGTGGCGTGATCCGCGCGCGCCGAAGTTTCTCGGCGACATGCCGCACACGTGGGTCGGCAGTGATTTCATTCGGTCGGCACTCGACCTGTTCGCGTACGAACGCGAGGCCGACAGCGCGCTCGTCGTGGGGGCGGGTGTCGCCGCGGAGTGGGTCGTGCCCGGCGACAGCGTGATGGTGCGAGGCCTGCGCACGCCGTGGGGCCCGCTCGGCTACACGATGTCACGCATGGGGAACGTCGTCACGCTGCGACTGGATGCCGGGTTGCGGATGCCACCGGGCGGTCTCGTGATTCACACGCCGTTGTCGCAGCGCATCACGCGCGCACGCGCCGACGGCGCGGACGTAGCGGTGCAGGACGACGGCACAGTGCGGCTGCGCCGCCCCGCGCGCGTGCTGGTCCTCACCCACCAGTGAGCGTGCCGATGAGCGTGCTCACCGGCGGCACCGGATCGGCGAGCGTCTCGCCGTGAGTGCGGATGACCTTCGCGTAGAAGTGCGCGCTCGCCTTCGGCGTGCGCTCCATGGTCTCGTAGTCGACGTGCACGATGCCGAAGCGCTTGCTGTAGCCCAGGCTCCACTCGTAGTTGTCCATGAGGGACCAGGCGAAGTAGCCGCGCAGGTCCGCACCGGCAGCGATGGCCGCGTGCACGGCCTTGAGGTGATCGTGGAAGTACTGGACGCGCAGCGGATCCTCGACGCGGCCGTGCTGCGCGCGCGGTGCGTCGTAGAAGGCGGCACCATTCTCCGTGACATACATCGGCATCGAGCCGTAGCGATCGCGGACCCAGAGCAGCACACGCGTGAGCGAGTCGGGATTCACTTCCCAGCCGGTCTCCGTGTACGTCTTCATCGGCTGCTTCACCACCGACGCGCGCACGGGCCACGCACTGTCGTCATGCGCGGTGACGGCGCGCGTGTAGTAGTTGATGCCGAGGAAATCGATCGGCTGCTTGATCAGTGGCAGGGCGTCGTTCGCCAGTCGCTCGGGCCACGCGATGCCGAACACGTCGTGCAACTCGGCAGGCCACTGTCCCAGCAGCGCAGGGTCCAGGAACTGGCGGTTCATGTACGCGTCCGCGCGCGCCGTGGCCGCGATGTCTGCTCGGCTGTCGGTGGCCGCGTCCTTGGGCTCGAGATTCACCACGAGCCCGATGCGCCCCGTGTAGGCGCCCGCACGGAACGTCTTCACCGCCGCGCCATGCGCGCGCATGATGTTGATCGCCGCGAGTGGCGCCTCGAACAGGTTGCGATGTCCGGGGGCGAGGGCGCCGTGCAGGTAGCCGCCGTCGGTCACCACCCACGGCTCGTTGAGCGTGGCCCACATCGGCACGCGGTCGGCATACGCGTCGAAGGCGACACGCGCGTAGTCGGCGAACCATTCGGCGCTGTCGGGATTGAGCCAGCCACCACGATCGTCGAGCGCAGCCGGCATGTCCCAGTGGTACAGCGTGGCGTTCGGCGTGATGCCCTGCTCGAGCAGCTTGTCGATGAGCCGATCGTAGAACGCGATGCCCGCGGGGTTCGTGGCGCCGGTGCCCTGTGGCAGGAGGCGCCCCCACGCGATGCTGAAGCGATACGCGGTGAGCCCGAGCCCCTTCATCAGCATCACGTCGTCGGCCCAGCGCGTATAGTGACTGCACGCGATAGCACCGGTGTCACCGTTCACCGTGCGGCCGAACGAGTTGGAAAAGCGATGCCAGATACTGTGGCCCGCGCCGTCCGCATCGGGGCATCCCTCGATCTGGTACGCCGACGTGGCGGCACCCCAGAGAAAGCCTTCGGGGAATCGGAAGGAATCACGCATGTGAGGAGTCTCTAGGATGGCGGACGTTGAGCTGAGCGGCATGCGAAAGATATACGGCGACACACGCGCCGCTCACGTCGCCGTGCACAGCATCGACCTGCATGTCGCGGATGGCGAGTTCGTCGTGCTCGTCGGCCCATCAGGGTGCGGCAAGAGCACCATCCTGCGGATGATCGCCGGACTGGAGTCGATCTCCGACGGCTCGCTTTCAATCGACGGGCGCCGCGTGAACGACGTGCCGCCGGGCGAGCGCGACATCGCCATGGTGTTCCAGACCTATGCGCTGTACCCGCACATGACGGTGTACGAGAATCTCGCGTTCGCGCTCACGCTGCGCGGGCAGAGCAAGGAGCAGATCGACACCCGGGTACGGGCCGCCGCTGCGGCCATGCACATCGAGGCGCTGCTGCCTCGCAAGCCACGCGCACTCTCCGGCGGTGAACGCCAGCGCGTCGCGCTCGGGCGCGCGCTGGTCCGCGAGCCGAAGGTGTTCCTGTTCGACGAGCCGCTCTCCAATCTCGATGCCCGACTCCGGGTGCAGATGCGTCGCGAGATTGCGCGCCTGCATCGGGAGCTGCGCGCGACCATGATCTACGTCACGCACGATCAGGTCGAGGCGATGACGCTCGGGGACCGCATCGTCGTGCTGCGCGGCGGTCAGGTGCAGCAGGTGGACGTGCCGAGTGCGCTGTACGAACGCCCGGTCAACGTGTTCGTCGCGGGGTTCATCGGCAGTCCCGCGATGAACATCATCGAGGGCACCGTGGTCGCCGACGGTGACGGGCTGGTGTTCCAGCGCGGAACCTCCGTTCGCTTTCCGGTGCCGGGACAGTATCGCGGCGCGTTGCAGCCACTTGCCGGCAAGCCGGTTATGCTTGGCGTTCGGCCGGAGCACCTCACCCTTGGCAACGACGCGCCGCACCTCAGGGCACGAGTCGACCTCGTCGAGCACCTGGGCAACGAGGATGTCGTGCACGCCACTGCGGACGGCATGGAGATCACCGTTCGGCTTGGTCCGTCGTCACTGCCCGATGCGGGCACGGAGATCGGCCTGCGGGCGGATGCACAGGTGCATTTCTTCGATGGCGAGTCCCAGCGCCGCGTCGACGGATCCTGAATACCCGACACGTTCACCCGTGCTGCACCGGTCGCACCAGGATTCAGTTGCGACCGGCCAGCCGGGGCCACAAGGCCTGTAGCGTGATCGATGGATTTCGCGCGACGAGAATCTCGACGTTGCGCTCCTCCGGCACCATCCATGGCGAGTCGAATCGCCCGGCTTCGGTGACGTTGCCGTAGATCTGCGCGAGCGTGTCCCGCGGCACGCCGAGCGTGACCAGCACACGGCCCGGTTTATCGCCCGGCCCGAAGAACCAGAAGGATCCGGTCGGACTCACGACAGCGGGCAGTCCGAATTCCGGCCCGTAAAACTCGAGTGCGCCGGCTTCGCCGTAGTTCGCGCCGAGCAGCACGACGTCGGCCTTCTCGGCCTCGGGCAGCGCCTGATACACATCGGCCACGGCGCGTACCATCTCGCGCCAGCCGAGCATGTCCGCAAAGTCCTGCGGCAGCGGGAGCTGCTCGCCACGATTCGTTTCGGTGGCGCTCGACATGCCGACGCGCGAGGCGTAGCTGGCAAGCGCGGCAGGTGGCAGCAAGGGCAGCGCGATGGGCGACGACACGAAGCCGTACAGCGTGACCGCCGCGAGTGCCGCCCCGAGCAATGTTGCGCGCAGACGTGGCCGCACGACCCTGTCGAAGCACGCCGCGCCGGCCGCATAGAGCGCCGGATAAACCGGGCCGACGTAGTAGCCCTTGCCGTGCAGGAGGAGGAGCAGCAGGAACGCACCGGCGCACGCGAGCCCGATGACGCGATAGCGTGTCAGCGAACCCACGACCAGCGCACCTGCACCCACGGCCGCGAGCAGCGTGCCCGGCCCGAACGTCAGCTGCTCGACGATGAAGGCGCCATACGTCACACGTTCGAGCTGCTCGCCCTGCAGGGCGTCCATCTGCCCGCGCACCGGAAAGTCGAGCGCGAACTGTCCGACGATCAATGGTGCGCCGATCGCCAGCGCCAAGGCCAGCGCGAGATACGGCCAGCGCGTCGCGAGCCAGCGCCGCTCGGGTGTGCAGGCCACGGCCACCACGATCGGCACCCCGATGAACACGATGCTGAACTTCGTGAGCAGCCCGATGCCGAGCGCGCCGCCAAGCAGCAGCCACCAGTTCGCGCGCCCGGTGTTGATGAGCCGAACGAGGGCGTAGAGGGCCACGGTCCACCAGAGCTGGTCGAACACGACGGGCTGCAGCATGCTGCCGGCGCGCAGGAACAGTGGCGAGGCGAAGACGGCCAACGCGGTGATCGCCTGGCCCCACACGCGCGCACCGAACTCGCGCGCGATGGCTGCCGCGATCAGGACCAGGGCACCATGTGCGAGTGCCGGCAGCAACCGGATGGCGGTGACCGAATCGCCGAACGCTGCGCGCGACAGGTTTGCAGCGATCGCGATGAATGGGGGGAAGTCCATCGCCCAGACCCGCAGATGCTTCCCCATCGCGATGTACAGGAGTTCGTCCCGGTGCAGGCCGTACGGACCCAGCGCATTCACCGCGAGGTGCACGAGCAGCACGAGAGCGAACACGACCATGCCCACGGTCGAGACACCTGTGCGATGCGCGTGAGGATGCGGATGGTGCATTCGGGGTATCTTACCATCAGGAGCGGTCATCTGGCCGGCATGCGCTGGCATTTGCCGGCGCATCGACGAGCAGCACGAAGCAAGACGGAGCGATTGCATGTCACGCGCATTTCTGAGAGACGACGCGGAAGGCGAGATGCCTCGCCGCAACTACGGCCTGCCTGAGCGGGACGACCCCGAGTACGATCGGGTCGCGGCGCGCGCGCTGCTCGAGGCCGCGCGCGTGGGCGAGACGCAACTCGCCGAGCGGGCGACGGGCTACTACTGGGGCGAGCCGTCGCTCAAGCCGTATGTGGCCGAGTTGCTGGAGCAGGCCATCAAGGCCAAGGACGACCGGCTCGAGACGCTGGCGGAGCGCTTCCTGAAGTAGCGGCACGGTGGATGGCTGCAGTGGACCGCTGCAGTGGATCACGGGGACGCGTTTGCGGGAGTAACGTTCCTGCATGAGCCCCCTGCCCCCGATCGTCTTCAGTCTGGTCGCCGCTGCCCTCTGTTGCACCGCGGCCGATGCACAACCAACCCGTCCGCCTGCGCCACGATCGTCACGCGCGGCCGTGTCGCCTCAACCCGACGTCGTCGAAGCCTCGGTCACCGACCTCTCGGCCATGATGGCGAACGGGCGGGTGACGTCCGTGCAACTGGTCGACGCATACCTGGCGCGGATCGCCGCGTACGATCATGCCGGTCCCGCACTCAACTCGCTGATCCGCATCAATCCGAAAGCGCGCGCGGAAGCGGCAGCACTCGATGCCGAACGCAAGGCCGGGCGGGTACGGGGATCACTGCACGGCGTGCCGGTGATCATCAAGGACAACTACGACACGCACGACATGCCCACGAGCGGCGGCTCGCTCGCGCTTGCGAACAGCCAGCCATCGCGGGACGCGTTCGTGGTGAAGCGCATGCGTGATGCGGGTGCCGTCATCTTGGCCAAGGCCAACATGCACGAACTCGCGGCCGGCATCACGAACATCGGCTCGCTGGGCGGCCAGACACGCAACCCGTACGACCCGGCGCGCTGCCCGGGCGGTTCGAGCGGCGGAACCGGTGCAGCGATCGCTGCCAGTTTTGCCGCGGTGGGTTGGGGCTCCGATACCTGCGGGTCGATCCGTATCCCGAGTGCGTACGGCAGCCTGTTCGGACTACGCCCCACGCAGGGGCTCGTGAGCCGCACCGGCATCATTCCGCTCTCGCACACGCAGGATATCGGCGGCCCGCTCGCTCGCACCGCGATGGACCTGGCGATCGCACTCGACGTGAGTGTGGGCATCGACCCGGCCGACTCGACCACCCGTGTGCTGGACGGTCGTCCGTTGCCGCGCTTCGAAGCATCGCTCGATCGCAACGCACTCCGGACGGCGCGCGTCGGCATCTTCCGGCCGTATTTCCAGGACACGGACGCCGAGATCGCAGACACCGTGCGCGCCGCCATCGCGGCCATGCGTGCGGCGGGAGCCACGGTGGTGGAGGTGTCCGTGCCGGAGTTCGACACGCTGCTCGCCAACACCAGCGTGACGAACATGGAGACGAAGTTCGACCTCGCGAACTACCTGCGCACGGTGCCGAACGCGCCGGTGCGCACGCTGCGCGAGATCATCGATCGCGGCCTCTTCGACCGTGCGCTCGAGGTACGCTTCCGCACCATCGACACCGTGAGTGCGCCGGAGAGCGAGGCGCACACCAGGGCGCTCGCCCGTCGCACGCTGCTGCGCGCGAGAATCGAGCGCATCATGGACAGCCTGTCGCTCGACGTACTGGCCTATCCCACCGTCCGGCAGAAACCGGTGCTCGCCGGTGAGGTGCAGACCGGCAGCACGTGCAACCTCGCCGCGCAGTCGGGATTGCCCGCCATCAGCATCCCCGCCGGCTTTTCGGCGGACGGGCTGCCGGTCGGGGTCGAACTGCTCGGCCGCGCGTTCTCCGACACGCGTCTCGTGTCCATTGCGTATGCGTTCGAGGCGACCGGCGCGCGACGGCGTGCACCGTACACGACGCCCGCGCTGGTGAACGGCCGTACGCCCGTCGCCACCACGAGCGCTGGCCCGATCGTGGTGCGTGCGGGCTCCGCACGGGCGACGGCGACCGGGCGGTTCACGTACGATGCGCCGGCCGGGGTACTGCACTGGAATGCCGCGCTCTCCGGCAGCAGGCCCGACGATGCGGTGGCGGTCGTGCTGCGACGCGTGAACGCGGATGGAGCAGCCGTGGGCCCCGCGGGTAGTACGCGGGTCATCGTCCGGCTGCTTGGCCCCGGCATGCGTTCGGCGTCCGGTACCCTGCCCCTGAATGGGACGGAACGCCAGGCGCTCCAGCAGGGCCGCCTTCGCCTGTCGGTGTACGAACGCTCCGGCGAGATTATCGAATCGGCAGTCGCCTCCGGGGCGGTGCCGGCGCGTCGCTAGCTTCGCTCGTCCCCGCTCTTCCCTCCTCCCTTCGCTTGCACCGAGCCAATCGATCATGATCAATCGTCGCGACTTCCTGAGCACCGCCGCCGCTGCCGGTGCTGGGCTGGGCCTCTCCCCGCGCCTGCTCGAGGCGCTGTCGAGCGGCGCGTTCGCCCAGAGCTCGTTCATCCAGCGCGCGATCCCTTCCACGGGCGAGAAGATCCCCGTCATCGGCCTTGGCAGTTCCGCCACGTTCTCGCAGGTCGCGCGCGCGGAAGACGTGACGGCGCTCAAGGAAGTGTTCAAGGCGATGACCGATCGCGGTGCACGCCTGTTCGACACGGCGCCGTCGTATGGCGCGTCGGAGGAGGTCGCGGGCCGTCTGGTGAACGAGATGGGCGTCGCGAACAAGATGTTCTGGGCGACCAAGGTGAACGTCGCGCGAGGCGGCCCCGCTGATCCGGCTGCGGCGCGCGCGCAGATCGAGCAGTCGCTGGCGCGCTTCAAGCAGCCCAAGATCGACCTGATCCAGGTGCACAACATGGGCGACCCGGCCACGCAGCTCGGCGTGCTGCGCGAGTTCAAGAAGGCCGGCAAGGTGCGCTACATCGGCATCACGACCACGAACGATTCGCAGTACGGGGCGCTCGAGTCGGTGATGCGCAACGAGCAGCTCGACTTCATCGGCATCGATTACGCCGTCGACAACCGCGGCGTCGAGGAGAAAATCCTCCCGCTCGCGATGGAGCGGAAGATTGGCGTGCTCGCATACGCGCCGTTCGGTCGCACCAGCCTGTTCCGGCGCGCTGCGGGTGTGGGGGTGCCGGAGTTCGCGAAGGAGTTCGACGCCGAGACGTGGGCGCAGTTCTTCCTCAAGTTCATCGTCTCGCATCCCGCGATCACGGCGGCGACGCCAGCCACGAGCCAGGCGAAGAACATGCTCGACAACATCGCTGGCGGCATGGGGCGCCTGCCGAGCGAGGCGCAGCGCAAGCAGATGATCGCGTTCGTGGATGCGCTTCCGCCGGCTGGTGGTCGCTAGGACGCATTCCTGTAACCGACACGATGCGCGACGAGCGTGACGCATTGTTAATGCGTCACGCTCGTTTCGCGTCCGGCAGGGTTTTCGAGCGACCTTCGGAAGGGTACGGTGTATATTCGGTCTACACTGCAACCGGGTCGCCGATGGATGTACGCGAGAAGCTCGAGATTCTGGCCGATGCCGCGAAGTACGACGCGTCCTGCGCGAGCAGCGGCTCCAAGGGACGGCGCGCGGGCCCGGGCGGATTAGGGTCGACCGAGGGAATGGGCATCTGTCACAGCTACACGCCGGACGGCCGGTGCGTGTCGCTGCTCAAGATCCTCATGACCAACTGGTGCATCTACGACTGCAGCTACTGCATCAATCGCCGGTCGAGTGGCGTCAAGCGCGCGCGGTTCACGCCACAGGAAGTCGTGTGGCTCACCCTCGAGTTCTACCGCCGCAACTACATCGAGGGCCTGTT
>JAZKCW010000056.1:0-23310 GCA_040387895.1 Gemmatimonadota bacterium
GCATTGCGGCGCCGATGATCGGCGGGATGGTGTCCAGCACGGTGCTCACATTGCTCGTCGTGCCAGCGATCTGGTCGCTGCTCAAGCAGCGGGAGCTGCGTCGTGCTGCAGGCGTGTCGCCGAGAGAGTCCGTGCCTGCCATTGACGTGGCGGGCGTCCGGGGCGCGCATGTGTAGGTGCCGAATGACCCGGCCAGCGACGCACGCCTGCGTCGCCTCAAGACGGCCGCCGTGACCTCCGGCCACGGCGCGCTGATCCTGGCGTGGGACTGGGCGCGATGTTCGCGACATGGCTCTCGCGAATGGCGCTGGTGCTCGCGGGCACGAGCGCGGTGCTGCACGCGCTTGGCATGTGGGAAGATCATCGCGTCGAGGCACTACCAGGGGGTCGGCGTCCGTGGTGGGTTTCCGGACTCTACTGGCTTTGCTGGCTCCTCATGGCCGCTGGGGCGGTGTACATGCTCGCATCCGACTAGCGTCGGGCCACCGCGACGCCCGCGGCGCGCGGCCATGACAGGCTGCCGCGCACCGCACTGATGGATGCTACTCCTCGTCGCAGCAGCACTTCCCGCAGCACGCGCTCCCGCTCGCGCAACCACAGGTGCAGCAGGGACAGTCGCAGCAGCAGGCTTCGGAAAAACGGTCGTGGCTGATCGTCATGGTCTGATTTCTCGTGATGAGGTGGATGCGGAGGGTCACTCTGCAATCGTCAAAGCCGCGGGTCGCTGCGGCTGTCCTGCGCGGAGAGGATCGGGCAGTCGCGCGAGTCGCTCAGCGTCCGCCCGTCTCCGCACGCCTGCTCGCACTCGGCGACAAGGTCGGCCAGCGCGCCACGTAAGGTTTCCAGCTGCTGAAGCTTCTCGTCGATGTCTTGGAGCTTCGCGACGGCGACCGCCCGCACGGACAGCGCGGCCCCCGGCTGTCCAATCCCGCCACGTCGCTGCAGCAGTTCGTCGACCTCAGCGAGCGTGAAGCCGAGCGCCTGTGCGTGCTGGATGAAACGGACCACCGCCACCGACTCAGTCGGATACTCGCGGTATCCGCTCGGCCGGCGCCCAGACGGCAGCAGCAGTCCCCGGCGCTCGTAGTGGCGCAGCGTGTCGGGGCTGACGCTGGCGGCGATGGCGAGATCGCCGATGAGCAGCGGTCGACGCTCGGGTGGCTCTGAACGGGTATTGACGACCTGTCCACTGACTGCTGGGGAAGCAACGGAGGTGCCCATGCCCAGACGATACACCTTGGAGCACACTCCAGGGTCAGGAGACGAGGTGGCGAGCTCAGGAACCGCTGCCTACTGGCGCTGGCACCAACTCGCGTCGCGCATCGCTGACAATGCTCCACGCGGACTGCAGGAACAGGGCAGCGATCACGAACGCCACGACCAGGTCCGGCCAAGGGGACTTCGTCCACGCGACGAGTCCCGCCGCAATAACCACCGCGAGGTTCCCCAGCGCGTCGTTGCGCGAGAAGAGCCAGATGGCGCGCGCATTGGCATCGCCGGCACGGTGCGGGATGAGCGCCATCGCCGCGAGCACGTTCACGACCAAGGCGATGCTGCCGAAGATGCCCATGGTCTCGGCCTCGGGCTGCGGCTGCACCACGACACGGTAGAGCGTCGTACCGATCACACTGATGCCCAAGGCACCGAGAAACAGTCCCTGCGTCAGCGCGACACGCGCGCGCCGTTGGAGCGGCCACCCAAGGGCGAGTAGGCCGACGAAGCTGATTGCCCCATCACCCAGAAAGTCGAGGGCATCGGCCTGTAACGCCTGGGACTCGGAGACGAACCCGGCAACCGCTTCGACCACACCGTATCCGAGGTTCAGCAGCACCACGACCCAGAGCGCGCGGCGGTACGCCGGCGCGATGCGATGCGGCGCGGCGGCCCGCCCATCGTCCGCTCCGCCGGGCGGTTCGGCACCGAGTGGGGACAGCTGATAGCCGACCTCCGCGACGGCGCGCTCGACGGCGTGCAGCACCTCCGGCGAGTTCGCCGTGGCGCTCATCACATGCGTCGCCACCGACACGTGAACCGCCTTCAGTCCGGCCACGCCGCGAGCCACCGCTTCGATCTGCGCGGCATCGCGTGCGCAATCCATGCCGGTCACACGGTAGCGCGCCATGCGGCCGCCTGGGGCCACGAGCGCCGCAGGGGCAGAGCGGTTGGCGGTCAGCGCGCCGTTTCCCGAACGTGCACCAGTCCTTCGGCGACTATGTGGCCGACGTGGGCGTCGTCGAGCGAGTAGTACGCGATCTTCCCACGCTTTCGGTAGCGCACGAGTCGCAGCTGGCGGAGGGTGCGGAGCGAGTGGGAGACCGCCGACTCAGAGACGTCGACGAGCGTCGCGAGGTCGCAGACGCACAACTCCTCGAGCGCGAGCGCGGTCAGAATGCGGAGCCGGGTCGGGTCACCCAACGCCTTGAAGGTTTCGGCGAGCGTCGCCAACGTCGCGGCGGGCGCCGCGAGGGCGCGCACGCGGGCGACCTTCGCCTGATCGACGCAGCGGATCTCACAGCGGTCGTCGTCGGCGTACGGCCCCAGACCCACCGCTGGGGCCGCCGACGGCTCAGTGGCCGGGAATGCCTGCGACCCCGGCACCGTCGTGTCAGCTGTGGGAATTCGAGTGGGGCGTGGTGCGGAGCGTGCGAGGCGTGGGGTCATCGCGGCGTGTCTGGAAAACGAGTAACGGCGATAGTGCGGAGCGGCATGGCGTCGGGTGGACCACGAGCCTTGCGGCGAAGTGCCCAACACTGCTACGTTCTCTGTACGTCTGAACGGGCGTTCAGTTAAGGGTAGGACGTTGCTCGGGGCGTCGCAAGGCGTCTGTCGGTGAAGGCGATGGCGGATGTGCGGTCGCGCCCTTGCGGCGCGCAGCCACTCTCACCAACACTTCGTCAGCGCACGCCGCACCAGCGTCGTCGCACAGCGCCACGTACATCACTTGTCCACGGGACTCATCGCGTTCATGGCTCGTCGCTGCTTCGCCCTCGTGCTCGCTCTGTGCTTCGGCCTGTTCTCGGTCGAGTCACTGATCGCGGACGTGCATGATGGCGACGCGCCGGCGAGCGAGCAGACGCGGTACAGCGGCGCGGCCGACGCGGACATGCGAGGCGGCGCGCCCGCGACGAACTCCCCCGTCGTGGATCTCCACACGCACAGCGACGGCGAGGCCCCGCCCCCGAGTTCGGGGCATTCCGTGCACGCGTGTCACAGTGGTCACGCCCACGTTGGCTTGACCGCTATTGGCATTGAGCTGGAGCGTCTCGCGCCGGAGCACCTGGCCGTGCTGGCGAGCCGGGCCTTGCCGCCCGTGGACGCCCAGCGCGAGCCTCACCTGCGTCCGCCTATCGCCTAGGGCGCCGCCGGTCGTGTCGCAGCCAAGCCGCTTCGGCTTGTGAGTCGCGCGCACGCATCGGCCTGTGGTCGTTAGCCGCCGAGCGGAACCTCCCTCGGCGCTCCCACATCTCGATCTCGCGTTCTGCGCGCTACGCGGTCGTAGCGCGCGCGCGTGGGTGCTTCTGCTCGACGTCAGCCGCATGGCCTCCCCGGTGAGGGGACCGTGCGGCGGCGCGCGGGCGACGCACGCACGCCGGGGTCGAATACCCGAGGCGTTCCTCTGTGCGTGTGTTCTCTTGGCCACCGGTCCGCGCCTTCGCGTGGGCGACAGGTGGTCCGCCGCGAGCTTCGCGGCCATTGCTCTGCGTCTTCCGTCCTGACCGGGTTCCAGCGGCGCCCCGAACAGGGCGTTTCTCGGGACAGCTCGGTGTCGCTGGCGCGTTGGCCCTGTTGGCCGCCGCCCCGCCGCTCCGGTCGCAGGCCTCCCCCGTTCCCCCGAGGACTGGCGATTCGCTCGTGCTCACGGTGAACGCGGCGCGCCGTCTGGCGCTGGCCCAGAACCCGACGCTGCTCGCGTCCCGCCAGGACACCGCTATCGCCCGGGGCGGCCTTCAGCAGGCGCGGCTCCTCCGCTTCAACCCGGACCTCTCGGCCGTCGCGCCGGGGCCTGGGTTTAGCGGAAGCCGCAACGCGTCCGAATTCACGGTGATGCAGGAACTCGAGGTCGCCGGACAGCGGGGCTTGCGGATCGATGCCGCGCGGTTCGGCCTCACTCGCGCCACGGCTACCGTGGCGAACGCCACCCGGCTGACGCTCGCGGATGCCAGCGTTGCGTTCTACCGCGCCCTCTCCGCGCAGCGTCGACTACAGGTGACACGCGAGGTCCTGGAGCTCACCGAGCGCTTGCTCGGGGCGGTCCGCACCCAGCTCCGCGAGGGTGAGATCAGCATCCTCGAAGCCAACTTGGCGGAGATCGAGTTCGGCCGAGCCCAAGCGCGGGTGCTCTCGGCGCAGCGCGATGCGACCGGCGCGACGCTCGACTTAGCGCGGATCATCGGGATCGGCCCCGGGGTGTCGCTGCGCCTCGAGGATCCGGCCGCGGCACAACCCGCCCTGCCGGACTCAACGCTCCAGATCGCGCCGGTGGTCGCCGCGGTGACGTCGCCGACGCCCGACATCGATTCGCTCACGGCGCTGGCGCTCACGCGGCGTCCAGACCTCGCCGCGACGGTCACGGCGGTGCGCGAGACCGAAGCCCTCATCACGCTGTCGCGCCGGGAGGCGTTACCGAACCTCCGCTTCGGTGTGCTGGCCGAGCGCACCCCAGGTGAGAATCGTACCCGGATCGGCCCCGCCGTCGGCCTCAGTCTGCCGTTTTTCAATCGGTCGCAGGGACTCGTGACGCAGCGACGCGCCGAAGCACGCCAGGCGCTCTTCCTACGCGACGCGGCTCGGCTGCAGGTCCGCACCGACATTGCGACCACGGTGCGCGCCCTAGCGGCCGCGAACGCGGAAGTCGCCGTCTTCGAGGCCTCCGTTCGGCAGCCGGCCCGCGCGAACAGTGCGCTGCTGGAAGCGGCGTTCCGCGCTGGCAAGATCGCGCTCCCGACGCTGTTGCTGCTCCGCAACCAGCTCCTCGACGCCGAACTCGGCTACTGGCAGGCGTGGTTCGCTCGCCAGGAAGCCTTGACCCTCCTTGACGCTGCCTCCGGCGCGCTCACGCCGCCGACGGATGACGGCGCTTCTTCTGCCAACCCCGCCCGATGATTGCCTCACGCATGCCCCGCCGGTGGCGTTTGACCGACCGCCACGCCGTACCGAGCCCCCGCGTCCTCCCGTCCGCTCTCGGGCGCCTTACGATGTACCTCCCGCTCGTGTTCACCCTCGCGCTCGTCGGCTGCGGCAAGGATGCTGCGCCGACCGGTGATGCCGAGGGCGCAGCGGCAACGGCGGCCGAAGGAGCCGGCAGCGCCGCGAAGGCCGAGCACGGAGGCTCCGAGGTGGTGGTGCTCGACACCGCCGGCGTCCGATTGGCCGGCATCCGTCTCGATACCGCCAGCACCATCACCACGAGCGGACTCGCCGTCACGGGTACCATCACGTACGACGCCAACCGCGTAAGCCATATCGGCGCGCGCACCGAAGGGCGCGTGGTGTCGCTCCGCGTGCCCTTGGGCGCCCGGGTCGGCGCCGGCCAGACGCTGGCGCTGCTGGAAAGCCCGGCGGTGGGACAGATCCGCGCGCAGGAGCGCGAGGCCGAGGAGCTGCGCGGCATCGCGCGGGAAAACTTCGCCCGCGAGCAGCGCCTGGCGGCGCAGGGTATCTCGAGCCGCAAGGAACTGCTCGATGCCGAGGCCGAGCTCCGTCGCACCGAGGCAGCCCTCCGCAGCGCGGAGGCGCAGCTGGCCGCGCTGGGTGCGGGCCATGGCAGCGGCGGGCAGTTCGGGCTGACGGCGCCGTTCGCCGGCATCGTCGTCGCGCGCGACGCGAGCATCGGGGAGATGGCCAGCCCCACCGACACGCTCTTCACCGTGGCGGACCTCTCGCGGGTGTGGATTGAGCTCAATGTGTTCGAGCGCGACCTCGCCCGGG
Organism: Gemmatimonadota bacterium; assembly: GCA_040387895.1. Lineage (GTDB taxonomy): Bacteria > Gemmatimonadota > Gemmatimonadetes > Gemmatimonadales > Gemmatimonadaceae > Gemmatimonas. The sequence continues at coordinate 5,929 of JAZKCW010000056.1, forward strand.
TCCGCGTGGGACAGTCGGTCGGCGTCCGTGTGACCGCGTATCCAGGGCGCACATTCCCGGGCCGCATCGTGTACCTCGGGGCCGCGCTCGACCCGGAGAGCCGCACCGTGCCCGCGCGCGTCGAGATCCCGAATGGGGACCGCGCGCTCAAGCCCGGCATGTTCGCGAGCGCGAGCATCCAGGTGGGGGAGGGCGGCGCGCCGGTCGTCGTGGTCTCGAAGGACGCCGTGCAGGAAGTCGAGGGCAAGTCCGTCGTCTTCGTGCCGGGCACCAAGCCCGGCGAGTTTCGCACGGTCGCGGTGGAGGTCGGGGAGCCGGTGGGCAACAACCGCGTGACGATTCTCTCCGGGCTCACCGCCGGCGCGCGCGTCGTGGTTGCCGGGGCGTTCGCGCTGCGTTCCGAACTCGCCAAGAGCGAGATCGGCGAAGGCGGGCACTGACCGCCATGCGACCCCTCATTGGTTTCGTGCTCAAGCAACGACTGCTCGTCCTCGCGGCGACGGCGCTGTTGATCGGCGTCGGCGTGTGGTCCGCCATGCGCCTGCCTATCGATGCCGTCCCGGACGTGACGAACGTGCAGGTGCAGGTCAATACCAACGCGGCGGCCCTCTCACCCCTCGAGGTCGAGCGGCAGATCACGCTGCCGCTGGAGCTCGCGATGTTCGGTCTACCCGAGCTCGAAGAGATGCGCTCCATCTCCAAGTTCGGGCTCTCGCAAGTCACGGTGGTGTTTCGCGAAGGGACGGACCTCTACTTCGCGCGCCAGCAAGTGCAGGAACGGCTGCAGCAGGCGCGCGAGGAAATTCCCGAGGGCCTGGGCACGCCCGAGATGGGCCCCATCTCCACAGGCCTGGGTGAGGTCTTCCAGTACACCATTGACGCCAAGGATACGACGGGCCTCGATCCCACCGAGCTGCGAACGTTGCAGGATTGGGTCGTCGCGCCGCAGCTGCGCGGCGTGCCGGGCGTGGCCGAGGTCAACGCATTCGGCGGCTTCGAGAAGCAGTACCAGGTGCTCGTGCGCCCGGACGCCCTCATCCAGTACAACCTGACGTTGCCGCAGGTGTTCGACGCCATCGCCGCGAACAATCAGAACGCGGGCGGTGGTTACATCACGCAGGGCGCCGAGCAGCTCGTGATTCGCGGCGTGGGGCAGGTGCAGGACCTCGACCAGATCCGGAACATCGTCATCACGAGCCGTGACGGCACCCCAGTGCGCGTAACCGACATCGCCGACGTCGTCATCGGCTCGACGCTCCGGCAGGGCGCGGTCACGAAGGACGGGCGCGGGGAGGTAGTCACGGGCATCGTCATGATGCGCATGGGCTCTAACGCGCGCACGGTCGTCGATGCCGTGAAGGAACGCTTCGCGACCGCGGCCCGCAGTCTGCCGGCGGGCGTCACGATGCGCGCATTCTATGACCGAACGGAACTCGTCGACCGCACCATCGCGACGGTCGAGAAGAACCTCGTCGAAGGCGCCGTGCTGGTCGTCGTCGTGCTGTTCGTGCTCCTCGGCAACTTCCGCGCAGCCTTGATCGTCGCGCTCGCGATTCCGCTGTCGATGCTGTTCGCCGTGAGTCTCATGGTGAAGGCTGGGATCGCGGGCAGCCTGATGAGCCTCGGTGCCATCGACTTCGGCCTCGTGGTCGACGGCTCGGTCGTGATGGTGGAGAACAGCATGCGCCGCCTGGGCCACCGCAAGCCGGGCGAAGGGTTCTTCCAGACCGTGCTCGATGCCTGCGCCGAGGTGGGGCGCCCGATCCTGTTCGGGGTCGGCATCATCATCGTCGTCTATCTGCCCATCCTCACGCTCGAAGGGGTAGAGGGCAAGATGTTCAAGCCAATGGCGCTCACGGTGGTGTTTGCGCTGGTCGGCTCGCTCCTCCTGACGTTCCTGCTCACGCCCGTGCTCATCTCGCTCTTCCTGCGCGGGAAGATCGAGGAGAAGGACGTGTGGCTCGTGCGCAAGGCGAAGGCGCGCTACGTGCCCGCGCTCGAGTGGACCCTCGCCAACACCCGCAAGGTGTTGATCGGCTCGGCCATCGCCGTCGCGGCGGCGGTCGCCGCGGTGCCGTTCCTCGGCTCCGAGTTCATTCCGCGCCTCGACGAAGGATCGTTCGCGCTGCAGGTGCTCCGGCTGCCCAGCATCTCGCTCGAGGAGTCGGTGCGGCAGACCACGCAGCTCGAGAAGGTGCTGCTGTCCGAGTTCCCCGACGAGGTAGCCGACGTCGTGGCGAAGACGGGCCGGCCCGAAATTGCCACCGATCCGATGGGCGTCAACATCAGCGACATCTTTGTGCTGCTCAAGCCGCAGGACGGGTGGAAGCGCGCGGAGTCGAAGGCGGACCTCGAGACCGCGATGTCGACCGCGCTCGACAAGATCCCGGGCCTGGTCTACAGCTTCAGTCAGCCCATCGAACTGCGCGTAAATGAGCTCATCGCCGGCGTGCGCTCCGACCTCGCCATCAAGATCTACGGCGACGATCTGCCCAAACTGAGTGATGCCGCAAACCAGGTGGTGGCCGCGGTCTCCAAGATCGAGGGCGCCACGGGCTTCAAGGCGCAACAGCTCGAAGGCCTGCCGCAGCTTGAGGTGACCGTGCTACCGGAGCAGTTGGCCCGCTACGGCATCAACGCGTCGGACGTCATGCAGGTGGTGGAAGCCATCGGCGGCGCGCAGGTGTCGCGCGTCCTGGAAGGCCAACGACGCTTCGCGTTGACGGTGCGGTTTCCGGAGAGCGTGCGGCGGGATCCGCAGTCCATCAGCGCCATCCTCGTCAGCGCGCCGGACGGGCAGCGCGTGCCCCTCGGCACGTTGGCGCGCGTGGCCGAGGTGGACGGGCCGGCCGAGCTGAGTCATGAGAATGGTTCGCGGCTGGTGATCATCGAAGGCAACGTGCGCGGCCGGGACATCGGCGGATTCGTGGCAGAAGTGCGCACGCTCTTCGAGAACGGCACGATCACGCTCCCCATCGGCTACCGCCCGGAGTTCGGCGGGCAGTTCGAGAATCTGGAGCGCGCGTCCAAGCGCCTGATGCTGGTCGTGCCGCTGTCGCTGCTCCTGATCTTTCTGCTGCTCTTCGCGACCTTCAACTCGTTGCGGCAGGCCGCGCTGGTGTTCACCGGTATTCCGCTCGCCACGGTGGGCGGCGTCATCGCGCTGCTGCTGCGTGGGATGCCCTTCAGCATCTCGGCCGGCGTCGGGTTCATCGCGTTGTTCGGCGTCGCTGTGCTGAATGGCGTCGTGATGGTCTCGTACATCAACGAGCTCCGACAGCACGGCCATCCGCTTGAGCGCGCCATCCGGGAGGGTGGGGTGACGCGGCTCCGGCCCGTGTTGATGACGGCACTTGTCGCGAGCCTCGGGTTTGTCCCGATGGCCATTTCGACGGGCGCGGGCGCCGAAGTGCAGCAGCCCTTGGCGACGGTCGTCATCGGTGGCCTCGTGACCAGCACGCTGCTCACACTGCTCGTGTTGCCGCTGCTCTACCTGCTGTTCGAGCGGAAACAGGCCGCGCGGGAAGCGGCCGAGGACGACCGCGCGCCTGCATCGGTCGCGGACGGCCACCATCCGTCGCACACGCCGTTGCTCGGAGGTGCCTGATGCACATGATCATCGCGTACGTGCAGTCCTTCATGGCGAAGGATGTCGTGCACGCCCTGCATCAGGTGAAGGGCGTGACTGGCGCAACGTTCACCGAAGTGCGCGGCTTCGGCAGCGCGCGCCGGAACGACACCCCGGTGCCAGAGGTGATCTACGGGACCGCCGAGAAGACCCGCGTCGAAGTCGTCGTGCGCAACAGTCTCGTCACGGCCGTGGTGGAGGCGATCCGGACGTCGGCACGCACCGGTCAGCGCGGCGACGGCAAGATCTTCGTGCTGCCCGTTTCGCGAGGCGTCAAGATCGCGACCGGCGCGGAATCGGACGGAGACGAAGCGCTGTGAACACCACCGTGCCACTGGGGCCAGTGGATGCGGAACGAGCAGGTCCGACGACGACGGCCGGCCGCAACGCGGGCCGGCTGCGCATCGTGTTCCTGCTCGCGGGCACCTACCTCGTCGCCGAAGTCATCGGCGGCGTCCTCACCGGGAGTCTCGCGTTGCTCGCTGATGCGGGACACATGCTCACCGATGTCGCCGGTGTCGGGCTCGCGTTGTACTCGATCCGCTTGGCGCAGCGCGCGCCGACGCCAGCGCGCAGCTACGGCTACTACCGGGCAGAGATTCTCGCGGCGCTGGCGAACGCGTCGGTGCTCATCGTCGTGTCGCTCTACATCCTCTACGAAGCGTACCAGCGCTTTCGTGAGCCGCCGCCAATCGAAAGCGGCACCATGCTAGTCGTCGCGAGCATCGGCCTCGTCGTGAATCTGATCGGCATGCTGCTGCTCCGAAGCGCGTCGAAGGAAAGCCTCAACATGAAGGGGGCGTACTTCGAGGTGCTCTCCGACATGCTCACGTCGGTGGGCGTCATCGCCGCGGGGCTCATCATGATGACGACTGGGTGGTACTACGCGGACCCGTTGGTGTCGGCGGGCATCGGGCTACTGATTCTCCCGCGAACCTGGCGGCTCCTGCGCGAAGCGGTGGGTGTCCTGCTCGAGGGCACGCCCACCGATGTCGACGTCGGCACCCTGCGTCAGACCGTGCTCGACACGCCCGGCGTGCAAGGCGTGCACGACCTGCACGTGTGGTCGCTCACCAGCGGCAGCAACGCGATGAGTGCGCATGTGGTGTGCGCCGCCGGTGCCGATCCGACGGCCCTCCTTCGCGACGTCGAAGCACGCGTTCGTCGGTGCAACGTGCACCACACCACCCTGCAAGTCGAAGCGCCTGACGCCTTCGAGTGGATCACCCATGCATAAGCATGACGACACGCGGGAGTATCCCGCGCAGCTGCATTTTCCGTTGCGGGGGTTGGCGAGCGAGGGTGCCGAAGCGGCGATCCGCGCCTCCTTGGAGGGCGTGGCGGGCGTGCTCGCCATTCACGTCTCCGCGGCCCAGGCGGTGGCGGAGGTGACGTATGATCTCGCCGTGGTCTCCCCCGAACAGCTTCGCGCGCGCCTCGTGACCGCGGGCGTCAAGTCGCCGCATCACACGCGTAACGCGGCCGGGGCCGACCGCGAGCACGCCGAGGGTCCCCGTCCGGAGGGGCACGATGGCGAGGCGGATGGCGCCGGGAGGACGCCATGACGTCCGCAGGCCCTGGCCTGCCAGGCGGGATGCGCCCGCGGTGGTCCCGGCGGGGTCAGGCGTCAGTGCTGGCGCTCGTGCTGACCGTGCTGACCGTGCTGCAGGGCTGCCAAGCCGATCCTGGGTACGGGGGGCGCACGAGCGCCGAGTGGGCGGCCCAACTGCGGGACGCTCCCGCGCGCGAGCGCGAGCAGGCCGCGCGCGCGCTCGGGACCGTGCTGTCCTTGAACCCACGTCTCTCCGCGCCAACCACTGCGCTGATCGCGGCGCTGTCCGACACGGTCGATGCCGTGCGCGTGGCGGCCGCGCAGGCGCTCGCCCAACCGGGGGTTCGGGTCAAAGCGGCCACCGCCGCGGCGCTGGGCGCCATGCTCGCCGATTCAGCGCATGCGGCCGTGCGCATGCAAGCCGTTCGCGCGCTCGGGATGCTCGCGACCAACGCGGTGGACAGCCTCGCGCGACGCGAGATGGAGCGCGCGATCCTGCGGCTGCATCGCGACCCCGACGCCTCGGTCCGGGCCGCGGTGGCCGCGACGTTGACTGAAGCCCGAACGAAGACGTCGGCGCCCGGCACACGGCAGGAGATCGACGCCGTGCTCGAAATGTTGGCGCGTGACACGATGCAGGCGCCGCGCGCTGCGGCGCTCGTCGGCCTCGCGCTCGCGATGACGCCGCGCGCCGTGCCGGCCGTCAGGCAGGCCGCGCGTGATGCATCGCCTGTCATTCGGGCACTTGCGGCCGGCGCGCTGGGGCGCGTGACGAATGACGCCGCGATGAGCGACGCGGCGATGGCGAGCCTTCTCGAGCTCGTGACCGACAGCGCGACCGCTGTTCGCTTGGCCGCCGTGCAGGCCCTCGGGACGCGCACCGCATCGCACCCACCGGCGGTCGACGCGGCGCTCCGCGTGGCGAGCCGCGATACCAATGCGTTGGTGCAGCGCGAGGCACGGCACGCCTTGAGTCGCTTCCACGCCCGTGGAGGAAAGGACCCGGTGGGACCCGAGCCGACACACGCGGAGCGCTGCGCGCAGCTCCCACCCAGGACGCGCGGATGCTGAGCGCTCGCGCCGCCACCGGGGACACCCGACGCGCGGACGACGCGCGCGTGGGAAGTCGCCTGCTGGTCCACATGCTGGGCCACGTGCAGTGGCACATGCTGGGGCACCTGCTGTCCGCGATCCGGTCACGGATCACCGAATTCACGAGACACGAGGACGTCGCATGCAACACGTGACACGCATTGATATTCCTCTCTTGCTGCCGGACGTGCCGGACGCGCGGGACCGCTGTGTGGCCCGCCTGACGCAACTGCTGGAGCAGCGCGATGGCGTGGTGCGCGCGCACGTGATGCTGCCTGGGGACGCCGAGCCGGAGACCGCCGCCGCGGTTGTGGCGTCGGGTGCCTCCTCCTCGTCATCCTCGTCGTCCTCGTCATCCTCGTCGTCGCGAACGGCGACGGGCCGCGCGCGGCGCGCGGTGGACACGCCGGTGCTGTGCCTGCACTACGATCCCGCCCGCGTCACGCTGAATGCCGTGACGGCACTCGCGCGAGCGGCCGGCGCGGAGGTCACCGGCCAGTTCGCGCATCTGCTCATCCCCATCCGCGCGATCACGAGCGAAGACGATGCGCAGCGCATCGAATCGGTGCTGTCGGATCTGCCCGGCATCACGCACGTGTCCGTGAGTCTGGCGGGCCAAGTGGTCCGCGTGGAATACGACCGCGGGTACACCACCCCGTCGGCGATTGGCGAGCGGCTTCGCGAGGCAGGCGCCGCGCCTGAGCCGAACGAGCTGCTGCAAGGCATGACGCCAGGCAGCGCCAGCTCGGATGGTCGGGCGCGAGCGTCGGCGCCGGCGCCCACCGCTCCCACGATTCCCACTGCTGCCGCAACCGGTGACGCGGCAGTCGGTGACGCCACGCCCGAGACGCCGCGCCGCGTATCGGCGTCGCCAACATCGAGCGCACGTCCGGTTGCAGCCGGAACGGTCTCGGTCAACGGCGATTCGCCGACCCCGGCGCCAGAGCGGACGCAAGGGCGCCGGGACGACGATCACGGGGAGGATGCCGGCGTGGACGCGCAGGAGGACGGCGCCCCGCGGGGCTGGTACGCCCGGAACCGCGAGCTGGCATGGAGCCTGGCATCGGGTGTGTTCCTGCTGGGTGGGTGGTTGCTGGAGCGCTCGCAGGCGGCCGCGCCGGGTGTTTCCCTCGCGCTCTTCATCGCGGCCTACGTGTTTGGCGCGCGCGACAACGTCGGGCATTTTCTCCGCGACCTCCGGCGCGGCAAGTTCCATTTCAACATCGACCTGTTGATGGTGGTGGCCGCGGCCGGCGCGGCGGCGTTGGGAGAGTGGGCCGAAGGCGCGCTGTTGCTCTTTCTCTTCAGTCTTGGGCATGCGCTCGAGCACTATGCGCTGGGGCGGGCGCGGAACGCGATCAAGGCGCTCGGCACGCTCGCGCCATCCCAGGCGACCGTGCTGCGCGAGGAGAACGGCGTGCAGCGCGAAGTCACGCTGCCGATTGCCGAGGTCAAGCCCGGCGATCAGGTGGTCGTCAAGCCGGCAGAGCGGGTGCCCGTGGACGGGACGGTGCGCGAAGGCCGTTCCGGCGTGAACCAGGCGCCCATCACAGGCGAGAGCGTCCCGGTCGACAAGGTGCCGGGCGATCCGGTCTTCGCCGGCACGGTGAACGGCGAAGGGGCCCTCGTTATCGACGTCACCGCGGCCATCGGCGACCGGACACTCGACCGCGTCATCAAGCTCGTGTCGGAGGCGCAGACCCAGAAGGCGCCGACGCAGCAATTCACCGAGCGCTTCGCGCGCATCTTCGTGCCGGTCGTGCTGGTTGGCGACGTGCTCTTGATTGTCGTGCCGCCGCTCCTGGGGCTCCTCACATGGCCCGAGGCGTTCGCACGGGCGATGGCCGTCCTCGTCGCCGCCAGCCCGTGCGCCCTCGCCTTGGGGACGCCCGCGGCAGTGCTGTCGGGCATTGCGCAGGCCGCGCGCAACGGCGTGTTGATCAAGGGCGGCGCGTATCTCGAGTCCTTGGGATCCATTCGCTCGCTCGCGCTCGACAAGACGGGCACCATCACCGTCGGCGAGCCATCGGTGACGGACATCGTCCCGATGGCGGGCGTCGACGAGACGCTGCTGCTGGGCAACGCGGCCGCCGTCGAGCAACGTTCGCAGCATCCGTTGGCGAAGGCAGTCGTGCGCGCGGCGGCGACGCGAAAGCTCGCGCTACCCGATGCTGGCGAGCTGCAATCCATCACGGCGCGCGGCGTGCGCGCGCCGGTGGACGGCACGCCGGTGGAGATTGGCCGCGCGCTGCTGTTCGAGGACGCCGGCGTGGTGGTCCCCCAGGAGGTGCGCGATGCGGTGACGCGCCTTGAGCAGGCGGGCCGCAGCACGATGATCGTCCGGCGCGTCGGCCACACGCCCGAATTCCTCGGCGTGCTGGGCCTCGCCGACGAACCACGCGCGAATGCGCGAGACACACTCGTCGCGCTCCGCGCCGCGGGTATCCAGCGCATCATCATGCTCACCGGCGACAATGCCGGCGTCGGCAATGCCGTCGGCACCGCGGTCGGCGTGGACGAGGTGCGCGCGGGGCTCTTGCCTGAGGACAAGGTGACGGCCATTCGCGAACTCGCCGCAGAGGGGCCGGTCGCCATGGTGGGCGACGGCGTGAACGACGCCCCCGCCCTCGCCCATGCGACCGTCGGCATCGCGATGGGCGGCGCGGGCACCGCCGCGGCGCTCGAGACGGCCGACGTGGCGCTCATGGGCGATGATCTGGGCCGCTTGCCCTTCGCCGTCGGACTCTCGCGGGCGGCGCGGCGTGTCATTCGCCAAAACCTGTACGTCTCGCTCGGGGTGATCGCGGGGCTCGTCGTGGTGACGGTGACCGGCATCGCCGGCATCGGCCCCGCGGTGATTGCGCACGAGGGCAGCACGCTGATCGTCATCGCGAACGCGCTCCGCTTGCTGCGCTATCGGGGGCCCGCATGAACCGCCGAGGGGAGGGGCACACGTCCGCGCGTGCAGTGCACACACGGGCGCCGTTGCCGCGCAGACCTGCCCGGTACCGGGTGCTGCTCGCTGTCCTGGCGACCGTCGCCGTGTCGGGATGCGGCACGCGCTGGCCACGCGCCGGGAGCGAGGCCGCGACCCGGCGTTGGCCGGCTGGGCTCATCGGCGAATGGAGCGCGCCACAGCGGGTCGCGCCGGGCCGCGGTGCACCGGACTCGGTGGTATGGGCCTTGGGGGCTCAAGGGGTCATGCAGCGGGTCGAGGTGCGGGTGCGTAGCGCCGGTGACCCGCGATCCCTGTCGAGCGGTCGCCTCTGGTGGTGGATCGAGGATGCGCCCGCGTCGACCGCGCCGTCCGACACGGGCCGCGCCGCCGTGCTCTGTGTGAGCCAGCAGCCAGGGCGCAATCGCGAATGCGGCTACGTGACGGTCGACTCGACAGGTGGAGTGGATCGCACGCGGCGCCGACTGTCGTGGATCGGGAAAACCTTCCCGACACAGCGCTGGTCGTTCGTGCGCCGGGCGGGCCGCTGACATGCGCCCGCGACGCTTTGCACGACAGCGTATCGGCCGACCGAGGTTCGGCGCCGAGGTGCGCGCGTGGACCAAATCCGTGCACACCCCGGTCCCGCGCACCCGCTCCGCGGAGCAGGCATGGGAGCCGGCATGAGTGGCGATGAGCTGATCGCGGCGGCAAAGCGCGTCATCCTCCGACGGCAGGAAGCGATCTCGAACAACCTGGCGAACGCGTCGACCGCGGGCTTCAAGGGGGAGCACGTGTTCGCGCGGGTGCTGGCGGGGGCGACGGCGGGCGACGGCCTGGTCGCGGAGAGTCAGACCGATCTGCGTCCCGGCGCCTTGGAATCGACCGGTCGCCCGCTGGACCTGGCCCTCGAAGGCCCCGGGTTCTTCGTCGTGGAGACGTCGGCGGGCGACCGGCTGACACGCGGCGGGTCGTTCACACTTGCCGCGGACGGGACCATCATCGATGCCCACGGCAATGCGCTACTCGGTGACGGCGGCCGCGTGCGAGTGCCACCCGGCGCCCCCATGGGGCGGGTCGCCGTGGACGGCGCGGGGAACGTCCGCGTCGATGGCCGGCTCTTGGGCCGGTTGCGCGTCGAGCGCACGCCGGACGATGCGGTGCTCGAACGGCAGGGGAGTGGCCTCTTCGTGCCGCCCGCGACGCGGGTTCCCGACCGCGACGCCGCAGGCGTTCGCCAAGGCGCGCTCGAGGCCAGCAACGTCAACATCCTCGACGGCTTGGTGGAGCTCGTCCTGATCCAGCGCGCGTACGGTGCGCTGCACCAAGTCGACGCCATCGCGGAATCGGTAGAGGGCCGGGCCATCGAGTTGGGCAAACCGGCCACGTGATGCCGGCCACGCAGCGGGTCGGCGTGTGCGGTCGCATGCGGTCACGCATGGTCACGCGCAGCGTGAGTCGGCGCATGATGGCGCACCGCACGAGACGGTGAGCAGCGACGCCGAGCCCGCGGGCGTCGACCCCGAGTCCGCCCGGGATGGCGCGGGCGATCTTGGGGACCTGCTGCAAGAGCTGCGCGTGCTCTTGCAGGGCGTGCAGGTGCTCACGGGGTTTCTGATCGTCCTCCCGTTCAGCGAGGGGTTTGCGCGGGTGTCGCCCGGTCACCGGCGCCTCTACGTCGTGCTCTTCGTCTGCGCGCTCGTGAGTCTGGTACTCTTCAGTGCGCCGGCAGCGCAGCACCGGATTCTGACGCCGCTCAGCGACCGCATCCGGTTCAAGCGCGGATCGACGCGTCTGGTGGTGGCGGGCATGGTCCCGTTCTCGGTCGCCTTGGTCCTCGCCACGCACTTCGTGCTCACGCACGTCGCCGGTACGCGCGTGGCGGACGTGGTCAGCGCGGTCGTCGCCGCGGCGATTTTCATGCTCTGGTGGATGCTCCCACTCGTTCGCCGACGCGACGTGGCGCATAGTGCGTCCGCACGTGAGCCGTAACGCGGTGGGCGCGGGGGCCCGGGCCCGACGGCCCTCGTCCTGATCCCCCAAGTCGCGCGGTGGCGCGTACCCGTTATTTGGTCGGGACGACGCCCAGAGGTCGGCGGTGCCTGTACTACGAGCGTGCGTCGGCCGCGATCAGGAACCCGAAAATCGCGTCGGCGGCGCCCACACGTTCTCGAACTCGAGCCGCTTCTCGATCACCCGGGGCGCGACCTGCAGGGCGTCGGCGATCCAGTTGGTCGCGAAGCGCTGCCCCGATTCGTTCGCAAACACATCGCCGGGAATCCCCCCAGCGTTCGCCGCTGCGCGCGCACCGCGCACGAGGATGTGGAGCGCGTCGGTTGGCACGAGCACCAACCCGGCAAAATTCTGCGCCTGCACTTCCATGCGTTCGTATGCGTCCAGGCCCAATGCCTCGTGTACGCGGTAGTAGTCCTGGATGGACCGAATGGGGTTGGCCTCGTAGAAGCTCGCATGCAGCCACACGTGCCCAACCTCATGCGCGATGCTGAAGCGCGCGTCGGCATACCGATGCGAATACGTTGCCTCATCGACGAAGATGCGTTTAAGCCCATTGGCGAGGCACGCGTGGACCTCGACGTCCTCATACACCCCGGCCAAGAGCCGAATTTCGTAGCCCATGTCAAACGCCGCGATGTCCTCGATCTCGACCGGAACGCATCCGTCGCTGTTAAAACGCGACAGAAAGTCGTCCGCCATGTGGCGCATGTCGGCATACGACAAGGCCGGCGGCTGATAGGACACCATTTACGAGGTCCGAATGGCGTCCACGAGGCGCTCGAGCTTCTCCTCGGTGAGGGGTGCGCCACGGAGCGTGCGAAAGAGCAGGGGGAGACTGGCCATTACCTCGTCATCCGCCATCAGATCCGTGGGGATGCGGCCGTTGGCCGTGACTGCGAGATCGACGAACCGCTCGCGCTCGGGTGTCCCGAGCGCCAGTGCGAGCGCGTCGGCCATCCGGGCCAGCACCTCCTCGGCCTGCGGGGGCGCCGCGACACCACGTTCGATGCGGCTCAGGTTGCCTGCGTCCATCTCAGCCAAGGCCGCGAACTTACGGAGCGTGAGGCGCAGGTCCTGGCGCCGCGCTGCGACGAGATTACCGAACAGGTTCTCTGCCATATGGAGCCTTCAGGGGAAGAGGTCAGACGGCCGAGCAGCGGCCGGCACACAAGGACGATGTATGTTGTTCTGTTGTAACAACAATACAACGCGGTGCCGCCATCAAGCAAGTATCCATGGCACAACGCTCGACTCAGGCGGGCTGACTACCCTGCGAGGACGCCGAGCAGGCACTTGAAGGACACAGAGGGCGCTGCCGCCCAGCGGTACCGCCGTGCGACGCGGTGACGCGGTGACGCGGTAGCCGGGATGTGCGTGTGCAACGCCTCGTGAGTCTCTGCGGCGACGAGCCGCACTCCGTCGCATGGTGAAGCGCGATGGTCAAGCAATCAGCGCAGCGAATCGCTCGCCCGGTGCGCGTCGCGGATGCGCCGCCACTCTTCGCGCAGCTCATGGTCCATGTCCTCAGGCCATGCCTCGTCCTCCGCACGTGTGCGCACGTCTGGCTCACCGCGTGGAGGGGCAACGTCGGACCGCCAGCGACACCACCACACGCCATTCCGCCACACGATGAAGTGTGAGCGGCACCCCGTGGTTCGCCAGACAGAAGGCAGCAGCGTGAGCTGCTCGTCCTCCACGCGCATCCGCCACGCGTCGGCCACCGCCGGATCCAGGTTGATCACAATGACGTCGCCGCACGCGCAGGGACAGGCAAACACGACCGACCGCGGGATGCCCCGAACCACCACGGCGAGTCGGCCGGGCCAGCGGTCCACGGTCGCGCGGGCCTCGCCTTGCCCCGCCACGCGCTCGATGGCGTCGAACCGGAGGCGCGCCGCCCGTGCTGCGGGCGCGGCGTGCTGACGCGCGCGGGGATCGGTCATGCCTCGGCCCCCACCATGTCGCGCGATGACTCGGGTGACGTGGTGAGCGCGCGGTCGGGGCCGACTGGCGCCGTGGCCCGGTGGACGGCCGTGAACAAACCGCAGGCGAGTTCGTACGCCAAGGCCCGATCCGCTGCGGAGCCGTTATCCGCGTAGGATGCGAACCGTATCAGGTACGCCGCGACGGCGAAGGCGTAAGGAACCGGGTCGGCTTCATACTGCCGATCCATCGCGCGGGTCGCCCGCAGCGTGTCGGCCAGCCAGCGCTCACGCCCCGCGCGGTCGGGGACCGCAAACGGTTCCAGCGGGAACTGGTACGCCGCGCGGAGCCACGCCGCGTCGGCCGCGGGCGCGCTGCGCGCGAGCGTGTCGCGGACATCCGCGGGGGCAAACGCCACACTCACTTCAAGGCACGCCGCATCGGTGCCCACCGGCATCCCGTAGGCGATGCTGCCGAAATCAATCAGCAGGACATCGGACGAACCCGCGGCGACCAGCAGGTTGCCCGTGTGGAGATCCCCGTGCGCGGTGGCCGCCCGATGGCGCATCGCGGGCAGGGCCCCCAGCATGGCCCGCAACTGGTCGACATCCGGCAGCATCGAATGCGCCGCGCGCGCGTGGCTCGCCGCGTCCTCGAGGGCCGTGGACCAGTGCAGCACCTTGATCCGCTCGAACGGGGCGGCCAGGGCGCTCGTCGTGTCAGTGGCCGCGCGCAGCGCTCCAGCCAGCGTATGGCCGAACAGCGACCCCACCAACTGCCCCGGGGTGTACACCGGCAGTGCATTCGCGAAGGGCACCGCGCGCGCGAGAAAATCAAACACGAGCAGGCCGTGGGAGGCCCCTTCCACACACCGGCTCGCATGCAACGGCGGCCGCAGGTTGAAGGGAATCATGCCGTCGGCGTAGAGGCTATAACTCGAGCGTTCGCCGCGGGTCTTCTCGACCGTGTTGTACTTGACGAGGAAGGGCATCGCGCGTCGCGTCGCGTCCATGTCGCTCGGCTCGACGAGCCACACACCCGCGCCGCTCTTTCCCCCGTGCAGCCGCGTGAGCGTGACCGCACAGAGGTCAGCGAATGCCCGTTGCAGCAACGTCACCGCCGCGGCGTCCGTCGGCACGTCCCCCAACAAAGACAACTGGGTGTTCGCGGCGGGACCGGCTTGATGGTGTGACACGATCCAGGCAGCGAGCTGCGGCCATTGACCCATTTCGATCCGGACCCGCGCATCTCCTCGGCCCGTGAGCCCCGCGACGGCACGCGTGAATTGGGTCACCCGGGCTGGCGGGATGGCACTGACTTCCTCGTCCTCGTGATGCGAGGCCATGCAGAACGCGACGGCCAGCCCGTGGGTGAGCGCGAGGTCAACGACGGGCCCCGCCCACGACGTCGCGTCCTCCAGATCCTCGGGCACCTCGATCACAATGGCCCGCGCCTCCGCCACGTGCGCGGACACGGCGGCGACGTCGAGCGACACTTCGCGGACCCAGTGCCGCCGCACGCCGAGCGCGCCCACCAGGTCGATGTTCGGTCGCCCGCACCACAACACCACGCGACGCGCGTCATCGGTCCTCGCCGGTCGGCCAGCGCTGCCCGGCCCGATGTCAACACGCTGGTCGTGCGCGCCAACGGGCGTCGTGCGCCCGCTCGCGGTCGGCGATGCCGTGGCGGCGGCGGAGACCGGCGCCGAAGCCAATGTGGGGACCGTAACCGGGACTGCCACCGGCGCCCGCGCGTCAGTCGCCGCCTCCGCCGGCATGCCAATCGGCGCCGCGGCCAGCGTCTCGGCCAGCGTCTCGGCCAGCGTCTCGGCCAGCGTCTCGGGCCGCGCGGGCACGGCGTCGGTTGCGAGGTGATGCGGCAGCACAGCAACCCGGTCGGGCCGTGGGAGGATGTCGGTCACCGGACGAGCTCCGCGGCATCGCCCTGCGCCAGCGATAGCGCCGCGGCGGCCGCCGGCGGCGCCACGCGGCCGGGTGGCATCCACTGATCCCCGCGCAATAGGTAGCCGTGTGCCGAACACCACGGACAGGTGGGCGCGGGGGTCGTGCTGACGGACGACGTCTTGCCGGCATCGAAGCGCAGCCGCAGGTGGCGTGACGCGAGCGGGATCCCGGTGACGGCCGCGAGGAACATGCTGACCGCGAGGGACGCGGTGGCGCTGTTCAGCGAGATCACGGCCGGCTGCGGCACGGCAGCGCCAACGATATAGGGATCGGCCGCCCGCGCGTCGTCCGTCAACAGGTCACGGCGCACGGCCTCGGGATCCAACACGCCGGCGCAGAGCACACAGGCCAGGCCCGGCGCGAGCATCTGCACGCGGCCGCTCACATGGGAGATCTGTCCGTCCACGGCATGGATCGCGACGCCCAGGTCAATGCCAGGCACGGAATACTGATAGGCGAACTGCGCGAGGACCGCGCGGCTGCCTTGGGAGTCGGTACAGCCAAAAAAGAAGTCCGTGTCCAGCAGCCGGCGCACCACGTGCGCATCGCGGATGTCCGCGAGCAGCCCCTCGGTGACGATCTCCGGATTCACGCGCGCAACCGCGTCGGCGCCGATGGATACTTTGGAGCGCCCCACATCCCCCCGCGCGGCGCCGACGACGCGATTGAGGTTCGTGCGCTCGAGCGCATCCGGATCAATGAGGAGCAGCGAGCCAACGCCGAGATGCGCGAGTTGCTGGACCACGACCGACCCCGTGCCGCCAAGCCCGACGACCGCCACGCGAAGGCTCGAGAGCCGTCGCTGGCCCGCCGCGCCGAACGCGCGCACCTGCCGGTCGAACTCGAGCGGCGCGTCCGGCTCGAGCGCGAATGCCGCCGGCGGCCCATGCGGGTCGTACACCGTCACCTGATCGCCAATCTCGAGGACGCGCAGCGGACGACTCTCGAGCGCCGGTGGAGCGAGATTGGTGATGCCCGTCGGGTCGGCCACCAGCGGCGCCACCAGCGGCGCCGGTGGGACCGAGGCAGCCGGCGAGAAGACGGCGGCGTCGAGGTCGGTGCGGCCCAGAATCAGCCGGCCATGGGGTACGTCCGGGACCCGACGCTGCAGTGCGGGCACGAGGACGCGCTCGCCCGCGAGATCCCGCATGGAGGGAGTGATGCGCCCGCCGACCGGGTGCGTGTGCACGAGGATGACGCTCGACTGCTCGGCACGCGCGCGTTGCATGGCCGTCGCGACGACCGCCGGCGACAACTCGATGCTGACGGCGGACCGGGCCGCGTACTCCGATGCGGCGAGGATCCACACGTCGTACGCCACCAGCCGCCAGCCGCCCATGGGCCGACGGACTGGGCGCGCGTAGACGAAAGCGGCGCTCTCCAGCGGAGCATCCGCCAGGAGCGCGGTGCGGAGCGCCTGCAGGCTGCCGGACGCAAACACCAGATCGTCGAGTGGCCGGAGGTCGGCCACCATGTCAGGGTCGCCGGGCCCGGACATCACTTGTCGCACGACAGGCGCGCCTGAATCACCCGCGCAAACGTGAGCAACGTGTCGGTGACTGGATTCCAGCGCGCGACGTGCCAAGAGAACCAGAGCTGCGGTGCCGACTCGCCCGGGATGGGGGTGAGGTTGGTATTCATCGGCATCGTCCCTGGCACCAACCGGAGATCGGGCGCCGCCCAAAAACAGTCCGGCTGCGCCATCGGGTACGCGACTGGGACCAGAAACTGTACGGCGGTCGTGCGGACACTCCAAGCGGCCGAGAGGGGGATGGTCGGGATCGTCACGAGCACCGTGCCGTCCGGGCGCGCCGCGGCGCTGGCCCCGGGGAACACGGTAGCCAGGGCGTCGAGCTGCGCCTCGATCAGCCCCATCGCGGCCGCAACGCTCATCGGACGGGCGTCGGCGCAGTCTCGCCAGCCGCCGCTCGCCCCCCGGCTGCGTGCGTGCCGTAAGTGGCGGGAGGGGTGGTGTAGAACCGCTCCTTGCCGGGCGCGGCAAGATCGACCACGTCCCCGTCGCCGATCTGTCGGTCGGAGTCCTGCCCGCGGGCCTCCAGGAAGACCCCGAAGGTCGCATCGACACTGGCGAGGGCCTTGAGCTGCAGGCCGGTTAAGTGCGCATGCTCGGTCTCGAAGGGCCGGCCATCGACCGTGAACTTGAACTCCTTGGCCTGGGGGCCGTTGCCATTCCCATTGCCGTTCCCGTTCGCGTTGCCGTTCCCGCGGTCCTGCCCCTGTTCCGCGGTCTTGTTGTGCTCGTCCATCGGGC
>JAZKCW010000057.1:0-21011 GCA_040387895.1 Gemmatimonadota bacterium
TACTGGGGAGAGAATCGTCTCCGTTCTCTCATCGGCAAACACAGCCATGCTCTGGCTAGTCAAGCACAAGATTGGGCATGATCATTGTCCCCTAACATGCAGAGTCCATCTAGCGACTCGACATTGGTGGACAACGATCAGCACAAGCAGTGTGCTTGCACGCAGCCACCAGTTCGACCGGGGCAGGCTGCGGGAATTCGCTTCGACGAGAGAGACGCCGAGGTCGAGATGACCTCGTGTCGGAGGTCTACAGGGTCTTGCTCGATATGGCCGGTTAATCCTAAATCGTTATTCGACAATAGGTTGGCTTGTTCTATTAAGACTGCGATGCTCACTGTTGGCTCCAATGTGCAGTCGTGGGGCTGCAGAGTCGCGACCGCACCGGCCGGCGGGCACAGCGGCGGTCCTCACGCGGAGAGCCGTGCGCGGCCCATGCCCACGGTCGCAACGCCCCCCTCGATTCGTCGGATGGTGCCATGACCAGCAATCGGTTCCACATCATGTCACCGTGTCGTCGCGGAACGACTCGCTCTTCTTCAAGACGTCTTACCCTCCGTGCAGCAGCGCTGCCGCGCTATCGCGTTCTGGACGCGGTCTCCGACCGCTTCCCGAAATGGTCGGCAGACGCTTGACGCGTATGGGCCACGCCCGTCGTTCCTTGACGCGGTCGTTTCCCGTGAGTGCGTGATCATTGCGCACACGGGGTTATCGGCTCGTCACCCACATCCTGCTTTCCCCCAGTGGCGACGCGGTCGGCTTGCAAAGCGAAGCGGTTTCGGTCGTCTGGTAGGCACGGGATCCGTGCCCGGCGGCGGCAGCCGCCGTGCAGGCGATGGGCACACGACGGTACGGATTCGCGGGCCAGCGGAGGGTCCCAGATTGCCGATCCTCGGCTCCGCGGCGAGCATGCACGCCACTGCCCATTGCGAGGCTGGACCGGTCAACGGTGGCTTTCGGCATCGACGCCAAGGAGTGGTGCATGGGGGTATGTGGGAGGTGCCAAAAGCGTCTGGGGTTCGGAGTGGCTGAATGCCCGGCTTGCGCTAGCCGCGCAGGACAGCAGCCATGGGCCACCCGCTCGCCCTCGCCGCCTGCCGCCGCCAATGCGGCTGGGGCTCCCGTCGGGAGCACGCGCGGACCGTCCGGTCCGCCGTCGACGCGCCGCGCGCCGCTGCGCGCGTCAGGGCGCGGGGGAGAGCTGGAACTGAGCGCGGATCAGATTACGATCACGCGTTCGGGTGTCGCTGGCTTCCTGGTGCACGGCTTGGCGGGCGTGAAGTCGATCCCGCTCGACAGCATCACGGCGGTGCAGTTCCGGCAGGCGGGTCCGCTCGTAAACGGATTCATCCAATTCTCCATCGTCGGCGGGGTCGAGTCGCGCCGGGGCATGTGGGACGCCGCAGCAGACGAGAACACCGTGGTCTTCACGCGCGCCGAGGAGCCGGAGTTTCAGCGCATTCATCGAGCGCTGGAGTCGTACCGCCAGCAGCGCCGGAGTGCGGCAACGGCCCCGCTCGTGGTCACGGTCCAAGGCGCAGCTGCGCCGCCGGAGTCCGGCATTGAGAGTGAGCTCGCGCAGTTGGAACGCCTCGCGGCGCTCCGGGAGCGCGGCGTGCTCACGGACGACGAATTCGCGCGGAAGAAGCGGCAGATCCTTGGTGAGTAGTTGGGGTTGCGCGCCGCGCGTCGCGTGTCGACTGTGCCGGCTGTCGCCGCGTGAAGGGCGGCGCGTCGCGTTGGTCTGTCGCATCGCTGGTGCGCATGACTGGTGAAGACGCCCGGCGTGTCCAGCATTGCCCATCGCGATGCCATCCCCCTGACTGCGCCTGAGATTGCAGGGGCAGGAGTGTCCCGGGGATCTGAGCTCGCGTGCGCCCGGCAGGGGAGCATGTCGAGGCAGCTGCATGCGCCACTAGCCTCCCGGGCATGACGCCGACTCGCTCTCCCCACGCCACCGCCCGCGCCGCGGTGCCCCCCGGTCCACACCGCTTCCCGGCACAGACGGGCGCACTCCGCGCCACCGTACTCGGCAAGCCGCACGCGCCGTTTCCGGCGGTCCAAGCCGGGAGCATCGCTCCCGATTCACGCCTCTTCGCGCGGAAGTTCGCTCCGAGCCCGATCCGCTGGGTGGCGCACGAGTGTTATGCACACGGACCCTCATGCGTGGCGGGATTGTGGGGCAGGTGCGAGCACTGCGCGGCAGGCCGCACGACAAGCGGCATCTGCGTCGTTGGCTATCAGGTCGCGGTCCGATTCCACCACTACACCTGGCCCGCACCCGCCGGCGACTCGGCTCACCTCAGCGCGCGAGACTTTCTCACGAGTCCGTACTCGCTGGTCTTCCAACACCACTTTGAGCCGGGGTTGGCCGAGGCCGAGGAAGCAGCGCGTAGCCGCTCGATGACCGGCCACCTTCAGAGTGAGGCGCCGCTTTCTGGTGCGCACTGGGCGGATCACATCTCGCCCATGCTCTGGGCGGCGATCTACACAGCGCGCGCACTCGCCGGGCGTTAAACGCGCGGGCGTTTCTCGTCTGCACAGGGTCAGGCGGCACGCACGGCTTGCTCTCGCTGACGGAACTATGCCAATTTGGACGCGCCCTGGAGAACGGGATGGGCGAGGCGCACCTGCACCCGCGTCCCGGGCACTCCAGGGATTCCGGCGCACGCGTCGGCTTTTCGCGTGGGCCCGCCGATACTCTGCGCGCGAGCACTCCTTCGCGGTCCGAGAACATCGCCTCGAGTCACTGACCTGGAGGGACGCGTGTGCGGTTCGGTGAGCGCCGGTGAGCTCCGCAGCCCACTCTGCCCCCAGCAGGCGGCGGCATTCGGGACGGACGGCGCCGACTGAGGAGCTCAGATTCGGCCCCGCCTACGGCAGCCGGTGGAAAAACGCGCCGCTGCTCACCACGCGTGCGTGGATCCGCGGGGCAGGGGTGGCGCCCAACACGGTGCCACGATGCGCCGCCGCGATCAACCGCACGACGGCCAGAAAGCTCTCGGCGGCGGTTTGCTCTCCGTTCACGAACCACACGGTCCGCGCCGGCGTCGACTCCTCTCGCCCGCGCTCCACGTCGACGTCGAGCTTCAAGGCGGCCGCGAGCTGCTCAACCACCTTCTCCAGGTGGCGGGACGCCCGTGCGGAGCGCGGCGACGCGCATCGCACTTCGACCGTGGCGTCGCGGGTAATCTGAACCGGCCCGTGTACGGCAGGCACCGAAGCGCGGCGGACGCGCAATGCAGGGCGCGCCGGTGTCCGGGATGCGGGGCGACGATTGGGGGAGGTCTGAGCGGACATGGCGATGAGGAGGTGGAGGTGGAGGTGGGGTGGCATATGCCGGCAGAGCTGACTTCCCGGCAAACTGTACTCGCCGTCTGCGGCCCGGAGAGGTTCGCTCGGACGCATCGCATCACCGGGCGGCCACTACGCGGTTCGCTTTTCGCGCCGACTGCGTGGAGCGGTCGACCCGGTCAACGTGGGCCCGTCAGATCACGGGGGGTCGGTGACTGCGCCAAGCGAACGCGCTTGGATCCTTACGCAGTGCCTCACGGGCGAACGTGATCACCAGACACCTTACGTTCTCGGCGGTCGCCGAGTATCGCGCGTCGAGGCGATTACGGAATGCCTGGACTCGTCGCTGGAGCGCGCGATGTCGCTTCCACGACGCGCGAGAATGATCGCTGACGTCATTGCCTGCGGCTTCGAGGCGTTCATACGCGTGAAGGAGTCGCGGGAGTCGTGCGATGACATCGGCCGCGTTTTGGGCGCCGACACGGCGGAGCGCGGTCGCCGTGGTGCCGATCCGGTGTTCACCGACCATGGCGAGCCACCCATCCACGCCGTCGTTCAGTACCTTCGCGTTGCAGTTGGCGGCAAGGAAAATCGTGCGCTCCGCACGCGGCAGCCGGGCAATGTCCGCGTCGCGGGTCCAGCCCGGCATGCGAGCCTCGAACGCGTCAAGGACATCGGACTCCGTAGGCGCGCCGTCGGCAGGTGCGTCGGCACCGGGGGTCGCCTTTGCATTGGGATGACGGAGGACGAGATACAACGGGAGCAGATCCGGACGCGGATAGACGCGGTCTGCGCTGTCCTTACTCGACCCCGGGTGGCGGAAGGGATCCACAAGGTCGAGGCATGCGACCGGTGGCGGGCCAGACGACGGTGCGGCGCTTGGCCAGCCAGGCACGGTGCATGGAGGCGCGGCGGAGGGGAGGGGGTACGCGGTGGTCATGGCGAGAGGCGTTGACGGTGAGTGCGACGTCGCAGCCTATATCGACCGACAGGGTGTCTTGCGCGGGGCCAAACCACGTAGAGGTCGGGGCCGCTTCCGGACCGTGCGCGCCCCGAGTCGTCGCGGGTGTCTGGGCACCGCCCGCTACAGGCAGGGTAACGCTGGTTGGGGCCAGGCCGTCCGAGCGCCCTGCGCCCTGCGCCCTGCGCCCTGCGCCCTGCGCCCTGCGCGGGCGGGACGGTGCGCGACCCGGACCGCGAACACGCGTCCGGTCTGCCGTAGAATCGCTTGACGGCGCGGTCAGGACGTTTTTCGCGCAACGAGCGGTGGCGGCGGCGGGCGCCATGCTCGCCGAGTCCTCTCACCGACACTCATGCGGTGACGCGTGCCTGCGGCGCGGCGTGCAGAGTGTAGCTGATGCATGACCACCTCGTCGATCAAGCCAGGCCTCCCCAACGAACACGTCGCCGGCGCGATTGCTCGAATCAGCCAGGGCGCCGTGGGGGCCAGGCGCTCATGGCTGCAGGAGCCATGCACTACACCCACTATCCTGGGTGCACCACGCGTTGATAGTCTGCGCGGCGGCGGGCACTGTCGGCAGCGACTGCACGCGCGTTCGCGTATACTGGCGACGAGCGGCGCATGCATCGCGCGGAGACGCACCGGTTGCATCGCGATGCGCGCGCGCGTACCTGGTTCGCTCACTTCACCACGACGGAGATCGGCTCATGGCAGCTGCAGCGACTGCATCCACGGACGTACGCGCAGAGGTACTCGCCGTCACCCCCGACGTCGCGCAAACGTGGTTGGACACGATGGGCCCGAACCGGCGTCTCAACGAGGCGAACGTCGCTCGGCTCGAAATGGACATGGCCAAGGGCAACTGGTATGACAATGGAGATCCGATCCGCTTTGACCGGAAGGGCCGCTTGCGCGACGGACAGCATCGCTTGCAAGCCATTGTCCGCTCGGGCAAGACCTATTCGTTCCACGTGATCCGCAACCTGGACGACAAGGCGCTGCAGATTGTCGACACCGGCAAGCAGCGCAGTTTTGGCGACGCGCTGGCGATGCGCGAAGGCGCCCAGGCCGTGGCCCCGTCGTTAGCGCGCAAGATCGCCGCGACGGCGAAGATGGTCTGGCACTACGAACGGGGCTCGATCTTGAGCTCAGGGCAGGCCGTGTCCCATCCGGAGCTGGAGCTCGTGCTCCGCAAGCACAAAGGACTCGCTCGAGCCGTGGAAGAGGTGGCCGAAGGAAGCGTACAGCCGCATGCGGTGCTCGCGTTCGTGTACGCGCTCGCGTCCGAGATCGCGCCGCGCAAGGCGCGGCAGTGGCTGACGCAGGTGCAAGACGGTGAGAGTCTGCGGAAAGGCATGCCGGCGTACGAGCTCCGGGCGATCTTGATCGGCCAACAAGGAGCCGGCGCAAAGCAGCAGCTCCGCGGGCCGTTCCTCGCGGCGTTGATCGTGCTGTCCTTCAATGCGTTCAATCGTGGCGAGAAATCCACCGTGCTCGAGTGGCGCCGCACCAAGAAAACGGCCGACGAACCCTTCCCGGAGATCGGCGCCTGACGTGGCGGCCGGCGGGGCCACGCGCCCAATGGTGAGGACGTGGCCGTCGACACCCCGCCCGATGATGGAACGATGCCCGCGCCGAGCGCGCGGTGCACGCCGGCTGCATCGCATCCGCAGGGCGGTGCACGGGGCACGCGACGCATTAGAGGCAGCGCCAGTCCCATCGCGCCCTGCCCAGCGACGTTGCGTGGCGCGGACCGCGGCCGTCGCGTGCCATGGCGTGGACACGCATCGAACAACCGTCGTAGTCCGCGCGTGTTAGCCCGCGAGCGCGGCGAACATCGTGTCCGTTCGCTTCGACGTCTCAAAGGATCGCGCGGTGTAACCGATCAGTGCATCATCGAATGCTTCGATGGCGAACAGGATCAACTCGCGCGCCCGCTCCCGGGTCACTACATCCGCGGGCACGCGCACGCCCGTCGTATCGAGGACGACGTAGAGTGCGGCTTCGCGCAGCGCGACCAAGCGGCCGCCGCGCGCTTCGGCAAGGAGCTGCTCGACGCGCGCTTGTCCGAGCGCGTCGCCGAGACGTGTACCCATTGCGATGGACGGAAGTGCACCAAGCAGGTGCTTCTTCCCGTGATTCAGCAGCGGGTCCTTGCCACGCTTGACCGGGTGATCGACGGCCCGGTACATGGCGATGTGCGATTTCGCCGTTTCCTCGAATGCGGTGATCGCCAGGAAGGCGGCTGTCGCGTACGACCCATGTCCGTACAACGTGTAGGCGTCCGTGAGCAGGTGGAAGATGTGCTCAGACGCGCGATCCACATCGCGGCTGTTCCCAATGAGCGACGCGCCCGTGGTCAGTGCCTCGAAGAGCGAGCAGGCGTTCGGATCCATGCGAGAGTCCGTGCGGGGATGATGCTCCAACCGACGATGCGTCGAAGGGCCGCAAGGTAGCGGATTGAGTAGTCCTCCCTATAGGGGTTACATCCCCACCATTGTCCATTGGGGTAGCCCGTTCGCTACATGTACTTCGACGGTGACATCGATCGCGTCGATGCCGAGGACGGCGGCGGAGTGGGCGGCGGCAAGCATGGGGGGCAGAGTAGCGCCGGCTGCGGGATCGCTCGTCACCGTTTCCATGCGAGACAGCTCGTTCCGTTTCGCTTGCGGTCGAACAGGCGCGACTCTACATGTATGTCATGAACTCGCAGCGCGCCTCCAAGCCCCGATGCTCCACGACAAGGCTGGGGCGCCAGCGTCCGTGAGTTGGAACCTCATACGGCTCGTCGTGTGCGCGCGAGCGTTCTCGATGAGGCGCAGCATTGCTGCCATCGCTGCGGCAGAACCCGGCTGGTTCCTTCTCGTGGTCGTCGCGTGCATCGGCGGCGGAATTGCTGCGCTGCTGGGCCTCGAAGTGCGCCGGCAGACCATGGCACTTGGCGCCATGGCGGTGACCCTCACGCTGCTGCTCACGGTAGCACGGCGTGACGCTGCGCTGCAGCGCATCATCGGCATCTCGCCTGCGCCAGTGCGGGTGATCGAGGGGCTGCTCTGGTCGTGCCCGTTGATCGGCCTCGCTGCCCTGCGTTCGCCCCGCGACAGTGCCGTCATCGCGATCGCCGTTGCGGCGACGGCGTATCTATCAGTCGGCGTGACTGGCAGCAGCCGGCCGCGAAAGCCACGGCAGGTGATTCCCGGTGTTCCCGCACCGCTCCCTGAGTGGACGGTGGGCCTGCGGCGATCTGCACCCGCTATCGTGATCGCACTCGTGGCCGGGATCGTGGGATCCGGCTCGCCAGGTATCGTCATAGCGGTCATGGCGGTACTCGGCCTGACGACGTCCGCATTTTTCTGGGCACCCGCAGAAGGGTGGCTGCTGATCCATGCGCGTGAACATGCCGCCAGCCGCTTTCTTTCACGCAAGCTGCTGGTGTCGGTCGGCATGCTGTCGGCGTTGCTCGTCCCCATCGCGCTGGTCGGCGCGATCCGCCAGCCGCACCATGGGCCAGCCTATCTGCTCGTACTTGCCATCTGCCTTCACGCGCACGCCGCTGCGGTCGCGGTGAAGTATGCGTCGTACCGGGAGGGCCGTCCCCTCGATGCTGCAGGTTCGGTTGTCTGGACGATCACCGCGGTCGCCATTGTCGTTCCTCCCGTCGGCATTGTGCTGCTTCTGTGGCTCTACCGTCGTGCAGCCGCCCGCATTGCCGGCTACTGTCTCGGTGCGCCACATGCACGATGAACGCGCGCCGCGCCCTTCCGGCGTGACCGACAACGGATCCAGCCTGTCCGTCGAGTCACTCACGGTGCTTCGCGGAGGACGGCGCGTACTCAGGGAGTGCACCATCACCTTGCCCCTGGGTCAGGTGCATGCGATCGTCGGTCACAATGGTGCAGGGAAGACGACCCTCTTCGACACGTTGTTCGGTTTTCTCACGCCTCACGGCGGTCATGTGCGGCTCGGCGCGCGCGCGCTGCAGCAGTCCGACGTGGCGTACCTGCCGACAGTGCTCGAGCTCTATCCGGGCCTCACGGGCCGCGAGACCCTCGTCCTCTTCGGTCATGGCGCGCTCGCGCCGGCCGCGTTGCGACAGGCAACGGCACTCGACATCCCGGTCGACGACGTTATGGAGTCCTACTCGTACGGCACACGCCGCAAGCTCGCACTCGTCGGCGTTCTGAGCCTGCGTCGTCCCGTGCTGCTGCTCGACGAGCCGTTCGAGGCGCTCGACGTGGTGAGTCGGCGCATCGTCCGCCATCTGCTCCGTCGGGCGACGGAGCAGGGACAAACTGTGATATTCTCCGCGCACGAACTGGAATCCCTCGCGAGCTCTTGCGATACGGTGTCGCTGCTCCAGAACGGGGCGGTACAAGGCCAATACCCGGCCCTGACGATGCCGCAGCTGGAGGAGCTGCTCGCGCGCGAGGTGGATCGCAGGGTCGGGGCGCTGGATGGGGGCGAGTAGCGCGCTAGCTTGCGGAAGCGAAACGTGCTGACCACTGCCGATCACTTCGGCACGGCGGCACCCCACCGCATCCACCAGCCCGCCTCGTCATGCTGAACAGACCGTCGCTCCGTGCAGCCTTGTCGGTGTCGCTCGTATTGCTTGCACCGCACCGGCTCGACGCCCAGCAACCCCGCTACGACCTCGTCATCACGGGCGGATCTGTCTTCGACGGGTCCGGTTCCGCAGTGCGCCGCGCCGACGTCGCCATCACCGGCGATCGCATCGTGCTCGTGTCCCCACGCGCCATTCCCCGGGCGCAGGCGAAGCGCACCATCGATGCGACGGGCCGCATCGTGTCGCCCGGCTTCATCGACCTGCACGCGCATCTGGAGCCGCTGCTGCAGCTCCCGCTGGCGGAGAGTGCGCTGCGGCAGGGCGTCACCACCGCGCTGGGCGGGCCCGATGGCGGCTCACCGCTGCCGCTGAAATCCTATATGGATTCCGTGCGCGCGAAGACCGTGGGCATCAACGTCGGCTATCTCGTCGGGCACAACGACGTGCGTCGTGCCGTGATGGGCATGAGCGACAAGGCGCCCGATGCGGCACAGCTGGCCCAGATGAAGGGACTCATTGCGACCGCCATGGGTGACGGCGCGTTCGGCATCTCCACCGGGCTGCTCTACCTGCCCGGGACGTACTCCAACGTCGACGAAGTCGTGGCGTTGTCACAGACCGCCGCCGACTCGGGCGGCATCTACACGTCGCACCTGCGCAAGGAGGGCATCGGCCTGTTCGACGGGGTCGGCGAGGCGCTGGAGATCGGGCGACGGGCGCGCATCCCGGTCGTGCTCACCCATCACAAGGCGGTGGGGCAGCAGATGTGGGGCAAGAGCACCGCGACGCTCGCCATGGTCGACAGCGCGCGCAAGGCGGGCACGGATGTCATGATCGACCAGTACCCGTACACCGCGACGCACACCGGCATCGGCGTGCTGGTGCCATCGTGGGCGATGGCCGGTGGGGACGCGGAATTCAGGAAGCGGCTCGCGGTGCCATCACTGAAGGACAGCATCACGCGTGGCATCGTGTTCAACATCCTGAACGATCGCGGGGGCGGTGATCTCCGGCGGGTACAATTCTCTCGCGTCTCGTGGGACAAGACACTGGAAGGAAAGACGCTCGCCGACATGGCACAGCGGCGCGGCCTCGAGCCGACACCGGAGAACGGTGCGGCGCTCGTGCTGGACGTGATGCAGAAAGGCGGTGCCAACGCGATCTATCATGTGCTCGACGAGGCCGACGTGCGCCGCATCATGACCCACCCGGAGACGATGATCGCGTCCGACGGACGGCTCTCGCAACCGGCCGACGGCCATCCGCACCCCCGCGCCTACGGCACGTTTCCACGCGTGCTTGGCGAGTACGTGCGCGAGCAGCGGCTGCTGCCGTTGCACACCGCCTTGTACAAGATGACGGGCATGCCGGCCAAGCGACTCGGACTGCGCGAGCGCGGCGTGATCCGCGCGGGTGCGTACGCCGACGTGGTGGTGTTCGATGCGGCGACCGTGAAGGATCAGGCGACGTTCACCGAGCCGCACCAGTATCCCGTCGGCATTGAGACCGTGATCGTGAACGGCGTTGTGGCGGTCGATGGGGGCAAGGCGACCGGCGTCCGCGCCGGGCGCGTGCTCACGCGCGTGCCGGGATCGCAGCGCGTGGTGAAAGGGCGCTAGTTGGGCGCCTGCTACTTGGGTATTGCCGTCGCCTTTGAGGCGTCCGTGCGCAGCAGCGCCGCGAGCCGTTGCTTTCCGTCGTCCACCATCGCGCGGTGCGCCGGCGGTGGTTGGTCGTAGCGTTCCACAAAAGTTCGATAGTGCCGGATCGCCGCCGCACGATCACCCGCTGCCTCGGCAGCCGATGCGCGCTCGTACGCCGTCACCGGTCCGACAGCCATCGACACACTGAAAGCGGCCGGCGAGTTCATGCCGCCATCGGGCCACATGAGGTAGCGCTCCACCTTCGACGGCTGATCGCGCTTTCGAAGGAGTCTTGCGATCACAAGACGGTTGAGCGCTTCAGCGGCGACGACGTATTGCCCGGTGCGCATCACGTCGTCCGTCACGGCACGCAGACTGTCCCCGGCCGCGTCGGGATCGCTGCGATGAAGCCAAAGGCCAGTCAGTGAACGCCCCGTGTGACGATTGAGCAGAAGGGTGTCCTCTGCGAGCGCACTCACGGCAGCGCGCACGCGCTGCTCGTCACCCAGCACGATGCCCATCGTGCCGTCGAGCCACAGCAACTCCGCGCGATCTCGGCGGTCGGCGATGGCAAGCATCGACGCCCTGGCATCCCGTACCACCCTGTCAGCAGCTGACACGTCGACCGCCTGCAACCATGCGCCCAGTGCGGCAATTCGGGCAGCGGCCATCCGAACCGTCACGGGCAGTGCGCTGTCGTCGGTACGCTGCGCTGCTTCCATGGCGGCAGCCCAGTTGCCGCGCGCGGCCAGCAGCGCGCCTTCGCCAAGCCCCGTGGCCTTCTCCATCGCACCTGCGTGGATGCCTGCACGGCGCACGCGCCCGACGATCTCGAGCTGATAGGGAATCGGAGCACTCGGAAAGCCGGAGACACCTGCCAGTGTCAGTGCCCCCGGACGGTTGACGCCTTCCGCAGCCCAGGCCTGTGCGAGCTGCACGCCGCGCTCGACCGGTGGCATTGGCGTGCCTGCGGCGTGCGCACGAACCAGATCGCCGTTCAGCCGCACGAATGCCCCGAACGCTCCACTCATCATGCCACCGGCTTTCGTGAACGCCTCCGCTGCTTCCGCCGGCGCACTGATCGCACCGGCGAGGATGGCCTGGTGCAGCTGCGTGTCCGCGTGGTCAGGCACGAGCTGGTCGAGTCGGTCGAGCATCGGTCGGGCATCACTGATCGGAATACCATGAATCGGCCCGAAATGCACGATGGGATCCGCGGCGGCCATCAGGAATGGCGGGTAATCGGGGTAGCGTTGCGACAGCGCGGTCCACGCTGCAACGCGTGCAGGCAGCGGCAGTTCGCGTTCACGCATGTCCACCCACAGGCGTTCGCGCTCGGGAAGCTTGTTGGTCAAGGCAAGCAGTCGTCGGTGCACCACCGAGTCCGACGAACGTAGCATCCAGTCATTCACATAGTCGTAGCGCAAATACGCCTGGGCGAAGTTGGAGTCCAACTCGAACGCGCGCCGGTACTCGTTCAGCGCGCCCTGCGAGTCCAGTCGCTGGAAGCGTGCCTCACCGTCGAGAAACGCGCGCAGTGCGTCGAATGACGCCGTCGTCAGGCCGGCCAGCAACGGTGACGGCGCCTTGTCCCCTTTTCTCCACACGCCCTGCAGCAGCGCCCAGCTCAGCGAGTCCGTCAGGGCGGCGATATTCTCGGCCGGCGCGAGGGCGGTACCCTTCGCCAACGTGGAGTCGGAACCCACCAGTCGCAGCGCGACCGTCGCACGGACACGACTGCCCTCGCGAACGAGCGTCCCCGTCATCACACTCCGCGCGCCAAGCTCCTTCGCGAGCTGCTCGGCGTCCAACAGCGGCATGGGAGAGGGCAGCGTTCGTGCCCGCATGAGTAGCGTCGCCGCGTCGATGCTGCGCAACGCGCCGACACCGTCGAGATTCGCACTGATCGTGACCGCGAGATCGTTGCCCAGTCGTGCTAGCGAGGAGTCGGAGGCGGCGCCGAGTGGCATGACGGCGATGAGCTCCGCCCCATCGGCGACCTGCGGTGCCTCGGCGCCGGCTCCTGCGCGCACCCAGATTGCACCAACGATCGCGATGGCCGCCACCGCAATGGCTCCCGCAGCCCGCGGCCAGCGTTTCCGCACGTCGGCTCTCGCGGCACCACCTGGCGTGGATGGTGCCAAAGCGGACGCAGCGTCGAGCATGGCCAGCATTTCGCGCGCGTTCTGCGGTCGTGCGGACGGTTCCTTGGCAAGCGAGCGAGCGACCAGATCCGCCAAGGCTGCGGGAACATCAGCGCGCCTGTGCTGGACCGGCGGTGCCGGCGTCGTGATGTGCGCCGTGATGATCTGCTGCGCGCTGCCGGTGAACGGTACGTTCCCGACGAGGAGCTCGTACGCGAGGACGCCGACCGAGTACAGGTCGGCCCGATGATCGGTCGTGGGATCCGCCGTCGCTTGCTCCGGCGCCATGTAGGCCGGCGTCCCGATCGCGACACCGGCGGTGGTAAGGTTGCCGGATTCGCGCAGCGCCTTGGCGATACCGAAGTCCGCGACCAGGGCGTGCCCGGCCTCCAGCAGTACGTTTTCGGGCTTGATGTCGCGATGCACGATGCCCTCATCGTGCGCGAACGCCAGTGCGTCGAGTGTCTCACGGAGCAGCTTCACCACATCGGCGATCCTGAGCGCACCATCGCGATTCAGGCGCGCGCGCAGCGTCTCGCCTCGCACGAACGGCATCACGTAATACAGCGCACCATCCGCATCGCCCGCGGAAAGTATCGAGACGATGTGCGGGTGCTGCAGTCGCGCGATGACCTGGATTTCGCGCCGGAACCGGTCGCTGCTGAGACCACTCGTGAACTCTTCGGAGAGGACCTTCACCACGACGTCGCGATCCAGCGTGAGGTCGTGGGCGACGAAGACCCGCGACATGCCGCCGCCCCCGAGCTCACGATCGAGGCGATACGCAGTGCCGAGGGCGCGCTGAAGCGATTGCTGGAGGAGATCGTTCACGATGCGCAAACTTGGCTTGTCGGCACGGGAATGCCCAGCCCGGGGCCGTACAGCGAACTTTCAGGCGCCGGTGCCGTACGGACGGCGGGGTCGACTGTCGGCGGCGGCGTTGTATGCTGTACGACCGGCAGGGCAGCGCCGAAGATTGTGTCGCTCGAGATGAACATTCACCGTTCGGAGGCCTTACGCGCGGAACACTCCTCGCCATCGCGCTCGTCACAGGGGTTGCCTGTGCGCGGGTGGAGCGCACGCCGGCACCGCATGCGCTCCCGGCCGGCGAGTGGACCGGTGACCTGCACGCACCCGAGCTGCCTGCAGCGATCGGCTTCCTGGCGCGGGTGCATGGGGCGCCCGATACCCTCCAAATCGTCGCGCTCGAGGCGATGGGATTTTCGGGCGGCATCGTGACCGGGTTGCGCAAGACGGCCGACACCGTGCGTTTCACGTGGGACTCGGAGGACGGTCGTGCCTGCGCGCTGGTGCGCGGGGCGGGCGGCGTCTTTACGGGTGAGTGCACGCGCCCCGGTGATTCACCGTGGCGGGTGCGATTGCTGCCGCCGGCGAACCGGCGCGAAGCTGTCGGGCACGCGCATTCGATGCTCGCGCGTGCGGACCGCACGTGGAGCAGCCGCGACACCGAGTGGGGACGGCTCCACGTCGCTGCAGGCGCAGCGGACAGCATCGTGGCGGATACACTCGTCGTCGAGCAGCGCGCGGCAGCGATCCAGCAGGCCATCACGCACGGCATCGCGCTGCTGGGCAGCTCCCGCTACGACCGCCCGCTCGATGCATTCCTGCTGCGTGATCGCGCGGACATTCTGGCACTCTCGGGGCAACGCGCCGCGAGCACGGCCGACGCACTCGGAAGCACGGTGCTGCTCGCACGCTACGGCAGCATGCCGGGGGTAATGCGCCACGAGATCATGCACGTCCTGTCGATCAACCTGTGGGGTGTGCCGCCGGAGCCCGCGGCCTGGGTACGTGAAGGCATCGCGACGTACGCCGCTGGCAGTTGCCGGGGCTACGGATTTCACCAGCTTTCCGCGAGTCTTGCCACGCGCGGTGAGCTCGTGAGTGTCCGTCAGCTGCTCGATGAGTTCTACCGGCACAGCGATCTCGTCACGTATCTGCAGAGCGCCAGCATCTTCCAGTTTCTTTACGAGACGCGCGGGCGGGAATATGCGCGTGCCGTCTGGCAATCCGGTCTCGCTGCGACCCTCGAGCGTGACGGGCGGACGGTCGATGGTTTCGAGAAGGAATGGCGCGCGGCGATCGCCTCCCCGGAGCACCATCCGGATCGTGTGGATTGGGGGCGAATCAAGGACGGAAATGGCTGTGGGTGAGCGCCTTGGATCCTCGCCTGTCGTTAGGTTGGAACACGACGGGAGCGCGCCCTGCGCGCGTCCTCCTCACCTCTTGCCGGCGTGTCCATGGGCTGTCTCACTCGCGTTGGATGTCTTGCGGTCATCGTCGCGGCCGGCGCTGGGGCGTATTGGCTGTATGGTGACCAACTGCCCGGCGAACTCGGGCGTGTGGCGGGCCGCTCGACGGGCGCCGGTGCCGTTGCGGACAGTCGCCCAGTGCGCGCCACGGACGCGGCAATTCGCTGGGTGTCGCTGAACGAAGCCACGGCAGGTGGCGCCGAGGCCATCGCGCGGCTCGGCCGGCGCAACGGGCCGCAGTTCGTCACGCTGCAGGCAGGGGACCTCGCGGGGTTCATGGCGGCCGCGCTCGCGCGCGGTCTGCCACGATCGTCGGTCGACCCGCAGGTGGCGCTCACCGGTGACCGGGTCTACCTGCGCGCCGAAGTCGACCTGCGAGATTTCGCGGGGCAGGGTGCGTTCGGCAGTGTAATCGGTGCCGCGATGAATGGTCGTGACACGCTCTGGCTTGCGGGCACACTCGATGCGATCCGCCCGGGCCTCGCACAGTACCGGGTGCGCGAATTGCGCCTGAAGGGCATCAACGTTCCGCCTCGCGTCATACCGTCGCTCGTCGGCACGCTGCGCGGTCGCCTGCGCGTCGATTCACTCGCGCCGGATGGCCTGCCGATCCCGATGCCGTCGTTCGTCTCCGACGTGCGTGTGAGCGATGGCAAGGTCACGCTGTACCGCACCCCGCGCTGACGCACCCGATGCCAGCGCCGTGCAGGGTCATGCAGCGTCGTGCGCAAAGCTCAGGGCGTGTTACTTGATCCGGTCGAACAGCGCCTTTCGATAGCGTGCCGCTGCATCCGGCGGCGTCACCGCAGCCGACGGTGCGCCCGCTCCGCTCGCGGCCTCGGGGGTCGTCGGCGACGGCATGATGTCCAGCATCGCGTCGCTCAGCGCATCGGTGAGAGCCGCGCTACCGCCCGCCGCCGCCGGGCCCTTCGGCTGCTGAAACAACGGTGAGGCGTTCCCGCCGGATGACGCGCCCGCGGATGGCTGTGCGGCACGTAACGCGCCGGGAGTGGAGCGCGCCATCAGGCCACCGAGGGTCTGCGAACGTTCGCGCGATCGCGTCTCGAGCGTGGTGACCTGCGATTCGACGCGCCCCAGCACATCGGCCAGGCGTTCGAGCACGATGTCGAGATCCCAGCCCTCGGTCGGGTTGAACGGGTCGTATTCGACCCAGATCATCGAGGTCGCATCGTTGTCGGTGATGCCGGTGCGCAGCATGCCGTTCGACCCGACGGTGAGCATGCGTACGCGCTGCGTTGGCGCATGCTCCCCTGACACCCGCTCCGCGTGCAGCACGTAGTGACTGATGCGGGAACTGGCGCCGACGGACGGGAGCTTCGGCAGTGACGTCGCGCTTCGCGAGAGCAGGGAACTCAGTCGTCGTGCCAGCTGCACGATGTGGCCCGCGGCACGGCGCGCGAGCTGCCGGTCGGCCTGCGACACGTTGCGCAGGCGCACGTCGAGCTGGCGGGCCTGGGCGATGAGTTTCGTCGACTGCGTCATGGACTGCGTCATGCGGCTGGCATTCGCATCACTTCCGGCGCGATCCGTCACGTGCGAACGGAGGCTGCGGGCCATGCGCCGAGCAATACGGCTGCAGGGACCGTCGCCGAGGGGCTCGTCGGGGCCACGGTCACTGGTCGCAGGAGATACATTTCACCGTTGACGTTGCCCCTGCCGCATTGGTCACGCGACCCGTCATAATTTTTCGTCATCGTCACTCCATTCGTCACTGCCGATCTCATGAGTCCTCGCCGCATCCTCGTCGTTGATGACGAACCAGGCATCCGTCAGGCGCTTGGGCAGTTGCTCGAGTATGAGGGATACGAGACCCGCACCGCTTCGAGTGGCGCCGAGGGTATTGCGGAGTACGAGAAGTTCCGGCCGCAACTCGTCTTTCTCGACGTGAAGATGGCGGGCATGGACGGGCTCGAGGCGCTGCGCCGGATCCGGCAGGGCGACCCGCATGCGATGGTGGTGATGATCAGTGGGCACGCCACGATCCAGACGGCCGTCGAGGCGACGCAGCTCGGCGCATTCGACATCCTGGAGAAGCCGCTCGACACCGACCGCGTGCTCGTGCTGCTGCGCAATGCGCTCGAGCAGCGCACGCTCAGCGAGGAGAACGAGCGGCTTCGGCAGACCATCGAGTCGCGCTACGAGATCGTCGGGCGGACGTACGCGATCCGCGCCCTCATCGAGCGGATCGACAAGGTCGCGTCCACTCCGGCTCGCGTGCTCATCACCGGCGAGAACGGCACCGGCAAGGAGCTCGTTGCGCGCGCGCTGCATCGCGGGTCGACCCGCACCAAGAAGCCGTTCGTCGAGGTGAACTGCGCCGCGATTCCGTCGGAGCTCATCGAGAGCGAACTGTTCGGGCACATGAAGGGCTCGTTCACGGGTGCCATCAGCGACCGCGCGGGCAAGTTCGAACAGGCCGACGGTGGCACGCTGTTCCTCGACGAGATCGGCGACATGTCGCTGTCCGCGCAGGCGAAGGTGCTGCGCGTGCTGCAGGACGGTGTCGTCACGCGCATCGGGGGCACGAAGCCCGTGCAGGTGGATGTGCGTGTGCTCGCGGCCACCAACAAGGACCTCGAAGGCGAGATCGCCGCGGGCCGGTTTCGCGAGGACCTGTTCTATCGCCTGAATGTCGTGCCGATCACCGTGCCACCGCTGCGCGAGCGTCGCGAGGACATCGAGCAGCTCGTCGTGCATTTCCTGCAGCAGTTCGCGGCGCGTGACGGCTTGCCCGGACGTGGCATCACGGACGACGCGATCCGTGCGCTGGCCGCGCTGGAGTGGCCCGGCAACGTGCGCGAGTTGCGGAACACCGTCGAACGGCTCGTCATCCTCGCCAGCGGGCCCACGATTGGCGTGACCGACGTCGAACGCCTCGTCGGGCGCCGCGCTGCGGAGCCGGCAGGCCTCGGCGCGCTGGTCGACTGTGCGACCTTCGAGGAGTTCAAGCAGGAGGCCGAACGCGCTTTCCTCGTTGCAAAGCTGCGCGCGTTCGACTGGAACGTCTCCGAGACGGCACGCGCGCTCGACATGCCCCGGTCGAATCTCTACAAGAAGATCGAACGTTATGGGCTCACGCGCGAAAGCGTGCCCGCGTAACCCCCGCCGCACCCATTTCACTCACCACTGATGACTGATCGCAACTGGGACGCTGAACTCGCCAAGATCGACAAGCAGCTCTCGTCGATTTCCGACGAGCAGCTGCTCGCCGAGCAGCGCGCGGCCACGGCGCCGGCGGTCGGTGGTGCCAAGGCGTTGCCCGGCAAGCCGCTTCCTCCGGCATCGGTCGCCTCGTCGGCCAAGGCGGGCGCGCCGACCCGTCCGGCAGCGGGGCCATGGGCGAGCTGGCTCAAGGTGAGCATTGCCGTTGCCGCCGCGGCAGGCCTCATGTTTTGGCCCTGGCCCGCACGCTGCGGCCTGCCGCTGGTGGGGTTCACCGCCGCGACGGGCGCCGTCACGCTGCTCGGCCTCTGGAGCGCGACCGGCACCTGGCGACACCGCCTCGGGCTCGCGCACGCGGCGTCGCTGCTCGTGGTGGGATGGGGCCTCGCACTCGGCGCGCGCGAGACGCTGCCACGGATCGGCTACGCGATTCCAACCGTGGAGCGTGGTGCTGGGTGGACCTGCGATGCACTGCCACCGGTTCAGTCACCGTTGCCGGCAGGCGAGACCCCAGCGTCGGGCACCACGCCACAGCCCGGCGTCACTCCTCCGGCGGGCGTGACGCCCCCACCGGCGAGCACGCCGCAAGGGACGACCCCGCGTTAACGGCAGACGCCGGATGTCAGACGCCGGACGCCAGGCGTTTCGAGTCTGGCGTCCGGGGTCTGGCGTTTGCCTTAACAGTGTAACTTTCATGCATGACCACCACCTTCAAGAACTACATCGGCGGCGAGTGGGTAGCCCCGTCGAGCGGCGAATATTTCGAGAACCGCAACCCGGCTGATCAGGACGACATGATCGGGCGTTTTCCCGCCTCGAGCGCGGAAGACGTCGACCGCGCCGTCGAGAGTGCGCAGCGCGGCTTCGACATGTGGAAGCGCATGCCTGCTCCTGCGCGCGGCGACATTCTCCGTCGTGTCGGCGACCTCATGGTGGCGCGCAAGGAAGAGATCGCGAATCTCATGACGCGCGAGATGGGCAAGCCGCTCGCCGAGACGCGGGGGGACGTACAGGAAGGCATCGACACGGCGTACTACGCCGCGACCGAGGGCCGACGTCTGTTCGGGCACACGGTGCCGAGTGAGTTGAGCGCCAAGTGGGCCATGACCATGCGGCGTCCGATCGGTGTCTGCGGGCTGATCACGCCATTCAACTTCCCGCTCGCGATTCCCACGTGGAAAGCGTTCCCGGCGTTGCTCTGCGGCAACAGCATCATCCTGAAGCCGGCCGAGGACGTGCCGCACACGTCGACCGTGCTGGTCGAGATCCTGCTCGAGGCAGGGCTTCCCCCGCATGTCGTGCAGCTCGTGCACGGAATGGGTGAAGTCGTTGGCAAGGCCATCGTCGAGCACCCCGGCGTTCCGGTGATCTCCTTTACGGGCTCGACGGAAACCGGCAGCTTCGTCGGCGAGACGTGTGGTCGCATGCACAAGCGCCTGTCGCTCGAGATGGGGGGCAAGAACGCGCAGATCGTGCTCGACGACGCCAACCTCGACCTTGCACTCGACGGCGTGCTCTGGGGTGCGTTCGGCACGACGGGCCAGCGTTGCACGGCCACGAGCCGGCTCATCCTGCAGGACCGCATTCACGACACGTTCGTGACCCGACTCACGGAGCGCGCGCGGGCGTTGCGCCTGGGCGACGGACGTGTATCCGGCACCGACGTGGGCCCGCTCATCCACGAGGGAT
Source organism: Gemmatimonadota bacterium (assembly GCA_040387895.1). Lineage (GTDB taxonomy): Bacteria > Gemmatimonadota > Gemmatimonadetes > Gemmatimonadales > Gemmatimonadaceae > Gemmatimonas. The sequence goes on from JAZKCW010000057.1 coordinate 19,749, forward strand.
CGCGACGCAAGGTCGAGGAGTACATCGGCATCGGCCGCGCGCAGGGTGCCACCCTAGTCACCGGTGGTGAACGCGCGACGGGTGGTGCGCTCGATCGTGGCCATTTCTTCCAGCCGACGATCTTCACCGACGTGACGGCCGGCTCACGGCTCGAGCAGGAGGAGATTTTCGGACCGGTGCTTTCGGTGATCCGGGTCGCAAGCGTGGACGAAGCGTTCACCGTGAACAATGACGTTCGCTACGGCTTGTCGTCTTCGGTATACACGTCCAGCGTGAACGTCGCGTTTCGCGCGCTGCAGGATCTCGACAACGGGATCACCTATGTGAATGCCCCGACGATCGGCGCGGAAGCACACTTGCCGTTCGGTGGTGTAAAGCAGACGGGCAATGGGCATCGGGAAGGCGGCTGGGAAGTCTACGAGTTCTATTCGGAAACCAAGGTCGGTTACGTGGATTACTCGGGAGCACTCCAGCGCGCGCAGATCGACAACTATCAGGATCTCTAGCAGACCAGAACTGCGATGGACGGTCGGGAAGCAACTCACTCGGAATCGGCACCCGTGCCGGTCGCGTCACGCGATGAAGCATCGCGTGACGCCGCGTTGCGGGCGGCCAACCGCCGGCGCCGCGCGGCGAGTGGCGCCGGCCTGTCGTGGCTGTGGGAATGGGCCAAGGTGATCCCTGCGGCCGTGCTGCTGTTCCTCGTGTTGCGCGCCTTCCTCGTGGAGGCGTACAAGATCCCGTCGGGCAGCATGGAAGGCACGCTGCTCGTCGGCGACTTTCTGCTCGTGAACAAGCTGGTGTACGGCGCGGAGATTCCGCTCTCGCATACCCGGCTCCCCGCGCTGCGCACGCCGAAGCACGGGGACGTCGTGGTGTTCGAGTGGCCGGTCGATCCCAGCAAGAATTTCGTCAAGCGGCTCGTCGGCCTGCCGGGCGATACGCTCTCCATGCATGCCGGCGTGCTGCGACGCAACGGTGTCGCACTCGCGGAACGGTACGTGGTGCACACCGACCCCGGCGTCGATCCGCTCAACGATGATTTCCGCTGGCAGCGCGGCTATCTCGTGAACACGGCCCAGGCCACGCCGGTCGGTGCACAACCGGAGGCGAGCGTCGCGATGGAATATCCCGACGGGATCTATCGCCCTTCCCGCAACAACTGGGGCCCCATCGTCGTGCCACCGAAGCACCTGTTCGTGCTCGGGGACAATCGCGACAATTCGCTCGACAGTCGGTACTGGGGATTCGTGCCCGACAGTC
>JAZKCW010000058.1:0-12120 GCA_040387895.1 Gemmatimonadota bacterium
AGGTCTGCGCCAGCACCACGCTCGGCAACCACGTCGGCAGGATCGCCGAGATGCCGAGACCCGCCGCGGTCATGAGAAAATCACGACGCGCGAGTTCGTGGTACTCCTTGCAGCCAGCTTCGGTCGAATCGTCACTCATGCAGGCAATCCGGAACGGGTGTGCGACACGGGTGCGTGCCGGTACTGCTTCTGTCGCAGACTCCTAGTACCACTGGAACTCGTTCGACGAGGCAGCGAGCGCCATCGTCTCCCGAATACGCGCGTCGCTGTACGTCGCGCCGCGCAGGTACACCAGCAGCTGCGCCCGCAGTGCCGGTGACATCTCGCCACTGAACATGCGCGCGTTGATCTCGTTCACGACACCGTCCGGCGTGTTGACCGTCTTGAACGGCGTCAATGAGACATTCACCGTGGTTGCGCTGGCCTGAGTGCTGATGGTGCTGGTGAACCCCCAGCGATTGAGCACGAGCCCGCTCCACCAGTCGATGCGATCCGGATAGCCGTTCGGCTGTTCCCACAGGAACGTCGGCATGCCCATGCGATCCGCACTCTGCCGCAGCGCGCGGATGTTCGTCACCTGCGCGCCCATGCCGCGAATGGCGGACACCGCGAAGTGGAACGGACGCTTGTACTTGGCGGGAGACGCCATGAGGTTCTTCGCCGACAGGATGGTGCGGATCATCGCCGGGATGCTGCCACCCGTCGCGAGGTACACGGCAGCCGTCGCATCCACCACGGACTGCGGCGGCGTGTACGCGAGCAGCCAGCGCGCCATCTTGAGGGAGATGTACTGTGCCGTGCTCGGATGCGTCACGAGCATCTGGATCGCAGTGTCGCCCTCGCCCTTCATCTCCGCCGTCGTGGCCGTCGACGGCATGGCCGGAAATGCGCGACCGAGAAATGTCTTCGCGTTGCGATCGTGCGAGTTGCGATTGAACTGGAAGATCGAACCGGCGCCCGTCGACCAGCCCGTGAGGATGCGCGACAGCTCCGCGACGTCGGTCTGCGTGTACCCGCCATCGACACCAAGCGTGTGGAGCTCCATGATCTCGCGCGCGTAGTTCTGGTTCGGCGTCGGCGTGCGGCTCTGGTTCTGGTCGAGATACACGAGCATCGCCGCGCTCTCCGACGTGGCACGGAGGAGCTGCGGAAACGTCGTCATCGCATGCTGCCGGATCACGTCGCGATCATCCGCGATCTTGAGGATGCCGACCTTGTTCAGGCTGATCGTGAAGTGATCGGTCCAGAACTCGACCATGCGCTCCTTGAGCTGGCGCTTCGAGAACGCGGCGCGATGCAGCGCGGCATCCTGCAGCTGCGTCGTCGCTTCGGTGGCGTTCTCGATGGCGAGCTGCGTCGGGGTCAGGTTCGTCAGCGCCATGCGCGCGGCGACTTCGGCTTCGACGGCGCTGTCGTCGATCGCCGCGGCGTTGAGCTGGTAGTTCAGGTAGCCGACATATCCGAGTTGCCGCGCGAGGGCCACTTCCTGGACGGTGGGCCCCAGGGTGATGCGCCGGACGAGCCGGAGCACCGGATCCTTCCAGTGCACGGACACATCGGGGCGCGTGCCGGCCGGTGTCGTCGGGAGGATTTTCGGGCCGCGAGGCGGCAGCTGCGCACCCACGGAGGCCGCGCCAGTCATCATTGCGGCCGCTGTCGCACCCATCGTGAGGAACTGCCGACGGCTCGGTCGCTCCTCACCTGCGGGCTGCGTCTCCTCGTCGGTCACGTTCGCTTCGTCGTGCGTCCGCATGGTCGGGCCGGTGATGGTACGTGAGCAGCAGCAGGGGGCAATGCGTGGGGCGCGTTACGCGGTCACGGGCGAGCTCAGCGTTCAGACTGGATCCGCGGAGGGTCGCAACAAGTCGTGGCAGGTACGCTCGGGCTTCCCGGCAGTCCTGTCAACGGTCAAATGCCAGTGGATGGATGCTCCGTGAGCCCCAATTCCTCAATCGTTATGCCGGATGCCCGTACGGTGACGGCACCGACGAGACAGCAGCTGCTGATCGCCGCGCACCACGGCTCTGCCACAGCGTCCGACAACTGACATCCCACCGGCGTCCGGCGCCTGGCGTCCGGCGTCCAACCGGCGTCCAACCGGCGTCCAACCGGCGTCCAACCGGCGTAGGGCGTCCGGAGCCTCACAGCACCCTCGCATTCAGCCCGTAGATCGCCTGCAGCAGTGCGAGAGCGACGAATCCGACCACTCCACCAAAGCCCAGGATCAGGACCGGTTCGATCAGCGCGACCGCGCCCGACGCGCTCCGCTGCAGCTCGGCCTCGGCAGCATCCGCGGCCCGGGCTGCCATGCCGGCGAGGTCACCGCTGGCCTCGCCGGCATCGAGCAGGCGCACGGCGAGCGGCGGAAGAATCGAGTCGAGCGCGCCGGCTACGGTGCCGCCGTCCCGCACGGTCTCTTCGGCGGTCGCCAGACGTGCAGCGAGCGCTCGGTTGGACACCATCCCGCGCGCCAGAACCATCGCCGGCAGCAGGGACACGCCCGCGCGCAGGGCCAGCGCGAGCACCCCGGTGTACCCGGCGGCGGCTCGAGTGCGCTCGAAGTGTCCGACCACCGGCCAGCCCAGGCGCGCCGCGTGGAGACGCTCCCGGTTGCCGTGCCCGGCCAGCCACTGTCGCACGGCAGCGACGGCGAGCACGCCGGTCCCCAGCAGGAGCCACCACCAATTCGTGAGCACACCGCTGATCGCGATCAAGGCGCGGGTGCTGAGCGGCAGCGTGCCTCCGGCGTCGGCGATCAGCCCCGCAAAGCGCGGCACGACGACGAGAAGGATGACCGTCATGCCGAGCACGGACGCGACGCCGAGCACCGCCGGATAGATCAGCGCCGCGCGCAGTTTCGCGCGCAGGGCTTCGCCGCGCTCGAGATGATCCGCCAGCGACGCGAGCGCAGCGTCGAGCGTGCCCGACCCCTCACCCGCCGCAACCGCGGGCCCGAATACCGACGGCAGCAACGGTTCGTCGCGCACGGACGCCGAGAGGGCGTCACCGGCGCGCGTGCGCGCGCGAATCCTTGCGAAGGTCGCCTGAAGCTCCGCGCTCGATGACGGACCGGCCGCATACGCCAGCGCGCGGTCGAGCGGCACACCGGCGGCGAGCAGCGTCGCCATCGCGCGCACCACGATCGCAAGTTCCCCGCGCACCGTGCGCCCGGAGACCATCGCGACGAAGCGCGAAGCTCCCAGGCGCGCAGTGAGCGAGTGCGGTGGTCGCGAGGCGAGGGCGCTCCCGCTGTCGATCGTGTCGCGCTCGAGCGCGCTGTCCTCCGCGCGCGCAGCGGCGGAGCGGCGGGCTCCCGCGACCGGTGAAATGTCCGTTGCCCACAATCCACGCCGCCGCAGCGTGTCGATCGCATCGCGTTCCGAGAGGGCATCGACCTCGCCCGACATGACGGTGCCCGTCGAATCGGCCGCCACATAGTGCCAGCGCACGGAGGACGTGTTCGACGACGCGTCCACCGGCACCGTGCGCGATGCGGCTCCTCCACTCATGCGCCGTCGTCCTCGCTGACCACGCGCGTCACTTCCGCAATCGTCGTTCGGCCCTCGGCGACGAGGCGCCACCCATCTTCACGCAGCGACGCCACGCCGCGTTCGCGCACCTTACCGCGCATCGCGTCGAGCGATGGGTCCTTCACGAACTGCGCACGCACCTCTTCATCGAGCACAAGGAGTTCGGCAATCGCCGCGCGCCCGCGGAAACCGGTGCCGGCGCACGCCGCACAACCGCCGCCCTCTCGCACGCGCGAGAGCGCGGAACGCATCGCTGCGCCCGTCAGCGTCGATGGTGCGGAGCGGTCATCGCGCCCACGCAATGCGAGCAGTGCGATCTCCTCCGCTGTCATCGCGCGCCATTCCCCACACTCGTCACAGACGGTGCGCACCAGCCTCTGTGCCAGCACCCCATGCAACGTGGCCGCGACGAGGTAGCGCGGCACACCCATCTCGACGAGACGAGCGAGCGCCCCCGTCGCGTCCGTGGTGTGCAGCGTGCTCAATACCAGGTGACCGGTGAGTGCTGCCTGCACCGCGATCTCCGCCGTGTCGGCATCACGCATCTCGCCGACGAGAATCACGTCGGGATCGTGACGCAGAATTGCGCGCAGCGCCGTCGGGAAGCCGAAGCCGGCCTTGGGATTGACCGGCAGCTGCACGACACCGTCCAGGCGATACTCCACCGGATCCTCGACGGTCACCACTTTCACACCCGGCGTACTGCGCTCGGCCAATGCGGCGTACAGCGTCGTCGTCTTGCCCGATCCCGTCGGGCCGGTGACGAGCACGAGTCCCGACGACCGCGCAAGCATGCGCGTTAGGCGATCGCACATCGCCGCGGACATGCCGAGCTCCGCGAGGCGTCGCGTCCCGCCGCTGCCATCCTGTGCAGCACCACCGTCGAGCAGGCGCAACACGATGCTCTCGCCGTGCAGGGCCGGGAGTGTGGACACGCGCACATCGACATCGCGCTCACCGGCGCGCACACGCGCACGGCCATCCTGTGGCAACCGGCGTTCGGCGATGTCGAGGCCGGCGAGCACCTTGATGCGCGAGAGCACTGCAGCCTGAAATCCCGGCCCGAGCTGCTGCGCGTCGTGCAGCACGCCGTCGAGACGCATCCGCACTCGCAATCCGCCGGCGGTCGATTCGACGTGCACGTCGCTCGCCCCTGCGCGAACCGCTTCGGCCAGGATCGCATTCACCACCTGCACGACGGGTTCACGGCTCGCGAGCGCACGGAGGTCATCCAGTGATTCCGTCGTCTCGTCAGGCGCGCCTCGCGCGAAAGCCGCCTCCGGCCGTCCGGTACCGGAGGACGCGCGTGGCGACGACAGCAGTGCCGCACGGATGTCTCCGGCACTGTGGTGCACGAACATCGGCGGCGCATTCAGCGCACGACGGAGCGCATCGGCAACGAGCGCCGGCGGCTCTCCGTCGGCGGCAATGATCACCGAGCCATCCGACTGCTCGCGCAGCGGAAGCACTGCGTGCTCCTCGAGCCAGCGCACCGGCAGCCGCAACGCCAGCGGCCCCTGCGCGGCATCCCGCAGGCTCCGTGCGTCGGAGGTGCTCTCGGGGCGCGGAGCCGCGGTCATCGCGGGGCAGGCGGGCGACGAAGCGTATCGGGGCGCGTGACCGGCGTCCCATTGAGCGCGCCCGGTGAGCGCTCCTCGAGTCGGCGACGCACGCGCTCGCGCACCGCATCGGCGTCGGAGTCCGTGCGCACGAGATACGCCGTGACGAAGATCGCGAGCTCCGTGCGCTGCCGCGTCTCCTGCGAGCGGCGGAACAGCACCCCGAGCACCGGGATATCCTTCAGCAGCGGTAGCCCCTGGTTCTGTGTCGTGCGCGACTCGCCGATCAGTCCGGCGATCACGACAGTCTGCCCATCGCGGAGCACCGCACGTGTCGACGCCTCGCGCGTGGAGATGACGGGTGCGCTCAATGCAGCCGCCACGGTGACCTGCGTGAGCGAGCTGACCTCCTGCAAAAGCTGCACGGACACGTAACCATCGTCGTTGATGGTCGGCAGGATCGACAGCTTCGTCCCGACGTCCTGGTACTGCACGGCGCGATCGATGGAGATGTCGTTCCCGAGCCGAGTCGACGAGATGAACGGCACCTTGCTGCCGACGAGGATCGTGGCCTCCTCGTTGTTGGCGGCGATGATCTCGGGAGTCGACAGCACCTTTACGTCGCTCGTCGACGCGATCGTGCGCAGCAGCGCGCGCACGCCGGCCCCGTCGAGGCGGACCAGCCGCAGGAGCGCCGATGTCGAACCGGTGTCCGGGATCTCGGGGTTGCCGAACTGCGCCTGCACATCACCACCGCGATTCACCGCAGCCCAGTCGATGCCGAACTCGAGGCCTCGGCCAAGCGCGATCTCCGCGATGGTGACCTCGAACAGCACCTGTGCCGGACGGGTATCGAGCGCCACGATTGTTTCACGCAGCAGCGGAAAGTTCGGCGGAGCCGTGCGGATCACCAGCGCGTTGGTCGGCGTGCTGGCGACGATGGTCGTGCGTCCGACGAGCACACCCGATGCCGAATCGCGGGGAGCCGGCGCCGGTGCGGCCTGTAGCGGCGGGTTGCCCGCGCTCAGGCTGTTGCGCGTGCGGAAGGTTTCCGAGTCACGGCTGCGGAACGTGTCCAGCGCGCGGGAGAGCGAACGGTCGGCGAGGGATCCTCCGCCGCCACTGGCCACCTGCACACCGAAAAGCTGACCGAGCGACGCAGCAAGCGCCTCGGCGGACGCATACTTGAGATTCACGACGTACGTGCGGAGGCCTGATTCACCGGTCGGTGCCGCATCGAGCGTGCGCAGCAGGTCGAGATACCGCGCCATGTTCACGCCACGGTCCGTAATCAGCAGCGCGTTCGAACGCTCGACGGCCTCGACGCGCGCGCCCTTCGCCACGATGGCGCGCAGTGCATCGGCTCCCTCGTCGGCGCGAATGCCCTGCAGGGGCACGAGCTGCGTCACGAGTCCGAGCGGTGGCGGGTCCGGGAAATCGAAGCCGGTGCGCAGCACTCCGGTGGCGGGGGCCTTCTCGGTCGGCATCACCTGCGCCACCGTGCCTTTCGGCACGAGCATCAGGCCATTCGCTTCGAGCAGTGATTCGAGGATCGACTCGAGTTCGGGAACCGTGAGTGTCGATGGGGTCGTGAAGGTCACGCGCGTGTCGGGAATCTCGCTGAGCACGACGGTGCGCCCAAGCATCGTGCCGATCGTGCGGATGACATCGGCGAGTCGCGCATTCGTGAAGTCGAGCGTGGCCGTGCGCGGCGGCTGCGATGGCACCGCTGGCGGTGCCGGCCGTGTCTGTGCGACAGCATGTCGCGGGACGGCGGATGCCATGCACGCGAGCACCAACCCGACTCGCCAGCCCGCGCGGCGTGCTCGCCGGTGCAGCTGCGACTGTCGGACGCGGGTCTGCTGGAATCCGACAGGCAGGGAGGGCAGGGGCATCACGGGGTGTTCTCGGAAGAGTCGCGCGACGAGGGACGCGTCAGGCGCAAGGTTCGCGTTCCACGCGACGACACGAGCACGGCCCGGTCGGCGTCGATCGCGGTGATTCGATATCCTGCATGACGATCGCCCACCGCGAAGAGTCGCGGTGGGTCGCCGGCGCGCAGTTTGAGCAACGCTTGCCGCACCCCGTCGATGCTCACAATGCCGAAGAGCGCGGGTACGGGATCGCCATCGCCGTGGCCGGTACCGTCGCCGCTCATGGATCCCGGTGCGACCTCGGACGCCGCCGTCGCTGCCCTGATGAGCTCCTGCGCATACGGATCGAGCACCGGCGTGTCGGTCGTCATCGCGTACCCCGGCTCGGCGCCTGGCGGGATGAATCGCGTACGCGGTGCGCGACGTGACGAGCTGAAGATGTTGCCGCGCACGATGCCGGCCGCCGACGTGTCCGTTGCTTTCAGCGCGCCGAGTGACGCACCGAGTGGGTCGGCGGCCAGCAACGCCGGGGGGCGCACGGAGAGAGACTGGTTGCCGCCGGATCCCGGCCAGACCGCCAGTATCGCAGCGGCAAGCAGGAGCAGCCCGCTAGCGACGTCGAACATGCGCTGCAGGGTGCGGTTCATTCGACCACCACCGGTGCCCGCAGCGCCAGCGTGACCTGCAGCATGTCCGGAGCGCCGCGCAGGGCAGAGTTCATCTGCACCGTCATGCGCGTCACCTGCACCACGCGAGGACCGTTCGCGAACTGGGCGAGCAGGCTCGCCAGGCCGTGAATGTCGCAGTTGGCCGAGAGCGACGCTGGCACGTACTGCGCGGCGCCGGTTGCGGCGACCGCCGTGTCGGCCATGTCCCCGGCGGCCACATCGAGGCGCGTCACCGCCAGTCCGCTCGCATCGGAGGCATCCTGCAGGTACGACTGCAGTGCGCTTGCGGCGAGTGTCGTCGAGCGCGCGCGAAACACCCGGCGACCGCGCGCGGCGAGCCGCTGTTCCGCGGCCGTCGCCGCAGAATCGAGCGCGTCGGCACTGCCGGCAAGTGCGGAGAGTTCGGCGATCGAGGCGTGCGTCGCCGCGAGCTCGGTCTCGCGCGCACGCCAATCCGTCACGTAGGGCATGACCACGTACGTGAAGCAGAGGGCCACGAGCACGATGAGTGCGCCGCCGATCACGACTCGGCGTTCGCGCGTGGCGGGCGCGGGCACGAGGCCGACGGGGGACCTGCTACCGGGCGTCATCGGAGCCTCCGCGCGCGCGAAACGACATCGAGAACGACTCGCGCTGCCGGCCGGCATCGAGAAAGCGCGTGCTCGCGGCCGTGATGCGCACGTCGCTGAACCTCGGGTTCTGGTCGAGCAGCGGCACGATGCGTGGTGCATCAAGCGCGCTCCCCTCGATCCGCCACAGCGCGCCGTCCCATTCGAGACGTTGCACGAACGCGTCGGATGGCAGTGCGGTACCGAGCGCCGCGAGCACCTCCGCGGGCCCCTCCAGCGAGTCGGTGAGCAGCGCGAGTTCGGTGCGCGCACGTTCGAGCCGTTGCTGCGCCTGACGCGCCGGTGATGCCGTTGCCGTCAGCGCATTCAGCCATTCGGACGCGTCGTCGAGCTGCCGGGTACGCGCGCGATCCGCCGACCATGCAAGCGCGCCGACGGCGAGCATGAACACCGCGGCACTCTGCAGCCATCGCCGTCGCCGCGCTCCCGAGAATCGCGCGAGGAGCGCGCTGTCCAACAGCATCGCGTCCAGTGACAGTTCGGAGACGCGTGCGGCGCCCACTGCAACCAGACGGAGATCGAGCGGTGGCGCCGGTGCATTCGCCGGCGACTGCGTCTGCAACTGCGCCGACGCGCCCGACACGTACGCTGCGCGGCTTACGTCGCGCAACTGCCCGTGATCGAATGTGGCGACGGCTTGCTCCGCTGCACCGGATGGCAGTGCGAATCGCCCGTGCGCGGGAGTTCGCGATAGGCACTCGAGCACTGTCGCGGTGCCGCGAACGGTGCACACATCGCTCAGGAGGCGAGTCCATGCCTGCAACTGGCCCGCATGCACTGCGCATGCAAATCCATTCGTCACGGACACTGCCACGGGTTCACTCGTCGGGAAATAGCGGTCAGCGTCCCGCAGCAGCAGCGCCCGAAGCTGCCCGGGCGGCAGCGGCGGCAACTCCGGCCGTGCGATGTCGAGCAGTCCCATGCCCACGACGATCACTGCACCGGTGGACGAGGAGAGCACCGTTCGAAGGCGGTCGAACGCGTTCGTCGGCTGTTCCGCGATCCACGGCTCGGTCGCGAGCATTTCGCCACGAGCGGAGAGCACGCGGACCTGATCTGCATCCAGCAACACGGTGACAGGCGGCGTCACCGGTCGCGCTCCCGCCAGCGCACGAGCCGAAGGCCGTCGTCGGCCACATCGTACACCGCTTGTATCTCCCGGGTGAGCGGATGTCCGAGTCGCCACCCACGCGACACGAGCACGAGCCGCACGGGATGGTCGACGAGCTGTCCCGATGCGGCCGCGAGCACCTGTGGCGCTGCAGCCCGACGATTCAGGTAGCCATTGCCGTCGGCCGTGAGGAACTGGGCGATACGCCCCATCAAGGCCGGATCGATCCCCGGGATCGTGAGCAGATCGTCGACGGTTTCGACGCGTCGGCGTAGCGGCGATCCGCTGCCGGGCGCCGGTTCACGTCCGAGCAATCGTGCGATGGTGCTGTCTCGCGCGGCCCGCTCCTCGAGGTCCTCACGTTCCCGCATGCCCTGCAGGCTCGCCGGAGTCACCGGTGTCGCGGGATCGCTCAGGTACGCGGTGATGCGCGCAGCCACGCGCCGTGCCTCCGCGTTGCTCGTCACGCTCTTGAGCAGCAGGTACCACCCGTCTTCCCCTGCCAGGTTCACGTCGAGCCGCGCGCTCGCATCCACCGCGGCCACCGCGAATACACCGTCGTGCAGGGTGTCGGCCACCAGCGCCGACGGCGATTCAGCGCCGGCGATCTGGCTGCTCGGATCCAATCCGTCGAGTACGGTCCAGCGTGACGCGGAATCGCTACCGGCACGGCGCAATGCCTCATCGATGCGCGCCGTCGCGGCAATGATTCCGCTTTCCGCCATCGCGCGCGCAGTGCTGCCTGCCCGTCGTGCGCTCGCGACATCCGCGCTGCTGCGCGCCGCTGCACTCCCCGCCGCGGTAATGGTCGCCATCAAAAGAATGGCCCACACCACCACGATCAACGCGACGCCCCCTCGCGGGCGTACCAGCGGGCCCCGCGCGAGTCGCACACCATCGGTCATGGTCGCGCCCCCGTCGTCATCGGTCATGGTCGCGCATCCAGCGGTGCAAGCCGCACCAGCAGCGGCGGGACCGCATGCACGTCGGCCGCACGCGCGCGTGGGCGGCCGCGGCTGTTCACCCGGCGTCCCTCGTTCATGCCGTCAGCGCTGCGCACCGCGAACTGCAGGCGCACTACCGCTGGTCGCGTGCGCTCGATCGGCCAATCGCGACGCCACGTGCCGGCCTCGCTCTCCATCACGGTCACGTCGTGGAGGAGGAGATGGGGAAGCGTTGCATGCACTGGCGGTGCCGGAGCACCACGCCCGATGGCCTCGGCGTCCATCCGTACGCCTTCCTCCGTCGATGCGATCGTGACGCGCCAGACCCGCCCGGTCCCGAACGGCTGCACGACGCCCTGCGACAGGAATACCAGAACGTGTCCATCCTGCCCGATGCTGAGCAGCGGCTCGCTCACCGCATCGCTCGCCGGCGCATGACGCAGCATGTCGGTCACCATGGCGCGCCAGCGCGCTTCTGCCTCGAGCGTGACCGCGTGCTCGTCGATGGTCGCGCGCGCATCCGTCGCCGTCGAGAGCGCGATCACCGCAATCGTCACCACGATGGCCGTGAGTCCGATGGCGGTGATGATCTCGACCAGCGTGAAGCCCGTCCGCCGGCGTGCGATCACGGTGCGGGTCGTCGTGCGATGATCGTGCGCAGGTCGTCCGCTCATCGTGATCCGGCAGCACTGGTGCGATTCACGCTGCTTCGCACCGCACCGCGCCGGTCAGCCGGAACGAGACGCGATGCGCGGTACTCGGCACCACCAGGCAACGTCACCACCACGGTCACGACGTCGATGCCATCTCCCTTGGCCCAGGGCTCGCGTTCGACACGCGCGGACCGCGCGGTGCCACCCGCGTCGTTGCCCGTGCTCGCATCGGCCTTCGCGTCGAGCGGGATGCCGGCCGTGGCCGCGTCGAGTGCGGCATCGCCGAGCGCGACGGCGCGCGTCCATTCGACACTGCGCGTCTCGAGTCCCGTCGCGCCACGCGAGAGATCGAGGCACGCCACGCCGACTACGGCGAGCAGCACGAAGGCCACGACCGATTCGAGCAATGTCACGGCGATGCGTCCGGTGCGAATCGGCAGGCCAGCGCGTCGAACGAGAGCGCCGGCGCATCAGGGACCAGCGTGGAGCGGGTGGTGCTCGCGTCTGTGCCGGCTGGCGTGTTCGTGCCGGGAAGGCAGCTCCCCATGGCGTCGATCTGCAGGTCGATGGCCCGAGACGCCGCGACCGACCCGGCTGCGAGTTCGATCCGGCCACCCGACAGCAGTTCGCCGTCGACTGCAGCGGCCAATGCCCACACCCCGTCAGTCGCGACGCGCAAGTGGACTGGCGCGCCCCGCTGGATCGCGCTCCGCCGCGCACTGGCGATCACGACATCCAGCCCGCTGCCGGCATCCGCGCTGCCGGAGCCCGCTGGGCGTACGCCGAACACCGGCAACACCACGGACGCCGCCACGGCCATCAGCACCAGCACGACGAGCAGCTCGAGCAGTGTGACGCCACGGCGAATCGGAAAGGGCGGGGTGGAAGGAATTGCGGGCACCAGAGATACCGACACTCGCCGGCACGTTGGAGTAACGGATCGCGGAGCCGGCCACGGTGGACGTCGCGGCAGGTCAGGTCGCCGCTCGCCCATCCCGCGTCGTCACGCCGCCGGCACGGTGCAGCAATCTCGGACTGGGGTCCTGGATGTCAACGGACGAGCGTCACGACCCGCGCGCCAGCACGTCCGCGGGGAGTCGGTTCAGGGCGGTCACGTGCACCGCGCCGCGTGGAACGACGAAGGGGCGGGGG
>JAZKCW010000058.1:12130-85271 GCA_040387895.1 Gemmatimonadota bacterium
CGCCCCTCCAGAGGTCGACCTGCAGCTAGGGAGTTTACGGCTTGATCAGCGCCTTGACGTCGGCCGGCGGCACGAACGCCGTGGCCGGCACCGCGTTCACCGTCACGTCCTGCACCGTCGTGATGATCTTCTGCGGGCCCATCGTCGTGGACTGCTTGGTCGAGACCTTCACCGGTCCGAACTGCTTGTAGTCACCGATCTCGGTGCTCAGCTCGATCTTGCCGCTCTCGGACACCTGCGATGTCTCGCTGCCGATCTGCAGGCCGCTCGCCACCGAGAAGTATCCGGTGCTCTCGTTGCCGCTCGGCTTGCGGACGAAACGCACCTTGTACGCCTTCTCTCCGTTGAAGTCCACCAGTCCCGTCGTCTCGATCTTGGAATAGCGCTCGGGCGCGAACGACATGCTGCCGACGAAGTCCGCCTGCTCCTTCATCTGTTCGAGCTCCTTGTCCTTGAGCAGACGCGGTCCCTGCATCGGATTCGTCGTCCACGCGACATTGCCATCGAAGCCCGTCAGGATTTCGCCGATACCGGGGAAGACCTGCTTGAGGAACAACCGGTCCTGCGCGGCGAACGTCTCCATCGAGGCGGACAGGCCGGCGGCGGGGACTTCCAGCGTGCCCTTCTGCTGCATGGAGGTGATCTTCGCGATCGCATCCTTGCCGCCGATGGCGGCGACATGCTTCGCGATGATCTCCGAGGCTGCCGGCAACGCCTGCGCCGCCGCCGTGGTCGTCGCCGACGCGAATGCCACCACCGCGACCGCCGCCATCTTCGCAAAAGACTTCATCTGATCCCCGTATCGTGAAATGGAGCGGAAGGTTCGCTCGTTAGGACGTCCCCGCGATGATCGCAACAGGACGGTGCTGCTACCCACAAGACGTGTTTTGGTGCACGCGTGCTGAAATCGTGCTTGCACGCCCTACTGCGGAAATGCCTTGCGCTTCGCGGTCGCGCTCGCTGCCGCCCACGCCACGGCGGCGTCGAGCGCGGGGTCCTTCCCCTCGAGCAGCGCCTTGCGCGTGACTGGACTCACGACGTCCGGGCGCACACCGTCCCCTTCGACGGGTTTGCCACTGGGCGACGTGAAGTCGGCGATCGCATGGTAGAGAATGTCGCCGTTGGGGAGACGCTCCGGCACGGATGGTAGTGCCTGTCCGGCGGTCTGCGTCCCGAAGATGCGACCACGACCGAGATCCTTGATGCCCGCCGCGAAGATCTCGCTCGTGCTGATGGAAAGTTCATCGACGACGACCGCGAGTGGTCCGGAGAATGGCGCGACGGGACGCGCGCGCGTGTCGACCGTCCGCGGGTTCGCGATGAACTTCATCGGCCCGGAACGCTGATGCATCGTGCCGATCGTGCGTGCGGAGTCGACGAAGTGTCCGCCGAATCCCGCCGCCATGATGCCCACGCCGCCGAAGTTGCCACGGATGTCGAGCACGATCGCATCGGCGTCACGCAGCGAATCGATCGCCGCGTCGAACTGCGGCGCGAGGACGGGCATCCAGATGTTGAAGCGGATCACCCCGACCGTCCGGTCACCCTGCTTCACGCGCTCGAACTCGAGATGCGACGGGAGCGGCGGCAGGTTGCCGAACTTGGCGATCGTCCCGCGCTCGGGGCCGCGCACGATTGCAAGCGCCCGCGGTGCGTTTGCACCATCACGAAAGACGGCCCGCACGGTGTCGCCGGCCGCCCCCGCGAGAACGCCCGCCCCGATGCTGTAGCCAAGGAGTGCCCGCCGCCGGGGATCGACGTCCGCGGGAATGGCGGACAGGCGTGGCGCCAGTGCGCAGCCACCGACGGCTTCGAGGGTCCAGCCCGGCTTCACGCCCGCCAGGGCCGCACGACTGTCCGGGTCGACCGCGGTGAC
This sequence comes from Gemmatimonadota bacterium, assembly GCA_040387895.1. GTDB lineage: Bacteria > Gemmatimonadota > Gemmatimonadetes > Gemmatimonadales > Gemmatimonadaceae > Gemmatimonas. The sequence continues at coordinate 14,007 of JAZKCW010000058.1, forward strand.
CAGAAGGCTCCCGTCGACGAGGCGCAGCGTCATGCCGGTCGTGCCCGGGGTCCGCCCGGCCGAAGCCGAGGCGGACGCAGTGGACGCGGTGGCCCCGTCGCTCGACTCGCGCGGAATGATGCTGAAATGTGATTGCTTGAGCCGCCCGACCATGTCACTCAGCACCACGCGCAGTTCACCGGTGGTGCGCGCCGCCGCTGCCTTGGGCCGCAGCTCGTCTCGCACTCCCCGCCAGTTGACGCCGTTGTAGGTCGTGTCCCAGTGTGTGCGCGCCACGATCGCCCACGCCGAGTCGAAAGTCACCAGCGGGTCGGTGACCGGCGTCCCCGCAAGCGAGCCCGTGGCGGCCGCCGGAGACTGGCACGCGGCGCCGGCTGTCGGCGCAGCCGTCGCTGGCGCAGCCGTTTGCGCGGTCACGGGCGCACCAGTACGTCCGGCACATCCGGCGAGCAGCAGGGTGAGCCCGGTCGCCAGCGCGACCTGCGTACGCAGGCGTGGAGGCGTACTGAGCCAATGGGAGCCAGAGCGGTGCATCAGGAGTGGTCAGAAGGAAGCATGTCCGGCGACGGCGGGGCCAATTGTGCTACAGAGTGGTACGCAGTGGTGCGCGGTGCTAGGCAGTGGTACGCGGTGGTACGCAGTGGTACGCTGGAGCGGATGCCTGGTTTCGGGCTCGAAGCAGGCCGCCGGCGGGCTGCCGCCAGGGCTCCTCGGGCCTCGCGAGACCCCTGCGCTGAAGGTTACCATGCAAGGTTGCCCCCGGGGTCATTACCGCGATTCACTCCGCGCAATTTCCCCTGCGCAATTTGCCCTGCGCGACTCGCCCCCGTGCTCCATTCCGCACCATGGACGATTCCGTCCGACTTCCAGCAACCCGGATTCCCGAGTTTCGATGACCAGTTCGCGCCTTTTCCGCGCCGGCGTCAGCGCCGCGCTGCTCTCCTGCGGTCTTGCTTCAGCAGCATCGGCCCAGGCTGGAGGCGCTCGTCCTGGCACCGCCGGGGGCACCGCCACAGGCACGCCTCAGTACGCGCTCGCCCCGAGTGGTCGTGCCGTCACGACCGTGGAATTCGCCGCCCGTGTGCCGGCGGGCACGCCGGCAGACCAGCGTCCGGCTCCGAAGCGCATCTCCATCGACTACGGCCAGCCGCACGCCCGCGGCCGCGATGTGCTCCCCCTGATCCCCACCAGCGCCCCGTGGCGCGCCGGCGCCAACACGTCGACGACGTTCACGACTGACGTCGACATGGTGATCAACGGCCTGTCCGTGCCGAAGGGCAGCTATTCGCTGTACGTGCAGCGCGATGCCGCAGGGGCGAAGCTCATCGTCAACAAGCAGACGACGCAGTGGGGCACGGTGTACGACGCCAAGCAGGACCTCGGCCGCGTGGACATGCGCGTACGCACGCTGTCGCAGCCGCTCGACGCGCTGCAGATCGTGCTTGCGCCCGCTGCCACTGGCAACAAGGGCGTGCTGCGCATCGTCTGGGGCACGCTCGAGATGGAAACCGACTGGGAAGCCAAGCCCTGACCCTCATGTCTACTCGCCTCCACGAACTCCACGCCGCCGGACAGTCGCTCTGGCTCGATTACATCGATCGCACGATGCTGTTCAACGGCGATCTCGCCCGCCGGATTCGCGAGGACGCGCTCACCGGCATGACCTCCAATCCCACGATCTTCGAGAAGGCGCTCGCGGAAGGCTCGGCCTACGACGAGCAGGTGGGCGCACTGCCCGCCGCCCTGTCGGTTGGGGAAGCCTTCGAGGCAGTCGCCGCGTCCGATGTGCGGGATGCCTGTGACGCATTCCGCGGCGTCTACGATGCGACGAATGCCGTCGACGGCTATGTGTCGCTCGAGGTGTCGCCGACCCTCTCGGCCGACGCGAAGGGCACGGTTGCCGAGGCACACCGCCTGTGGGCGCTGGTCGATCGCCCGAACCTGATGATCAAGGTGCCCGGCACCACGGAAGGCGCGGAGGCCGTGCAGCAGCTCATCGCCGACGGCATCAACGTCAACGTCACGTTGCTCTTCTCGATCGAAGCGCACGCGCGCGTCATCGAGGCGTACATCGCGGGTCTCGAAGCACGCGCTGCGGCCGGCAAGCCTGTCTCGCGCATCGCCTCGGTCGCCAGCTTCTTCGTGAGCCGCGTGGACAGTGCCATCGACAAGCAGCTCGATGCGCTGGCGGCCGCGGAGAATGACGCGGCGAAGGCCGACGCCATTCGCGCGCTCCGCGGACGTGCGGCGATCGCCAACGCGAAGCTCGCCTACCGCTTGTTCACCGCGTCGTTCTCCGGAGCGCGGTGGGATGCGCTTGGCAGGCAGGGCGCGCAGGTGCAGCGGCCCCTATGGGCCAGCACGAGCACGAAGAACCCGGCCTATCGCGACGTCATCTACGTCGAGGCGCTGATCGGCCCGAACACGGTGAACACGCTGCCACCCGCTACGCTCGATGCGTTCCGCGACCATGGCGAGACCCGGCAGACGGTCACGGCCGATCTCGATGACGCCGAGCGTGTGCTCGCGGCCCTCGAGGCACACGGGATCTCGATGCGCGCCGTGACGGACACGCTGCTCGTCGAAGGTCTCGCCTCGTTCGAGAAATCGTTTGTCACGCTCCTCGCCGGCCTGGAGCGCAAGCGCGCTGCGATCGCCGCGTCGGGAGCGCACTCCACAGCGCATTCCACTCAGGCCGCTGCTCCTTCCGGAGCGGCCGCCGTTGCCCGCAATTGACCCCGTGAACGATTCCCCGATCGACATCTCGTCAGATGCGTCCAACGACGCGTCTTCCGACGACGATGAAGTCATGACGATTCCGCGCACCGGCCCGGAGCGCGCCGGTGCGGCGCAGTCAGTGCCCGATGGACACACCACGTCGTTCAAGCGCGTGCATGTGCCGCGCACGAAGATCGTCGGCACGCTGGGCCCGTCGAGCAACACCCGCGAAGGCATCCAGGCGCTGGTGGAAGCCGGCCTCGATGTCGCGCGCATCAACTTCTCGCACGGCACCCACGAGCAGCACGCGCGTACCATCGACCTCGTACGCACCGTCTCGCAGGAGCTTGGGCGCCCGGTCGCGATTCTTGGTGACCTGCAGGGGCCGCGCATCCGGATCGGCGACCTTCCCGCGCCGCGTAACCTCGACGTCGGGTCGTCGGTGGTGCTGGTGCCGGAGGATCACGTCACGGACGGCGAGATCCCCATCACGTACGACGATCTCTGTCACGATGTGGCGCCGGGCAACCGCATCCTCATCAACGACGGGCTCATCGAGCTGCTGGTGACGGCTGTCGAGCAGCCGCGCGTCACGGCCACGGTCGTGCACGGCGGACTGCTCTCGAGCCACAAGGGCATGAACCTGCCGGGCATCGCAGTGTCGGCCCCGTCGCTCACGGAAAAGGATCGCGCCGATCTCAAGTTCGCGGTCGATCACGAGCTCGACGCGCTGGCGCTGAGCTTCGTGCGCCGTGCCCAGGACATCGAGGAGCTGCGCGCGCTCATCCCGAAGTGGATGCTCGTCGTCGCGAAGATCGAGAAGGACGTCGCGCTGCAGAACATCGAGGAGATTCTCCGTGCGACGGATGCCGTGATGGTCGCGCGCGGTGACCTCGGTGTGGAGTTGCCGTTCGAGGAAGTGCCGATTGCGCAGAAGCGGATCATCGCGCTCGCGAACCGCATGGGCCGGCCGGTCATCACCGCGACGCAGATGCTCGAGTCGATGATCGACCATCCGCGCCCGACCCGCGCCGAAGCCAGCGACGTCGCCAACGCGATCATCGACGGCACCGACGCGATCATGCTCTCGGCGGAAACGGCAGCCGGCAAGTATCCGCGGCTCGCCGTCGAGGCGATGCGCCGTATCATCACGGAAATCGAGAGCCATCCGCGTCCACTGGCCAATGGGCGCGTCGAACGGCGCGTCACGAGCGGCATCAACACGGAAGAGGCCATCGCGGCCGCGACCGTGGCCGCCGTGCGCATGCTCGGCGCGCCACTCGTCATCGTGTTCACGAAGAGCGGCTTCTCGGCGCGCATCGTCGCGTCGCACCGCCCGAGTGTGCCGATCCTCGCGCTGACGGACGAGCCACGGGTCTGCCGCCAGCTCTCGCTGGTGTGGGGCGTGATTCCACGCCTCGTGCCGACGGCACGCGGCTACGATCACATGGTCGCGATGGCGCTGCGTGATGCCATCGATCTCGGACTCGTCACCAAGGGTGATCGCGTGCTCGTCACCGCCGGCGTTCCGTTCGACGTCCCGGGCACCACGAATCTGCTCAAGGTCGAAACGGTGTGATGCAGCGCGCATGACGCCTGCATGACATCAACACGACGCGCGCCAGCGTGATGCTCGAATGAAACTCACATTCCTGGGCACGGGCACCAGCTTTGGTGTCCCGCAGGTGGGGTGCCATTGCGCCGTCTGCCGCTCCGCCGATCCCCGCGATCGGCGGTCGCGGTGTGGCGTGGTGGTCGAAACCGATGGCGGGACGCGGCTCCTGGTGGATACGCCGCCGGAGCTGCGCCTGCAGCTCGTGGGCAATGGCATCGATTCCATCGATGCGGTGCTGTACACGCACGAACACGCCGATCATATCCACGGCATCGACGACCTGCGCGCCTTCACCATCCGGCGCGACGATCCGCTCCCGTTGTACGGGTCGGCCGAGACGCTGGCGACGATTGCCGCGCGCTTTCCATACATCGTCGACGACCGGCTGCAGCCGCTGCCCGGCACGACCAAGCCAAACGGCCGGCTCGTGCCGGTGACCCCCGGTGTCGCGTTTCGCGTCGGCGATGCGGACGTGCTGCCGTTTCTCGTACCGCACGGGCGCACGGACGTCGTGGCCTATCGGTTCGGTCCGATCGGATACGTCACCGACGCCAAGCTGCTCGACGACGAGACCCGTGCGACACTCGCGGGCGTGGAGGTGCTGGTGCTCAACGCACTGCTGCGCCGTCCGCACCCGACGCACCTATCCATCAGCGAAGCCGTGGCGACTGCGCAGGCCATCGGCGCAGGCCACACGTACTTCACGCACCTGACGCACGACAACTTCCACGCGGACCTCGCGGCGGAACTGCCTGCGGGCATCAGCCCCGCCTACGACGGCCTCACCGTGCACGTGCCTGCGGCACGTGTGCCGGCCGTGACCGTCTCCACCGCACCGGGAGCAGCATGACCCTGTCGATCGATTTCACGAACATGATGGCGAGCGCCCTGGGCGACGGTGGCATCGCCGAGTCGGAATGGCGTGACGCGCGCGCTGCATTCGAGGACGCGCATGCCAAGGTCACAGCGTTGCATGCGAGCGGCACGCTCGGCTTTCTCGACCTGCCAGGCAACGTCGCGCTGCTCGAAGACACGCTGCGCGTCGCGGACAGTGCGAAGGGTCGCTTCGACGACGTCCTGCTGCTTGGCATCGGCGGGTCTGCGCTCGGGCCGATCGCGTTGCGCACCGCGCTGCGGCCGCCCGCGTGGAACTCGCTCGACGGGGAGGCGCGCGGCGGATTTCCGCGCCTGCACACGCTCGACAACGTCGATCCGGCAACGATCGCGGCGACGCTCGCCCGGCTCGATCTCGCGCGCACGTTGGTGCTCGTGGTGTCGAAGTCGGGCGGCACCGTCGAGACGATGGCCCAGTATCTCATCGTGCGTGAGGCGCTCGCCACCACGCTCGGTGAAGACGAGGCGCGATCGCACCTCGTATTCGTGACCGACCCGGAGGTCGGTGCGCTCCGCCGCATCGCGCGTGCCGAGGGGATCACGACGCTCGACATTCCTCCCAATGTCGGCGGACGATTCTCGGTGCTCTCGCCGGTCGGCCTGCTGCCGGCCGCGCTGATCGGCATCGATGTGCGCGCCATGCTCGCTGGCGCGCTCCACACGACGGAGCGCGCACGCTCAGCCGATCTCTTGGCCAACCTTCCGGGTGTCTTCGCGGTGCTGCAGTGGCTCGCCGACACGAAGCACGGCCGGCACGTGCAAGTGCTCATGCCCTATAGCGATGCGCTGCGGGACATCGCGTCGTGGTGGGTGCAGCTCTGGGCGGAATCGCTAGGCAAGCTTCGGCCCGACGGCACGCACACGGGGCCGACGCCTCTTCCGGCAGTCGGCGCCACGGACCAGCACTCGCAGGTGCAACTCTTCATGGAAGGGCCACTCGACAAGACCGTCGTGTTTCTGGCCGTGAAGGGAAGAGAAGCCCTCGGCCCCATTCCCGCGCGTCACGGCGACATCCCGGAGCTCGGCTACCTCGCCGGCCACACGTTGGGCGAGCTGTTGAGCATCGAACATCGCGCCACGGCCGGCGCACTCGCCGCGCGAGGCCGGCTGAACGCAACGATGACGCTCGACACAGTGGACCCTTGGCATCTCGGTGCACTGCTGCAGCTGTTCGGGATTGCCACGGCATATGCGGGTGCCCTGTACGGCGTGAACGCCTTCGACCAGCCCGGCGTGGAGCTCGGCAAGCAATTCGCATACGCCATGCTCGGCCGTGCGGGCAGTGACGCGGCGCGTGCGGAGTGGGACTCGTTGCCCGCACCGGACGCGCGCTGGCAGACCAGCGGCTGAGGGGCTCTACCTCGACCGTACAGAACCCGGCCGTTCAACCTCCCGGCGTCGACGCTTCTCCGTACATTACGACGTTTCCGGCTACCGACCTCCATTCCGCGATCCCTTCCGCATGTCAGACACCACGCTTCCTTCGAGTACCCTGTTCGCCGGCGCCGTCACTGTCGATGGCGGACGTGTCGAGTTGCGCGACCCGGCCGTTCTGCAGTCGGCGCACACCGACGCGCTTGTCCATCAGGCCGTCTTCGGCGATGAGACCGCGCAGCGGAACGCCCGCTGGCTGCTCTGGGAGCTCGGACAGATCGTGGGGGTGCGCCCCGCGTCCATCCATGACCTGTACATCGCGCGCGGAGCGGGGAAGTGCGGCGGATTCACCGTGCCCGCCATCAACGTGCGCGGCATGGCATACGACACGGCGCGTTCGATTTTCCGGACGGCGATCAAGCAGGACGCCGGTGCGTTCATCATGGAGATTGCCCGTTCCGAGATTGCGTATACGAACCAGCGGCCCGACGAGTACGTGGCGGTCATGATCGCTGCGGCGCTGCGTGAGGGTTACCGCGGTCCGCTTTTCATCCAGGGCGACCATTTTCAGGTCAACCACAAGAAGTACGCGGCCGATCCCGTCACCGAGGTGAATGCCGTCAAGGCACTCATCAAGGAGGCCGTCGCGGCCGGCTTCTACAACATCGACGTCGACACCTCCACCCTGGTCGACTTGTCCAGGGAGAGCCTGCCCGAGCAGCAGCGCAAGAACTACGAAGTCTGCGTGGAGTTGACGCGGGCCGTGCGCGCCGAGGAGCCGGCGGGAGTGACGATTTCCATCGGGGGCGAGATCGGCGAGGTAGGGACGGAGAACAGCACACCGGAAGAGCTTGAAGCCTTCATGGACGGCTTCAATGGCACGCTAGGTGCACAAGCTCCCGGAATGGCTGGGCTTTCCAAGATTTCGGTACAGTCCGGTACGTCGCACGGTGGCGTCGTCCTGGCTGATGGATCGATTGCCGATGTGAAGCTCGACCTCGAGACGCTCGAAACGCTCTCGCGGATCGCGCGTGAGCGGTACGGGCTGTCGGGCGCGGTGCAGCACGGTGCGTCGACGTTGCCGGATACGGCGTTCCACAACTTTCCGCGCACGGAAACGGCGGAGATCCATCTCGCGACGAACTTCCAGAACATGATGTACGACCAACTGCCGGCGGACCTGCGGCAGGAGATCTACGCGTGGCTGGAGACGAACGCGAAGGATGAGCGCAAGGCGACCGACAGCGTCGAGCAGTTCGTGTACAAGACGCGAAAGAAGGCGATCGGGCCATTCAAGCAGCGCTTGTGGGCCCTGCCGCCCGAGACCCGCGAGGCACTAGGTGCCTCGTACGACGAGAAGTTCGGATTCCTGTTCAAGCAGCTCGGCATCGGCGGCACGCGCGATATCGTTTCAAAGTTCGTGACCGCGCCCGAGCAGCATCGGCCGGCGCCGGATGGAGCGAACACCATCGTGGCCGCGCCGGACGACGCCGATCTCAGCGACTGATCTCACACGAGAGCAGTTTTACCGCGTACTGCCGCGTTGCGGCGGGAGGAGTGCATGGCTCGGCATGAAGAGTACGACGACGATCGCGTGGTGGTCGTCGAGCGCGACAGCGGAAGCAGCATGGGAACGTTCCTGCTTGGTCTCGCCATCGGTGCCGGCGCTGCACTGCTGTTCGCGCCCGCCTCGGGCGAAGAGACGCGCGCACGCCTGCAGGAGGAGGCCCGCCGTGCGGGTCGTCGCGTGAAGGACCTGAGCGACGACCTGGCAGACGAGCTGACGGATCGCGTCGAGCGCACGCGCTCGGCGATCGATTCGGGCGTCGAGCGCGCGCGTGGTTCCGTGACGTCGCATGCCCGGGCCGTGCAGGAAGCCGCGACGGTCGGCCGTGAGGCCGCGATGCAGGCACGGACCGAACTGGAACGGGCGGTTGCCGAATCCAAGCGCGCGTATGCCGACAGCCGTCGCGCCTACCGGGACGCTCGCACCTCACCACGCGGCGACACGCCGGACACGGAGCAGAACTCTTCTGGCGGCACTCCCACCGAAGGTTAAGCTTCGGGCGGAAGCAGCACGGGACATCGTCGTTCGCGTCTGGAAACAGAGTGAAGAAGACAACGTGCTGTTTCTTGCGGGTGGGTTGGCGTTCAACATCCTGCTCGCGCTCGTGCCATTCGTGCTGTTGCTCATCGCCGGGCTCTCGTTCTTTCTGAACCGGGAGCCCGGCGAAGCTGCGCGTACGGTCGCCGGACTCGTCGAGGGCTTTCTCCCGCAGAACGCGCTGTCGTCGACCACGCTGCTGCGCGACATCGTCACCGACGTGCTCAAGACGCGTGGTGCCGTGAGCCTGTATGCCGCACTCGGTTTTGCGTGGTTCTCGACGCGTCTGTTCGGGTCGCTGCGCAGCGTGCTCGCGCTCATTTTCGACGGCAGCGATCGCGGTATCGTGTCGGGCAAGCTGTTCGACCTGCTCGCGACACTGGTCGCGACGATGGGCGTCGTGACGTACGTCGTGCTCTCCACGTACCTCGACCTCGCCACGACGCGCGGCTTGTCCATCCTGCGCGACTACGGCCTCCGCGAGTCGGCCATGAGCGGCATCACGTATCTCCTCGGTCGCGTGATCGCCAACGGGCTCGTTTTCCTCCTGTTTCTCTCACTGTACCGCGGGCTGCCGCGCCGTCGGCCCACCCTGCGGGTCGCCGTGGTCGGTGCGCTGACGGCGGCGCTGCTCTTCGAGTTCGCGCGGCACCTCTTCGCGATCCTCGTCGCACGCTTCGATCCGAGCTCGCTGTACACGGGAACGATCGCCGCCATCGTGGCAACCGTGTTCTGGACATATTACAGCTCCCTCCTGTTCATGATCGGCGGCGAGACGGCACAGGCGTATGAACTGCGCCGAGTGAAGCTGCTCGAGGACCTGAAGAAGACGGAGGAGATGGCGGCACCGGCTCCTGTGCCGGTCAAGCCGCAGCCTGCCGGAAAAACCCGCGCTCCCAAATCGTGACCCACGAGAGTTCCTCGATGCTCGACCTCCGCAGCGACACCGTGACGCAGCCGACCCGCGCGATGCGTCAGGCCATGGCGGATGCTGAAGTTGGTGATGACGTCCTCGATGGTGACCCCACCGTGCGTCGGCTCGAGGCGACCGTCGCCGAACTGCTCGGCAAAGAACGGGGCCTGTTCTTTCCCACTGGATCCATGGCGAACATGTCCGCCGTGTGGGTGCACACGCAGCCCGGCACCGAGGTGTTGCTCGACGCGGATGCGCACATCGTGCACTGGGAGATCGCGGGCACGGCGGCGCTCTCCGGCGTGCAGGTCCGGCCGGTGCGCGGTGCAGCAGGCGTCTTCCGTGCATCCGATCTCGCCGCCGCGCTGCGGCCGCCATCGATCCACGCGCCGGAGGCGTCGCTCGTGTGCGTGGAGAATACGCACAACGGCGCGGGTGGCGTGGTCACGCCGCTCGACGAGCTGCGCGCGCTGCGGGACACGGCGCGCGGCGCGGGATTGCCGCTGCACCTGGATGGTGCACGTCTCTGGAACGCATCCGCGGCCACGGGCGTATCGCTTGCCGATTTCGCCGCCTGCGCCGACACGGTGATGGTGTCGTTCTCCAAGGGACTCGGCGCACCGGTGGGCGCGATGCTCGTCGGGCCGGCCACTCTCATCACGCGCGCGCACCGCGTGCGGAAGCGCTTCGGCGGCGGCATGCGCCAGAGCGGATTCCTGGCGGCGGCGGCGCTGCATGGGCTCGAGCATCATCTCGCGCGCCTCGCGGACGATCATGCGGCGGCGCGTGAACTCGCTGCCGCGGTCGACGGCGCCGGTGGGGCGACGGTGGTCTCGCCGGACACGAACATCCTGATGATCGACCTCCCCAAACCGAATGCCGACGCGGTGGTCGAACGCGCGGCGGCGCTCGGCGTGCGGGTCTCCGCGTGGACCACGACACGCGTGCGGGCCGTGACGCACCTCGACGCACCGATGGCGCGCGTGCGCGAAGCCGCGCCAAGGCTGAGACAGGCTCTCGAGGAAATGCTGGCGTAGGCGAGGCCGTCGCCGCGCGGGAGCCGCTTCTCCCGGGCAGGTGCCGCGATTATGTTGCGGATGCTCCGGGTCCCGTGGGTTTCCAGCCCGCTAAATCCGTCAGGACCCCGAAGGTAGCAGCGGCGTGCGACGTTGAATTCGCCACGTCAGGCCCGGAGCACTTGCGCGCGGATGCTGTCGGCCCAACGGGCCGACGCACCGCGCGCATTTCGTTTGCGTCAGACGCGAGACGCCGGACGCGAGCTGAGACGCCGGACGCGAGCTGAGACGCCGGACGCGAGACGCAAGTCGCCAGTTGGACGCCAGTCGTCAGTTGCGAGACGCCGGTTCAGATGCCGGTTCAGATGCCAGTTGTGCCAACTCGCGTCTGGCGCCCAGAAACTGGCGTCCAACCGGCGTCCGGCGTCTCACGCCTGGCGCCTCTCATTCGAGTCGCCCGTCCTCGCGCTAGTTTCCAGTGATGTCGCTCGCCCTCGCCCGAAAATACCGCCCGCGCAATTTCGCCTCAGTCGCCGTGCAATCGCACGTCGCGAACACCCTCAAGGGCGCGATCGCGCGCGACCGGGTCGCGCACGGCTACCTGCTCTGCGGCCCGCGCGGCACCGGCAAGACCACGCTCGCCCGCGTGCTCGCCATGGCGCTCAATTGCGAGCGTCGTGGTGAACCGGCGCTGCAGGGCGAACCGTGCGGCGAGTGCACCAGCTGCACGCGCATCTGGGCCGGCAGTGCCTCGCTCGACGTGGTGGAGATCGATGCGGCGTCCAACCGCGGCGTCGACGACGCGCGCGAGCTCCGTGAGCGTGCGATGTATGCCCCGTCCGGCGACGACCGCTACAAGGTCTACATCGTCGACGAGGCGCACATGCTCACGCGTGAGGCCTGGAATGCCCTGCTCAAGGTGCTCGAGGAGCCGCCGCCACGCGTGGTGTTCGTCTTTGCGACCACCGAGCCCCAGAAGATCGCGCAGGCCGCCGCACCTGTGCTCTCCCGCCTGCAGCGCTTCGACCTCAAGCGCATCGGGCCCGCGGAGATCCGCGAACGACTGGCCGTCGTCCTGCGCGAAGAGGGCGTCAAGTTCGACGACGACGCACTCGGCATGATCGCGCGCGCGGCCGATGGCGGCCTGCGTGACGCGCTGTCGCTCACCGATCAGGTGCTCTCGATCGGCGATACCGGCGTCGTCACGTCGGAACGAGTGCGCGCGGCACTGGGCCTCATTCCCGACGACGAGTTCCTCGCGTTGCTCGACATCGTCGCAGAGCGGCGTGCAGCCGACGTGTTCCCGGCGGTGCAGGGCCTCGCCGACAACGGAGTCGACTTCGGCCTCGTGCTCGCGGGTCTGGGTGACCTGCTGCGCGCGCAGCTCGCGATCTCGCTTGGCGGTACACCGCCGGAGTTGCCGGAGCGGCTGCGCAAGGAGCTCGTGAAGCGAAAGGCGCGCACCGCGTCCGGCGACCTGTTGCGCATGCTGCACGCGCTGCTCGAGATCGAGCCCATGTTCCGGCGCAGTGGCCAGCCGCAGCTGCTGCTGGAGACGTTGCTCGTGCGCTTCGCGCTGCTCGACCGCACCGTCGATCTCGAGGAAGTGCTGCGCGGGTTCGGCGACGGTGGCGGTGAAGATCCACCACCTCGTCGCGTCGCGCGCGAGCCCAAGGTCGCCTCGGCGCACGCGAGCGCGACGTTGCCGGCGCCGTCACCGGTTGCCTCGACGCCACCGTCAACGGCGTCATCCGCGGCTTCCTTCTCGCCGCCTGCACCGGCCGTCATCGCCGCTGCCGGCTTCACGCCACCCGCCGCGGCAGCGTTCGAGGCACCGGCGGACACGGCCGATTGGGAGGAGGAGGAAACGGGTGGTCCGCCGCGTGCCAGCGCGCGCCCCAAGGCTCCGGCTACCCCGTCAGCCCCCGGCGCGCGAGCGTTCGTACCGCCGCCGGTGCCGAGGTCCGCCACGCAGCAGGTGGCACAGGCCGCAGCGGCGGTGCAGAACGCCGCCATCGCTGCGGCGAACGCGGGTGATGAGGGACGCGGGGCCGCGACTTCAGCGTCGGCCGCGCGCGCGAATGCGAGCCGCGTCCCCGCGCCGTCGATCGAGGCCGTCCGGGAATGCTGGACCGATGTCGCGGAGGCGGTGCGTCGCGCCGGACGTGGCATGGTGGCGCAGGCGGTGCAGCGCATGAAGCCGGTGGAAGTGAACGCTGACGGCCGAATCGTGCTCCAGTACGCCGCCATCGACGACACCTTCGCCAGGGCTGTCGAGAGCGCGCGCGGTGACGTGCTCGCCGCGGTGCAGGGTTGCATCGAAGGTGTGACCGCAATCCTGCTGCGCGCAGAGGGCGATACCGCCGCCGCACGTCAGCCACGAAACGTGCAGCGGCTCACACAACAGGAAGTCACGAAGCAGCGGACGGAGCAGTTGATGACGCGCGATCCGCTGCTCGACGCCGCCGTGCGCGCACTCGACCTGGAACTGCTGGACTGACTGCGCGGATTCGAGTGCGTGACATCGCGCATGACATCGCGCGTGACCCTCCACTATTTTTCGACATGGCTGACATCTTCAAAATGCTCGAGCAGTTCAAGCAGATGCAGGGCCGTCTGCAGCAGTCGCAGGAGGAGCTCTCCCGCAAGTCGTTCACGGCGTCCGCGGGCGGCGGCATGGTGACCGTGGAGTGCGATGGCAAGATGACCATGAAGAGCATCAAGCTCGATCGCACGGTCGTCAATCCCGAGGATATCGAGATGCTCGAGGAGCTCATCGTCATCGCGACCGCGGAAGCGCAGCGCAAGGCGGCCGAGGCGATGCAGGAGGAGATGAGCAAGGTGACCGGGGGCATCGACCTGCCGTTCAAGCTTCCGTTCTGATCGCTGCCCCGAATGTCGGTCATCGATGAACTCACGAGCGAACTGGCGCGCCTGCCGGGCATCGGGCGCAAGACGGCGCTCCGGCTGACGTATCATCTGCTGCGGCAACCGCCGGAACAGAGCCGTCGGCTCGCCGAGTCGCTGGTATCGCTCACGGAGCGGGTGCGACGCTGTGATCGGTGCCGGAACCTGACCGAGATGCCGATCTGTGCGATCTGCGCCGACCCCCGTCGCGACGGCAGCATCGTCTGCGTCGTCGAGGAGGCGGCGGATATCGCGTCCATCGAACGGGCCGGGGAGTTCCGGGGTCTGTACCATGTGCTGGGCGGCCGGCTCTCCCCGCTCGATGGGGTCGGCCCGGACGATCTCGCCATCGGCGACCTGGTCGGGCGCATCGAACCTGAGGAGGTTAGGGAAGTCATCCTGGCGACGAATCCGTCGCTCGAGGGTGAGGCCACGGCGCTGTACGTCCAGCGCCAGCTGGCTGCCAGGGCGGGGGAGTATCCCGTGCGTGTCACCCGGATCGCGCGCGGCCTGCCTGTCGGCGGCGATCTCGAGTATGCCGACGGCGTAACGATCGCGCAGGCGCTGTCGGCCCGGCGCGAGATGAACTGAAGATGAATCGAGGCTTCATGAACACATTCCAGTCGCCCCGTTGATGGGCGCCCGTACCTCGAGGCCCGCCGCACGCCGGAGCGCGATGGTGGCCGCAGCAGTCATGACCGGGGTGGCCGTCGGCATCGTGGGGTGGAGCGCACATCAGCATCGCTCCCGAAGGAGCCTCTTCAGCCCGACCCCCGTAAACCGGCTCGCCGCGCTCGGTTACCTTCGGGCGCATCCGAGCGTTGATAGTGCACGACTCCTCCGGGATTATCTCCAGTGGGAGCCTCATCCGTTGCTCCGTCGCCATGCCCGCAGGGTACTGCGCCGGACTGAACGGCTATTACGTTCGTAGAAGTCCCCCGCGTGCCCGCCGTGTGACGGCTGGTCCGGGGGAGACCGAGACTTTCGCCCCCATGTCCATGTCCGTCGGCGCCGCCACCTGGTCGTTTACCGAAGACGACTTCGGGGCCATCACGATTACGCTGCAGCGGTTCCTGTACGACGCCAAGTGCCGCTGCGCACTGCTCGTCGATCGCAGCGGCCAGCTCGTCGCCACCGTCGGTGAACCACCTGCCTTCGACGCGACGGCATTCGCCACGCTCACGGCGGCGGACTTCAGCGCCAACGACCAGCTCGCCCGTCTCATCGGGGAGAGCGACTTCAGCGTCCTGTTTCACCAGGGCGAGAAGGAATCGATGTACCTGGCGGACATCGCACGGCGCGTGATCCTCGTGGTGCTGTTCGACAATCGCACCACCCTCGGCCTCGTGCGACTGCGCATGAAGGGGGCGGTCGACGAGCTCACGAAGATCTTCGAAGGGGTCTTCGCGCGTGGCGGCCCGGGGCAGGATGCGCCGCCCGGCTTCCTCGCCGGCGCTGAAGACGAGATCGACCGGCTCTTCCAGTAGGGGCCGCGCGATGTCGATGATCAACTATGCGTCCCGTGAGATCAACTGCAAGATCGTCTACTACGGGCCCGGACTCGGTGGCAAGACCACGAACCTGGAGTACGTCTACGGGAAGGTGAGCCCGAGCACGCGCGGAAAGCTCATCTCCCTCGCCACGGAAACCGAACGGACACTCTTCTTCGATTTCCTGCCCGTCGATCTGGGTACCATCCGCGGCTTCCGCACCCGGTTTCACCTGTACACGGTGCCCGGGCAGGTCTACTACAATGCGAGCCGCAAGCTCATCTTGAAGGGCGTCGACGGTGTCGTGTTCGTCGCGGATTCCCAGGCCGAACGCGCGGAAGCGAATCTCGAGTCGATGCAGAACCTGTACGACAACATGTCGGCCTACGGGTACGATCTCACCCGCATGCCGTTCATCGTGCAGTACAACAAGCGTGACCTGCCCAACGCTGCACCGCTCGACGAGTTGCAGTCCATGCTCAATCCAGGATGGGAAGTCACGGATCCCGCGCGCATGCGCGGGCTGGCGGATCCCTTTCGGCCCGGCGAGTTTCTGGTATCGCAGCTGCCGACAGGGGAATGGGTGGAGCGCGCGCCATATTTCGAGGCCGTGGCAGTCGGCGGCGACGGCGTGTTCGACACATTGAAGGCGGTTTCGAAGCTCGTGCTGAAGACGCTGGCCTGACGGCCGGCGACGACCGCGAGCCGAGCGGTATTTCCCCGGAGTCCTCGAGGCGCGCGTCGTGAACCTTCCCAACGCAATCACCGTCGGTCGCATCGCGCTGACGCCACTGATTGCGTGGCTGCCATTCATGACGTCGTGGAGCAGCCGGCTGGCCGCCTTCACGCTGTTCCTGATCGCCGCCATCACGGATTACTGGGACGGGCATCTCGCGCGCCAGCGCAACCTCGTCACCGATCTGGGGCGCATGCTCGATCCGCTCGCCGACAAGCTGCTGCTCGTCGCGACGCTCGTGCCCATGTACCTGCTGCAACGGCATCCGTCGTTCGTCTCGTCGACGGAGTCCGCGGGCGCGAGCGTCGCCGGCGCGACGGGCGTGGACGCCGCAGCATTTCTCTTCGTGACACCGTTCGGCCGCGTGTCGCTGCCGCTCTGGATCCTGCTCGTGGTGCTCGGTCGCGAGGCGTTCATGACGCTCTTCCGCCAGGTCGCCGCGCGTCGCGGTCTCGTCATCGCCGCGATCGGCCCCGCCAAGTGGAAGACGACATTCCAGTCGATCTGGATGGGATCCGCATACTTCTGGTTCTTCGCGGCCACGCTCGCCGTCGGACAGGGCTGGACCGAACTCGGATGGTGGCGCGCCTTCGCACAGTTCAACGGCCTGCTCGGCGTCGCGAGCATGATCGGCGCCGTGCTGCTCACAGTCTGGAGCCTCTGGCTCTACATGCGCCGTTACGGCGCGCGCGTCGTACGGCCCGCGGCCTGACACCTGCTTCTGCAGTTCAACTTCTGCAGTTCGGCTTCTGCAGTTCGGCCTCTGCTTTTCAGCTTCCGCTTCTCTTGAACATCGAAATCGTCACGATCGGCGACGAGCTGCTTCTGGGCTTCACGATCGACACCAACGCTGCGCATCTCGCCCGCGAGCTCTCCGCACTCGGGGTTCGCATCGTGCGCCGCACCACCGCCGGTGATGAGCCCGAGTCGATCGCGTCCGCCGTGCGTGATGCGCTCGATCGCACGGGTGCGGTCATCACGACAGGCGGGCTCGGTCCGACCGCGGACGATCGCACCAAACCCGTCATCGCCGAACTGTTCGGACGCGGCATGGTCATGGATGGCGCGATCCTGAGTGCGCTCGAGGCCCGCTGGCTCAAGCGATTCGGTCACGAGTTGCCGGCGAGCAACCGGCAGCAGGCGATGGTGCCGGAGCGCGCCACGATCCTCGACAATCGGCATGGGTCCGCACCCGGCATCTGGCTCGAGGACGATCGCGGACGCTGGGTCGCGATGCTGCCGGGCGTGCCGCGCGAGATGCGAGGGATGCTCGCCGACACCATCATGCCGCGGCTGCAGGGCCGCATCGGCGACGGCGGATCCGTCGTGCGTTCGCGCACGCTGCGCACCGTGAACATCTCGGAGTCCGCACTCGCCGACCGGCTGGGCGACCTCGCGCGCGACACCCTCGGCATGTCGGTCGCCTTCCTGCCAGGAAGCGAGGGCGTCGACTTGCGAATCACGGCCGCTGGCCTTCCGGCAGAGCAGGCAGACGCGCTACTCGATCGGGCGGCCGCACTGCTGCGTGAGCGGGCCGGCAACGTCGTGTACGGGGAGGGAAGCGATGACCTCGCGACGCTCGTGCTCACTGCATGTGCTGAACGCCAGATGACCCTGGCCGTCGCCGAGAGTTGCACGGGCGGCATGCTCGGCGGCCGTCTCACGGGGGTTCCGGGTGCAAGCCGTGTGTTCGAGGGCGGTGTGATTGCGTACGCGAATGCGGTGAAGACGCGCGAGCTGGGCGTGAGCGAGCGCGACATCGACGAGCATGGAGCCGTGAGCGAACCGGTCGCACGCGCGATGGCCTCGGGTGTACGAAAGAAGTTCGGCGCGCGCATCGGCCTGTCGATCACCGGCATCGCCGGCCCCGATGGCGGGTCGGAAGAGAAGCCCGTTGGCACCGTGTGGGTCGGGCTCGACCTCGACGGTCAGGTGCATGCCGTGAAGGCCGTACTGCCCGGCAATCGCGAGGAGATCCGGTACCGGGGCACGCAAATGGCGCTCGATCGCGTGCGGCGAGCCTTCGAGCGTACCGCGGATTCGCCGGGGTGGACGACGCGGGCCTGACCGGTGGTGATGTTCCGTGGCGGCCCACCCGCTAAACTTTCCGGTGTGGCACCCGTAGGGTGTCACCCTAGGGTCCGAGGCACCGAACTGATCGATTGCACCGGTGCCAGCAACCAGCGACGTAACTGAGCGTGGCGCGTGGTCGGCAACACCCCGCGCCCGTAGACGACACCGACCATGACTGATTCAACCCAGGGCGGCCAGCCCGACCAGAGTGCCGACGACGGCATGTCGCCCGTCTCGACCACCGACGCCGACGCCAGCATGGAATCGCTGCAGCGGGAGGTCGCCGAGACGCGCGATCGCATGCTGCGTCTCGCCGCGGAGTTCGACAATTTCCGCCGCCGCGCCGCGAAGGAACGCCAGGAAGCGGGGTGGCGCGGTCAGGGTGATCTCGTGCGCGGCATTCTCGACGCACTCGACGACATCACGCGCTTCGCGCACGTCGATCCGTCCACCGTCGATGCCAAGACGGTCGTGGACGGGGTGCAGATGGTGGAGAAGAAGCTGTTCAAGTCGCTCTCCGGCCACGGCTTCGAGATCATCGATCCCACGAATCATCCGTTCGACCCGGCGCAGCACGAGGCCGTGAGCACGGCACCCGCCGCGATGCCCGAGGAAGACGGCATCGTCGCGATGACGTTCCAGGTCGGCTACGTGATCAACGGTGTGGTGCTGCGGCCGGCGCGAGTCGTCGTGAAGCAGTGGAGTGGCGCTGACGGTCCACTCGTCTCCTGATATGGCAAACGGCAAGGACTATTACGCGGTCCTCGGTGTGGCCTCGACCGCATCCGCGGACGAGATCAAGAAGCAGTATCGCCGATTGGCGAAGCAGTATCATCCGGACGCCAACCAGAACGATCCCAAGGCCTCCGAACGCTTCAAGGAAATCTCCGAAGCGAACAACGTCCTGAGCGATCCGGAGAAGCGGAAGCAGTACGACGAGATGCGGCGCCTCGGTGCGTTCAGCGGATTCGGTGGCCGCACGTCGTCCGCCGGCTCGTCGCGACCATCGGGCTACGGCAACGCCGGCTTCGGCGGTGCAGGTGCGCCGGGCGCCGGTGGCTTCACCGATTTCGATGTCGGTGGCATCGGCGGATTGGGTGATCTGTTCTCGTCGATGTTCGGGCAGGGCGGCGCGCGCCCGCGACGTGGTGGTCCCGAGCGTGGACAGACGGT
The DNA here is from genome assembly GCA_040387895.1 of Gemmatimonadota bacterium. Taxonomy (GTDB): domain Bacteria; phylum Gemmatimonadota; class Gemmatimonadetes; order Gemmatimonadales; family Gemmatimonadaceae; genus Gemmatimonas. The sequence continues at coordinate 33,020 of JAZKCW010000058.1, forward strand.
CGAGAAGGTCGTCGAGGTGCCGTTCCGCGTCGCGGCGACGGGCGGCAAGGTGCCTGTCGAACTCGAGGTCAGCGAGGAGTGTGCGACGTGCAATGGCAACGGGGCCGCGCCGGGTGCGCAGTTGCGTCCGTGTGCCGAATGCGCGGGCCGTGGCGTGATCTCGTTCGGTCAGGGCAGCTTCGCGGTGAATCGCCCCTGCCCGGTGTGCATGGGTCGCGGGCAGGTGCCGACGGAGCGATGCCCCACGTGCAACGGGAGCGGTGAAGCCCGGGCGCGTCGCAAGGTCCTCATCACGGTGCCGCCAGGCGCCGAAAGCGGCGTGAAGGTGCGGTTGCGTGGCCAGGGGGGCAAAGGGGCCGCAGGCGGGCAGCCAGGGGACCTGGTGATCACGTTCCAGGTGTTGCCGGATCGCTTCTACAAGCGCGAAGGCCTCGACCTCGTCGCGACAGTGCCGATCAACATCGCGCAGGCCACGCTCGGTTCGCGCATCACGGTCAAGACACTCGACGGCAAGAAGATCACGTTGCGCATTCCGCCCGGCACCAGTGCGGGCAAGCGGTTCCGTGTGTCGGGGCAGGGCATCGAGAAGGAAGGGAAGAAGGGCGACCTCTTCGTGGAAGTGACGATCACCGTGCCCGAGACGCTTTCGGAATCCCAGGAGAAGGCCATGCGCGATTTTGCCGAGGCCGGAGGCCTCAAGTTCTGAGGGATACCCTCAGGGCGTCTTCGAGAGAACTCGTGCGCGCGGCGGCAATGCTCGTCGTGCTCGCCGCCACCGCGACTGCCGCAGATGCGCAGGCCGACACCGCGCGTGGGGGTGACGCGCGCGGCGGTATTCCGAACTGGGCATGGGATCAGTGCCTCGGTGGCCTGACGTACGGCCAACCGTTCAAGCTCGCGCTCGCGTACGGCGGTGGCCTCGTGCACGAGTCGATGACGGGCGGTGCCGACATCTGCGCCTTCGGCGCCGCGAAAGTCGGCTTCGGCGCTGCGCGCGGCTCGATCGGCATCGGCCGCAGCAATGGCCCGTTGGGCAGTGGCGTGGCGCTCGCCGGCGGCGTGATGCGCACGTTCGATGGGGCCTGGGGTGCGACCCCGCGCCGCACGTACGTCGGCGGTGGCATCACCGTATGGCCCGTGCTTGGACTCGGTGCGGAGATCGGCTACTACGTGCGCCTGGGCGACAAGGCCGGCGCATCGAACCGGCAGCGCCACATCATCACCTGGTCGGCGGGCTTCGGCTTCTAGCCCTGCTGCGTTCAGCGGGTCACTCTTAGGCGTGACTCTCCCAGACTCCGCTACCAGCAGCACGAACCCCCGAACGGTCAGCCGCAATCCGCTCCGTTCGCAGGCCGTGCAGGTCTCGATCGGTCTCATCGCCGGTCTCGTCATCGGCATGCTGCTCGCACGCGAAACGGTCGACGCGGCGTTGAGTGCCCGGATCATCGCCGTGCTCGAGCCGATCGGCACGGCGTGGATCAGCGCCATCCGGATGACCGTCATCCCGCTCGTCGTGCCGCTGCTGATCGTCGGGGTCGCGGGCTCGGACGACACACGACGCGCGGGCGTGCTCGGTGCGCGTGCGTTCGGGCTGTTCTTCGCCTTTTTGATCTTCTTCGCCGCGTTCACCGCACTGGTGGCCCCGTGGCTCTACGAGTTCCTCGTGCTCGATCCGACGGCGACGGCACGATTGCGCGCATCGGCGAAGATCGACATGCCGGCCCCGGACGCATTGAGCATGCGTACGTGGATACTGAGTCTGATCCCGGCGAATCCGATTCGCGCCGCGGCGGACGGTGCGCTGCTCCCGGTCGTGCTGTTCACGCTGCTGTATGCGTTCGCGCTCGGGCGGATTACGCCTGAGACCCGCGCCACACAGATCGCGTTCTTCCGTGGCATGGCGGACACGATGCTGGTCGTCGTGCGCTGGATTCTCGCAATCGGCTGGCTCGGCATCTTCGCGTTGGCGGTAGTGCTCGGCCAGCAGCTCGGCGCCGACGCCATCGGCGCGATCGGGTTCTACGTCGCGGTGAACATCGGGCTGCACATCGTCGGCATCGTGCTGATCTACGTGCTCATCGTGCTGACACGTCGCGTGCCCGTGACGCGCTTTGCCCGAGCGGTACTGCCAGCGCAGGTGGTGGGCTTCGGCACGCGCAGCTCGCTCGCATCGCTGCCCGCCATGGTGAAGGGTGCGAACGACCATCTGAAGCTCCCCGCGACATCGACGGGCTTCGTGCTCCCGCTCGCAGTGTCGGTGTTCAAGCTGACGAGCGCGATCTACTGGATCGTCGCCGCGCTGTTCGTGGCCCGCCTGTACGGGCTGCCGTTGCCGGTGTCATCGATCCTGCTGGTCGGCGCGTCGTCGGTCGTGCTGAGTCTCAGCACCCCGGGTATCCCGAGCGGCGGCATGCTGCTGCAGGCACCGCTCTACGTGGCCATCGGCTTGCCCGTGGAGGCGATCGGCATCCTGATCGCGCTCGACACGCTGCCGGACATGTTCAAGACGGTGTTCAACGTGACGGCCGACATGGCGGTCGCGGTGCTGGCGCCGGCTCGCGCGGACGTGGAGACCGTGGCGTGAGGGCTGCGTGACGCGGGAACGCACGCATTTTGACTGCGCGGTCGTGCATTAGTGCGGCGACTTGAACTGCCTTCCGCGGATATGAACTGATTGGGCGGATAACAGCGGATACTGCAACGGCTTTCCGCGGATATGAACTCATAGGAAACTGAAACAGCGCGGATTCGTGCGGTGATGGGGCAAGTAGCGACGCGCAGGGCTGGCGACGCTCTCTTCTTTTGTGAAGCTCCGCGCCGGCCCAGCCCCGCGTGCTGTTCTCAAAAAAGCGCGATCCCGCCACGCGCACCGTGCTCCCGTCGCTCGCGCCGGAAAAATCCGCGCGTTTCCGCCAAATCAGTTCGTATCCGCGGAAAGCAGTTCGCAGTTCAAGTCGCCCGCACCAACGCGCGGAGAGCCGTGCAAGTCATCGACACCTGTGTGTACATGAGGCAGCGGCATTCGCCAATGCCAGTCCTACGCCAGTATCGGCAATCCCGCGCGACGCTGCACCGCCGGCTCCGCTCCGCGCATGCCGCGTTCGATCACGCCGCCGCCGAGTACATGCTCGCGGTCGAATAGCACCAGCGACTGTCCTGGCGTGATCGCGCTGACGCCCTCCTCGAGCGCGAGTTCGACTTCGTCGCCCTCGAGCCGTACTACCGTCGCCGAGACTGGCCGAGCACGATGCCGCACCTGCACCTGCACGCGTGCGCCAACGTGCGGCGCGTCCGACAGCCAGTTGAGTTCACGCGCTTCCAGCCCCCGGCCGAGCAGCGCCTCGCGCGGGCCGATCACCACGGCGCGCTCCGACGGTACGATGTCCACCACGTACATCGGCTCGGCGAACCCGCCGGGCAACCCGCGGCGCTGGCCGATCGTGTACCGGGCGAATCCCTCGTGTTCACCGACCGTCTCTCCCGATGCGAGACGTAGCGGGCCGCGCGACAACGCCGGTGCATCGGCGCCGAGGTGCTCCTCGAGAATGCGCGCATGATTGCCGTCGGGCACGAAGCAGATGTCCTGACTCTCGATCTTCTCTGCCGTGCGCAGTCCGAAGCGGCGCGCGATCTCGCGTGTTTCGGGCTTCGTCTGACTCCCGACGGGCAGCACCATGCGATCGAGCACCGGACGCTCGATGCCCCATAGGAAGTAGCTCTGGTCCTTGTTCGGGTCGAGGCCGCGCAGCAGCGCGCGCGATCCGTTCACGATGCCCGTGCGCGCGTAATGTCCGGTCGCGATCCAGTACGCGTCGATCGCGTCCGCCTTCACCAGCAGGTCGCGGAACTTGGTGAACGTGTTGCAGCGCACGCACGGGATCGGCGTGCGGCCGCGCGCGTACTCGCGCACGAAATCGTCCAGCACATCCTGGCCGAAGCGGTCCACCAGGTTGAGCACGTAGTGCGGCACGCCCAGCCGCTCACACACGCGCCGGGCGTCGCTCGTGCTGTCGAGAGAGCAGCATGGGCGGTCGGGCACGTCGCTGCCGTCATCGTGCAGCTTCATCGTCACGCCGACCACGTCGCAGCCCTGTTCGACGAGCAACGCCGCCGCGACCGACGAATCGACGCCGCCCGACATCGCGACCAGCACGCGGTCGCCGGGCTGCGGCCCGTCGCCGGTGCCGAGCGCTGACGTGTTACGGGTGATCATGAGCGGGACGGGACGATCAGAACGCGGTGGCGAACGACCCGCGCGCCTTCGCCGACAAGGTGCCCAGCAGGTCGGCTACGCGCGTCACGCATGCCTCGTCGCTCAGGCATCCAAGCGAGAACCGCAGGGCGGCGTTCGCGATTGGGGTCGGGACACCCATGGCGGTCAGCACGTGCGATGCCGACACGCTGCCGCTCTGACACGCCGAGCCCGCGCTGCACGCCACGCCGCGCAGGTCGAGCGCCATCAGCATCGACTCGCTGTCAGTACCGGGAATCGACATGTTCACGATGTGCGGCGCACGCGGCGCACCGGCACTGTGAATCACCACATCGGGAATGCGGTCGCGCAGCGCGGCCTCGAACATGTCGCGCAACTCGGTCAGCCGAGCGCACTCGGTGTCATGCTCCGCCATGAGCAACTCGGCCGCCGTCGCCAGTCCGACCGCGAACGCCACGTTCTCCGTACCCGGGCGGCGGCCGCGGTCCTGCGAGCCGCCATGCAGCAGGGGCTCGAGCGGCGTGCCACGGCGGATGTACAGCGCGCCGATGCCCTTGGGGGCGCCGATCTTGTGTCCCGAGATGGTCAGCAGGTCGAACGGCGTGGTACGCGCATCGACCGCCACCTTTCCGAACGCCTGCACGGCGTCGGTGTGGAACAGCGCACCCGCCCCCTTCGTCTGCGCGGCGAGGCGGGGGACGTCCTGGATGACACCCGTCTCGTTGTTCACCCACATCACGCTCGCCACCGCGACACGCGCGTCCAGACATCGCGTGAAGTCGTCGTCGTTCACGAGCCCATCGCCGGTGACGCCGCAGATGCGCTCCTCGCCACCTTCACGCGCGACCTCGTGCACGGCGGCGAGAATGGCCTTGTGCTCGATGGGCGTCGTCACGGCAACCGTGCGGCCGCTCGCCCGGAGCGTACGGAAGGCACCGAGGATGGCGAAGTTGTCGCCTTCGGTGCCACCGGAGGTGAAACAGACCTCATCGGGATGTGCGCCAAGGCAGGCAGCAAGTCGCTCCCGCGCCTCGTCCAGCGCGACCCGCGCCTCGCGTCCCCAGCGATGGACGCTGGACGGGTTGCCGAAGCGAGGCCCGAAGAACGGCAGCATGGCGGCCATGACCTCGTCGCGGACCGGAGTCGTCGCGGCGTGGTCCAGATACACCGGTGTAGTCATCCGCTTAAGATAGAGGGGCTTAGCCTCCCACGCACCCGTTCATGTTCTCCACCTGTATCCATTGCACGGCTGCCTTGGGCAGCAACCAGGCGATCGAGGCGTTCCCGGTCGGCGAACGCCTGGCGTTCGACCTTAAGCGTGGCCGCCTGTGGGTCGTGTGCCGGCAGTGTGAGCGGTGGAACCTCTCGCCACTGGATGAACGCTGGGAGGCGATCGAGGAGGCGGAGCGCCGTTTTCGGGACACTCGGCTCCGGGTGAGCACGGACGAGATTGGCTTGGCTCGGCTCCGGGAAGGCCTCGACCTCATCCGGATCGGAGAGCCCCAGCGCCCGGAGATGGCCGCCTGGCGCTACGGGAATCAGTTCGGACGACGGCGCAAGCGGCAACTGCTCATCACCGGCGCAGTCGGTGCAGCCGTGTTGTCGGTGTTCGGCGCTGTCATGGCCGCCGGCGCCTCGGCGGGTGCCTTTACCGGCGTCTACGCCAACCCGTCCCTCTGGGACAGGCTCATCCACGGCAGCCCGGGAAAAGTGGTCGCGCGGGTACTCGGGCCCGATGGTGAGCCGCTGACCATTCAGCGCCGGCATGCGAGGATGACCACGCTTGAGCGGAGCGACGGCGCCAATTCGTTCTGGATGCAGGTGCAGCACACCAAGGGCATGCAGTTAGTCCATGGCGCCGACGCGATGCGTATCGCCGCGCAGTTGCTGCCGGTCGTCAACCGCTTCGGCGCGTCTCGTCGTGGAGTGCAGGACGCGGTCGCACTGCTGGAAGAGGCAGGGGATCCCGCGCGAGTACTCAATCGCGTGCAACAGCAGTTTGGCGCGAGGAGCAGCATCCGGGTCAGGCAGCGGGCGACGGACAATAACAAGCTTCCGCTCTCAAAGATCCCCGGCGCGCTGCACACGCTTCCCGCGCGCGAACGACTGGCGCTCGAGATGGCGCTGCACGAGGAGAGCGAACGCCGCGCCATGGACGGTGAGCTCGACACCCTCGCGACCGCATGGCGCGAAGCCGAGGAGATTGCCGCGATCGCCGACGGCATGTTCGACACGGCGGACACGAAGGAACGGCTGGCGCAGCTGCGAGTGCGCGCGGTGCCGCCTGATGCCAGGACACCCGAGTGATTGGCCCGGGCTGACTGCATGTACAGCACCTGCTTGCACTGCCACAAGTCGCTCGGCGCCAACGAGAGCATCGAAGCGTTTGCCGTTGGACGTCGCGTTGCCTTCGACGAGTCACAGGGCCGCCTGTGGGCAGTCTGCCGGCATTGTGAGCGATGGAACCTGTCGCCGATCGAGGAGCGCTGGGAAGCGATCGAGGAGTGCGAGAGGGCATTTCGTGATACACGCGTTCGCGTCAGCACCGACAACATCGGTCTCGCGCGACTGCGCGACGGCACGGAGCTCGTGCGAGTCGGCAAGCCGATGCGGCCGGAGTTCGCGGCGTGGCGATATGGGGATCAGTTCGGGCGGCGCCAGCGCCGGAATATCCTCATCGCTGGTGGTGTCGTGGCCGGAACGGGCGCCGCAGTCGCTGGCGCTGCAGCACTGGGTGCATCGCTGGTGCTGGTTGCACCAGCGTTCCAGCTGCTCAACATCATGAACATTCTGCGCCTGACCAAAACGACAGGGAGCACCAGCTATCCAGCACCGGATGGGAGATGGTTTCTTCCTGTGGGCCCGCCCCGATTGGTGGCTCGGCCAGACGTTCCCGAAGGCTGGGGCATCAAGGTCGGACATGCCGGCGTTTTCGACACGCCGAATCGACCGGCCGCGACATCGGTACGGGAATGGCTGCGCAACAACCAGGCGCAGAGCAACCTGCCGCTCGGAGAGCTGAGCATCCGGGGGGATGAGGCCGCCGGCGTGCTCCGGCGTGTGATGCCGGCGGTCAATCGCGGGGGCGCGTCGCGCGGCACCGTCGCGGAAGGTGTCGCGCTCATCGAGCGCGCGGGCGGAGCGGACCACTTCGGGACGTGGGCCGCCTCGCAGCTACGGCTCTGGAGCACGCGGCAGACGTTTGGCGACACCGGCGATCTCGCCCACATCCCGGCGCCTGCACGACTCGCATTCGAGATGGCGCTGCACGAAGAGAGCGAACGGAGCGCACTTGATGGTGAACTCGCGTTGCTGGAGCAAGCGTGGCACCAGGCTGAGGCGATTGCGAAGATCGCCGACGGGCTGCTGATTTCGCCGACGGTCGACGCCCGGATGTCGGTGCTGCGAAATCGCGGCAGCGATGGACGTTCCGAGGAATAGTTCCCACAGCCGGACCGCATGTTCTCCACGTGTGTGCATTGTCAGCAGTCGCTGGACAGGAATGAGAGCATCGAACGCTTTCCGATCGGACGGCGCATCGCGTTCGATGGGGCACGTGGCCGCCTGTGGGCCGTGTGCGGTAAGTGCGAGCGGTGGAACTTGTCGCCGATCGAAGAACGCTGGGAGGCGATTGAGGAATGCGAGCGCGCATTTCGCGACACGCGGGTGCGCGTCAGTACGGACAACATTGGGCTGGCCAGGTTGCGCGAGGGCACGGAGCTGGTGCGCATCGGGAAGCCGATGCGCCCGGAGTTTGCGGCGTGGCGTTATGGCGATCAGTTCGGACGGCGTCGAAAGAGGATCGCTCTGTACGCGGCTGGTGGCACGGTGGCGATGGGCGCATTGGTGGCAGGGGGGATGGCCGCGGGCGTGTCGCTCCTCGCCGCTACGAACCTGTCGCATCTGATACAGGCGGCCAACGTCTACCTGCTCAAGCGGCAGTTGCAATTCCTGCTTCCGCTTCCGGACGGGACGTGGCTGAACCCGGTCGCCACGCCGCATCTGGTTGCGCGTCCGGAAGTCGACGAACGGTGGGGCATCCAGGTGCGTGCGTACCGGTTCGAGGACCGGCCGCTGCAGGTGAAGAAGCCGCTCCTGCCGGGTAAGTGGATCAAACGCGACAAGCGTCATAACTACGAACTCGTCGACCTGCGCGGTAACGATGCACAGTCCGTGATGCGCTGGGCGCTACCGAGGGTCAACCGGATGGGCGCGTCGCACGCTCGCGTCGCCGAGAGTGTGCGAGTCATCGAACAGGCCGGCGCTCCCGCGGATTTCGGCTCGTGGATCGCCACACAACTCCCCGCGTGGCGCGCCAAGCAACGCTTCGTCGACGACGGTGCGCTCGACGGGATTCCGAAGGCGGTCCGCCTGGCTTTCGAGATGTCCATGCACGAGGAGACAGAGCGCCGTGCACTGGAAGGCGAGTTGCACCTCCTCGAAGCAGCATGGCGGGACGCCGATGCCATCGCAAAGATCGCCGACAGCATGTTCGTGCCGCAGCAGGTGGACGAGCGCATCACCCAATTGCGCGCACACTCGCAGGACGCGGCGCTCGTGAAGCCAACGCACGGTGACGTGACGTAGCCGATGTTCGCCACGTGCATCCACTGCAATCGCCCGCTCGGCGCGAACGAGAGCATCGGGACGTTCCCGGTCGGACGCCGACTCGCGTTCGACGGCGCGCGAGGACGCTTGTGGGCGGTCTGCCAGAAGTGTGAACGCTGGAACCTCTCGCCTCTCGAGGAACGGTGGGAAGCGATCGAGGAATGCGAGCGGCAGTTTCGCGGCACGCGCGTCTGCGTGAGCACTGAGAACATCGGCCTGGCGAAACTGCGTGACGGCACGGAACTCGTGCGGGTCGCGAAGCCACTGCGCCCCGAATTCGCCGCGTGGCGCTACGGAGACCAGTTCGGCCGACGTCGCCGCCGCATCGTCCTTCAGGGCGTGGGTACCAGCGTCGCCATGGCCGCGCTAATCGCTGGAGACGAGTTGCTCGGCGTCGGCTTCGGTCTCGTCCTGCACACGTTCTATGCAGCGGCGCTGGCAGAGGCGGTCGGCATCAACGTAGCCGGGCGACGTCCTACGCTCACCGCGCTCAACGACGGCGTGTGGGTGGACGCGAGTCCGCACATCCATCTGGAAGGGAGACCCGATGTACCGGAGGGGTGGGGCGCCTTTGGTGTGGTGAGTCAGTTCAAGTCGCTCCCGCCGACCATCAAACCGTGGCCACTCGGTCCGTTCAGGCTGCCGCGCGCGGAGTGGCCAGAGTCGAAGGACATCCACCTGCGAGGTGACGACGCTGAGCCACTGCTCCGGGCGCTGCTGCCAGCCGACAATCGCCTGGGATCAACGCACCGCCGGGTCCAGCAGGGCGTTTCGCTCATCGAAGCCGCCGGAGACCATTCGACCTTCGGCCACTGGATCGCGAAACAGTTGCCAGTGTGGCGCGCGAAACAACGGTTCGTGGACAATGGTCACATCAAGGGCATTCCACCCGCAGCTCGCCTCGCGCTGGAAATGTCGCTGCACGAAGAGTCCGAGCGACGCGCAATGGAGGGCGAGCTGCACCTCTTGGAGGCCGCATGGCGACAGGCCGACGAAATTGCGAAGATTGCAGACGAGCTGCTCCTGCCATCCTCCATCGACTCACGACTGGCGCAGCTGCGAGCGCACGAAGTCGAGCCAAAGTAAACTCCGCGTCGACTCCGCAGTCCGGCTTCTGCAGTTCGGCTTCTGCTTTTTGGCTTCTGTCTCTCAGCTTCTGCCATTCAGCTTCTGCCGTTCAGCGTCTGCCTCTCAAAATAGCCCTCACCGGCGCCGCATCCGCCCCATGCATCGCCAGCGGCTGCGCCAGCAACTCGTACGTCCCGGGCGCGACCGCGTCGAGCGCGAGATTCTCCAGCACGTACGCCCCACCGGCAAAGAGCGCGTGATGCACGGGCAGCGTCGTGCTGGTCCGCGCGTCCACGCTCGGCGCGTCCACACCGAACAGTTGCACGCCATGCGCGACGAGCCAGTGCGCGGCCGGCTCGTCGAGTACCGGCCACGCTTCGGGGAATACACCTCCCGCGACGGAGCAGCCCGTGCGCGCCAGCAGCCGCGTGCAGTCATGCACGCCCTCGAGCAGTCGCTCGAGCGCTTCGATATCGATGGTCTTGCAGTCGCGCACGTCGATCACGTACGTGTCACCGACGAACACCGCGACCGGGAGGGTTTCGCTCGCCCCCCACGCCGACTCCACGTGCAATGGCGCATCCGCGTGTGTGCCGGAGTGCGCGCTCAGGTGCAGGCTCGCGAGGTTGATGCTCGAGCCGTCCTCCCGCCGCGCCGTCCAGCCGCAGCTGAACGGCGTGTCGCCGGGCCACGGCGGAATCTGCGCGGCGAACGGCACCGAGATATCGAGGATGCCTCCGTCGTTCAAGCGCTCGTTGCTCATGCGCTCGACGGTCAGGGACGGCCGTAGAACTTGCTGCGCACGGCCCACAGCTCCGGGAAGAACCGATGGGACACCGTGCGCGCCAGATACTTGGCGCCGAGCGTGCCGCCGGTGCCCGACGTTCCCGGGCCGATGATACGCTCCACCAGCTGCACGTGCAGGAACCGCCAGCGCGCGAAGCGCTGCTCGAACTCCAGCAGCCCCTCGATCAGCAGGAACATCGGCGTCGGTCCCGGGCCGGTGTATAGCGCCTCGAGACTCACTCCCTCATGCTCGACGATCGCCAGCGCGAGCGCCTGCAGCGTCGGACGCTCCAGGGCCCGCGCCACGACGGCGGGCGGCGCACCATGCTCGCGGATCGTCGCGAGGAAATGCTCATCGCGCAGCCCGGCGGTCGCCTCGATGGCGCGGAACTGCGCGCTCTGCGACCCGCTCGACGATCCGAGATAGCCACGGAACTGTGCGAACCGCTGCGGCGGCAGCGTGTCCAGCGCGGTGAGCTGCTGTGCGACGATCTCCGTCAGCACATTGATGCGCTGTACAGCCAGCAGCGCACGCATGGTGTCGAACGCGCCGAGGGACGCGATCAGATGATCCATCTCATGCAGCAGGACCTTGAACCACAGCTCGCTCGCCTGGTGCACGACGATGAACAGCAGTTCGTCCGGATGCTCGGGCGACGACTGCACTTCCTGCAGCTGCAGCAGCGCATCGAGATGCAGGTAGGAGCCGTAGTCGATCTGGTTGCTCATGGTGTGGCCGAAAAGAAGTTGGGCTGCGGAGGACCGGAGCGAATCGCGCGACGCGAGCGACCGTGCATGCGACTCTGAACTGCAGGTAAACGGATAGAAACAGAAACGACCTGAAACGAAACAGATCTGTCCGACGCCGGCGACTGGGAGAGGGCGCGCAAGGCGAGATCGCCTTTCTTGGATGAACAGCATGCCGGAGCTGGGTCCGGTGCGGAGCCCCACAAAGAAAAGACGATACCCGCCACGCGATATCGTCCTCTTCGAATACACGGAGCAGATCCGCTTTCCTCTGTTCCTATCCGCTCAAATCCGCTTACTGCTGTTCAAGTCGCTCGCACCACCCGTCGCCTCACACCCGCTGTACCCGTTTCGTTTCAGCCGTCATCTGGTTTTACCCGTTTACCTGCAGTTGCGATGTAGCGTCGAGTCACACTAGAACGACGACACTGCCAGCGAGGTGACGTCGTCCACCAGCATCGTCTCGTCCGTGAGAAACGGCTCGCCATACCGGCATCGCACCAGCGTGCCGTAATGCGCTGCCTGGTGCGTCACCACGTCGTAGAGCGGCTCGCCGTTCGGGAACACCTCGCCCGCCTGCGTCTCGCCCGCGAACTGCGAGTCGTAGCACTTGATCGCCGCGAGCTTGCGCTCGAATTGCGCGGAGATGTCGACCACGAACGTCGGCTTCACCGCGTCCTCCCGGTACGTGAGCGTCTGCAGCAGCTTGAACGGCCGGAACTTCGGTGCCTCGCTTGGCGCGTACTTCGTGAGGCCCGCCAGGAAGCAGGCGTCACGCACCAGTTCATAGGCGCGCCGGTGGTCCGGGTGCCGGCTGCGCGAGGCCGGAGCGATCACGATCCGCGGGCGCAGTGCGCGCAGGCGCGCCACCAGCAGGGCGCGCGTATCGTCGTCGTTGCGAATGCCCGCGTCGGGCAGCGCCAGGTTCTCCCGCGTGGCCAATCCCATCACGCGCGCCGCCGCTTCCGATTCGGCCTTGCGAATGTCGGCCGATCCGCGTGTGCCCATCTCTCCCTGCGTGAGGTCCAGCACCCCCACCTGGCGCCCTGCATCCACCGCGCGGATGAGAGTCCCGCCACAGGTCAGTTCCGCGTCGTCGCGATGCGCGGCAATCGCGAGCAGGTCGAGTCCATTCATACGCGGACGATAGGGCCCGGTGGCGCGTGGCGCCACCGGCCAGCTGCCCGGCGTCTGGCTCGGCTCTATCCGGCCCGAGCCAGGTACGCCTGCACCCGCTCCGCGATCTGCTGCCCACTCGCCACGCAGTCGCCCACCGACACACCGTTGCGATAGTTGCCGGCGAGATAGAGCCCCGGATTCGCCATCTCCATCGCGTCGGCGGCTTCCTTCACCGCCGCGTAGCCGACGTTGTACTGCGGGATCGCCCGCGGCCAGTACACGTGCTTGACGAACATCGGCTCTCCGCGCGCACCCACCAGGTCGCGCAGGTCGTGCATCACGCGCTCGACCAGCATCTCCGAACTTTCGCGGGCCCGCGCGGGATACCGTGCGCCGCCCACGAAGCAGGTGATCGTCACGTGGTCCGCCGGTGCCCGCGATGGGAAGAGCGAGCTGCTGAACAGCGCGCCCAGGACACTGCGCTTCTCGACCGACGGGATCAGCATCCCGAACCCGTCGAGCGGGTGGGAGATGTCGCGCCGGCGAAAGCCCAGCGTCAGCGTGCTCACCGGCGGGTACTCCACCTGTTCGACAGGCGCGGCAAAGCGGCGCAGCGCAGCCGGCAGCTCCATGGCCGCCATCACGTGCGCGGGCGTCGCCATCACCACCGCATCGATCGACCGGGTGCGCGACGCACCCTCCGCCCCGGCATCCACCACCCAGCGCGTATCCCCGCGATGGAGCAATCGCACGGGGCAGCTGAGCCGCAGTGTGCCACCCAGGGCCGCCTCGAGTGCATCGGTCAGCGTCTGCATGCCGTCGACGAACGAAATGAGGCGAGCCCGCGTCGGCGCGGCGGGTTCGACCGTGCCACCGCCGGCGCCGCCTGCAGCATTGCTCGCCGCACTGCCAGCTGCAGGCTCGCCCGCCTTGAGACCAGCGGCGGCTTCCTTCCGCGCCCGCGAGGCCGCGCGGCGCTGCGCCATCAGGCCCTTCGACAAGGAGCCGTGCGCGCGTTCGAGTTGGAAGACACGCGGAAAGGCATGCGCCATCGAGAGCGCTTCCGGATCGCCCGCGAAGATGCCCGAGATGAACGGGTCGACGGCGTAGTCGAGGACTTCGCGGCCGAGACGGCGGCGCACGAACGATGCGACCGACTCGTCGCCGTCGCTCTCGCTGGCCTTCACCAGCGGCTCGAGCAGCACCCGGAGCTTGGCACGCATCGAGAACAGCGACGTGCTGAGCATCGCCGGTGGAGACAGCGGGAACGGTACCAGCTGTCCGTTGCGTACCACGAAGCGTTTGTTGGCGCCCGGGTTCGCCTCCACGACGTCGTTCTGCAGGTCGAGCTGCGTGAGCAGCGCCTCGACCTGTGGCGACGTGACGAACGAGTTGGGCCCATGCTCCGAGAGAAACCCCTCGGCGTGGGTGGTGCGAATCACGCCACCCGCGTGGCTCGATGCCTCGTACAGCGTGACGTTCACACCACGGCGCCGCAGCTCATACGCTGCGACGAGTCCGGTGATGCCGGCGCCCACGACCGCTACCGAACGATGATCGCCCGGGTCGTGCTGGTCCCTAGGCACGCTGCCGACCTGGTCAGTCAGCACCCGCATGTGTCACTCTCCGGCGGCGTCCGTCGCCCAGTCGCGAGGTTCGAGCATTGACGTGAGTCGCGCCTCGAACGAGTCCGGCGCGTAACGGGGGGCGTACTGCCACATGGCGAGCGGTGGAAGGCTCATCAGCACACTCTCCACCCTCGCCTGGGTCTGCAGTCCGAACACCGTTCCCCGGTCGTGCACGAGGTTGAACTCCACGTACCGCCCGCGGCGCACCAGCTGAAAATCCCGCTCGGCCTGTCCGAACGGTTCCTCCCGACGTCGCTCCACGATTGGCTCGTACGCATGTCGCAGCACCCGTGCCACGTCGGTGACGAACGCCTGCACGCCCTGATGATCGAGACCGAGCGCGCTGTCGCCGCCGCGCAGGTGATCGAAAAAGATGCCGCCGACGCCGCGCGCCTCGTTGCCGCGATGCGTGTTCACGAAATATTCGTCACACCACTGCTTGTACCGCGGGTACAGAGTCGGATGATGCGTGTCGCACATCGCGCGCAGCGCACGATGGAAATCGCGCGGGTCGTCCTCGTGCGGATAGAACGGCGTGAGATCCGTTCCGCCACCGTACCAGCTGTCCGTCAGCTGTCCCTGTTCGTCGGTCAGCTCGAAGTAGCGCACGTTCAGGTGCACCGTTGGCACCATCGGGCTGCGCGGGTGGATCACGAGGCTCGTGCCGGTCGCGAAGAAGTGCGTTGCACCCGCCGCGGCGCCATGACCACCGAGCCGCCGCGCCGCCAGCTCCGGCAACTCACCCATGACCGCCGATCGGTTCACGCCGGCCTTCTCGAACGTCACGCCATCCGTCATCACGCGCGCCACGCCGCCACCACCGCCCGGACGTTCCCAGCGATCCTCGGTAAACGTGCCCCCGCGATCCAGTCGTCCGAAAAACGACGTCAGTTCATCGTGCAGACCGGCGATCCACCGTGTTGCCTCGGCACGCCGGGACACCGTGGCCGCATTGGGGGAGGGTGCACGTTCGGTGGGGAACACGGCGGCACTCATCGCGCGCTCGCGAGTTGATCGTGATCGAATTCGGCCAGCGCGTCCTCGGTCCAGCGCCACTCCTTCACGGCGTCCACGAAGGCGCGCGCGTGAGCGGGCGGCACATCGGGTAGAATGCCGTGACCCAGATTGGCCACATGACCAACGGGACCGAACGCGCGAATCATCTCGTGCGTCATGCGGCGAATCTCGGCGGGCGGCGCGTACAGGGCGCACGGATCGAGATTGCCCTGCAGGGCGATCGCGCGTCCGTGACGCGACGCACTTGTATGTACTCTCGCCTCGGCCGGTGCGGTGTGCCAGTCCACTCCCACCGCGTCGGCGCCCGTTGCCTCGGCGATTTCGCTCATCGCCCAGCCTGCTCCCGGCGCAAAGACGATGACCGGGACGCCAGCTTCACGCGCACGACGCGCGGCCTTCGCCATGTAGGGGAGCACGAAGGTCCGGAACTCCGCCGGGCCCAGTGCGCCGGCCCACGATTCGAACAGCTGCACGGTCTGCGCACCAGCTTCGACCTGCGCCACCAGATAGTCACCGACGGCCGTCGCCAGCATGTCGAGCAGTGTGTGCGCGAGCGCCGGCTGCTCGAAGAGCATCCGCTTGGCCACTGCGAACTGCTTCGTGCCTTTGCCTTCCACCATGTAGGCCGCGAGTGTCCACGGCGATCCGGCGAACCCGATCAGCGGGACCTTGTTGCCGATCTCGCGGCGCGCCAGACGCAGCGCATCGAGCACGTACCCCAGCCCGTCATGCGGATCGACCGCGTGCAGGCGGGCGAGATCGGCTGCGGACCGGATGGGTGAGGGAAACTGCGGGCCCACGCCTTCGTCCAGCGTGAGCACCATGCCCATCGCTTCCGGGATGACGAGAATGTCACTGAAGATGATCGCCGCATCGACGCCGACCAGCTCGAGCGGCTGCAGCGTCACTTCGACAGCGAGCTCCGGCGTCCGGCACATGGTCAGGAAATCCGACTTCGCCCGCACCGCCCGGTACTGCGGAAGATATCGCCCAGCCTGCCGCATCATCCAGACAGGAGGACGCTCGGTCGCTTCGTTGCGCAGCGCGCGGAGCAGGAGGTCGTTGGCGGGGACGTCGTTGGAAGAAGATGAGGTCACGTGAGCTGATCTGGTAAACGGACCGTCCAGGGGTCGGACGACGGCGCAGCATTCTGCACGGCGCTCTGTGCAGCATTGTGCGATTCGCGCCGGTCCGGAAAAACTAGTTCTGTGCGCGTGTCGCGGCGCCCGGCGGACGCGTCGCGCGTCACGTGCCTGGGGGGCTCCTTCCGAAGCTCCTTGACCGCACCACGCACCACGCCAACATGCGCGCCACGTGCACCGCGCGGCTGCCGCGGCGCGATCTGCGGCGTGGGCGCGAACATCTCGAGCAGCATCATCGCCTGCGCATCCAGCGGCTCGCCACGCTGCACGGCGCGGCGGAGTGCCGCCATCGGGCCCGCGAGCAGCTTCGCGACGATGCGCGAGGCGGTGCGCTCCGCCACCTGCTCGTCACCCGCGGCGAAGGCCACTTCACGACGCGCCACGTCCTCCAGCGCCTCGCGCAGCGGCTTGATCGCATCGCGGGCGGGCATGTTCGCCATCCATTCCATGAACGCGCTGATCTCGTGCTCGACGACAGTCTCGGCATGCGGCACGGCGTCGCGGCGCATCTCTTCCGCCTGCTGGATCGGCTGGTGCAGCGTGTCGAGGTCGACCAGCGTCACGCCCGGCTGCGTGGCCGCACGGGGATCGATGTTGCGTGGCACGCCAAGATCCATCAGCAGGAGCGCATAACCCGAGGCTGCGCATGCATCGCGCGCGCGCAGCAGTGCGTCGTGCTGGATCACATGGTCCTCGCTGCCCGTCGCGACGATGACCACGTCGGCCATGGCCGCCTCGACATGGACGGTCTCCATCGGTGCAGCACGGCCGTTGACGAAGCCGGCCAGCTCCTGTGCGCGCTCGAACGTGCGGTTCACGACCACGAGGTCGCGCGCGCCAAGCTTGTGCAACTGCTTTGCGGCGCGTGCGCCCGTCTTGCCGGCACCGACGATCACGCAACGCGCGCCATCGAGGTTGCCGAAGCGCTTGGCGGCCGTTGCCGCGGCTTCCGCGCCGACCGAATTGCGGCCGGCACTCAGCGACGTTTCCGTCTGCACGCGCTTGCCGGTGCGCAGGGCGGTCTCGAACAGGCGGTGCAGCACGGGGCCCGCAGAGTGGCCGCGTGACGCGCTCTTGTACGCGGCGCGCAGCTGGCCCAGGATCTGCCCATCGCCCAGCACTTGCGACTCGAGCCCCGAGGCGATGCGGATGACATGACGGGCCGCTTCCTCACCCATGCGGCGTGTCGCGATCTGCAGCAGCTGGTCACCGTCGGCACGTGTGCGCATCCAGCGGCGCGCCAGCGTGTGCACCGACCGCTCGACCACGGTGGCGTCCTCGCTGTCGATCCACGCGTACAGTTCCGTGCGATTGCACGTGGCGATCAGCGCTGCTTCCGTCACGACCTCACTGCGCGCCACCCGGTACAACTGCGTGAGCCGCTCCTCGGACAGATGGAAGCGCTCGCGCGTCGCGACGTCGGCGTGCCGGAAATCGATCGCGATCGAAATCAGCATGTGATGATCATGGGGTCAGCATGAGTGGTGAGGCGACTCGGAACACTCATGCGGTGGCCAGGCCGGTGAGATGCGCCAGGTTCTTGAAGAAGATGCGCACGTGGGCGAGCGGCTTCGCCCGCACCAGCTGCTTGTTCATGTACCCGTCGAACGTGAGCTCCTGCACGTCGCGGTCGCGGCAGATCGCCACGAAACGCTCGCGCCGGTTGTCGTTCGAGTACCAGAAGTTCTGCATGATGTCGAGCACCATGAACACCGGGCCGTGCAGGCGCATGAAGCGCCGGCGCGCGTGCCGCAGCGCCGAGGCATTGCCCGTGGCCAATGTCTCCAGTGCCGCCTCTGCCGCCAACCGGCCACCTGTCATGGCGTAGAAGATGCCCTCGCCGCTGGCGGGCGCAACCACTCCGGCCGCATCGCCGGCAAGAATCACGTCTCGGCCGTTGTCCCACCGGGGGAGTGGCTTGATCGGAATCGGGGCCCCCTCACGACGGATCGTCTCCACCTTGTCGAGACCGGTGTCCTGCCGGAGCTTGGCGACTGCCTCCTTCAGGCCGAATCCCTTCTGCAGGGTTCCGGTGCCGATGCTCGTCGTGGCCCCGTGCGGGAACACCCAGGCGTAGAAGTCGGGCGAGAGTGGCGCCTGGTAGTACACGTCGCATCGCGCGGCGCCGAAGTTCGCGTCCGTCGTCTGCGACTTGTCCGGAGACTTCACGATCTCGTGATAGGCGAAGACGTGCCGCGCCTTGTGGGCGCCGGGCACGCACTGTCGCGCGATCGGCGACAGGGCACCATCGGCTCCGACGACCATGCGCGTGCGCACCGACCGCTGCTCGCCCGAACGTGACTTGCCGTCAGTGTAGGAGAGCACCGCGATGCCGTCCTCGCCTCGCGCGAACGACGTGAACGTGCCCGTCCGCCGCTCCGCACCGGCATCGGCGGCGCGGGTCCGGAGCCACTCGTCGAACACGTCGCGGTCGACCATGCCGACGAAGCCATTGCCGACCGGGATGTCGACGTTGCGACCCTTGGGCGAGATGATGCGCGCCGTGTCGATCTGTGCGACGAGGAGTGACTCTGGCACGTCGAAGTCGCGCAGCAGCTGCGGGGGAACGGCACCGCCGCACGGCTTCGTGCGGCCTGCGCGATCCAGCAGGAGGACGCGTCGTCCCGCCCGCGCCATCTCGTGCGCCGCAGTGGCGCCGGCCGGACCACCACCGACCACCACGGCGTCGTACAGGGTGTCGGTACCGAGGGGAGTGGACGTCATCGTCATGCGACTGTCTCCGTGTGGCGGCGCTGGTCGCGAACGGACGTTCGCGGAAGTTCACGGTCCTGCGGCTGCAATCCGTACGGGGCGGCAAGCGCCCAGGCAAACGACGGCACCATGCGCCGCAGCCGATGCGGACGCTCGTGGCGGAGGTTCAGGATGCCTTCCGTATGCTTCATCTCCACTCTGGTCCGCGCGAACTCCAGCCCCTTCGGCCCGAATCGCGACATCATCCAGTTCACGAGCGGCCGCAGGGGCCTGGGCGTACGGCGCACGGGCAGGCCGCCCGCGGATCGCGCGAGCTGCGACACGAACGCCTTCACCGGGCCGCGACGGTCACCACTCGACACCAGCGGTGTCACCGTCAGCGTGTCGCCCAGCAATGCCAGCATCTCGGCGCCACGCTCGTTGCGCTCGATGATCCACTGCTCACCCGATCCGGCCATGTACCCGACCGTCACGTCGCTCAGGACGTTGGTGTAATCGAAGCACGAACGGCAGGTGAGCGGGAAGAAGTCGCGCGGGAGCTTGGAGATCGGCAGCAGCAGGAACGGAACGCGCCGCGTGGTGCCATTCGTGAAGCGCAGCTCGACGTGCATGTCCGGGAGGAACTCGAGATACGTGATCGTCTCGGGGTCGTCCGCGAGGAGGGCGAGAAAATCGTGGAACTTGTCGGTCGTCGTGTTGTCGCTGCAGGGCGTGCCGATCACGTACAGGCGCTCGAGGCCGAACTCGCTCTCGAGCGCGCGCAGCGCATGGACCTGGCAGGCTACACCGACGAACGCGAGCCGGCGGTAGCCCAGCGCGACGGCCTGCTCGACCAGCGCGACGAGCGGCGCGTATCCCATCTTCATCCCGCGGCACCGCGCCATGTCCTCCGCGCCGGTGATCAGGGCGGGCACGGGGCGCCAGCGATCGTCCGGCGCGGACGCGGTGGCGATGACGGCGTCGACACTGCCGTTCGCCAGCAGGGCGGCGGCAAGTGACGTCGTGATGCCACTCCATTGCGCCCCGTCGACGGCGTGCGTCATGCGCGCACGATGCATGGCGCGGAAGGGCCCGAAGTAAAGTTCGTCCGGACGCGAAGCGTCTCGCGTGCGTCCATGCACCAGCGTCTCGAGTTCGTCGTACCGCGGGTCGATGAACTGACACGCCTTGCCGCAGCGGGACGGGTCGCTGCTGCGTGACACGCCGCAGTCGGTGCACAGGTCGCGATGCGGCGCGTCCGGCAGCACCGGCAGCGAGACGCGACGCACGCCGGCCGGCGATGACAGCATCGGCAGTGACGCCAACGGGGGCGGCGGTGCGGCGATCACGATTGGAGCGCCGCGGGCAGAAGCTCACTGCGACTGCGGATCACGTCGCCGGCCCGCTCACTGGATGCGCTGCGCAGCGCGAGCGATGCGGCTACCGCGAACAGCACCGCCTCCACGAGAAACACCGCGAGGTATCCGCGCACCGGCGACGCGAGCAGCGCGCGGGCCACGTCGACCCCCGCAGCGCCGGCCAGGGTCCCGGTCGCGTACGCGAGCGCCTGCGCGGCCCCGAATACACCGAGGCGAAGGCCGGCGCGGCCATCATGACGATCACCGCTGAGCGCCATCATCGAGCCGATGGCACCAATGGCAAACACGCCGTTGGCGAGCCCGAGCAGCGCCACGACGATGCGGAAGTACTGCACGCTGCCGGTCGCCGGCGCTGCGACCAGCGCGACGTACGCGACCGCCGACGCAAGGCACCCGGCTGCCGCCCACTGCCGCAGCTGGCCGGTGCGCGTGGCCAGCAGCGCTGTCACGATCATGCCGGCCAGCACGCCGCCATGGTGCATGCCCGACAGGCTGGTGCTCTCGCCGGGCGTCATGCCGAACGCGATGCCGGCGAACGGCTCGAGAATGAGATCCTGTGCGCTGTACGCGAGCATCGCGAGGAATACGAAACTGGCGAAGGTGCGCGCGGCCGGTTCCGCCCACACGATCGCGAGCGATTCGCGGAACGACGTACGCGAATCCGGCGCGTTGGATCGAGCGGTGGACGTCGGCGACTGCGAAGCGGCGATTGCGCCCGCACGCTGCTCCATGCCGACCACGGCGAGCAGCGCGAGCACGAGCCCCGCGCCGCCGATGCCACCGGCGATCGCGATGAGGCGCGTGAACGAGAACGGGTCGAGCAGCGCGCCCGAGACGGCGGCGGTGATGATGATCCCGACGATCATCAGGATCCACGTGATCGCTGCGGCGCCCGCGCGCTGGTGCGGCTTGGCCCGCTCGCTCATGAGTGCGAGCAGCGGCGTCCCGGCGGCACTCACGCCGGCGCCGAGCACGATGCTGGCGATGCTGGCGAGTACCACACCGAGCAGCGTGTTGCGCGCCATGATGGGAATGCTCGCAGCTACCGCGACGCCCGACACGGCGCAGACGAACAGGCCGCCGACGATCCAGGGTACCCGCGTCCCACTCGAATCACTGCCGTGTCCAAGCCGCGGGCGCAGCACCAGCTGCACGCCGAAATGCAGGGCGACCAGCAACCCCGGAATCATCGCCGGCAACGCGAGCTCCACGACGATCACGCGGTTGATCGTCGTCGTCAGCAGCACCACGACCGCGCCGATCGCCGCCTGCACGAGTCCGAGCCGCACGATCTGGAACCAGCTCATGGCAACGCCCGGATCGCGAACGCGGTGATCATCATGCCGGACACGTAGAACGGTACACCGAGCGCGCTGAGCCAGAGGGCGCGCTCGCGCGGCGCGGCCAGAAAGCGCCGCATCATCACGAGCTGCACCACGACGAGCACCGCCACCGATGCGGCGTGCGCCGGCCGGGCCCAGGTCATGAGGAGCGTGATCACTGCAAGCTGGGCGACGATCATCATGGCGCACGCCACGCGCGCCGCGCCGAGTTCACCGAGCATCACCGGCAGGGAGCGCACGCCGGTGCGGCGATCGCCGTCGATGGCCTTGAAGTCGTTCAGTGTCATGATCCCGTGCGCGCCGGCCGAATAGAGCAGCGCCATGAGCAGCACGGGCATTGACGGTACCTGGCTGCCGAGCATGATGCCGGCACCCGTGATCCACGCGAGTCCTTCGTACGTGATCCCCACGGCCGCGTTGCCGAACCAGCCGTTCTGCTTGAGGCGGACCGGGGGTGCGCTGTACGCCCAGGAGAAGAGCAGGGCCACGCCGACGGCCGCCATCCCGAAGAGGCCGAGCGGGATGGCGGCGAGCATCGAGAGCACAGTCCAGCCGATGGCGACTGCGAGACCCCAGCGTCCGGGGATGCGTCCGGACGGAATCGGGCGCTGCGGTTCGTTGATCGCGTCGACATGCCGGTCGAACCAGTCATTGACGGCCTGGCTCGACGCACACACGAGCGGGCCGGTCAGGAGGATGCCCAGCGCCAGCAACGGCAGCTCATTGGCGAGCGGCACCCCGGCGGAAACTGCGCCGCAGGCGAACGCCCACATCGGTGGGAACCACGTGACAGGCTTGAGCAGCGTCAGGACGGCTCTGGGGTCCGGGCGGGCCGGAAGCGGGCGTACTGCTAAACTGACGCTCATGGGTGTCTAGTTTAGTTTACAGTCGGGCGGCAGAAAAGACCCATTGGTGCGTTTCCCACGCCTTTATTAGGGTCCGTTCAGCTCAGGATGTCGTCCCCGCCCGGAGGCGAGGACAGACGATGGCGCCGCAGCTTCACGTAGAGGCTCTGGCGGCTGACGCCCAGCACTTCGGCGGCCGACGTGCGGTTGTCGTTGGTGAGCTCGAGCGCTGCTTCAATGAAGTGCCGCTCCACGAGATCGATCGTGTCGCGCACCAGGTCGCGCAGCGTCACGCGGCCGACGAGCGACGTGAGCTCCTCGACAGCGCGGGTCAGGTCGCGAGCGCCTTGCGGGCCGTTCGCGAGGCGACGGCCGATGTCCCGGATCGTGAAGCCGATGCACGGCTCCTCGCCTTCGGGCACCCAGACGCCGGACACTTCGACTTCGGTCTGGCTGCCATGGGCGCCCCGGCAGGACGTCGCCACCAGACGCACCGCACCATGCTTGCGCAGCATGGTATGGAAGACCGGAAAGTCGGCGCCCGGCCGGCCGATCCAGTTCGACAACAGCGCACCCCGGACCTGCTCCTCGTTCGCAAGCTCGGCGATGTCGAGGAACGCGCGATTGGCCGTGAGCACATGCCCCTCGAGGTCCGTGATCACGAACCCGTCCGGGGACCGTTCGATCAGGTCCCCGACGCGGGTGTGCGACTCCGACGACGCGCCCGACGGCGCCCCGTCGACGGGGGACACGCGCACGAGCAGGAGCGTCGCCGCCTCCTGCCGAAAGCAGGACGCCGACATATGGAAGGCGCGGTCGGCGCTGTCGAGATCGACCGTGATGTCGCCCGCCCGACCCGCGGCGCGCGCTGCCGCCAGCAGGTCGGAGACGGCGCGCGTTCCGTTCTGCGCGATGTGGAACGGGAAGGTGCGTCCGACGAGACGGTCGGCACTCTCTCCGAAGATCTGCCCCGCGGCGGAATTCGCGTCGAGCACCTTGAGGGTGGTCGCGTCGATCACGAGGATGCCGTCCGTGGCGACCTGAAACAGCAGCCGGTAGCGCGTTTCCACGTGTCGCAGCTTCCAGTAGTCCCGTTCCATCGCCTGCTGCGCCTCGACGAGGCGCTGCTGCAACGCGGAGACGTGCCGCATGTCGCGACCGACGGCGACCATGTCGCCATCCTTCCCGACGCGAATCGCGGTGTAGGCCACCGGAACGTCGGGACCGTCGGGATTGACGTGATTCACCTGGCGCCGCTTCGAGACCCCCCCGCTCGTCGCTTCCTTGAGCAGGACGTCGATCTTGAAGCGGGTTTCCCCGGTGACCGTCTCCGACCAGTTCTGGCCAACCCACTGCTGGCCGCCGAACAACGACTCGCCTTCGCCGAAGGCTACGTCGCGGATGACGCCGTTCGCATCGATGACGAGTGCGACGTCGCCCCCGACTGCCAGCAGCGCCGCCGCGGTATTCGCGTCGAGTGCGCCGAACATCGGCTCACTCGTGCCGGATGGTTTCACTGAGCTCGCCATGACCGCTATTTGTCTCGCGTGACGCGGCTACGGTAGCCCCTCTGCGCGATTCGTTCAGCAGCGCGCGCGCAACTTGCGGCGCGCCACGGGCGTCCGACGCGTACGCGTCGGCGCCGACCCGGGCGATCATGTCGGGGTCATCGGAGAAAACCTTCCCCCCGACGATGACTTTGACACCCGGATTCCTCGAGGCGGAACGCAAGCGCCTGACTTCGCGCTTGAGCCCGCTGAGCCGGCTCTCACATCCGACGGAGAAGCCGATCACGTCGTACCACTCCGTGCTCACCTCGGCATGGAGATCGTTGCCCGTCCAGGGGGCGCCGACCAGCACGCGCCACCCGTCCCGCAGCATGAACTCGCCGACCATGATGATGCCGAGCGTGTGCTGTTCACCGGGAACGCAGCTGAGCAGGACGTTCCCGACGGTCTCCGTCCGCGCCGAGTCGGCGAGGAAGACGTGCGAGAGGTCGCGCAGCGAGCGCTGCATCCGACCGAGTGCGACCGTCACCTCGACGAAGTCGCACTCGTCGGTCTGCCAGAGCGTCCCGAGGTGTCGCGCAGCCGGGGCGAGCAAGTCCAGATACACCGTCTCGACGGCAACGCCATCGGCGACGAGGTTCTGGACGAACTGGGCCGCGATCGCATCATCCGGTCCGCGCACCACGGACAGGAACTGCTCGAGGTCGGCGTCCGACAGCTGACGGGCCACGGCAAGTGCGAGGGAGGGAGGGACAGGACCGGCTCGATGGCTCACCATGAGACGCGGAACCACGTCGTTCTCGATGGTGCGCTGCAGTCGAGCAAGCCGATCGCTTCCGCGGGCGGGAGAGCTGGAAGAATCGTCGGTCGTCATCGGAGTGCTGGGCGCACGGACTTCGAGTGGTCGTGCCACGGCGGGGTTGGTAGACGCGCCGAACATTGTCGCTGGGCCTCCCAGGCGCAAGAAGTCGTGGTTGCTGAGCCAACATTGCAACGACTCCCGGGATTGTCAAGCAAAGCTGACGTCAATCTTTCTTGACAACTTTGGTCGCCGTGCATACCATCGGGGCATCAGGGTAGCGAACCCCCCGATTCGACGGCGAATGACTGTTGTAGCGAACCATCAGGCGACGAATGCCCCCGTGGCTGACGTCGTTCCCACCGCGGCACCCGCAAGCCGATCCGAGGGCCACACCAAGGCCCCGGGGGCACTGTACACGCCGGAGGAGCGCCGTCGACGCGACGCCACTCCCTGGACGCTCGTGCAGGGAATTCTTGCGCCGGTGCAATTCCTGGTGATGGCCGTCTCGGTCGCGCTCGTCCTACGCTATCTGCTCACGGGCGAAGGGCTCGCCGCCGCCAACGTGTCCGTGATCGTCAAGACCGGCGTCCTGTACACGATCATGGTGACCGGCGCGATTTGGGAGAAAGTGGTGTTCGGCCAGTACCTGTTCGCGCCGGCCTTTTTCTGGGAAGACGTCGTGAGCTTCGGCGTCATCGCGCTCCATACCGCGTACCTCGTCGGGCTCGCGCACGGTTGGCCGTCGCGCTCGCTGATGATCCTCGCGCTCGTCGCGTACGCCGCCTATTCGGTCAACGCCGTGCAGTTCATCCTCAAGCTCCGGGCAGCACGCCTGGCGTCGGCTCGCGCATGACCGCCGTCAGTGATTGCGCACCGATGGTGAGCCGCGGCGCAACGCGTGGCGCCACGCGAGGCTCGCTGCCGCAATTCGGGCAGGAACTCCCGATCATTCGCGAGCGCGGGCAGCGTGAAGTGTTCTGCGGCCTCACCGGCATCGTGTGGCTGCATCGCAAGATGCAGGACGCCTTCTTCCTGGTCGTCGGATCACGCACGTGCGCCCACCTGATCCAGTCCGCCGCCGGCGTGATGATCTTCGCGGAACCACGATTCGCGACCGCCATTCTCGGGGAGCGCGATCTGGCCGGGCTGGCCGATGCGAACGAGGAGCTCGACAAGTGCGTCACGACACTGCTCGCACGTCGCCCCGACATCAAGCAGCTGTTCCTCGTCGGCTCGTGCCCGAGTGAAGTGATCAAGCTCGACCTGTCGCGCGCCGCCGAGCGGTTGAACGAGCGGTTCATGCCGGATGTCCGCATCCTCAACTACAGCGGCAGCGGCATCGAAACGACGTTCACGCAAGGCGAGGACGCGTGCCTCCGCAGCCTCGTGCCGATGATGCCCGCCACGACGACGAGCACTCCGGAATTGCTGGTGGTCGGCACGGTGGCCGACGTGGTCGAAGATCAGTTCCGTCGGCTGTTCGATGGGCTTGGGATCGGTCCCGTGCACTTCCTGCCACCGCGCCGCGCGCGCGCGCTGCCGCCGGTGGGTGCGAACACCCGCGTGCTGCTCGCCCAGCCGTTCGTGAGCGACACGACGCGTGCCTTGATTGCGCGAGGCGCCACGCTGCTTACCGCGCCGTATCCCTTCGGCGAGATCGGTACAACGGCCTGGCTCGCTGCCGCCGCCGAGGCGTGGGGCGTGAGCGACGAGACGCTCGAGCGTGTGACGAGCGGCCCCGCCGCGCGCGCGCGCGCCGCACTGGCGCGCTATCGCCCGTGGCTCGAAGGCAAGCGCGTGTTCTTCTTTCCGGACTCGCAGCTCGAGATCCCGCTCGCCCGCTTCCTATATGAAGAGTGCGGCGTCGACCTCGTCGAGGTGGGCACGCCCTATCTGGATCGCCTGCTGATCGACACCGAGCTCGCGCGGCTGCCCGTGTCGGCGCGCATCGCCGAAGGGCAGGACGTCGACAAGCAGCTCGATCGCTGTCGCGACGCGCGGCCCGACCTCACGGTGTGCGGGCTCGGCCTCGCCAATCCGCTCGAGGCGGAAGGACTCCGCACGAAGTGGTCGATCGAACTGGTGTTCTCGCCGGTGCACGGGTACGAGCAGGCCGGCGATCTCGCAGAACTCTTTGCGCGACCGCTCGATCGCGCGCAGCGCCTGGCGGTCTGATGGAACTCACGCTCTGGACGTACGAAGGCCCGACTCATGTCGGCGCGATGCGCATCGCCACTTCGATGGAAGGCGTGCATTACGTGCTGCACGCGCCGCAGGGCGACACGTACGCCGACCTGCTGTTCACCATGATCGAACGGCGCGACCGTCGCCCGCCCGTCACGTACACGACGTTTCAGGCGCGCGACCTCGGTGGCGACACGGCAGAGCTGGTGAAACAGTCCGTGCGCGACGCGTACGAGCGCTTCAAGCCCGATGCGATGCTGGTCGGCGAATCGTGCACGGCGGAACTCATCCAGGATCAACCCGGTACGCTCGCCAAGAGCATGGGGTTGCCCATCCCCATCGTGCCGCTGGAGTTGCCCGCGTACTCGAAGAAGGAAAACTGGGCGGCGAGCGAGACGCTGTACCATCTCACGCGCACGCTGCTCGCTTCCCGGGCGCCTGCTCCCGGCACGGCAAAGGCCAACGTCGCCAATGGCCGGCGCCCACGGTGCAACCTGCTGGGCGCAACCGTGCTCGGGTTCCGCAACCGGGACGACGTTCGCGAAGTCACCCGTCTGCTCGGTGACGTGGGCATCGACGTGCATGTCGTGGCGCCACTCGGTGCGCGCGTCGCCGACATCGAGCGCATCCCGGAAGCCGACTTCAACGTCGTGATGTATCCGGAGATCGCCGAGACGACTGCGCGCTGGCTGCAGAAGACGTTCGCGATGCCCATGGTGCGCACGGTGCCGATCGGTGTGCTCGCGACGCGGGAGTTCCTGCTCGAAGTCGGCACGGTCTCGGGCCTCGACGTCACGCCGGTACTCGCCCGCGAGCGTGCCGGCGAGGCGCAGGCGTCGGCCAGCCGGTCGCTGCTCCCGTGGTATTCACGCTCCGTCGACAGCACGTACCTCACCGGCAAGCGGGTGTTCGTGTTCGGAGATGCGACGCATGTGCTCGCGGCCGCACGCATCGCGCAGGACGAACTCGGGTTCACCGTCGTCGGCATCGGCACGTACTCGCGCGAGTACGCACGCCAGGTGCGGGAGGCCGCGGCGGCAATGGGCGTCGAGGCGCTGATCACCGACGACTACCTCGAAGTCGAGCAGCGCGTGACCGAACTCGCTCCCGAGCTCGTGCTGGGCACGCAGATGGAGCGGCACATCGCGAAGCGTCTCGGCGTGCCGTGTGCCGTCATCTCGACGCCCATTCACGTGCAGGACGTCCCGGCGCGCCACTCGCCGCAGATGGGATTCGAGGGTGCGAACGTCATCTTCGACACGTGGGTGCATCCGCTCATGATGGGCCTCGAGGAACATCTGCTGCACATGTTCCGCGACGACTTCGAGTTCACCGACGGGAAGTCGCCGTCGCACCTGCACGATGGCGCGGCGCGGCCCGCCGATGCGCCAGCGGCGGCATTCACCACGGCCGCGGCTGTAGCGCCCGCAACGGCGTCAGCAACGCTCCAGCCGCGGCTCGACGATTCCGACTCCCTCGACGCGCCCCAGGGCGCGAGCGCGGTGGGATTCGCGGAAGAGGAGGACGAGGCGTCGGAGGGCGCGGAAGCGATTCCGACGAGCGCACGCTGGCTGCCGCCCGCCGAACTCGAGCTCAAGAAGATTCCGTTCTTCGTCCGGGGCAAGGCGCGGCGCAACACGGAGCGCTACGCCATCGATCATGGCATCGCCGAGATCACCGTCGACACGCTGTACGATGCGAAGGCGTTCTATGGGCGCTGAGGTCATCGCCGTGCGCTTCGTCATCGTAACCCTCGATTCGCATCTGGCCGATGCGTTCGAGCGTGCGAAGGCGTCGCTCGTGCGTGACCTGCCCGGCCTCGACATCGTGATGCACGTGGCGGCAGACTGGGGGACGAACCCCGCAGCCGCCGCGCGGGCGCGTGCCGATCTCTCGCGTGCGAACGTGATCGCGTGCACGCAGCTGTTTCAGGAGGAGTACGCGAAGGAGATCCTCGAGACGGTGCAGGCCCGGCGCGATGCGGCCGATGCTGTGCTGTGCGCGCTCTGCACGCCCGAGCTGATGAAATGCACGCGCCTCGGAAAGTTCGACATGGCCGGCGGCGAGAAACGCTCGGTGTTCTCACCGATCTCGCTGCTCAAGAAGCTGCGCGGTTCGCGCGCGGACGGAAAGTCGAGCGGAGAGCGCCAGATGCAGGCGCTGCGCACGCTGCCGGCGATCCTCAAGTTCATTCCGGGCACCGCGCAGGATGTGCGCGCGTACCTGCTGCTGCTGCAGTACTGGCTGGCCGGTTCCGATGCGAACATCGACGGGATGGTGCGCTATCTCATCGACCGCTACGCAGCGGGGCCGCGCAAGGCACTGCGCGGAACCCTGTCGCCGCAAGATCCGGAGCGGTATCCGGAAGTCGGAGTGTGGCATCCCGACCTGCCGTCACGCGGCATGAAGGAAGCAGTCGACTCGCTTCCGAGGCGTGCCGGCACGAAGGGCACGGTTGGGCTGCTCGTCGGCCGCTCCTACCTGCTGGCCGGCAACACGCTGCACTACGCGGCGATCGTGCGTGCACTCGAGGCGAAGGGCATGCGCGTCATTCCGGCGTTTGCCTCGGCGCTCGATGCGCGGCCCGCACTCGCCACGTATTTCAAGGATGCATCCGGGCGTCCGGTCATCGACGCGCTCGTGAACCTCACCGGTTTCTCGCTCGTCGGTGGCCCGGCGTACAACGATGCGGCCGCTGCACAGGCAGAGCTGCAGGCGCTCGACGTTCCGTACCTGACGCTGCAGACGCTCGAGTTCCAGAGCATCGAGGAATGGCGCAACGATGCTCGCGGCCTGAACCCGTTGCAGGCAACCCTGCAGGTGGCGATTCCTGAACTGGATGGCGCCATTGCCCCCACGGTGTTCGGTGGCAAGGGAACGAGTGTCGACGGAAGAGCCGCGGCGTCGGAGCCAATTCCGGAACGCGTGGAGCGCGTGGCCACGCGCGTCGCGCGACTGGTCGCGCTGCGTCGCAAGGAGCGGTCGGAACGCAAGCTTGCGGTGCTGCTGTTCAACTTCCCGCCGAACGCGGGCAACACCGGCAGCGCCGCGTACCTTGCCGTGTTCCCGTCGCTGCAGCGCGTGCTGGCCTCGCTCAAGGAACAGGGATATTCCGTCGACCTGCCCGCCAGCGCAGACGAGCTGCGCGTACGGCTCACCGAAGGCAATCGCGAGCGTTACGGCGCGCCGGCCAACGTGCACACCACGATCGCGACCGACGATCACGTCCGTCGCGAGCCGCATCTCGCCGAGATCGAGCGCACGTGGGGCAGTGCACCGGGCAAGGCGCTGACGGACGGCCGTTCGCTGTACGTGATGGGGCTGCAGCTCGGCAACGTGTTCATCGGCGTGCAGCCATCGTTCGGATGGGAAGGCGATCCGATGCGTCTGCTGTTCGAGGGAAACTTCGCCCCGACGCACGCCTTCTCCGCGTTCTACCGCTGGATCCGGGAGGACTACGCGGCAGACGCGGTGCTGCATTTCGGCACGCACGGCGCGCTCGAGTTCATGCCCGGGAAGCAGGCGGGCCTCGCCGAGCGTTGCTGGCCGGAGCGGCTCATCGGCGACGTACCGAACGTGTACCTGTACGCGTCGAACAACTCGTCGGAGGGCACCCTCGCCAAGCGACGCGGCAATGCGACGTTGGTCTCGTATCTCACGCCGCCCATCACGAACGCCGGCCTGTATCGCGGGCTCGCGGAGCTCAAGGCCTCGCTCGACCGCTGGCGGTCACTCAACAAGGACGGCGCCGACGAGGCGTCTGCGCTTCGCGTGCTGGTGCAGCAGCAGGCCGCCACAGTAGAACTCGCGGATGCGGTGCCCGCGTGGTCGGTCGCCGAGACCGACGCACGCGTGGCGGTGCTGCGCGAGAAGCTGCTCGAGCTCGAGTATGCGTTGATTCCGCTGGGCCTTCACGTGGTAGGCGAAGGGATGGCGCCGGAGGCACGCACGGATGTGCTGCTGGAGATGGCTCGCATCGGCCGGGCCGATCTCGACCTGTCTCCGGTGGGCGAAGTCATCGCTGGTGCTGGGGCTTCGGTCGATACTGTGCGCGTTGGTGACAGCATCGCGCGTACGGCAGTGACGGCGCTCGTGTCCGGCGTGTCGGCGGCCGATGCACTTCGCGCCGCGAAGACCCACGCGAGCGCGCTCGGCACCGGGATCAGCGACGAGAAGTCGCTCCTAGCGCACCTCGAGCTGTTGGCGCCGCTCGATCCGCTGCTGCGTGACGATCACGAGATTCCGGGATTGCTGCGCGCGCTCGATGCACGCTACGTCTCGCCCGCGCCTGGGGGCGATCTCCTTCGTAATGCGACGGTGCTGCCGACGGGGCGCAACGTGTACGGATTCGATCCGTATCGTGTGCCGAGTGCCGCCGCGATGCTCGAAGGGCAGGCGCGTGCGGCGGGACTGCTCGCGCGCCACGTCGCTGACGGTCGGAGCTTTCCGGAGTCCGTCGCGCTCGTGCTCTGGGGCACGGACAACATGAAGAGCGAAGGCGCGCCGCTGGCGCAGGCACTCGCCCTCATGGGCGTGGCGCCGCGGTTCGATGCAGTGGGCCGGCTCTGCGGCGCGCGGCTGATCCCGCTCGATCAGCTGGGGCGGCCGCGCGTGGATACCATCATCACGCTGTCGGGAATCTTCCGCGACCTGCTCCCCCTGCAGGTCAAGCTGCTCGCAGAAGCCGCATTGCTCTGCGCGAGCGCCGACGAGCCGGTGGAACAGAACTTCGTCCGCAAGCATACGCTTGCCACGATGACCGAAACCGGATGCGACATGCCGACAGCTGCGCTCCGTGTCTTCTCGAACGCCGAGGGAGCGTACGGCTCGAACGTCAACCTGCTCGTCGAGTCGGGCCGCTGGGAGACGGAGGACGACCTCGCCGAGCAGTTCGTGCAGCGCAAGTCGTTCGCGTACGGGGCCAACGGACGCCCGACCGCGCAGCCCGCGCTGATGAAGCGTGCACTGGGCACCGCGGAGGTGTCGTTCCAGGGGCTCGACAGCGTGGAGCTGGGCGCGACCGACATCGACCAGTATGTGGAGTCGCTCGGCGGCATGACGCGCGTGATCGCCCAGCAGCGCGGTGGCGAGGCGCCCAGTGTGTATGTCGGTGACTACAGCGCGGCGAAGGGCCGTACGCGCTCGCTGACCGAGCAGGTGGAGCTCGAGACGCGCACCAAGATGCTGAACCCGAAGTGGTACGAGGGGCAGCTGCAGTACGGGTATGAAGGCGTACGCAATATCGCAGGACATGTGACGACCACGTTCGGATGGTCGGCCACAGGCGGAAGCGGTACCGTGCCGCAGTGGGTGTATACCGAAGTTTCCAAGACCTTCGTGCTGGATGCAGCAATGCGTGAACGGCTGGCGAGCATGAACGCCAGTGCAGCAGTAGGGCTCGCGCAGCGACTCCTGGAAGCGAACGACCGTGGATTCTGGACACCCGACGAGGCGACCCTCGAGGCGCTGCGCGATGCCGCAGCGGATCTCGAGGACCGTCTGGAAGGGGTCTATGCGGCGACCTGAGGCGCCATTGGCGCCGACACTGGAGCAACACACGTGACGTCTACACGACTACCGATCCTCGACGCGGTCGGCGACGGCGATGGCAGCCTGCAGGTCCATCTCGACGAATCGCAGAAGATCGACGGCGCCCTCGTCATCGCGGTCTATGGCAAGGGCGGCATCGGCAAGTCGACGACGTCGTCGAACCTGTCGGCGGCCTTCTCCCGACTCGGCAAGCGTGTCCTGCAGATCGGATGCGACCCGAAGCACGACAGCACCTTCACGCTCACGAAGAAGATGGTGCCCACCGTCATCGACGTGCTCGAGTCGGTGAATTTCCACTCCGAGGAGCTGCGCCCGGAAGACTTCATGTTCGAAGGCTACGGCGGCGTGCAGTGCATCGAGGCCGGCGGCCCGCCGGCCGGCACCGGATGCGGTGGGTACGTGACGGGGCAGACGGTGAAGCTCCTCAAGGAGCATCACCTGCTCGAGGACACCGACGTCGTGATCTTCGACGTGCTGGGTGACGTGGTGTGCGGCGGCTTCGCGGCGCCACTCCAGCATGCGCACTACTGCCTGATCGTGACGGCCAACGACTTCGACAGCATCTTCGCCATGAATCGCATCATCGCGGCCATCGCGGCGAAGTCGAAGAACTACAAGGTGCGTCTGGGGGGCGTGGTGGCGAACCGGTCGAAGGACACGAACGAGATCGACCGCTTCAACGCCGCCGTGGGCCTCAAGACCATGGCACACTTCCAGGACATCGACGCGATCCGTCGCAGCCGCCTCAAGAAGTGCACGATCTTCGAGATGGAGGACTCGCCGGAGGTGATTGCTGCGCAGGAGCAGTACATGCTGCTCGCCTCGCGCATGCTCGGCGAAGTCGTGCCGCTGCCGGCCAATCCGCTCAAGGATCGCGAGATCTTCGACCTGCTCGGGTTCGATTGATCGTGGCCGATACGAAGAAGCAGTCGCCACATCCAGGTCCGTCGTTCGGGGGAACGCCGGTTGGGGGTTCGCACGCCGGGTCGGTGTCGTACCTCGAGCGGCGGGCCTGGATTGGCGACTACTTCGACCGGACGGCGTCCGCCGCCTGGAAAACGCTGACGTCCGACGCACCGGTTTCCCGAGTGCGCGCGTCGGTTCGCGCTGGGCGTGACGAGACCCGGCAGACGCTGCTCTCGTGGTTGCCGGCCGACATGCGCGGCATGCGGGTGCTCGACGCAGGCTGCGGAACCGGCATGCTGGCGATCGACATGGCGACACGCGGTGCGCAGGTAGTTGCCGTCGACCTCTCGCCGACGCTGGTCGGTTTCGGCGCGGAGCGGGCGCGGGAAGCTGGTGTCGGCGACCTGATCGACTTCCGGTCGGGTGACATGCTCGACCCGGCCTTCGGATCGTTCGACGTGGCGGTCGCCATGGATTCCCTCATCCACTATGACCTTCCGCACATCGTTTCCGCGCTGGTGGCGCTGCGCGAGCGCGCGACGGACCGTATCCTCTTCACCGTTGCGCCGTTCACGCCGGTGCTGGGCACCCTGCTGACCCTGGGCCGGTTCTTTCCCCAGCGCGATCGCTCGCCGCGCATCGTTCCGGTGGCGGAACGCCGTGTCCGGCGCGCGGTCGACATGGAGCCGCGGCTCGGTGGCTGGCGGGTGGCGAAGAGCCAGCGCGTCGAGCGCGGATTCTATCGTTCGCAGTCCTATCTGATTCACGCGTAGCACGCCCGTCGTTCACGCGACGCGCATGCGGCGCGCACGCGACGTTCACACGTAGAGGTGTTGTCCTGATGGAACGTTTGATGATGGTGGCAGGAGTGGCCGTACCGCTGATCGGTCTGGGTGTCTGGTACACGGCGCGTCGTCGCGTCGAGGTGCCGTGCACGCTCGACCTGATCGCGACGCACGACCATTTCGGAACCCACGTGCATCTTCAGGGCGTCGAGGTGGAGCCCGGGGATGAGGTGCTGGTGCACAATGCGCCGTCACGCGTGCCGTTCGGCACGGAGCAGACCATCGCGTCCAGTGCCACCGTGCATCGCGCGAGCTGGCTGCGCCGGCAGTTCGTGAAGCTGACCGGCGGCACGGAGTTCTACGAACTGTACGACGTCGGATTCGAGGGCTGATCATGTACGCCACGACGACAGACTTGCCGGTTCGCCCGCTCGAACCCGTCAACGAGAGCACGAAGTCCGCGCAGAAGGACGCGATGCTGAGCCCGCGCTTCTACACGACGGACTTCGCGGCAGTCGATGCGCTCAAGGTCACGCCGGAGAACCGGCAGATGTGGGCCGACATCCTCGCGGAGTTCCGGAGCGATCCGAACCGGAATCACTTCAAGCGGAACGCCGAGTTCGACGCGGACATGTCGGGCATGGATCCGGCGCTCCGCGAGCAGTTCATCGACTTCCTCGTGTCGTCGGTGACCGCGGAGTTCAGCGGTTGCATCCTGTATGCCGAAGTGAAGAAGCGGATCAAGAACCCCGAAGTGCGCGAGCTGTTCGGCTTCATGAGCCGGGACGAAGGTCGGCACGCCGGCTTCATCAACCACACGCTCAATGATTTCGACGTCGCCGTCGACCTGAGCTTCCTGACGAAGGCCAAGAAGTACACGTTCTTCCAGCCCAAGTTCATCTACTACGCGACGTACCTGTCGGAGAAGATCGGCTACGCGCGCTACATCACGATCTACCGCAACTTCGAGAAGCAGCCGGAGAAGCGCTTCCATCCGATCTTCAAGTGGTTCGAGAACTGGTGCCTCGACGAGTTCCGCCACGGCGAAGCCTTCGCGGTGCTGATGCGCTCGAACCCCGAATTTCTGGAAGGGCGCAACCGCCTGTGGATCCGCTTCTTCCTGCTGGCCGTGTTCTGCACGATGTACGTGCGGGATCATGCGCGCGCGCCGTTCTTCGCGAACATGGGGCTCGATGTCGAAGACTTCGATCGCCGGGTGATCACGCTGACCAACCTGATCAGCCGACAGGTGTTTCCGCACACCATCGACACGGACAACCCAGCCTTCTGGACGCTGCTCGATAGCATGTGGCGAAACACGGACGCCATGCGCAAGGCAGAGGAGCAGGGCGGGTTCTTTTCGAAGGTCAAGGTGGCGGGGCTCAAGCTCGCCAATGGCCTGACGTTCGTGCGCCTCTTCCTGCAGTCGCCGCATAAGCAGGCGCTGCCCGCCGACGTCCGTATGCAGCCCGTGTGGTGAGCGCGTAATGCCGATGAATGGGCCGAACGCATTCTTCGTCCGCACCTGGGCGAACATGGGGACACGGTTCCTGCCGTTCGCCGATGTGGCGACGCCGGACGTGCCGCTCTCGCGCCTCATGCGGCTCGCGCTCTTTCAGTTGTCGGTCGGCATGGTGCAGACGCTGTTCGTCGGCACGCTCAACCGCGTGATGATCCTCGAATTGCGGGTGCCCGCGTCGCTCGTGGCGATCATGCTGGCGATTCCGCTGCTGGTGGCGCCGTTCCGCGCGCTCGTGGGGTTCCGGTCGGACACGCATCGCAGCGTGCTGGGATGGCGGCGCGTGCCCTTCCTGCTGCTCGGCACCATGATGCAGTTCGGCGGGCTCGCCATCATGCCGTTCGCGCTGCTCGTCCTGTCCGATGGGCCGATGCACGGGCCCCGGTGGATCGGGTACGCCGGCACCGCGCTCGCCTTCCTGCTGGCCGGCGCCGGTGCACACACGACGCAGACGGCGGGCCTCGCCCTGGCGACGGATGTGGTGGACGAGGACAAGCGGCCGCGCGTCATCGCGCTCATGTACCTGATGATGCTGCTCGGCACCCTCATCAGCGCACTCGTGCTGGAGTCGCTGCTGCGGGATTTCACGGCGATCAAGCTGATCAAGGTCATTCAGGGCACGGCGTTGTTCACCGTCGTGTGCAACATGATCTCGCTCTGGAAGCAGGAAGTGCGGGTGCGCGGCACCAAGCCGTATGCAAAGGGTGAACGCCGGCCCGTCTTCCGCGAGGCGTGGCGCACGTTCTCGAGCGGTGGGCAGGCCGTCCGGCTGCTCGTGGCGAGTGGGCTCGGATTCTTCGCGTTCAACCTGCAGGATGTGCTGCTCGAGCCGTACGGCGGCGAGATCCTCGCCCTGTCGGTCTCGCAGACCACGCTGCTGACCGGTGTCATGGCCCTCGGTGCCGTCGTCGCATTCGCGCTGTCGGCAGCGCTGCTGCGACGGCATCACGATCCGATCCGCCTCGCGGCACTCGGCGCCCTGGTCGGCATCCTTGGATTCGCTGCGATCATCTTCGCGAGCCCGCTGGTGTCGCCCGGACTGTTCCGCGGCGGCGTACTGCTCATCGGATTCGGCGAAGGGTTGTTCGGCGTCGGCACGCTCTCCTTCGCGATGCGCATGCGGGATCCGTCGCAGCATGGCATCGCGCTCGGTGCGTGGGGTGCAGTCTTCGCCACGGCTGAAGGCCTGTCGTTCGCGCTCAGCGGCGTCGCCAAGGATTGGCTCTCGCATCTCGTCGAGCGTGGCACCCTCGGCCCCGGCCTGAGCCTGCCGTTCGTCCCGTACTCGGTCGTGTACCACGTCGAAGTCCTGTTCCTGTTCGCCACGCTCGTCGCACTCGGACCACTCGTCGCCCGTCGCGCTGCGGGCAGCACGCGAGCACCAGAAGGCGCTGCATCGTTCGGCCTGGCCGACGTGCCTGCATGACCGGCTCCTGCCGGCCCGCATGGGCACGCGCGGTCCTTACCCTGTTTCCCGGAGTCGTGTCATGATGGAGTATCTCGATGGTGCCCAGATCGCGGTGTACGCGTTCTGGATCTTCTTTGCGGGGCTCATCATCTACATCCGGCGAGAGGACAAGCGCGAGGGCTATCCGCTCGAGTCGCCGCAGGGACCGCGTGAAGGTTGGCCGAGCGTTCCGGCCAAGAAGACGTACATCCACCGTCCGCATCACGGCGAGGAGAAGCACTGATGACATCGATCAACGCAGTCCCGGTCGACGGCTACAACGGATCGCCGCTGGTGCCGACAGGGAATCCGATGCTCGACGGCGTCGGCCCCGGCGCGTGGGCAGACCGTGCCGACGAACCGGATCGGACGGTGCACGGGCAACTGAAGATCGTGCCGATGCGCGTCGACACGACATTCAGCATCGCCAAGGGCGATCCCGACCCGCGTGGGCTGCCCGTGATTGCGCTCGACAAGCAGGTCGCCGGCACGGTGGTGGATCTGTGGGTCGATCGCGCTGAGCCGCAGGTCCGCTACTACGAGGTGAAGCTGGCGAACGAAGGCCGGCACATCATGCTGCCGGCGGGTTTCGTGCAGTGGCCGAACTTCGGGCTCTGGGGCAACGATCGGCTGCTGGTGAAGTCGATCACCGCCGCCCAGTTCAGCGACGTGCCGGGTATCCGCACGGACGGGACGATCACGCTGCTGGAAGAGGACAAGATCATGGCGTATTTCGCCGGTGGTCACCTGTACGCGACCGCTTCGCGGAGCGAGCCGGTCATATGAGCGCCGACGCGGCGCCGACATTCATCCGTGGCGTGCCGCACCCGCTTCCCGCGGGTGAACGGCTGCTCTGGGAAGGCGCCCCGAATGCGCGGGCGGTGGCGCGCCACGTATTCAAGGGGTGGTGGATTGCGGCCTACTTCGCGGTGATGCTGCTGCTCTGGGCTTTCACCACGTCGGTGGCGTTCGGCACCAGCGAGTATTTCACCGGCCTGGGCATCCGCGTGATGCTCGTTGCCATCGTGCTCGGCATCGTCGAAATTCTCGCACAGGTGGTCGCCCGCACTACGGTGTACGCGATCACGGAGCGGCGTGTCGTGTTGCGCATCGGCATGGTGATTCCGATGAGCATCAACATTCCGTTCACGCTGCTCGTGTCGGCGAGTGTCGCCGCATTCAGGGATGGCACGGGGCAGGTGCTGATGGAACTGTCGCGCGAGCAGCGCATCGCCTACATCGCGCTGTGGCCGCACTGTCGCGCATTCACGTTCACGCACCCGCAGCCACTGCTGCGTGGACTGCTGGAGCCGAAACGCATCGGCGAACTGCTGGCGTCGGCGGTGGCCGAGGCAGCTGAGCGCACCAATGCGGAACTCGAATCGGGTGAGCCTGCCGCCGTTGGCACGAGTAAGCCGAGCCTCACCACCGGTGCAGGAGACCCACGGAACACCGCATCTTCGGATACGGTAGCTTTGGGCAGGCCTTCCGTGGACTCGCGCATTCCGGCCGGAGTGTAACCGATGAGTGGCCCAATTCATTTCGAGCCGGAACCAGGCTCACGCCCCGGTGCACCGCCGATGCAGGTGCCCAAGGGTGCGCTGATTCTCGCGGCCGCACTCATTGCCGTGGTGTTCGCGCTCGCGATCTCTGCACGCGTGTTCGGCTTCGGCGCGTTCCGGGAGGGTGCCGGTACCGCACGGGTCGTGCAGCAGCGTGCGCTCAAGTTCTCCGACGTGCAGGGTGGAGGCATTCGGGTGCTGGACGCGTCGACCAACACGGTCGCGGCCGAGTTGCCGCCTGGCACCAACGGGTTCCTGCGTGGAGCGTTGCGTTCGCTCACCCGCAGCCGTGCGCTGGCCAGCATCAGCGATGCGCAGCCGTTTCAGCTCACGCGCTACGCCGATGGCCGGCTCGTGCTGCTCGATCCCGCAACCAGGCAGCATGTGACGATCTCGAGCTTTGGACCGACGCAGGTGGAGGCGTTTGATAGACTGCTGAAGTGAACGGCAGAGGCGGAACGGCAGAGGCGGAACGGCAGAGGCGGAACGGCAGAAGTCGAAGAGCAGCGGGAATGGCGCGGTCTAGCCGCGGCCGTTCTGCCTTGCACCGCGCGCGTCGACGGTGACGTTGCATGTCACGTCGGTGCCGACTCGCATGCGCTGGAAGTAGACGATGTTGACCTGCATCGAGAGCGCGCCGTCGGGAAGAAATTGACCGCTCACTCGCGTCGTGAGCGCAGTGCTCGAGCGCGCCTGGTCCGGCACGATGCGAAAGGTCGAGGCGAATCGCCCCTCGCCGTCGATGTTGCTCGGAAATGAATCGCCGCCTTCGAACAGGATCGTGGCGGTATCAGCGCCCGCTGTGTGCACGACGGTGGCCTCGTCGACGGCGTTCGGCGCCCGCTGCCAGACGCGCGTGCACTCGGATGAACCGACGGCCCGTGCCTGGGCGTACGTGATCAGATAACGACCGGCGACGCCACGGACTCGCACGCCGTTCTCCCGCGCCACCGCCGTGCCCGGAACGATCGCGCCCGCGATCGGGACGCTCGTGATCGCACGCGCGTCGGTGGTGGCGACCCCGGTGCGGGCGGTACTGTTGAACCGCACCGATGTGCCGAACTCCGTGATGATCTCGCTCAGCACGTCCTTGCTGATCTCGTGACGCAGGCCCGTGGTGACGTCGCGAAAGATCACCGTCCCGGCACGAATGACTTCCACTCGGCCGCGCATCACGGAGCCGTCCACCATCCGAGCCTCGTCGAGTGGCACCGCAAGTCCCGGACTCGCCGTGATCATGGGTCTGGTGGTGCCGTCCGCGCGTCGTGCAGGCTCCACGTACATGACGCTGCCGCGGTTGGCCTGGGTTTCCGTGAGCGTACTCGTGGTGATCGATGGCACGCCGGCGCGAGAGCGACGTGCTGCTGTGGCGGGCGCAGTCGTGCCGGGCAACGTCGCGAGGCCGGCTGTCTGCCGTGTCGTCTGCGCGCCGCTCTCGCGCGTGGCGCCACCGCTGACCACGACACTCACGACCACTCCCGTCGCCATGAACACGAGTAGGGTCATGAGCACGCGAACGATCCACACGCTCCCGGGCGGGAGCTGCGCGGCTCGCGCCCCGGCATACGGCGCTGCGTGCGAGGTTCTTCCTCTCGTCGCGGCGACGACGGCGCCGCGTGACGCCGCTCCGGCAGACGCCGCGCCGGCAGCCGGCGCTCGCGTTGCCGGCAGTGCGCCGGGGTATCGCGACCGCGCCGGCGACGTGGGTGTCGCAGGGAGCAGTGGCGGCGACGCGGGAGAAGCCGAAGACGCCGGCCGGCGTGTGCCCGACGGCCAACGCCCGGCGTGATCGTGCGATGCCTTGGCGATCAGCGCTGAAGCCAGGGCGGCCGTCCCTCCCGGTGTGGGCACGGCCGGTGGCGGCGCGATCCGTAACTGTGTCGCGTCGATCACGCCGAACGCATACCCCCAGCATTCCACGGCCCATCGCGCCATGTCGGGCTGCACGAAGCGTTCAGCCGACCACTGCATGATGAAGGGGGCGACCAGTGCATCCCACCTCGGGGTGCTCATCGGCGCGTCGCCGATGCGCGCATGCCAGCCGCGCCGATGCGCCTCCAGCAGCAGCTCCGCCAATGGACGCGCGTCGCTGCCGGTGTGATCCAGGAGGCGGTTGCGGAACACCTGCAGCGACGACGCCTGCCAGCCCGCATCGTCGCCGACGAGGTAGCGCAGCGCATCGCGCATGCGCACGCGCGGGTCGGTGAAAGGGCTGCTCATCATGGGACAATGAGGCGCGTGCGCGTACCGACGCCGCGAACGTCACTGGTCACCGATCGACCCGGCTGCCGACGAGATCGGTGACTGTCACACACAACTGATCACTGCCCCATTTGAGGATGGCCCACGTTTCCACGCGGCTCTGCGCCTCGAACCCGTTCGGCGTGAAGCGTCCCTGCATGGTGAACGTCCAGCGTACACCATTGGTGGTGCCCCTGAGCGGGCCAGCAGCGAAGTGTCCGCCGACATCGAGTCGTGCCGGTATGCGCGAACCAAGCACGAACGTGGTGTCACCCGGGCCGTGCTCGATACGCTCCCTGCTGCTGCGGACGCCCTTGAGCGCCGACGCGACCTGCGAGCACGAGGGACTGCCGTCGACCGACCTGACGCGCGTGTCCACGCGATAGTCGCCACTGGCTCCCATCTCCTTCAACCGCGTCACCGTGACCGTGGAAAGCATGGCGTCGTACACCAGTGCGCTGTCACGTGCGCGATCGAGCATTCGCTGACGCGACGCCAGCTCCGCTGCATCGCTCACCGTCGACTGCCCTCCGGACGAATCGGGACCGACCAGGGACGCCACGGCAGCCACGGCGGTGCTCGAGTCCACGGCCACAGGTGGTTGGCTCAATGCGAGCGAATCAGGAGCGTTGCCTATTGTCGTGGTCGCGGACGGCTGCGCCGTGCGTGCCCGCTGCAGGAGCCTTCCCTCCTCCCGGTTGCGCCGATTCAGCACGAACGAGAGCGGGCCCGCGAGGAAGAGCAGGATGCACACGAACATCGCCACGGCGAAGAGCTCGAAGTTCGGTGACGATGTCGATGCGCGCAGCGTGCCTGGCCCCGCCACGGTGGGCCGTGTCGGTGCGCCCCGTGTGCGTGGCCCGGTGCCGAATCGCGGTGCAGCCGGCCCGCCTGCCCAACTCGGTGCATTCGCGATCGGTCGTGCGAGCGCGCGCGTCGCGGTACCGCGCTTGTTGGCGTTCAGCTGCATGCTGAGCGCAGGGTTGGTTGCCGCGGCGCGCGACGGTGGAGTCCAGCGCGCCTGCGCACCGCGACCCGCGCCGACTCTCCCGACGGTCGATGCGGCCGGTGGCTGACTCCCACCGTGCCCGCCATGCGACGGTGACGGCGTGACGGCACTCTGCACCGTTGGCGACGATACACTGCGCTCGGAGATCAATCCGAGGGCGGCGGCCCATGCGTCGACCGCCCAGCGCGCGACATCCGGTTGCAGGTAACGGGTGGCGACCACCTGATGCACGAGTGGTGCACGGCGCGTCTCCCACCCGGTGCCCGCACCCGCTGTCCCATGCAATCGCGCCGGCAGCGTCGGGCCGAGGGAGAGCAGCAGGTCGACGAGCGGACGGTGATCGCTGCCGCAATGATCGAGCATGCGGTTGCGCACGGGCACGCTGAAATCACCAGTGCGGTTGCCCGGAAGGCGCACGACGTCGGCCGGCTCTGCATCCTGCTCGTGCTGCTCCTCCTGCACGATCGTGCGCAGCGCGGCGGCGACGCGCGCAAATGCGTCGAGCGGA
The DNA here is from genome assembly GCA_040387895.1 of Gemmatimonadota bacterium. Classification (GTDB taxonomy): domain Bacteria; phylum Gemmatimonadota; class Gemmatimonadetes; order Gemmatimonadales; family Gemmatimonadaceae; genus Gemmatimonas. The sequence continues at coordinate 75,627 of JAZKCW010000058.1, forward strand.
GTGCCTGCGGACGCCACGTTCCCGTCCATCGATCAGCGCCCTTCACCTGGCATGCGAATCAGCCCAGCGTCTCGACGCGCAGCACGCGGGCCGGCACCGCATCGCCGACACGGATCAGCAGCCCCGGCACGAGCTCCACCGACTCGTTTCGGCCGACGAGTCGCGCGACCCGTTGTTCCGCGCCACGCTGCGCGTGGGCGTCGCGGTGCACCTCGACGTCGATCCCGTTCTCCGCCGTGGCAGTGGCCCCATGGCTCGCCGGCACACTGGCATTGCCGACTGCTGCCGGAGACCTGCTCGCGCGCGCGGAGTCCTGCGCATGACTGACCTGCCACGACGTGTCGCTGGTGTTCACCATCCACCACTTGCCGCCGTGCTGCGCGACATACCCACGCGGCGTGCGATTCGCCCGCTCGTCCGGCAACGTCGCAAGTTGCAGATGCCAGTCATGCAGGGTCAGGTGATGCCACAGGACGAGCATGTCGCCCTCATCCACCATGCTGTCACCGGTGTCCCGCAGGTTGCGCGCGACCAGGGCGCCACTCGTTCGCTCATCGCCGCTGAGCGACGACAGCGGCAGGCCGGGTGCCATGATGGTCCATGCGCCGGAGGGCAGGGGATGCAACAGCTGCATCGTCCGGTACAGCGCATGCTCCCACTCGGCGGCGTCCGCACGGCGCACCGGCGCATGCAGTCCGTCGACGAACGTGCGTGTGAAGCACCGCGCGAGGTACGGCCCGAGTCGCGTATATGGCACCGTGATCGGCTTCACGGGCGGATTGCTGCGGTCGGTCGGATGCTCCACGAACAGCGCGCGCCCGCCCATGGAGAGTGTCTCGTCGTCCTCAGCGGAGCGCGCACTGTTCACGCGCCGCCCCTGCAGCGGATGCCGCTGCAGCAGCAACTCGTACAGCAGCACCGCCAGGGCATGCTTGTCCGTGGCGATGGACGGCTGTGCCTTGTTCGCCAGCACTTCCGGCGCGATGTAGCCCGGCGTGCCGAGTACCGATGGCGGCGCGACGCCGGGCACGACCAGCGAATCGATGTCGATGATGCAGGCATCACCACCCTTCGGGTCGACGAGCACGTTCTTGTTCGAGAGGTCGGCGTGCGCCAGTCCCGCCATGTGCAAACGGCGCACTGCGCGCGCGAGACGCACACCGATCTGCAGTCGCGTGAGCAGCGACCCCTTCTCCGCCTGGGGCACGAACTGCGACGCCTTGCCGCCCGTGAACCATCGCACTTCCTTCTCCTGCCGTCCGCCGTACCGGTCCGTGAAGTAGAAGTTGGAGCGATACGTCGGTGTCACGACCGCGAGCGGTGGCCACACGAGCCCCTGCCGGCGCGCGAACTCCAGCGGCGCGGCACCCTCGCCATCGACCATGCCGACCGGCCAGCAGAACATCGGCAACCAGTACGCGCCATTGGTGGCGAGCGTCGGATTGTAGTTCGTGAGGATGCGCGTGAGGCGATCCACGCGTTCGCGCCGGTCGGTGAGCGATCCGTAGTAGAAGCCGACGGCGTACTGTCGATCCCGGCTCAGGAATACGCGCTTCTCCGCGCCCGTGCCCACCGGCTCGTCGTCGATGAGCATCACGCGCCCGTCCGTGAGCCTTACGCTGACGGCCATGCCACATCCCGCCGGACGGCGGCAAAGATGGTCCGGTCGTCGTTCTCGCCGCGCTTCTCGAAGCCAAGCCACGTGCCGAGTGCCACGCCCGGCGCATCACCGGTGAGCACGGGGCCTCGCATCGGCTGGTTGACACCCGAGGCGTCGGCATTCATGTCGGTGATGCCATGCGACAGCTGCGTGAACAACGGCACCGACGTGCGGGTGAGTGGATACCAGGGATCCTCGATACCGTCCGTCACGAGCAGCACGCCAGTGAGCTCCGACGAGGTGCTGCCGGCCGAGGTACGTACCGGCGTCACGTGCACCGATGCGACGAGCATCTCGAGCGCGCCATCGTCCGGAAGGAAATGCGCGACTTCACCGGAGAAGTCGCCGGCGTGACCCGCGGTCGGCAATGTCGCACTGCCATCGGTCCCGTACAACACAGTTCCGCCGTCGCCGACGTGCATCACGCCGATCTCCGTGTCGGTGCAGAGCGCGACGAGCAGCGTGGTGCGCAGGTCGCGCTTGGCCAGTCCGGCTCGCGCGGCAAAATCGGAGAGAGTGCGCTGCGCCGCGGATGCTGCCTCGCGGAGCACCGCGTCGGTCTGGTTCGAGTCCGTGCCAATTGCGCGTGCGCCGGCTGCGCCTGCGCTTAGCGCGCTCTCGCACGCCCTCGTCGCCGCGTGGACGGCGAGCGCCGACCCGATGCGACTGTACGGCGCGCTGCCCGCTCCGTCGGCGACGGCGGCCCACCACACGGCCGCTCCTGCTCGTGTCGCACCGCCGAACGCGGCGGCGTCCTCGCGATGTTCGGCGCGATGCGCGTGGAGGCGGCCGCGCCGACATGCGGAGGCGAGCAACCACGAGCCACGCTCTCCGGAGACGACCAGGTCATGGACCTCGAGTTCTTCACTGGCATCCGCAGCGCCCCCTGGCGCGACGAAGGCGGGCGCGACGGCGTGCAGGTGCTCCAGCCACTCCGGAGGGCACCACGGGGCCGTTGGCGGCTGTGAGGACCACACCGCGCGTACCGGTGTGTCGGGGACCGGGGCTTCGGGAGCAGGAGCCTCCCCAGGCGCCGCGTCCGCCGGTGCTGTGTTGCTCAAGGCGTCCTGATCGGATGTCATCGTACGCGCCCACGCCAGCCCTGACAGCGACCGCTACGGGACAATCGTGATCCCCGGCGGCGGCGGTGGCAGCGTGATGCCTCCGCCGTCGGCGATCGCACCGACTTTGGCACTGGTCTGCTTGACCGACGCGGAGACGAAGCGGAAAAACGCGCGGAATGCATCGGGCGACATGTCCTGCATCGCGATCACGCTTTCCGTCACCTGCTTGAGCGGCTCGGTGTCCGCCTGGTCGCCGCACGCCACGGCAATGATGTTCGCGGGGCGACGCTCCCGCAGCTGCTGGGCATACATCGGCCAGTCGACGTCCGTGGGGGCACCGTCGGACAGGATGAACACGAGTGGCCGCCAGTCGCCCTTCACATCGGCGGTGGTGCGCACGAGCTCGCGGTCGAACACCTCGAGCAGCAATCGCAGGCCGTCGCCGAAATTCGTGTTGCCACTCGCCACCAGATCGGGCGGGTTGAACATCGCCACCTCCGTGAGGGGCACGAGCTGCTGCGCGCTGTTGCTGAACGTCAGCACGGACAGGTACGCGCTTTCGATGGCCTGCGGATCGCCCATGAGGTCGCGATGCAGCTGGCGGATGCCCGACTTCACCGATTCGATCGGCGTGCCCTGCATGGAGCCCGAGACGTCGGCGAGGATGTAGACCGGAAGACGGCGTGTGGACACAGAGGAGATCGGCTGAAGGAAGGTTCGGATGCCGCTGCGATACATACGGTTGGACTGTCCCTGCAGATCCCTCGCCATCCTCGATCGACGGCCGGAGTCGCGAAGCCCCGTGACGCCAGAGGCGCCACGGGGCGGGGCCACGCGGCGGGCATGAGCCCATTGCGCGGCGATTGCGACGTGAAGCCCCTAACGAGGGGTGCCGGCCCCGGTTGCTCCGGCAGCGGGCGCACCCTTGGGTGCGACGGGCTTGAGCGGAAGTGCACTGGAGCGACGCGTCGGCGGGCCGGCGGCCGGTGTCTGCTGCGGCATCGTGCGCGCAGCCGTGTCACCCGGAATAATGGTGTCGGTCCGCGGAGCGAGCCCCGGGAACGCGGCGCCATTCCAGTCCGGCCGACCCCAGATCGCCGGGTAGTCCTTGGCCATCTGCGCACCGAACAACGGCTTGTATGCTCCGTTGTGGCAGGTCACGCACTGCGCCTTCGGCGCGTCACCCATCGTGCCGAGCCGGACGGCGGGGTACACCGGCTGGAGCGGCGCGAGGTAGTTCGCGTTGACGTCGCGCAGCATCAGGATGCCGTGATACGCCGTGACACGAGCGGGCGGGGCCTGCGTCCAGCTGGAGAAGGCACGGGAGTTGTGGCAGTACGTGCAGTTCACACCCAGCGAACGCGACTGGCTGATCATGAGCGCGTACGTCCATTCCGTCTGCTTGACCGAGCTGCGGTTCACGTTCGTGGGCGCCATCTGCTGCGTGATGACGCGAGCGCCATCCCGGTCCAGGTAGTGCCGCAGGTAATCCGTCTGGTCCGTGTAGAACCACAGGCCGTTCGGCAGCGGCTTGCCCATGTGGCAGGTGTAGCACGTCACGCCGGTGTTCTTCACGTGCTGCGGATAGTTCGCGTTGATGCTGCGGGTCATCTGCAGCATGCGACGCGCGACCAGCTTCGTGTAGATCGGCTTGCCGGTGTTGAGCGTATCGGAGGCGAAATTCGCGACGTTGTGGCAGTAGGCGCAGTTGCCCGAGCCGGCTACCCAGACGCTCATCGCGATCATCGTCCGGTTGAACTCCGCCACGCTGATGTCGTTGAGCACCTGCACGTTCTTCCAGGGCAACGGGCCCGGCGGAGACGATCCGGCCGGGGGCAGCGTCGCGGGAATGCGGACACCCGCGAACTTCGCCTGCTGGTCGCCGTGACTGTAGTTCTGCTCGAGCGCCGTGCCCCGATAGCCGATCTGCACGGTATCCGTGGCGACGTCACCGCAGGCACTGAGCGCGAATGCGCTCAGTGCCACTGTGGCCAGCAGCGTCAGGCGCGATGCTCCGCGAGGCGAGAGATGGCGCATCATGGCTTGCTCCCCGACGGTGGCGCCGGTGTACGCGCCGGCGTTGCACGGACCATCTCGACCCGGCGATTCTGGCGCCGTCCTTCCGGCGTGCTGTTGCTGGCTGCCGGCACGGTCGAGCCGAAGCCACCGACGTTGATGATCTGCGCCGCCGGCACCGCGTAGTCACGGATCAACCGGTCACGAACATCCGTGGCCCGCTGCTGCGAGAGCAGGAGGTTGGCCGCCGCGTCACCCACACTGTCGGTGTGCCCTTCGAGCGACACGGTAAGCGTCGGATTCGCCTTGAGGTAGTTCGCGACCTCGGTGAGCTGCTGCTGCGACTCGATGCGGGCCTCCGAGCTGGCGGTCGGGAAGTAGATCGCGCGGAACGCGACCCGACCGCTCGTCGTGAATGCTGCACCGATTGCGTTGGCGTCGAGGACCGCTGCGATCTCGGCGCTGTCGAGCGGCGTGAGTGCCGTCGCGGTGTCCGTCAACACGGGTGCCGCCGACGGTGCCGCAATCACGGGGAACGTGTCCGGCGCCGTGCCCTGATAGCGGCCACGCAGGAGCTCCTGCTGTTCCGGCGTGAGATTGTTGGCCGCGGGATACGCGGACACCAACCCGTGCTTGACGCCCCACAGATACCAGTTGTCGACGACGGTGCCGGTGAGCAGGATGCCGATGCCACCCGTGAAGGTGGTGAGCACCGCGAACCACCAGGACCAGCGGTGAATCGATTCCATCGTGGCGTTGAAGCCCATCGTCCAGCGCCAGAAGAGCATCGAACGTTCGGCGGCCGTGCCACGATCGGTGATCTGCTCGATCTCGCGTTCACCGCCGAGTCGTGCCACCGCCAGGATCGTCGCACCGTGCATCGCGAACAACACCGCACTGCCGTACAGGAACGCGATGGAGAGCGCGTGGAACGGGTTGTAATACAGGTTGCCGTAGCGGATGGAGAACGCCGCGGTCCAGTCGAGATGCGGGAAGATGCCGAAGGGCACCATCTCGCTCCAGCTGCCGACGAGCAGCGGCTGGAAGAAGAACGTGAGGTACAGGAAGATCGCCGACGCGAAGGCCCACGGGAGATGCGTGCCCATCTTGAGCGCGCGTGCCCGGCGGTACACCCGGATCCACCAGAGCAGGATGCTCATGGTGAGGAAGAAGCCGGCCATCAGGTACCAGCCACCCTGCGCGAGCGGCGGGATGCGCAGGCCGTACTGCGGTGGTGGCGGTTCGAGCGCGAGCCACGGGAGCTGGCGAATGAACTCGACCGGGCTCCAGTTCACGGAGGCCAGGAAGTTGAGACCGATGATCTCGAAGGCGATGAAGCCGCAGAGGAGCGAGAGAATGCCCGCCCATCCGAGATAGATCGGTCCGATCTGCGAGTCGCCGAACTTGCCGGCCCAGTACGAGAAGAACCCGGTGCCGTACCGCTGTCCCGTCGATTCATCGATGGGCAGGCCGGCTTCGGCGACCGTACGCACCTGGACGCGCGTAAAGAGATTCTGGTATTCGAGCATCGTTTACGCGCCTCTCACCAGATCGGAAGATTGAGCCACCAGCCCCACCATTCCGGCCAGCCCTTCACCCAGAACGGCCCGGAGATCACGATGCAGATGCCACTCCAGATGCTGGCGCTGACCGCGAGGAACAATCCGAGGCGATGGATACCGAGGGCGCCGATCGAATAGCCGACCAGGTCGCGGAAGAACACGTTTTCTGTTTCGCTCGTACCCACCGGCTGTCCCTTCTTCGGATTCGTCACCGAGAGGATCAGCGAACCGTGCATCGCGAGTGCGAGACAGTTGGTGAAGAAGAACGTGACGGCGATCATGTGCGCCGGATTGTAGTGGAAGTGGAGGTACTGGTACCCCACGTTCGACACCCAATCGAGGTGCGAGAAGATTCCGTACGGGAATCCGTGTCCCCATGCACCGAGGAGGAGCGGACGAATGACGACGAGCGTCACGTAGGCGAAGACGGCCGCGCCGTAGGCCCACGGAATGTGCATGCCCATGCCGAGCTTGCGGCTGATTTCCGCCTGCCGCAGGGCCCAGCTGCCGAACGCACCCAGTGCGCACAGCGTGATGATCTGCCAGAGTCCACCTTCGCGCAGCGGGGCGAGCCCGAGACCGTACTTGAGGTCCGGCGGCGCGATGGAGATCTGCCACAGATTCCACGTGGGTCCGAGCGCTGCTCCCCACACGCACAACAGCGTGCCGAGCGCGACGAAGAAGATCGTCGTGACGCCGAAGAATCCGACGTAGAACGGGCCGAACCAGAAGTCGAAGAGATCCCCGCCGATCAGTGTCCCACCTCGGACACGGTACTTCTTTTCGAAACTGAGCATCGCCATGGGCGATTTCTCCGGACTACAGAGAGAGGGCGGGCTGGCGTCGGCCGGGGATGGCATTGACAGCGCCGTTGGACACAACGGCGAGGAATGCCATCCCGGCAGCGACGCGACGAATTACCGGCCTGGCGGTAGGGGCGACATCTCTGCCGCCGCTGCCGGGGCCGATGCCCCGACGGGCGCCTGCTGATTGCGGAGCGTCCCGTTTTCGATCCACGAGTAACGCTGCGAACTGAGCAGGATGAAGTGGATGATGAACGCGAGTACGCCGAGGAAGCCGAACAGCGCTACCATGACGCGTCGCGGATCAAACGAGAACCAAATGCGGTGCATGAGTCAGAACCTCGCGAAGGGTTTGGACCGTGAAGGTCAGCGGACCTGCGTCGGAGGCGTCTGTGGGTTGTTCTGCGCTCGCTCTGATGCCGGCCAACCGGTGATGCCGTAGGCCCACACATGGATGATCAGCGCCAGCGCGGCGAGAAATACGCCGAGCCCAGCGAGGTTCACCATCGGGTCCGTTCCCTGCCAGATCTTGTGCATGGTTTCAGCCTTTGATCAGAGGGAGGTCACAGCCACGGACGCCACGACCACGCCAGAAAATGCGCGACAGCCGCTACTGCAGTGAAACCGAGGAAGCCCAGGATGAAGTAGCTGTGAAAGCCACGGGCCTCTTCTTCCGTCATTCCGCCCCTGTTGTCCATCAATCCTCCGAGAGGAAGGGGAGTCTACCGCGCACGTCCCGCGCGGCTGGGATGTCTTCCCCGTGCGGGGAAAACTCGGTGCAACACCTGCTGAACCACCTTGAAAAACTGGTTCTTGAACGCGGGTGTAAACTGTGTGTTACACTCCAAGTCGTCAAGAAGAATTTACGGTACCATGAAAGAAATCTTCGGCCAAGCCTTCGAATCCGACCCGCCACCACCCGATTGGCCCTTCCGCAACGCCTCGCGTGCGGTCGAGGCCGCCGGTGTGCGCTGGCACGTCCAGCGCTTGGGAGCGGGCCCCGTGCTCCTGCTCGTGCACGGCAGCGGCGGGTCCGCGCACTCCTGGCACCACGCCATCACCGGCCTGGCGGCGCACTGCACGACCCTCGCGATCGACCTGCCGGGACATGGCTTCTCGAACGTGGCCCCCGCCGTCGACGAGGCAGGTGACATCTATTCGCTCGAAGGCATGGCGCGCGGCGTTCGGGCGCTGCTCGACACGCTGCAGCTGCAGCCCGCCCTCGCCGCGGGACATTCGGCCGGCACCGCGGTGCTCGCGCGCATGGCGCTCGACGGCCTGCTGCCGGACTGCCGGCTGATCGGATTCAACCCGGCGCTCGTCGCCCCACCGGCCGCGTACGTCTCGCTGATCGCGCCGCTCGTCGGCGTCGTCGCGGAGTCGCCGCTCGTGGCGGCCGGAGCCGCGTGGCTGGCGCGCAAAACGGGCATCATTCCCGGCATGCTCGCGAGCACCGGCACGAAGCTGGACGCGGCCGATCGGGCGCGCTACGAGCTGCTGTGCGCGCGGCCAGCGCACTGTCATGCTGCCCTGTCCATGATGTCGCGCTGGGACCTGCCTCGGCTCGTGCGCGACGCCGGGAAGCTGACAGTGGCGATCGACCTGTACGCCGGACGTGGGGACCGATGGGTGCCATTCGCGCCGCTCGCGGAAAGCGTGGCGCGCATTCCCGCGGCCACGCTGTATCCGGTGGACGCCGGGCACCTGATTCCGGAGGAACGGCCCGACGTGGTCATCGATGCAGTGCGGAAGCGGTTGTAGAGCTGCGGTGGGAGTGGTGCTCGTAGTCTGTCTACCGACTACTGACTACTGGTGCTGATGTCTCGCTTCCGACTACTTCGGTTGTACTGTCCTCTGCTTTTCCCAGCCGAGACACCAGTACTTGAGTAATCAGAAGCGAGACCCAAGTACGAGTAATCAGTATTCAGTAGTCAGAGGACTTGTCACGCTTGCGCTGACAGTTCTTTACGTCGTCGCGCCAGTCAATCCACGGCGTGATGCCATCACATGATCGCGATTCACGATCGCATCCCCGAGCTCCCGCGCATCCTTCTCGGACAGATCCCGCAACCGCTTCGCGGCCGAGATACGGATGAGCACCGGGTACTGCTCCATGATCTCGTCCAGCGCCGCCTTCGCCTCGTCGTCCCACGGCAGCTCCTTGTACACGCGCGCCGGGGTCGCGTCGATCTTGTCCATGTCGCTGCCGAGCGGCAGGATGTGGAAGAGCGCGTCGAACAGCGCGTTGCACACTTCCTGTACGAGATACGTCGCGCCGCTGTAGCCCATGAATGGCGTACCTGTATGCCGGCGGATGATCGCGCCCGGGAAGCTCGCCGGGATGTACATCGAGCGTGCGCCGGACTCCGCGAGATACATGCGTTCGTTGTAGCTGCCGAACATGATCAGCGGCGGCGACGCTTTCACGGCGGCGCGCACCGCATCGTTGTCCGGCTTGACGCCGGCCTTCCGCGCGAAGGAGAACGTGCAGGGCAGGCCCATCTCCTCCTCGAGGAAATTGCGCACGCCGCGCGCGTACG
>JAZKCW010000059.1:0-20105 GCA_040387895.1 Gemmatimonadota bacterium
GAGTACATCCAGGCCATGGCACCGTGGACGCTCGCCAAGGATCCGGCGAAGCGCGGTGAACTGGAGCAGTGCCTGGCGTCGGTGCTGCGTCGTCTCGCGCGTCAGGCGGTGCTGCTCGCGCCGTTCATGCCGCAGAAGGCCGAAGCGCTGTGGCAGCAGCTCGGCGGTCCGGGGCGCGTGGTCGATCAACGCTTCGACGGGGTCGCGACACTCGATGCGGCGGGTTGGCACGTGCGAAAGGGCGAGGGATTGTTCCCCCGCCCGGTCGCCCCGCCGGTCGCGCCGCCCGCCTGATTGCCCTGCGGAGGGCAGCGCTGACCGCGTCGTCCTATGCTACTTGCCGAAGTCCACGGTTGGCGCCGCGCGCGTCGCCGCGTCGGTGACTTCGAAGCCCACGCGAGGCTTCGCGCCGGTGACCTTGGCCGTCATGACCGCCGGAAACTTGCGGATGTACGTGTTGTACTGGGTGACCTTCCCGTTGTAGTCCGTGCGTGCGACTGCAATGCGGTTCTCGGTGCCTGCCAGTTCATCCTGCAGACGCAGGAAGTTCTCGTTCGAGCGGAGCTCCGGGTATGCCTCGACCACGACGCTGATGCGCCCGAGCGCACTCGTCACCTGCGCGTTGGCATTCGCCAGCTCGGTCGGATCGGTTCCTCCCGGGCGCTGCAGGGCGCTCTGCAGTCCGGCACGCGCCTGCGTGATCTGCGTGAGCACCTCGCTCTCCTGCTTGGCGAAGCCCTTCACCGTGTTGACCAGGTTTCCGATCAGGTCGGAGCGCCGCTGCAGCTGGACGTCGATGTTGTTCTTCGCCTGCGCGGCCTGTTCGTCGTATGTCTGAATCGTGTTGTAGCCGCAGCCGGTGAGGGCGAAGGCGAGCGGCAGGGCGAGCAGGGTGGTCCGCAGGCGCGACGCGGTGCGCGACATGGTGCGAGACGGACGGGCGAGAGCAGGAGCTGTCATCTGAAAGTCCTCGAGAGGAGTGAAGTCGTAAGCCATCAAGCCGCAGCCGGCGGCGCAAATCGGTCCAGGTGGTGCACCAGGTCGTCCATCCCGCGCACGTAGCCGGCCAGCACGGCGTCCGTCTCCCGGTCGGGAATCGCGCGGCCGCGCACGAGGCCGGCGACCTGTTCGAAGGCGCTCACATCGAAGCCGCCACGGGTACCAACTGCCTGCACCACCGCCACCGCATCGCGCGGCGGCTGAACGCCGTGTAACCGAAGCACTGCGCGAAAGATCACCAGCAGTGCGCTGAAGCTCGCGCGCAGGAGTTCCTGCTGCCGCGCAGTGTCCGTGCCTGCCGTCATGACCGCACGGCGGAGCCGGAGCATCTTTCCCATGGCCTCCTGCTCCGTCTGCAGACGCAGGTGGGCCATGTCGATGTGCACACCGTCGAGCGGCATCGTGCCTTCGAGCACGCGATTGCGCTCGAGGATATCGGCGTACTCCATCGGGAAGATGTCCGAGGAGCGCCGCCACTCTTCGAGCGTGAAGATGAGCGGCGGCGGGTTGCCGGCCTCCTGCCACGCGCGCGCCGTCTGCGCGAGCTTGCGCAGCACGTCCATGCTGAGGGCGTTCACGATCACCAGCACGTTCTTGTCGGAACGCCCTTCGACGGCTTCGTCGCTGGCGGCCGAGCCGTAGAGCACGACGCCCACGAGGTCGGGGCCATGCACCGCCCGCAACTGGGTGACGAGGGTATCGAGACTCATCGAGGTCTTGGCCATCAGCGATTCATCCTGTGCATCATGTGTGGTTCACGTGTGCTTCAATGTCAGGGACCCGCAAGAGAAAGTGGCTCACCAGTCCGACCCGCCGCCGCCGCCGCTGAATCCACCGCCGCCGCCGAAGCCGCCGAACCCACCACCACCGCCGCCACCGAACCCTCCACCGAAGCCGCCGCCGCCGAATCCACCGCCACCAAAGCCGCCGCCCATCGGAATCGGGATCGGGATGCACCCCAAACACCCGCCACGACCACCGCGGCCGCGCCCGCGCGAGAGGATGATCGGCAGCACGATGAACAGGAGCACGATCAGCCAGAACGGTATTCCGCCATCGCGCTGCACCCGCTGACGCGGCCGGCTTTCGGGCTGCCCGCCGCCCTCCAGCGTGTCTCCGAACTCCGCCGCATAGCGGTCCGCGACGATGGTCGCGATCTGCTCGATGCCCCCAGCGTAATCCCGCGCGACGAACTGGTCCGTCACGGAGCGGCAGATCGCGCCCGACGTGGCATCGGTGATGAAGCCCTCGGCGCCCTGCCCGGTCTCGATGCGACAACGGCCGCGGCCATCCGAGGCCGTTTCCTTGGGCACGATCAGGATCACCACGCCCGCATTGCGTGCCGCCTCGCCCACGGCAGCGTCGGCGCCGACCTTCCACTCACGCCCGAGACGAAGCGAAACCTCCTCGACCGGACGCCCCTGGAGATCCGGAAGCGTGACGACCACCATGTCGCCGCGCGTGGCCGCCTTCACGCGCGCCGCGAGTGCCTCGAGCCGCGCACGCGCGTCTGCCGGGAGCACGTTCGCAAAATCGTTGACGTACCCGACGGGCGACGGCAGCGCCGCATCCGGCCCGACCTGCGGCGCTGGGGCGCCTTGCGCCTGGGCGCGCGCCGTTCCCGGCACGCTGCCAACCACGAACATGGCGAGAAGAGCGAGCAGCAGCGCCAGCCCCCAGCGCGGTCCCGCAGCACACCGGCGATTGAGCAATCGAGTCGGGTTGAGGAGAACTCTGTACAATACGGCTTATACCCGCAGGCGGTGTCAGCGGTTCGCGGAGGGATAGTCGCGTCGTGACCCCGGGGGCACTAGCCTTCAGGCATGAACACTTTGCACAGCCTCTTGCACAGTTCGCGCCGTGCGCGTGAGAACGCCTCCATCGCGCCGAGCGTGGGCCCTGCCCGCCGCGCCGCTGCCCTGCTGGCGTCGCTCGCCGTCGTGCTGGTCGCCGCGGCATGCAAGGACACGAACGTCGGCGCGCAGGACGGGGCCAAGGCGGTGGGCGGTGACTCGGCCGCTCGAGTGTCCGCCGCAGCGTCATCTGACGGCGCCCCGATGTCTGGCGTCCCGGCGTCCGGCGTCTCGCCAGCTGGCGTCTCAGCTGACACGCTGAGCGATTCGCTCCTCATGGTGCGCGCCGATCGCGGGCGCCTGATGGGACAGGAATCCGCGCCGATCTGGGTGGTGATCATCAGCGACTTCCAGTGCCCGTACTGCAAGATGTGGCACGACTCGACGATGACAGGGCTCACGCGTGACTACGTCAACACCGGCAAGGTGCGGCTGGCCTACCTGAACCTGCCCCTCGCCCAGCATCCGCACGCACGCGCGGAAGCGGACGCGAGCCTCTGTGCCGGTGTGCAGGGCAAGTTCTGGCCGTACGCCGACGGGCTGTTTCACCGTCAGGCCGACGTGGCTCGCATGGCATCGGTCGAAGGTCTGCTGGACAGCCTCGGACGCGCGCAGGCGCTCGACATGACGGAGTTCGCGCGCTGCCGCAAGTCGAAGGCGATCCGCCAGCTGGTCAACTCCGACATCCAGCAGGCCGACGGTTCGGGCGCGCGATCCACCCCGACGATCCTCGTCGGCAGCTTCATCATTCAGGGCGTGACGCCCTACAAGGACTTCCGGAAGGCGGTCGACACCGCGCTCTTCGTCGCGCGCAACGCCGCGAAGGGGAAACGCTGAACGGCGTCACCCGCACGCTGTACGCACTGGGGGTCGCCGCCGCCCGGACCGCGGTGCGCCTCGCACCCGAGGGTGACGGCAAGGTCGTGCGATCCCTGCGCGCGCGACGCGATGTCGTGAAGCGCATTGTCGCGCGTGCCGACGCCGTGCGCGACGATGCGAGGCCGCTCGTCTGGTTTCATGCGCCCTCCGTGGGTGAAGGGCTCCAGGCGCGCCCGGTGGTCGCCGCGATGCGCGAGGCGGATCCCACGCTGCAGTTCGCGTACACGTTCTTCTCGCCCAGCGCCGAACGCTTTGCCGAATCGGTGCGCGCCGACATCACGGATTACCTGCCGTTCGACGGCGTGCGCGAAGCGGACGCACTGCTCGATGCCCTGCGCCCCTCGGCGCTCGTGTTCGTGAAGCTCGACGTGTGGCCGACCCTCGTGGCTCGCGCGACCGCACGCGGCATTCCAGTGGCGCTCCTGTCGGCGACGGTCGGGCCGGAGTCGAGCCGCCTGGGCCGCGCCGCGCGCGCGATCACGCACGACGCGTACGCCTCACTCACCGCCGTCGGCGCGATCAGCGCGTCACATGGGCAACGCCTGCAGACACTTGGCGTGCGGCCGGATGTCGTGCAGACCACCGGAGACACCCGGTTCGATCAGGTGTGGGAGCGCGCCAGCTCGGTCGATCGCACGAGCACGTTGCTGTCACGTCTCGGGTCTGCGCGGCCGACGCTCGTCGCCGGCAGCACCTGGCCGGCCGACGAGGCGGTGCTCCTCCCCGCATGGCAAGCGATCCTCGCCTCGGTGACCAATGCGCGCCTCATCGTCGTGCCGCATGAGCCGACCCCGGAGCACGTGGATCCCGTCGTCGCATGGGGCCGGAACGCGGGGCTCAAGACCGCCACGCTCGACGGCGCACTATCGGAGGGAGCGCACGCCGACGTGATCGTCGTCGATCAGACCGGCGTACTCGGCGAGCTGTACGCGCTGGCCGACGTCGCCTTCGTCGGCGGCGGATTTCATGCGGCCGGCCTGCATTCGGTGATCGAACCGGCGGCGTTTGGTGCACCCGTCGCTTTCGGCCCGGGGCATCGCATGAGTCGCGAGGCGGGATTGCTGCTGGAGGCGCAGGGTGCGCGCAGCGCGGGCACGAGCGCGGAGCTCGCGATCGCGGTCGGACAGTGGCTCGGCGACCCGCGACGTCGCGCCGAGGCGGGCGCGCGGGCACGTGAGGTGGTTGAAACGGGCCGCGGTGCGACTGCGCGATCCGTGGCGCTGGTGCGCGGGCTGCTCGGGTAGCTGGTGCGGGGCTCGCGCCTGCGACAGACGTGCCAGCCCTTGAAGCGCTATCGACCGACGCGCTGTCCGCCGACGCGCTATCGACGCACGTAGTAGCCCGACCAATCCGTTGGGTATCCGACGAAGACTCCCGTCGCGATGGCGTCGATCGACGACGCGACATCCGAGCCGACGCCGGAGAGTCCCGCGATGCGTTTCGACAGCTCCGCACCGGACATCTTCTCCGTCGCTGCGAGGAGCAGGAAGTACCGGGTGCCCCGCGGCGCTGGCGTCGCTGCAGGCGGGCGTGCTGCCGCAGCGGACCGGCACCGCTGTCGTGCCGCCTGTTCATCGCCGAACGTCGCGCGGCTGAACTCTGCCTGCGCCGCCTTGGACCCGGCCGTCGGTTTTCCCTTGCTGTCGCTCTGCTCCACCGGGCGTTGTGCGGAGCGTCGCACCTCTGCCGCACTCACCTCCCGCTCGACGCAGCGCTCCGTCTCGGGATCCACCGGCGGACGTGTATCCACGGCGACGCCACTCCCGAGCCTGATGCGATGCTGTCCCGCCGCGCGACGGATCGTGTTCGCGCGTGGCGCGGGATGCAGCACCGCGAGCGTTTGACCGAGGCGCACCTCAAGCACCATCAGGTGCGACGGCCTCGAGAGGTCGACGACCAGCTCGCCGCGCGTGGAGTCGAACGCAGTAGCCCTCGCGTTCACCATCGCGGTGTCTCCGAACGGATGACCGTCGGGTAGTGCCGACGCGAGTTCAGCGCGCGGGACCGGGGGCGATGCACAGCCGGACACGATCGCGAACAGCGTGGCAACCACCGCGGGGTGCAGCCTGCCAAAGTGTCGACGTGGTGCGGTCACTCGAACGACTCCGCTGGAGGAGGCACCCACCATCGCTATCGGATCTTGTCGCCGTTCATGCGCGTGTAGACCATCAGCGCGCCCCATGGTGCGCGGCCGCCGAACTGCACCGTCGCATCGGAGGCACTGAGCATCGCCATGAAGTGCACGTCGCGCGGATTGATCAACGGGTTGCCACCTCCGAGCACGACGCCGTCGACCACGATCGCGATGCATTTCTCGTAGCGCGTCGTGCGGATGCACTCGTCGTTGCCACGCGGCACGATCAACCCGGGATAGCCCATGGTGCGGATCAAGTCGCCGAACGACTGCACGTTCTCGCGACGTTCCGCGACCTGGGCGGGGCTGAAGATCTTCCATCCGCGGCGCTTTGCCTCGTCGAGGCGGACGTCATTCAGCGTCGGCGTCGCGGTGACCCGCACCGTGTCCGTGAAGACCCCGGACTCGGTCACCAGGAACTCCACGTCGAGCGTGTCGAACTTCGTGAGCACGATCCGGTCGGACGTCGTGGGCTGCATGCCGATGCGCCGCACCGACACCACGAAGGGTTCACCGCGCGCGTCGACTCGAAGATAGAAGCGGCCGTCGCCACCTGTCGTCGTCTTGCCGACGGCCTTGCCGTCGAGCGTCAAGGCGAACACCTGCGCCTGTTCGATGGGGCGACTGGCGTCGAGTGTCTTGGCCAGGCCGCGCAGCACCTGCGCGCTGCAGGGGGCCGGGGCTCCGGCAACAAGGGTGCACAACGCAGCCACGGCCCACAGTGGCGTCACACGTGCGGTCGCGCTGTGCATCGAACCGCCCCCATGGAGGCGCAGGTAGGAGAACCTCGAAAGAACCACGTCGTCATTAATTCTACGCTGCCCGGCCGGCCGAAGTGCCACTGAGGCGCCCTGGCCGGCCGGGCAGTCATGCTGGAGCAGTCACGCTGGAGCAGTCATGCCGGAGAAGTCGCGCTGGAATCAGGGTGCAGTCGTGGGCGGACGGTTGTCCGTGAAGATCACGACGCCCGGGGTCGTGAACGACACCGCGCGCGAACCCGCTACCGAGCTCGGGAAAGCGACGGCCGTCATCGCCGAGCCGGCGATGGTGGCACCCGCGATGGGATTGAAGGTGAGTGTGCCTGCCGTGCCTGCCGGCGCAGCGGCGGCGCCAAGCGCCGTCGTTCCACCCGAGGCCGCAATCAGGGCGGCGAATGCAGCAGGTGCCTGCGTACGGTACGGCGACGCCGTGAGGTACGGGAGGGCGGCAACGGCCGGCGCCCCGCTGATGGCAGTCGTGGTCGTGGGGGCGTAATACACGTCCAGGTTGCCCAGATTCGGGCCGGCGTTCAGGGTGCGGATAGCGATGCTCGCACCGGGCGTCGGGATGTCGTCGACCATCACCACGATGCGCTGCTTCGGCGTCACGCCGGCACGTGCATAGCCCGTGTGCAGCAGCGTGTAGTACTTGCCGGCCTCGAACGTCAGCGTGGTGTCGACGAGGATCGGGGTGTTGCCTGCATTCGTGAAGTTCACGAAGTCGGCCGTGAAGACGCGGAACTGGCGTGACCCGGCTTCGGTCGCCTGATAGCCTCCGCCACCCAGGCCGCGGAACGGCACGTTCACGAACGTCTGGGGCGTAAACTCGATCTGGTCGATGAAGCGGACCGTCGTGTTGAGCGTGTCGGGCACTGCGTTGATGTAGCGCACGAACGCCAGCGGCGGCAACGACGACTGGGTTGGTCCGTCGTCCTTCGAGCATGCCGTGGCGGCAGCGAGCAGAACCAGGAGTGGTGCGAGAGGAGAAAACCGCATTCGATCAGGGCTCCAGAGGAATTACTGTGGGGGATGAGCGGGCACGGCACTGTCCTGTGACCGTGTGGCAATGCGGGAGTAACCGTGCTGCTCAGGACTCGGATATCGGGGGTGGCAGCTTCGACTCGGCGACGCCATCGCCGAACAGGTCGAGCGACGTGGCAAGTGTTGCAACGATCGCGAGCGCGGCACCGCCGAGGAGCAGCAGCGTGCGCAGCTTCGAGATCTTCCGCTCCCGGAACCCTTGAATCGCATCACGGGGAATCGTGATGCGCTCACCGGTCCAGGTGCTCGACTTCCCGCGCAGGTCGGTCACGCGTGAGACCGTCATGACGACGTTCGCGGAATCCACACTGATGATCGTGCCATCGATGCGGTCCGTGAGCGCGCCGACGCGCTCTCCAAGGAGCGTGCGTCCACGATCGTTCACCACGACCCCGACCGTCTTGGCCGGCCGGGGCTCGGAGAGCTGCAGTGGGGCATACGTGTAGCAGCCAGCCTGCAGCACCATCGACGACGCCAGGAGACAGCACACGACACGCCGGGCCCGTGCACTGCGCAAGCCTGTCAGGAAGAGCATCAGAACCCGTACGTCCCGCGTGGTGCGCGCTTCGTGCCGTTGTAATACGACGTCGTGCGCGCCTGCATCTCCTGGTACGGAACCGGCCACTCGACCGCCGTGCCCTCGATAAGATCACCCCACCCGCGGTTGTCGGCGAACCACACCATGTAGCCGGTGAACGTCGACTCCATGCGCTTCTCGTACTTCATCGCCTCGAAGATGTTGCCGCACTCCGTGGTCGTGAATTCGGGTGCCTTCGGCACGCGCGGCACGCAGGTGGCGAGGTTCGTCGAGATCGGCTGCGTCAGGCTCGTGATGCCGGAGATCGGCGCAAGGCCGTTCCGTTCACGCGACACGTTGATGAGCGTTGCCGCCGCGGCGAAGTTGCCAGCGCGGAGGTGTCCCTCGGCCGCGAGCATGTCGATCTCACCCTTCGAGATCTCGACATACGGGCCGTTCAGGCTGTTGCGGTTGATGCCACCGTAGCGGCGCACGTCGTAGAAGGAATCGCCAGGGCCGACGATCGGCACATCCTCGGACGTCGCACGATTACGGAAGTAGCGACCCGCCGGCAGGATCACGGTCGGCGCATCCGCCTGCTGCGCCGCGCGCGTCGTACCGGATGGCCAACGCTTGTCCGGCGTCACGACGAGAAACGCCACGCGCTGGTCGCGCGGCGTGGCCAGCCATGCGTCGTAGCCGCCGGAGACGTCCGCCATGCCGTAGTAGAAATACGGCATCGAGTGCCAGCCCGTGGAGACGTACGACTGGCTGACGTCATACGTCGCGGTCCAGATGCCGGCGGACAGCGTCACGGTGTAGTCGGCCGTGATGCCGTTCGTTGCGTCGTCGATCACCTTCGTCCAGTCCACCGCGGCTCGCTCGGCGACGTTGCGGGCAACCCCTGCGCGGTAGCGCGCGCGGTAGGAGCGTGCGATGCGGATGAACGTCGCGCGATCGACGCTCGGGCCGTTGATCCAGGTCGACGGCAGCGTGAACGCTGCTCCACCCCCCACGGCCACGGGCGAATTGGCGATGTTCACCGCGGAATCGATGGCGGATATCGCCGCGGCCATCACGTCCTTTGCGGACGAAAGCGGCGGCAGCGAATCGGCCTTCGTGAGCGGCGAGATGATGGCCGCCGAGTCGTACGCCAGCGCGAGATTGCCGAGCGACTGGCCGAGCATCAGGTATCCGAAGGCGCGCGCACGTGCATCGGTGATGGCCGTACTCGTGCTCTGCCCGTTCGTGTTCAGCAGGTTCAGCGCCGCAATCGCGTTCGATGCCGACCGCGACGTACGAGAGAAGGTGTTGAAGTTGGCGAGGTTGCCGACCTGGTTGTCGTTTCCGAGCTCGTTCGAGATCGAGCCACGCGGAATCGCCGCACGCACCGCCATGCCGAAGTTCGCGACGGTGGCGTAGCCCTCGCCGGACAGGATCTTGGCCTGCGTGTTCACCGACTCGCTGGCGCGGGACGGGTTGAAGATCTGGATGCCGAGGCCGGCGATGATGGCTTCGACACCGGCCGCCGACGAGTAGGCGCGGTCGACGTCGGGGTTGTTGTCATTGACGATCGTCAGGCCGTCGCCGCCGACGCAGCCACCAAGGCTGCCGACGATGCCGCCGACCAGGGCGATGTAACGGGGAGCATGCTTGCGCATCGATGATCCTCTTAGTGCCCAGGTTCGCCAGTCAGGCGCGCGACGGTCGTCGCCGCGCACCCGACGAACCGGAATCAGAAGCTGGTGCTGAGCGAGAACGTGAACTGGCGAAGATTCGGGAACTGGTAGTTGTCGACGGCATTGAGCACGCCGGAGCCGAGATTACCGCCGCCTGCACCGACTTCGGGGTCGAAGCCCTTGTACTTGGTGAAGGTGTAGAGATTGCGGCCGATCAGGTTGACGTTCCAGTTGCCCACGCCGGCGATGGAGCCGATGCGATAGCCGACCGAGACTTCCCGGAGCTTCACGAAGCTCGCATCCTCGGTCGTGTTGTTGTTGGGGCTGAGCACGTCGTACAAGCCGCCGATACCACCGGTGCTCGTCGCGCGGAAGAAGTAGCCGACCGGCTTCGCGTCGGCGACACTACGCCCGAACTGATCGGTGTCTTCGTGGTTGAAGTCGCCGAGCGACCACTGGCGGCCGATGTTCCACACGCTCTTGCCGAAGACGCCATCGAGCAGGCCGTACACGCTCACCCGCTTGTACGACAGGTTCTGCGAGAGCGACAGGCGGAACTTCGGAAGGGCCTGGCCAAGCGGCAGCACGGGCACCGCGCCGGTGCTGTCACGCTCGAGGATCGGCATGCCCCACGCGAGCGGCTCACGGTCCGGGCCACCCTGCCACGGAGCCTGCGTGCCGGGGATGCGTGTCGTCCACAGGTTCTTCGTGATGCCGTCGTTCACGGTGTTGCCGGCGCCGGTGAAGACCACGAAGCCGTCCTTGTTGCGCTGGTAATCGAGGCCTGCGCCACACTTGCTCTGGAAGTCGGCGGGCAACTGCGCGCAGTCCTTGATGAACTTGCGGCCGTAGATCTGCCCCATGCGACCACCCTGCACGATCTTGAACATCTGCTCCGTGCCCTGCTGGCCAGCGGCGCTGAAGAAAAACGCCGGGACGTCGAGCCGGGAGATCACCGACGTCGTGCGATCGTAGTTGATGCGCGCCGAATACTGCAGGCTGCGGCGGTTGATGAACGGCAGGTTGAGGGACGCTTCGAACGTGTTGTTCGTGAGCTGCCCCGCGTTCCGCCACTGGCTGACGAAGCCGAGACCACCGGCGAGCGGCACCTCG
Source organism: Gemmatimonadota bacterium (assembly GCA_040387895.1). Taxonomy (GTDB): domain Bacteria; phylum Gemmatimonadota; class Gemmatimonadetes; order Gemmatimonadales; family Gemmatimonadaceae; genus Gemmatimonas. The sequence continues at coordinate 10,974 of JAZKCW010000059.1, forward strand.
AGGATCTGGTCGTCGACGACGTTGTGCGCCTGCGTCAGCGTGAGGCCGTAGCGGCCGAACAGCTCCATGTCCATGCCGTACTCGGTCTCGGTCGAGACTTCCGGCCGCAGGTTCGAGTTGCCGAGCGTGTTCGGATTGAGCGCGCCACCGGCGCCGATGCTGAACGTCTCGTACTGCGCCGCGTACGACGGGCGGTTGCCGGCGGTTCCGCGCGAGACACGGAACTTGAGGTCGGAGATCTGGTCGACATTCCACCAGGGCTCATCGCTCGGACGCCACGCGAGCGAGGCGCGGCCGTAGGTCTTCCAGCGCTGCGACGAGCCGAAGAGCGAGGCGGCATCACGACGCACGAGTGCGCCGAGGATGTAGCGGCCCTTGTAGTCCAGGTCGACGTTGGCGAACGCGCCGAGCTGCCGAACGCGCGTGTTGCTGCCGCTGATCTCGGTGAGGACCTTGGCGGCATCCGGGTCGTTCAGGCCGCCCACGGTCAGGTCGTTGCCCTGGAAGTTCTGGCGACGATCCTCCTGTGCCTCGTACAGGTAGCGCAGCGTCAGGCGAGACGTGAGGTCGTCGCTCAGGAAATTGCGGCGCATCGAGACGTTGGCCGACGAGTTGAGCGAGTACGAGCGCCCGGCGCTGCGGATGATCTGGCCGAGGTTCGCGTTGGCCGGCTGGTTCGACGTGCGGAACCCGCGATCCTGCTGGTTCTCGCGGTAGTTGTTGCGGTTGTCGTAGCCGATGTTGGCTTCGGCATCGAGCCACGTGAGCGGCGACCACCGGGTCGTCACGTTGCCGACGAAGCGGTCGATGCGATTGACCGGCTGCTGGTTCTGCGTCGCGTACGCCGGGTTGTTGTTCTGCGTGCCCTGCTGCTGCGTGACGCTACGGAAGTAGATGCGCCCCAGCGAGTCCGTCGCGAGGATCTGCGCGTTCGCAGGCTGCCGCGAGAGCAGGCTGAACGAACCGCCCTGGTCGAAGTCCTTGGCCGCCGAGTACGAGCTGCGGAGCGAGAAGTTGATGTTGTCGCCCAGCTGCTGGTCGACATTGAGGCGCATCGAGTTGCGCGTGTAGCCCTGCACGAACTTGATCGAGCCTTCCTGACGGAACTGGTTCACCGACGCGAAGAAGTTCGTCTTGCCGACGCGACCCGTCGCGTCGAGCGTCGAGTTCATCGTCTCGCCGTTCGTCGTGAACTGGTCGATCGGGTTGTACGTCGTCGGGAACGGATTCGCCTGGAACAGCGTGCGGTTCTGTGCAGGCGTCGGATTGCGCGCGATGCCCGCATCATTGGCCAGCGTGACCGGCGGGAGCGAGTAGTCGATCGCGCCGCTGTTGACGCGGTACGCTTCCTTGTAGATGTCGACCGTACGTGCGCAATCCTGCGATCCCGTGACGACCGCGCAGTAGCGGCTCATCGTCTCGTCCATCAGCAGGAAGCTGGTCTTCGGATAGAGGTAGGCGCGCTCGATGTCGGACTGGCCGTATTCCATGTTCGCGCGGAACCGCACGCCTTCCGACTGGTTCTTGCCGGAGCGCGTCGTGATCTGGATGACGCCATTGCCGGCGCGCGATCCGTACAGCGACGAGGCGGCCGCACCCTTCACGACCTCGATGTTTTCGATGTCCTGGGGGTTGATGTCCTGCAGGCCACCCTGCGACACCACGCCGTCGATGATGTAGAGCGGCTCCTGGCCGCGCCCCGACGCATTGATCGACTGCGGGCCACGCAGGATCACGGCGGGCGCCGTACCGGGGCGGCCGGTGTTGGACACGATGTTCGCGCCCGGCACCTTGCCGGCGAGCTGCGACAGCGGGTTCGAACCCGGCACCGGCATGTCCTTCTCACCGATCTGGGCAACCGAGAACGCGAGCTTCTTCTGCTCCGTCGCACCCGTCACGCCCGTCGTCACGACATCCTGCAGGCGATTGATGTCGCGGACCAGCGTGAAGTCGAACGTCTGTGGGCCGGCGCGCAGGGTGATCTCCTGCGTCAGCGCCTTGTAGCCGATCGCGCGGGCGCGGAGCATCAGCACCTGACCGCGCACACGCTCGGCGGGGATGTTCAGCGTGTAGCGGCCGGCCGCGTTCGTACCGACCGACAGGGCGAGCTCAGCGATAAAGATGTTGGCGTCCTGCAGCGGCTCGCCAAAATCGGTCTTCACGGTGCCCGTGATGACAGCCGGGCCAGCCTGCGCCTGCACCGCGACCGGCGCCAGGAAGAGGAGGAACGCGACCGGTACCAACTGCACCCATCGTGCAAATCTCGACATTTTTTGCCCTCGGCGGATCGGAAGCCGAACGTACGGGGAGGGAGGTGCTGGTAGACCGAACCGGTTACCAGCAAGCGTGCCCGACACCACTGCCGCCCATCCATGAGCGTACGGTGCCGAGTTGGAGATCACCCGATGTCCGGGAGACCGTTTTTCAGGTAGAGCCGATCAGGTCAGGCAGGACGTCCGGCAGACTAGCAGCCACATGGCATGCCGCGTTGGGACGGGACGACGGAGGGAGTCCCACTGCACTGCACAGTATCGCAGGGGACGACAGGCATACTTCAGGGATATGACGCGCTCTGGAGCGGACAACTGCGCTATTGTATGTGTCGTGTCACAAGGATGCAAGAACGCCCGCGACTATTGGTCGCGGGCGTTCGAAAGGAAACGCATTCCTGAAAAAACTCGTCCCGGAAATGTCCAGCGCCGGGCGATTCCGTTCGGCTCGAACGGTCGAGTCTGCCTAGCGCATTCCGGCCGGGCGCCAGTTGAAGCCGACCGCGAACGAATCGTCGCCGAAGAAGTCGGAGCCGCTGAACGAGCCCGCGACGCGCACGCCGAACTGGCGATTCACCTGAAAGTTGAGGCCCAGGTCGAAGTTGAGGCTCACTTCCGACCGGTTGTCTCCGTTCCGTCCGCAGTCGTCGCAGATGTCGATCGAGAGGCGCGGATGCACGTACGGGGTGAGCGACATGCCCTGCTCGAGATCGAACGTGTGCCCGACGCTCACGCCGACCGGCACGCGGAACAGCGTGCTGCCACCACCGAAGCCCGCACCCACGCCGCCCGTCAGCAGCAGGTCGAGCGGCTGCTCGCCGGCAGCACGCAGCAGCTCCTTGCCGATCGAGCCGCCGATGAACAGCTGCAGGTTGTCACGGCCGCTGTAGTCCGCGACACCCGCATCGAGGCCGAGATGCATGCCCGCGCCCGCGCCCTCGCGCCACTGAAAGAGCGCTACCGTCCCCGACCCGCTGGCGATCGCCGCGGTGTAGTCGCGCGTCGACGCCGTCGGCAGCTGCAGCGAGGGATAGTTCGCGGCCTGGGCACCCGCAGAGGCGGCCGGCACAGCGAGCGCGCCGGAAACGAGAGCGACGGCAGGGGCGATAACGCGACGCAGCGCGCGAGAGACGAGCATGGTCTGGGCTCCGATGGAAATGAAGTGCTGAAGAAGGGCAAAATGGGAAACGCGGGAAACGGCACGATGACCGTTTCCCGCGCTCCTTCCGAATACCGGTTCCGAATACCGACTTTCGATTACCGGCCGCAGCAGCGGTTCGCCGAGCACCGTCCTGACCGACGAACCCCGCTGCGACACTCGCGACCGACGGGCGAACTGCCGTGAGGCAGGACGCCTTCAGGCCGCGGTAGCCTGCTCTGTTACGACTCGTACCACGTCATCGACGACCTGCAGAAACCCGCCGACGACCGTAAAGCGCTTCTCGCCTTCAGAAGTATCCACCCGCAAGGTACCACGACCGAGCAACGTCATCAACGGGGCGTGCATCGGCAGGATGCCCATCTCGCCGTCGAATGCAGGCGCGATCACGCCACGCGCGCTGCCTTCGAAGAGCACCCGTTCCGGCGAGATCACCGAGACCTTCAGGGTGTCGGCCACGATCAGCTCTGGAACTTCTTCGCGTTCTCGACCACGTCGTCCACGCCACCGGCCATGAAGAACGCCTGCTCCGGCAACGAATCGAACTCACCGGCGCAGATCCGCTCGAACGAGGAGATCGTCTCCTCGAGCTTCACATACTTGCCGGGGATGCCCGTGAACTGCTCGGCCACGGCGAACGGCTGCGACATGAAGCGCTGCAGGCGACGCGCACGACCGACGACCTGCTTGTCGTCTTCGGAGAGCTCGTCCATGCCGAGGATGGCGATGATGTCCTGGAGCTCCTTGTAGCGCTGCAGGATCTGCTTCGTGGTCGACGCCACCGCGTAGTGCCGGTCGCCGACGTACTGCGCGGCGAGAATGCGCGAGCCCGAGTCGAGCGGATCGACGGCCGGGTAGATACCGAGCTCCGTGATCTTGCGGTTGAGCGTCACCGTGGCGTCGAGATGCGCGAACGCAGTCGCCGGCGCCGGGTCGGTGAGGTCGTCGGCGGGCACGTAGATGGCCTGCACCGACGTGATCGATCCGTTGCGCGTCGAGGTGATGCGCTCCTGCAGGTCGCCCATCTCCGACGCGAGCGTCGGCTGGTAGCCCACGGCGCTCGGCATGCGGCCGAGCAGGGCGGACACTTCGGAACCGGCCTGCGTGAAGCGGAAGATGTTGTCGATGAACACCAGCACGTCGGCGTTCTCCTGGTCGCGGAAGTACTCGGCGACCGTGAGGCCGGCGAGTGCGACGCGGAGACGGGCGCCTGGCGGCTCGTTCATCTGGCCGTAGATCAGCGCGACCTTGTCGAGAATTCCGGCTTCCTGGAACTCGAGGTACAGGTCGTTGCCCTCGCGGGTGCGCTCACCGACGCCACAGAACACGGAGCGACCGCCGTGACCCTTCGCGACGTTGTTGATCAGCTCCTGGATGATGACCGTCTTGCCGACACCGGCGCCGCCGAAGAGACCGATCTTGCCACCCTTGACGAACGGGGCGACGAGGTCGATGACCTTGATGCCGGTCTCGAAGACTTCCGTTTTCGGCTCGAGATCGACGAAGTCCGGGCGCTTGCGATGGATCGGCCACCGCAGCGCATCCTTCGGGATGTCGACGCCGTTGTCGATCGGCTCACCGAGCACGTTCAGGATGCGACCGAGGGCCGGCGCTCCGACCGGCACCGTGATCGGTGAACCGGTGTCGAGCACTTCCATGCCGCGCGTGATGCCGTCGGTGCTCGACATGGCCACGGCGCGGACCTGGTTACGGCCGATGTGCTGCTGCACCTCGACCGTCACGTGGATCGTCTGGCCGTTCGGCGTGATGCCGTCGATGGTCAGCGCGTTGTACAACTCGGGCAGCATATCGGTCTCGAACTCGACGTCGATGACGGGCCCGATGACCTGAACGATCTTGCCAACCGTAGCTGGCGCGGCAGTGGTAGCCATGATCTGAAGTGTCGTTGAGTGGTGATACTACAGTGCGGCGGCGCCGCCGACGATCTCGGCGATTTCCTGCGTGATCTGCGCCTGGCGCGCGCTGTTGTACGTGCGCTTGAGGTTCTGCAAAATGTCGGTGGCGTTGTCGGTCGCGTTCTTCATCGCGGTGCGCTGCGCGCTCTGGAAACCGGCTTCCGTCTCCACGAGCGAGCGGTACACCGCGTTGCGCACGTACGCCGGCAGCAGCGACTGGAGGATCTCCTGCGGCGACGGCGCGAGGATGAAGTCGCGCGTCGATGACGCTGCAGCCGTGGTGCCGGTCGATGCCGCAGCGGCCGGCGCAGGTGGCGTCACCGGCAGGATCATGTCGGTGGCGGGCGGCGCGGACAGCGCCGACTTGAACTTCGTGCTCGTGACATACAGCGCGTCGAGTTCACCCGCCGCGAAGCGCGCCATGAGGTCGTCGATCAGGCGTGATGCATCCGCCGCGCTGGGCTTGTCGGTGATGTCCGTGTGCTGGCTCGCGATGGTGCGACCCATGTAGCGGAAGTAGCCGATGCCCTTCTTGCCCACGATGTGCAGTTCGACCGTCGCACCGCGCGCCTCGAGCTCGAGGAGCCGGGCGCGCGCTTCCTTGATGAGGTTCGAGTTGAACGCGCCGGACAGTCCGCGGTTCGCCGTGAGGATGAGCAGCGCGACCTTCCGCTGCTGCGCGGGACGGCGCAGCAACGGGAAATCCTCTGCCAGCTCCGGCGAGTACACCTGCCGCAGCATCTCGCCCAGCGCGACCGCGTACGGCCGCGCCGCGGCAACGCGGTCGGTTGCCCGCTTCATCTTCGAGGTGGCGACCATCTCCATCGTGCGCGTGATCTTGCGCGTGTTCTCGACGGATTTGATGCGCCCCTTGAGTTCGCGGCCCTTGGCCATGTCCCGAGCCCCTTACGCGCTGAACTGCTTCGAAAACTGCTCGATCGCGCGCTTGAGATCGGCCTCGCCATCCTTCGACAGCGCCTTGCTGGTCCGGATGCCATCGCCGACCTGCGGGAACTGCGCGCCCACGAACTCGAGGAACCCACGCTCCCACTCACGGATGCGCGCCACCGGGACGGTGTCGAGCAGGCCGTTGGAGACCGCGTAGATGACCATCACCTGCTGCTCGAATCCGAGCGGGGCGTACTGGCCCTGCTTCAGGATTTCGACGGTGCGCGCACCGCGATCGAGCTGACGCTTCGTTGCGGCATCGAGGTCCGACGCGAACGCGGCGAACGCTTCGAGCTCGCGGTACTGCGCGAGGTCGAGACGGAGACGGCCGGCCACGCCCTTCATGGCCTTCGTCTGCGCGGAACCACCGACGCGCGACACGGAGATACCGACGTTCACGGCGGGACGCACACCGGCGTTGAACAGGTCGGTCTCGAGGAAGATCTGCCCGTCGGTAATCGAGATGACGTTCGTCGGGATGTACGCGGACACGTCGCCGGCCTGCGTCTCGATGATCGGCAGTGCGGTGAGCGAGCCACCCGGCTTGAGGATGTTCTTGCCATCCACCACGCCCTCGTCCTCGCGCAGCTTGGCCGCGCGCTCGAGCAGGCGGCTGTGCAGGTAGAACACGTCGCCGGGGTAGGCTTCACGACCCGGAGGACGACGGAGCACGAGCGAGATCTGGCGATACGCGGCGGCCTGCTTCGACAAGTCGTCGTACACGCAGAGCGTCGGGCGGCCTTCGTTGTACATGAAGTACTCGGCCATCGACGCGCCGGAGTACGGCGCGATGTAGAGCATCGGCGCCGGATCGGACGCGGAAGCCGCGACGACGATCGTGTACTCCATGGCGCCGGCGGCCTTGAGCTTCTCGACGACGCTCGCGATGGTCGACGCCTTCTGGCCGATGGCGACGTACACGCAGATGACGCCCTGGCCCTTCTGGTTGATGATCGTGTCGACGGCGACGGCGGTCTTGCCGGTGCCGCGGTCGCCGATGATCAGCTCGCGCTGGCCGCGACCGATCGGGATCATCGCGTCGATGGACTTGATGCCGGTCTGCAGGGGCTCCTTCACGGGCTGGCGCACGATGATGCCGGGCGCCTCCGATTCGACCTTGCGGAACGTGCTGGTGTTGATGTCGCCCAGGCCGTCGATGGGGCGGCCGAGCGGATCGACGACACGGCCGACGAGGGCATGTCCGACCGGCACTTCGAGCACGCGTCCGGTGCGGCGGACTTCGTCGCCTTCCTTCAGCTGCAGATAGTCGCCGAGGATGACGGCGCCGATGTTGTCTTCTTCGAGGTTGAGGGCCATGCCGGTGATGACGGCATTGGTCTCGGAGCTGGTGAGCTCGAGCATCTCGCCGGCCATGCACTGGCTGAGGCCGTAGATGCGTGCGATACCGTCCTTAACCTCCAGGACCGAACCCACTTCCTCGACGTTGAGATCGTTGAGGTCAGCGGCCTCGATCTCCCGGAGGAGAATGTCCTTGATTTCGCCGGGGCGAAGGGCGGTCTGGGTAGCCATAAATGCGGGCGTGGAGACGGGGGTGAATCGAACTGGAGACAGCTTGTGAAAATTATCACAAGGGTGTCCGGCAGGCAAGCGGAGGGGTGCGGGCGCGTTCCGCGGCAGCCATCAAAGCTGGCCGGGCGCGGGGCGCCGGGGAAGGTCCCGAGGGCGCCAGTATGGGCGACTCGCACGGCGGACTGCCTGCCACGGATGGTTTGGGCGACTTGAACGGCAAACTGCTTTCCGCGGATACGAACTGATTGGGCGGAAACGCGCGGATCATACCGGCACGTGCGACAGGATAGCGGTGTGCAGGGGGGATAGAGCTTTTGGGGAACAGCATGCGGGGGCTGGGACTCGGGCGGAGCCCCACAAAAGGAAAGGACGATGCCAGCCGTGCGCGTCGCCCCTTGCCCCTGCACCGTACAAATCCGCGCGTTTCCGCTTAATCAGTTCGTATCCGCGGAAAGCAGTTCAAGTCGCCCACGCCGAAGCGACTAGCTCTCCTCGGCCGCAGCCTCTGTCCCGTCGTCCGCGGTGTCCTCGCGGTGGCGTTCGAACCGCTCCAGCAGGTCGATGGCGCGCAGGCGCGTGAGCGAACTCGCCTTGGCCCCTACGAGCCGCTGCGTGGTGCTCGACAAGTGGCTCGAGCTCGCGAATCCCAGCACCTCGGCCACGTCGCGGATATCGTAGCCGGCGTTCTTCGCCAGTTCCGCGGCGGCAAGCACGCGCACGAGATCGATCACGCGCTTGAGTGTCGGCGCACGCCCCGTCGCGAAGCTGCGGGAGAGATGTTCGCGGGACACATCGAGCTCGCGCGCCAGCTGCTCCGTGCGCACCGGACGGCCGGCGCGCTTGACGACACTTTGCCACACCGCGATCTGCAGCGCGTTCTCGAGTCCCAGGTTCGGCGGTGGCGAGGCGAGCGCGCGTTCGAAGCGCGTGCTGAACGCACGGCGCAGCACGAGTTCCCGGGCCACGCTGTCGTCGAGTCCCTCGACGAGAATCTCCGCGACGCCGCACTCCGCGGCGCGTGCGACCATCGGCGCATCGGCCGGGAGCATCGCCGTCACCAGCACGAACGGCACGCTCTGATAGTCCTCCGCCTTGACGATCGTGCGGTAGGCATCGTCCCCTGCCCCGCCGTCGACGATCACGGCGTCGACGAGCTGCTTGCAGAGCGCTGACTCGACGTCGGCCATCGTCTTCACCATGTAGACGTGGGCGCGTCGCCGCGGGAACGCTCCACGCACCAGCGCACGCGCTCGGTCGCGCTTCAGCAGCGCGAGCAGGCACAGCGGTGGTACGGCGCCATCGGCGCCGC
>JAZKCW010000060.1:0-4613 GCA_040387895.1 Gemmatimonadota bacterium
ACCACTCGGCGCATCGCCGAAGAGGCCGGCGTCAACGAGGTGACCATCTTCCGGCAGTTCGGCAGCAAGGACGCGCTGCTCGACATCGCCATGCGGGAGTGCGCGCGCCTGGACGCGGAGGCCACGCTGCCCCGGGAGCCGGTGCATCCCGAAAACGAGCTCACCCACTGGGCACAGACGCACTACGACGGCATCTGCGCGATGCGCGCGATCGTGCGGCAGATGATGTCCGATGCGAGTGAGCGTCCCGATGCGATGGCCTGTGCGAAGATCGGCCCCTGCAGCGCGTTCACCCAACTGCGCGATTACGTCGTACGCCTCCGTCGTGACGGTTGGATCAGCGAGACGGACAGTGTGCGACCGGCGGACGTCGGTCCGGCGGTCTCGATGCTGATGGGCGCGCTGTTCAACGACGCGATGAATCGCGACATGATGCCCGAGCTTTTTCCGCAGACGCCCGCGGATTCGCTCCGAGCGTACGTGCGCATTTTTCTGCGTGGCATCGGCACGCGTTCGGAACCAAGTTCGCGCCCCCAGCGTACGGCCGCCGTGCCGTCGTTCTCCTCTGCTCCGTGACACCGAATGATTCCTGACATTTTCCAATCCAGTCGTCGAACGTCCGGCGGTCCGTGGCGCCCCACCGCGCTCGCATCCGTCGCAGCGTTCGCACTGCTCCTCCCCGGTCCGCGGCCTCTCGCCGCACAGGCGGATGCGAACGCGCGTGGTGCGTCGTCCGCGCAGCCCCTCGTGCTGCCACTCGCGGAAGCGATCAAGCGCGCCCGTGACGCCAGCGAAGGCATCGCGCTCGCCCGTGCCGGCACGGTGCGCGCGCGTGGTCAGCAGTACCAGGCGCGTTCGGTGCTGATGCCGCAGCTGTCGACGTCGTTGAACTACCAGAAGACGCTGCAGAATCAGTTTCAGGCCATTTCCAACAGCACGAACAGCGGCAACAACGGTGGTGGTGGCGACACGACGCTGGCCGAGAACCCGCTCACGCGCATCTTCGCATCGCCGTACACGACGACGTTCGGGCTGACGGCGTCGCAGAACCTGTTCACCGGTGGTGCAGCGACGGCGAACATTCGCGCGGCACAGGCTGGGCGCGAATCGGCCGACATCGCCGTCTCGTCGTCGGAAGCACAGGCGGTGCTGGACGTGACGCAGGCATACTACGATGCATTGCTCGCCGATGAACTGGTGACGATCGCCGAATCGTCGCTCGTGCAGTCGGAGCGCGCATTCCGTCAGGTGCAGCTCACGAACAACGTCGGCACGGCGTCCGAGTTCGAGCTCATCCGCGCACGCGTGACGCGTGACAACCAGCGGCCGGGTTGGCTGCAGTCACGCACGGGTCGCGATCTCGCCTACGTGCGCCTGCGCCAGCTGCTCGACCTGCCGGCGGATCAGCCGCTGTCCCTGACGGATCGGCCGGTCGGATCTCCGGTCGTCGCGCGTGCCGATACCGCGGCGCAGATCACCACGGTAAACGTCGAACCGCGCGAAGTACTGACGCTCGATCCGACGATCGCCGCGCGCACGCGTGCCACGGTCTCGGCGAGCGATACGTCGTCGGCCACACGCGCGCCGGTCCGGCAGGCCATCAAGGGTGTCGAGATCGCGCGGCAGCAGCTGCGCGCAACACGTGCCCAGCGCTATCCAACCATCGGCATCAGCACGAACTACCAGCGGCTCGCGTATCCGAGCGACGGGCTCCCGCTCCGTTTCTCCGAGTTCTTCCCGAACTGGACCGCGGCGATCGGCGTGAGCTTCCCGTTCTTCACTGGCGGTCGCGTACGCGGGCAGGAACTCGCTGCTGAAGCCGCCGTGCAGGAGGCCGAACAGCGGCTCCGGCTCACGCAGGAAGGCGCCTCGCTCGATGCGCGTCAGGCCGTCGCGTTCCTCGAGGAAGCCGAGGCGGCCTGGGCCGCGAGCGTCGGAACCGAGGAGCAGGCCACGCGCGCTTACAGCATAGCCGAAGTGCGATTCCGCGAAGGCATCAGTACGCAGCTCGAACTCTCGGAAACACGCGTGCAGTTGCAGCAGGCGCTGGCCAACCGCGCCCGCGCTGCACGAGACCTCTCGGTCGCACGAGTGCGTGTCCAACTCCTGCCGAACCTGCCCCTGGGCACCGGCGGGGCGCAGTCCTCCACGACGAATTCCACCACGCCTTCGGGCACACCGCCAACCGGCAACACGCCATGATGACCATTTCGCGCCAACCGGCCTCTCGCACGCTGTTCGCCACGTCGCTGGTGCTCGTCCTGCCGTTCGTCCTGGCAGCCTGCGGTGGGAAAGAAGCCAAGGAAGCCGAAGCGGCCGCGGCACCCGTCAATCCGGTGCAGAGCATCGGCCCGGAGAACGTCGCCATCGCGCGTACCGACACGCTGCGCAGTGGCCCGGCCATCTCCGGTACGCTCGTGCCGGACCGTGAAGCGCGCATCCGCGCAGAGATCTCCGGCGCGGTGCTGCAGACGTTCGTCGACGAAGGCCAGCGCGTGTCTGCCGGCACGGTACTCGGCCGCATCGACGCCGCGGTGCTCAACGACGCGGCGGCATCGGCGCGCTCGTCGGTCGCACAGGCGAAAGTCGCGGCGGAACAGGCGGAGCGCGAATTGCAGCGCTCCCGCACGCTCGTCGCGGCCGGAGCCATCTCCCAGCGTGACGTCGAATCCGCAGAGCGCGGCAGCCTCGCCGCGCAGGCCGCCCTCGCAGATGCGCAGTCGCGCCTCGCGTCGGCTGCAAAGGGTCTGCGGAGCGCCACGGTCCGCGCACCGTTTGCAGGCGTGGTGTCGGAAAAGGCCGTGAACAACGGCGACATCGTGGCACCGGGTGCCGCGATGTTCACCATCATCGACCTGCGCAGCCTGCGCCTCGAGGCGTCAGTCCCGACGTCTGCGCTCGGTGACATTCGCGTCGGAGCACCGGTGAGCTTCACGGTGAACGGGTTTGCGGATCGCAAGCTGGAAGGCCGCATCACGCGGGTGAATCCCGCGGTCGATCCGGTGACGAAGCAGGTCGGGATCATCGCCAGCGTGCCGAACAATGGTGGCGTCGTGGCGGGCATGGTCGCCGAGGGCCGCATCGACTCGCAGCGCCGCGTCGGCATTCTCGTGCCGGAGCAGGCGGTCGACCAGACGGCGATCGTTCCGTTCGTCATGCGGCTCAAGGGCGGCAAGGTCGAACGCGTGGAAGTGCAGGTGGGTGCGCGCGATCAGGCGGCGGAAGCATTCGAGATCACGAGCGGCATCGCCGCCGGCGACACGGTGCTCCTCGGCGCCGCACGCGGCATCACCGCCGGTTCACTGGTGGCGGTGACCGCCCCCGCCGACGCAAACCGCAACACCGGCCCAGTCGTAACGCCTGCGGCCAACACGCCACCGGCCAAGAAGTAGCTCCTCCCGGCTTCTGCAGTTCGGCTTCTGCAGTTCCGCTTCTGCAGTTCCGCTTCTGCAGTTCCGCTTCTGCAGTTCCGCTTCTGCAGTTCCGCTTCAGCTTTTCCGCTTCTCAACTTCTGCCTCTCCCCTAAATGTTCATCTCCGACTTCGCCATCAAGCGGCCGTTGATTACGGTCGTTGCGATGGTCGCGCTGGTCGGCTTCGGGCTCGTCTCGCTGCTGCTGCTGCAGACAGACGAGTTCCCGGAAGTCAGCCCGCCGATCGTCCTCACGACGGTGATTTATCCCGGTGCCTCGCCGGAGCAGGTCGAACGCGAAGTGCTCGAGCCGATCGAGGAGGCCATCCAGTCGATCTCGGGCGTGAAAAACATCAATGGTGAGGCGCGCGACGGCTACGCGCAGGTCATCGTGGAGTTCGTGTTCTCGAAGGATCTCTCCGAGGCGACACAGGACATTCGCGATGCCATCTCGCTCAAGCGCCAGGACCTGCCGCAGGAGATGGAGGAGCCGATCCTCAAGAAGTTCAATCCGACCGATCGGCCCATCGTCACGCTGTCGCTGTTCTCGGAAAGCCTGACGGCGGCACAGCTCACGCAGATCGCCGATCCGACGATCACGCGTGAACTCCGCTCGATTCCCGGCATCGCCGACGTACAGGTGACCGGTGGCGTGAAGCGCGAGCTCACGGTCAACCTCGACCCGCAGCGGCTGCAGGCTGCCGGCGTGAGCGTGCCGCAGGTCGTGCAGGCGCTGCAGACGGGCAATCTCGCCGTGCCGGTCGGTCGCCTCAACGGCGCACTCGACGAGCGCACGATCCGCTTGCAGGGCCGTCTCGAGACGCCCGCCGACTTCATGCAGACCGTCGTGGCCGAGCGTGGTGAACGCATCGTGCGACTTGGCGACGTCGCCACGGTGCTCGACGGCACCGAGGAGCAGCGCACGCTGTCGCTGTTCAATGGCAAGGACGCCGTCGGCATCGAGATCACGAAGACGAACGGCTACAGCACCACCGCGATCTCCGAGCAGGTGAACGCGAAGATCAAGGCGCTGCAGCCGACGCTGCCCAAGGGCGCGACGCTCGACGTCGTGAAGGACTCGGGCCGCCGCGTCGAGAGCTCCGTGGACAACGTGGTGAGCGCGCTCGTCGAAGGCGCGGCGCTGACCGTGCTGGTGGTGTTCCTGTTCCTCAACTCGTGGCGCTCGACGGTGATCACCGGCC
>JAZKCW010000061.1:0-26778 GCA_040387895.1 Gemmatimonadota bacterium
GCCATGCGCTGCATGCGCTCGTTCTCCTGCTGCTGGCGATTCGCGAGCTGCTTCAGGCGGTCGAGCGTCTCGTCCACCGCCTTCTCGGCCTGCTGCTGCGGCGCCTGCGACTGCTGCTGCACCGCCTCGTACTGGTTGCGCATCTTGTCGACTTCGAGGCTGAACAGGTCGGCGAGATCCTCGGCGCGCTGCTGCTGCTGGCCGCCACCACCGCCGCCGCCACCCTGCTGCTGCTGGCCCATTGACACCTGCACGTCGCGATAGAGCGCTTCCGAACGCTGCAGATGCTGCAATGCGCGCTGTTCGGCGGGCAGCGCGCCGTTGCCACGCCCGCGTCCGAGCTGCTCCTCGGCGGCCTTGAGCTGGATGATCGCGGAATCGAGTTCGAGCTTGATCTTGGCGAACATCGTGTCGCTCGCCGCGACCTGCCGTTCCACGAGCTGCTTCGCGACGTTCTCGACGTCCGCGCGCAGGCGGCCTTCCGCGATCGTGATGGTCGTGATGTCCTCACGCCGCTTCTTGGCCGTCGTCGCTGCGCTGTCGCGCAGCCAGTTGAACGTGCCCGCGACGACTTCGCGCTGCCGCGCCGTGAAGCCTTCCGGCGACGCCTGCTGCTGGCCTCCACCACCGCCACCACCACCCTGCTGCTCCGCCTGCTTGTAGTTCTTGCCGAACGGGCGCACTTCGAGGAAGTAGACGTCACTCGAACCGGTATTGCCGGCGCCGTCCTTGGCAATCGCGTGATAGGCCACGAGGTCGCCCGGCGTGAGCCCGAGCTCCTCGAGGAAGATCGTGTGCGCCGATCGCGCATCGCGCGGCGCCTTGCTGCTGTTGCTCATCGTGACGCGCTTCTCTTCGCCGCCATTCACACGGTACGCGAGCGTCAACGAGGACACGCCGAGGTCGTCGTCGGCACGCACGCTGATGGTGACTTCGTCCGTCGACGTCACCTTCGTGTCGCGGCCGGGCTCCTCGATCGTGACGGAGGGCTTGCGGTCGGGAATGGCGTCGACGACGTACTCCACCGCGCCCGCGACTTCAGTGCCGTCATCGGACACGAGGTCGACATGATAGAAACCACTCTTGCTCACCTTGAACGACCCGACCAAGCCGCCGGTCGAATCGACCTTGAGCGGTATCGTGCTACCGTCGTCGAAGCGGAGCGATCCACTCTTCACGGGGCGCGTGACCTTCGCGCGCACGGTGACGTTGGTGCCGACGACCGCCGCGACATCGCCGCCATTCTCGATGATCTCGACCGGCAGGCCGCTGTACGCCGGGAAGCGAAGCTCGAGCCCGAGCCCGCTCACGGCCGGAAGGTTCGTGATGGTGAGCTTGTACGTCGGCGACCGCACCTCGGCGGATTCGACGTAGTACTCCGTCACCTTCGTGAGGTCGAACATGCGGGAGCGGAAGCCGCTCGTGTCGGCGTCCGGCAGCATCGGGAGCCGGGTCCATTCCTCGGCCGAATCCGCGCGGAACACCAACTCCGCACCATCGGCTGCAAAGCCCACGAGCTCCGCACGCACTTCGATCGCGCCGCCACGCGGAACCTTGGCATCACCAGGCTGCACGTTGACGGCACGCACCGGCACCGACGCTTCGGCCGTACCCCATGGCACGAACAGCAGGCGCGCCGCATCGCGGAGCCCCGCAGGGCCGAGGACGAACATGCCCAACGCCACCAGCGTCAGCGCACCAAGTGTCCCGCCCGCGCGCTGCATGCGCGGCTTCTCGAGCGCCATGCGTTCACGCAGCGGCTCGATGGCGCCGGTCGCGCGCTTGATCAGGCGCATCGCGAGCGGCTGCGACATGCGCTGCTCTTCCGGGATGTGCGCCTCCTGCACGGCCGAGATGAGCGACTGCCGCAGCTCGGGCGCGTGCTCCTCGACGTAGAGGGCAAAGCGCTCGTCGCTCGCGCGTCGCGCCAGCGGCAGCACGAGGAATCGCGCCACCGTCGCGGCAATCAGCGTGTAGCCCGTGACGCGTGCGATGAGCACCGCATTCTCGCCGATGTTGCCGCGCAGCAGCAGCATCGTGAGCAGCACCGCGACCAGGCCTGCACCGAGGATCCACACGAGTGATTCCAGGATGATGCGCTGGCGCCACTGGCGCCGCAGCGCCGCGAGTGTGGTGAGAAGCTGGCGATCAGGACTCATGTCTGACTCCGGTCCGATGAGGCGGACGGATAGCGTCGGGCTACGGCGCGCCATCCGCGTGTAGCCATGAAGGTCTCGCCGACCAGCGCGAGTGCCACAATCAGTAGAAGTATGCGCCACGCGTTCTGCCGCCGCTCCAGGGCGTCCGGCGTGGGTGGAGCAGCGTCAGCCGTGGCCGACGCTTCAGTGGTGCCCACGCCCAGCAACAGCTCCTTCGGATCGACGGGCGTCAGGTCGGACTCGCCGGGGGGAGCATTGACGGCAACGGTCTGCCGCGCCTCCCCGGTCGCGGTACCACTGAACAGCGCGTAGTGCCCGGCATCCGCGAGCGGAACCGCGCGAGCCAGCGAGTCCTTGCCCGGGCGGAGCAGCTCGTCCGTCGGAGAGCGGACCACCGGGTCGGTGACGGTCTCCGACACCAGCCAGTTGTCCGCCGTGGTGCGCCAGAGCGGCGTCGCGTCCCGCCCGGACGTGTGCATCACCATCTGCCGCAGGAAGGGCAGGTAGGCCGGCTGGAGCGGGAAGTCGCTGCTCGTCCCGTCGAGCGATGCCGCGAGCAGCAGCAGCCGCCCCCCGCCGACGCGCTTTTCGACCATCGCGGGGAGGCCGTCGTCGAAGCGGGCGAGAATGTCCGCGTCGGAGGTGACGTCCATGCGCGGATAGCGGAAGAATCGCGCACTGACGAGCGCATCCTGCGCGTCCCGGAACGGGGCGAACAGCGGATGCTCGAAGCGGACACCCGTCAGCGTGCCGCCCCGGTCGGCGAGCCGGTCGGCCAGCCCCGTGAACTTGGCGGGGAGAAAGGCACCGCGCTCGGGCGCGGCACTCGTGGCCGAGGTCGACGCGCCCGTGGATCCGGACGCGCCAGGCGCTGCCGTGCCGGACGCCACACCCGCGAGGCGGCGACCCGCCACCACGGTCACGCCGCCGCCGCCGGTCATGTAGGCGTCGAGCGCGGCCCGCGACGATTGCGAGGGGAGCACGTCCCAGAGCACGACCACGTTCGACGTGCGAAGCGTGGCGGCATCGATCGTCGCACCACGGACGCGCGTTATCGCGATCTCGGGTGCACGCCCGATGCCAAGGGCGCGCTCCATGAACAGCGTTTCGTCCGCGCGGGTGTCATCGGGTACGACGAGCGCCACCTTCACGGCGTCGTCCCGCGGCACGACGAAGCGGAAGCTGTCGTCGGTCTCGAGCGCATCGGATGCCAGCCGCACGGTGCCGGTCACGTCCGTCTCCGGCGCGAGCACCGGGGTGAACGTGATGGTCGACTCGCCGGTCGGCAGCGTGACGGTTTGCGTGTTGGCGTCGCGGCCATTCACGACCAAAGTCGCCTGCACGATGCGCGGCGCGGTGAGCTCACGCGACACCACGCGTGCCTTGACCGCGAGCATCGAGCGCGCACCCGATTCAGTCGTCTCGGTGACACGCTTGGCCTCGACGGCGCGCACGGCGCTGTTGCTCCGCGACAGGGCGCCGACGTTGATCGCGCGCAACGTCACGCCAGTCGGAAGGTCGATGCCGGCGATGCCCGCGGTTCCGGAACGCTGGAGGTCGGACACCACCACGATCTCGGCGGCCGCATACGGTGCATCGAGGAGCATCTGCCGCGCCGTGCGCAATGCCGGCGCGAAGCGGGTGCCGCGCGCCATGGGCTTCGCCGCGGCCAGCACGGCTGTCGCCGCACCCTTGTCCTCGGTCATGCGCTGCGCGACTTCACTCGCATCGTCGAAGAACACCACGCCGACACGATCCTTGGGGCCGAGCGAGGCGATGGCGGCACGAGCGGAATCGATCGCCGCGGGCCAGACATCCTTGTGTCCCATGCTGGCCGATCGGTCGAGCAGCACCACGACGGCGCGCGACTTGTCGCCGTCGGCGGCCACGGCCTTCGCGTTGAACACCGGCCGCGCGAACGCGAGCGCGAGCAGCACCAGCGCGAGCACCCGCAACAGGAGCAGCGGCCAGTCCGTGACGCGACGACGCTGCGCCGTGCGGATCGGCAGCTGCTCCAGGAACATCAGCGACGGGAACTTGAACGGCCTGTCCTTGTCGCGATGGCGCAGGTGCAGCGCGATCGGCACCGCGATCGCGAGCAGGCCTGCGAGCAGTGCGGGAGCGAGAAAGCCCACTTAGCGGGTCCTCATCGGACGCGGGTCCGGGCAAGGCGGGAGTCGAGATACGCGTGCAGCGCGGCGTCGAGCGGCTTGTCGGTGTCGACACGCACGTAGTCGGCGCCGGCGCCGGACACGCGCGCCTGCAGCGCCTCGTGATGCGCGGCCAGCAATGCCTTGTACTTGTCGCGCAGCACGCCGGGCCGTAGCGGAAGCAGGGTGCCGCTCTCGGCATCCTCGTAAGTTGCGGGCAGGTCGCCCGGCAGGTCACGCTCGCCGGGATCGACGATGTGAAAGACGATGACGTCGTGGCCGAACATGCGCAGCGCGTCGATGGACCGGCCGAATGCCTCCGGCTCCTCGTAGCAGTCCGTCACGAGCACGACGATGCCCGTGCGCATGGTGAGCCGGCCGACCTGGTCGACGGCTTCCACGAGGCGGCTCTTCCCGCCCGGCTTCGCGCGGCCGAGCGTGAACAGCAGCAGCTGCAGGTGCCGCACCGATGGTGGCACGACGTCGGCCAGTTCACCGGTGAACGTCGCCATGCCGACCCGATCGCCCTGATGCTGCGTGAGCCAAGCCAGCGACGCGACGAGAAAGCGGCCGTAGTCGAACTTGGTGACGGCACCACTGCCGAAATCCATGGAGCCCGATGCGTCGAGCGCGAACACCACACTGGCGTTCGTGTCCGCCTCGTACTCCTTGATGTAGAACCGGTCCGTACGCCCGTACACGCGCCAGTCGATGCGGCGCAGGTCGTCACCCGGCTGGTAGGAGCGATGCTCCGCGAAGTCGAGCGACGATCCCTTGCGCAGCGACCGATGCTGGCCGTGCATGAACCCATCCACGACCGTGCGCGCGAGCAGCGCGAGGTCGGAGATGCGTGCGAGCAGGGCCGGATCGAGGAAACCGGCGGGAGCCGATGCCATGTGGTCGAAGCTCAGAGCGAGGAGCGGGGAAGCGGCGCTGCGTCGAGCAGCTTGGCCACGATCTTGTCGGTCGTCATGCGCTCGGACTGCGCCTGGAAGTTCACCAGCACGCGATGCCGCAGCACGGGACGCGCGAGTGCACGCACATCCTCGAAGCTCGGCGCCGAGCGACCCTGCAGCAGCGCGCGGGCCTTGGAGCCGAGCACCAGCGCCTGCGCGGCACGGACGCTGGCGCCGTACGACACGTACTGCTTGATGAAGTCCGGCGCGCCGTCACCCGGCCGCGTCATGCGCACGAGCTTGAGCGCGTAGCGTGCGACCGGCTCCGCGATCGGCAGGCGACGCACGACGCGCTGGAACGCCAGGATCTCGGCGCGCGAAACCACGGACTGCACCGCTTCGGGCGGCAGCGAGGTCGTGGCGCGCACGACCTGCATCTCGTCCTCCTCCGGCAGGTAGTCGAGCATGACCTCGAGCATGAAGCGATCGAGCTGTGCTTCCGGCAGCGGATACGTGCCCTCGAGTTCGATCGGATTCTGCGTGGCGAACACGAAGAACGGCGGCTCGAGGTCGTATGTGCGCCCCTGCACGGTGACCTTGCGCTCCTGCATCGCTTCCAGCAGCGCGGCCTGTGTCTTGGGCGGCGTACGGTTGATTTCGTCGGCGAGCAGCACGTTCGCGAACACCGGGCCCGGCATGAACGACAGGCGGCGATGGCCCGTCGTGGGATCGTCCTGGATGACGTCCGTGCCCGTGACGTCCGACGGCATGAGGTCGGGCGTGAACTGGATGCGCGAGAACTTGAGGTCGAGCGCTCGCGAGAGGGTGCTGATGAGCAGCGTCTTGGCCAATCCCGGCACGCCGACCAGCAGGCAATTGCCGCCGGCGAAGAGCGCGATCAGCGCCTGTTCAACGACGGCATCCTGGCCGACGATGATCTTGCGCAGCTCGCGCGTGATGCTCTGGCCGGCCGTCTGGAGGCGGTCGGCGAGCGCCGCATCGTCGAGCCGGTCCAGTTCGGGCGAGGTCGCGGACGAGGTGAAGGCGCCGGGGGTGGGGGCAGTCGCGGTCAAGCAGTCCTCGGGTGGGCAGGAGTTTTAGCGGGTGAGCGCGTAGATGATGTAGTTGACGCCGAGCTTGTACGCTTCGTTCGACTCTTCCACCGGGAAGAACCCCTGGTCGGAGAACTCCCAGTATTCCGACAGGTCGTTGTTCGAGTTGATCATCATCATCAGGTGCTTCGAAGGGTCGTTGTCCTCGAAGACACCATAGAAGATGGAACGCCCGCCATTGAGGGGATGCTCGTAGTTGAGATCCTCGATGCGGAAGAACGAGTCGAAGACCGGATGGGTCGGATCGAGCTCGATGAGGCGCGACTTCGGGAAGATCCGCGCGATCTGCTGCTCGAGGTTGTAATGCTGCTGCGTCGTGAAATCGTCGAAGATGATCAGGCCACCCTTCATCAGGTGGTCGCGCAGCCCCTTGGCCTCGGCGTCATTCGGATTCCAGAATCCGGGCTCCGCCATGTAGAGCACGGGGTACTTGAAGATCTCGGGGTCGGAGAGCGAGAGGATGTTGCTCTCCATCGTGCGGGTGCGCACGGTCGAGAGTTCGCTCAGGAGTTTCGTGAAATGCCGCTCGCCGCGCGGGTAGTCGTGATGCCAGGGTGGCTCGCCACCGCGGCCGCGAAAGCCCATCGACGACATGTCGTAGCTGACGCGCGCGAACGTGAAACGCCCGTCGTACGGGACGTTGGGTTCGTCGGGCCCGCGGAACCGCTGCGCGCCGATGCCGCCTGCAACGACGAGTGACAGTCCGGCCGCGACGAACAGCCTGCGCCAGCGCGGGCGTCGTCGCAGCGGCGACAGCGGGCCGTCACTCATGGCTTCTGCACCGGCGGCTTGCGCGGTGCGCGCAACTGCAGCAGCAAGCCCTGCGCCTTCTCGAACGACGGCGCCTCCTCCAGCACACCAAGCAGCTCGCGCCGCGCACCCGGCACGTCGCCCGCCGAGGCGAGCGCACGCGCGAGCTCATAGCGCGCATCCAGCAGATCGGGCGGCTTCACCGCGATGGCTGCGCGCCGTTCACGCACGGCGAGCGCGTGATTGTTGACCTTCGTGGCCAGTGTGGCCATGCGCGCGTGCAACGCCGGGTCGTACGGATGGATCCAGATCAGCCGCTCGAGCGCCGCGATCGCGCCCGCGTCGTCCCCATTCTTCTCGCGCAGGTCGGCCTCGAGCATGTTGGCCTCCCAGGCAGTCTCGCTGCGAGCGGTGACTTCCGCGACATTGCGGATCGCCGCGCCGATGTTGCCGGCGTCGCGGTCGATGCGCGCGAGGAACCACGCCGGGCCATCGTCGCCGGAGTAGTTCGGGAACAGCGTACGCGCACGCTCGAACGCGGCCCGCGCGGAGTCACGCTGCGAACGCTCGAGCATCGCGACTCCTTCCTTCATCGCGGTCACGAACGGGCCGGTCGCGACACTGTCGCGCGCGGTCACCGCGAGCAACGGCTTGGCGAAGCGGCCACGCATGAACTGCTCGAACGCCGCATCGACCTGCTCCGGCGTCATGCCGAGGGTCTGCTTGAACACGCCCGGCGTGTCGAGCCCCTTCTTGTACGCCACGAGCATGGCCGGCAAGGCCGCCGCACCCTTCTGCGCTTCGACCATCTCGCAGAAGAGCGACGCCTGGTAGTAGCTGAATTCCGTCTCCTGCGGAAAGCGAGGACGGAGGAAGCCGTCGTTGAGCTGGCTCATCGGGCGCAGCTTGCCGGCGCCGAGCGCGCCGACGAACTCGATCGACGCGTCCGCTCCCCAACCGCGGCCGGCGCGACGCTCCTCGAGCACCGACATGCCTTCCGACAGCCAGCGCGGCACGCGGTTGTCCGATGCGCCGAGCGTGAACGCATGCGTGAGCTCATGCCACGCGGTCGAGCCCCAGTTGAAGTCGCCGCGCTCGCGTGCACTCGGCGTATCCATCGCGAGCAGGCTGCCGAAGCTCACGCCGAGCGCGCCCAGGCCTGTGAGGCCGACGGTGCGCACCGAGAAGTCGGCGTGATCCCGGAAGAACTCGAGACGCACGGGTGCGGGCGGCTTGTACGCGTACCGCACCGCCAGCGAATCGTATGCCTGCTCCATGAGGGGCAGGATGTACAGCGCGAGCAGCTCGGCCTCTTCCGCGGGTGCGACGAGCTGGAAGCGCCCACGCTCGATCGTGCGGAACGACTTCATGTCGTCGAGCAGCTCGAGCGTGTTCATGTGCCACAGGTTGAACGCGTCGAGCTTGAACGCCTGATCGAGCGCTCGCTGGCCCTCGGCCATCTTGCCGATGCGGAGCTGGTTCGTGCCGAGCACGCCGAGCGCGCGCACGGACTGCGAATCGAGTTCGACTGCCTGGCCGGCGAAGCGCACCGCGTCGGCATACCGGCGCTGACGCACCGCTGCCTCGGCGAGCTCGGTGAGAAATTCGGCGGGCTTGGGCTGCTGCACGGTGGCCGCGGCGCGCGCACGCTGGAAGGTGGCCGAGTCACCGGTGACCCACGCCGTCGCGCCAAGCACCGCCCACGCCGGCACGGATGTCGAATCCGTGGCGAGTGCGCGACGTGCATGCGTGAGCGCCGAATCGTACTGCTCGGCCTCGAGGTGCATGCGCGCGACCATCACGATCGCGTCGGTGAGCTTGGGATCGGCCGCGACCGCCTTTCGTGCCGTCGCAAGTGCATCGCCCTTGCCTTCGAAGTCTTCCACGCGTGCCATGCCGAGCAGCGCACGCGCGTTGCCGGGCGACTTCGTCAGCACGGTCTGGAACGACGTGCGCGCTTCGGGCGCGTTGTACTTGTCGAGGAAGAGCGTGCCGGCACGTAGGTCCGCTTCGATGTTGTTCGGATCGGCCGCCGCGGCCGCATCGAACGACGCGAGCGCGCGACGGACCGAGCTCGCATCACCCAGGCCGAGGATCGCGTGGGCACGGCCCACCGTGACATGATCACCACTGGTGGGGTTCTGGAGCCCGCCGAACGTCTCGACGATGCGCGCTGCCGTACGCATGGCCGTCGCGCGGTCGCCACGCCGAAGCGCCGCCTCCGCCGTGAGGATGTCTTCGGCGAGCACCGCGTTCTGCGGGCCGGGACGCGCGGTCGACTGCGCTGGCACACGCTCCGAGCAGGCCGCGAGCAGCACGGATGCGGCGACGATGGACGCGAGCCGACGGGTGTTCTGTATGCGCTTCACTGTGCGCTTCACTGTTTGCCTCCGGCCGCACGAATGGCCTGTGTCTTCTCGGCGATCGCGAGCAGCAGTCGCTCGAGTTCGCGATCGTATGCGTCGGCTGCCATCGATGCCTTCTTGCCACGCAGTGCCGCAACATCGGCTTCGAGCGCCTGACGTTCCGCGACCAGCGTCGCAATCCGGGGGTCGCTCGACGACGCGGCGCCACCGAAAGCCACGCGCGCCGCGAGGAGCGAGTCGCTCACCTGCGCATGCTCGGTCTGCAGGCGCTTCGAGCTCGTGTAGACCTTGGCGACTTCGCGCGTGGCATAGCGAAACGCTTCCAGCACCGACACGCGCCCATCCTTGTCGCCATCGCCGGCGTCGCCGGACAGGCCGGCGGCAAAGTGCGTCGAGAACACGCTCTCGTTGCGCTCCATGGCACTCTTCGTCGCGGTGACGATGACCCGACCGGGCCCCTTGAGCACGTCGACGAAGTCGCCGCTTCCGGTCGCAGCATTCACGAACACGACGGTCTGCCGCGAGAGGCCAGAAAGCCACGAATTGAAATCCGCGGCCGTCGGATCGACGCCCGGCATGTTCACCTTCGAGGCGGGGCCTTCGCCGCTACCGTGGCCGAGCAGCAGTACCAGCACGACATCACCGGCGCGAACCCGGCGTGACAGTCCGACGAAAGCGTTGCCGATGTTCTCCTTCGTCGCGGGCAATGCCTTCGTGGCTGGGTTCGCCGTCTCGGACAGCAGCACCACGTTGGAGTCGGCCACATTCCACTTCGTGCGCGCAGCCTCACGCACCTGACGCACTGCTGCGTCGAACTGGGCCCGGTACTGCGGCTCCCCAGACAGGCCCTGCAGCACGAGCAGGTGCGTACCCTGCGCTCCCGCCGGCATGGCCATGAGGGAGAGCGCCACAACCGCTGCGGCCATCCGGGTCTTGAGCCCGCTCGAAACGTTTCTCGACATCACGCCAATCCTCTCCACCGTCGGTAACCCCACTCGGCTCCAAGGAGGAGCGCCAGAGTGAGGAATACCGCCGGCATGTCCCACAGGTCCTTGGCCTCACGCACCGTGACGCCGGCGTCGGTGAACACCGCGTCGTCGGGCAGACGTTCCACATCCTTCAGGTCGTAGTACTTGCCGCCTGTCTCATCGGCGATGCGGCGCAGGAGCACCGTCCGACGCTCCGCCTGCGCGAGGTCGGCGCCCTGATCGTCCACCAGCAGCGTGGCCGATGATGTCTCGACGGAATCGCGGCCGAACTTCGCCTCGGCCATGAGCTCGTACCGGCCGGAGTCCTGCGGAGTGAACGTGCTGCTGTACGAGCCGTCCTCGCGCAGCGACCATTCCAGCGGCACGGACGTGGTGGTGCCGTTGGCCGCACGGACGTTCACGTTCACCGATGCGTTGTTGACGTCGTTGTAGAACGCGTTCGAGACGTGGGCACGCAGCGTCACCGGCTCACCGGGCGCGACGCGAGCGGGTGTGGCGCTGATCTCGAGACGATCCGGCGCCCCGTCGACGAGCCAGCGCGAGAGCTGGCGCCAGAACGTCTGGAACGTGTCGTCCTCGACGGCAATGCTCGGGTCCATGCGCCAGTGCCACGAATCCTGCGCGGCGAACACGGCGCTCGTGCCGCGGCCGTAGCGCTGATACGAGAGGATGGGCACGTCGCTTCGACCACCATCCGTGCGGCCCGCCAGCAGGACCGTCGCACCGGCGCGCAGCGCGCCGATCTGGTTCACGGTCGTGAGCGGCGGGAGCGAATCCCAGCGGGCAATCGACGCCGGCAGCGTGCCGCGCAGCTGCAGGGCCGGATGGATCTGGCCCGGGCGGGTCGGACGCACCGACACCGTCGTCGCGGGGCCTTCGAGATTCACCTCACCACGCGTCAGCGTCAGTGGAAGCACTTCGGCGAGTGGTGTGCCGGCGAACCCGCCCTCGGACAGCGATGCACGGCCGCCGAGCACCAGCAGGCCACCGCCGCGCTGGCTCACGAAATCCGCGATCATGCGCAGCTGGTCCGCCGTGAAGAACGACGCCTCGATGCTGCCGATGATGATCGCGCGATAGCTGAACAGCTCCTCGCGGCTCGTCGGGAAGCCACCGAGCAGGTCGAGACTGTCCCGGACGCCCAGGCGGAGGAACTTGCGCTCGGCGCTGCGCATGAGGCCCACGATCTGCACGCCGCTGTCGTTGGCGACCGCGCGGCGCATGAAGGAGAACTCCGGCCGCGGTTCCCCTTCGATGTAGAGGATGCGGTCCGGACCCGCGCGCACGTCGAGACTCGCCTGCCACGCGTTGTTCTCGGTGACGATCTCGTTCGCGAGCGGCTTGGCGCGCACGGCGAGGCGATACGTGCCGGCCGGGAGCGGTGGGACGCGCACGCGAATGTGCGCGACGTCGCCACGCTCGGGCGCGCGCACGGTTTCCGTCGCGATCACGCGTCCATCGGCTTCCACCGTCACCGTGGCGGGGTCACCCCCGAGGCCGCGCGTGCGCACGTCGGCCTCGATGAGAATCGCTGCACCCGCGAGCGCGCGCTGTGGTGCGACGACGCGATCGATGGCGAGGTCGCGCTCGAACTGTTCACGGCCGACACCCACCGTATAGACGGGGACCCGGCGCGCACGCAGGGCAAGCAGCGCATCCGCATACGCGGAGTTGCCGTTGTCGGCGCCGTCCGACACCAGCACGACGCCGGCGAGCGGCATGCCCGACAGCTCCTCACGTACATCGTCGAGCGCGTGCGCCAGGTCGGAACGCGTTCCCTTCGACGTGAGCCCCGCGACGCTCGCCAACGGCTCGGCGCGCGCGGCAAAGCGGAAGCGGCGCAGTGCGAAACGTTCGCCCAGACGGCGTGAGAGCGATGCCGTATCGGCGAATACCCCCTGTACCGCCGCAGCGCGCGTGGCCCCGTCGACGTCGCCGATGCGCATGCTGCGCGAGTCGTCGACGAGGACGGCGAGCACGTTGCGCTGTGGCACTGCCGACGCGATCACGATCCCGGGGCGCAGCAGGCACCCGATGACGAGCAGCACGGCCAGGACACGAAGGGTGCCGAGTACTGCGCGGTCGAGGGGACGCAGGGTGCGGACGCGGGCATATGCGACCGTGACGATCAGCACCGCCACGGCGGCGGCGATGATCAGCAGCAGCACCGGAACCACAGGCGCCGTCACCATGTCGCCCCGGGCGAACACGCGCGGCGGATATTTGAAGAGCAGGGTGGTTATGGCGTCCAACACGAGTCCGACGGGAGGGTGAGCGGATCGATGCGAGAGGACGACAGTGCATCCCCGCGCACAGGCCGTCTACCCCGTGACGCACCGCATGGCTCCGACGTTGGGACACGCCGTCATGGTGAGGGACGGCTACAGGAAGCATACAATTGACGGTGCGGTACAGTCGACGTTAAACGGTCCTGCGCGCGCAATTGTTCTGGAATACGACTTAACGTCGAAATGTCCGCCGCGTCGAACGGACTGAAGCACGCAACGCGACGCCGGATGGGTGCAACCCCGTGGGCGACGCCCGATGGCGGAATCGCATTCGCGAACCCGTAGCATCGCGATGGCATCATGCCGCGCACGCGTGCCGACTCCCGAGGATATGAACATGCGCAATTCCAGGACATTCCGGCCGGCGGTGTCGTCTTTCGTGACCGCGGCCATTTCCTCAACGCTGTTGTTCGCCACGGTGGCGTCCGCGCAGGGCGCGCCGCAGGGCAGGCCGCCCGCGCCGCCTCGTGCCGGTGCCGGTATGCGTGATACGCTGCTGGCCCCGCGTCCGGGCGAGCAGCGCATGATGCCCGGCATGGCGCCGAGCCGCATGGCGCCGGGGGGCATGGTGCGTCGGGGCGGCCCCGGCGTCGCTCGTGGCCCGGGCCAGCAAGGTCAGCTGGGTCAGCCGATGAGCCCACAGGCTGGAGGTCCCCCGTCGCCGGCGGAGCTGCTTCGCCGGCGCCAGGAGCTCGGCCTCACGCCGGATCAGGTGCGGCGGCTCGAATCCATGCAGTCCGAGCTCGGTGGGGTACTGACGCCCGACCAGCGGGCGCAGTTCAACCGGATGCGGGCCGGTGGCCCAGCTGTGCGTGGCGGGGTGGGTCGGGGCGTCGCCGGTGCCCCGGGCATGCAGGGTCCCGCAAGACAGGGTCCCGGTATGCAGGGCCGGATCAGCCAGCCTCCTCGCCCGGCGGTTCAGGGTCGCGTGGCGCCGCGTGGACGCGGCTTGGCGGCTGGCCCCGGGCGGGCCCGCGGTGACGACGTCGCGGTGCGCCGCCGCGTCGAGATTCGCCAGGGAACTCCGGTCGGGCCCCAGGAACGCGCCGCCGTGCGCCGGGGCATGCGTCCGGGGATGGGCCAAGTTCTCGGCCCGGACCGCCGTCCGGGCATGGCACCCGATGCCCGTCGTGCCCCCCGCGCTGGAATGCGGCCCCCGCTGCCCCCACGGGGTGCTGGGGTGATGGACCGCCGGGGCGCGGTTCGTGGTCGCCCGCCGGTCGACGCGCGTCGCGGACTCCGCGATCCCCGTGACCGCCGCGATGTCCGGGAGAATCGTGATGTGCGCGAGCTGCGAATCCGTCGCGGCGCGGAACTGATCGAACAGGACAGCAGCGCGCGATAGCGGGAAAGTCGACCACCCGACACGATGCAGGCGGGTCGAAATGACGAACGCGCGGGGCAACGGATGGTGCGTTGCCCCGCGCGTTCGTCGTTTCACGAGTGATCAGGCGTCGTCGGCGCTCGGCCCGTACAGTCCGGGGACCGGTACGCCACACAGGCGATAGTAGATCGTCAGCTGGGCCCGATGATGCACTAGGTGATTGATGATCATCGAGCGCAGCACGCCGACGCGCGGCATCGCGAGGATCACGTGCGCACCTGCGCGCATCGTCCACGTCTCCATCATCGCCTCGTCCGTGGCCTCGGCGAGCAGTCCTTTGAACGCGCTCGAGTCCCGCTCGAACGCGGCCAGCAAGCTTGCACGATCGGTCGGTGGCGTCGGCCGAGCAGGCAGCGGGTTCGCAAAGTCGATCTCGGAGCGGCTCAATGCCATGCAACCAAGGTCGGGGAGCGTCGCGACGTGCGCCGCGAGGCGGATCATCGGCCACGACTTGTCGTGCGGCGTGAAGTCGTTCTTGCCATCGGGATAGCGCTCGAGCATGAGACGCGTATTGGCAAGTTCGTGATCGAGGTCTGCAAGCGCGACCTGAGCGATGGTTGGCATCAGCGAGTGTGAGAGTGATGAAGTCATGCGCGCAGCGGTGCGCGCAGCGTCCAGCGGAGCGAGGCGCAGCGCTTAGCGGCGTTCAGCGGAGCGAGGCGCGCCACGCAGCCACGTCTTCGGGCGTGTCGAGGTCGAAGCTGCCATCGACGAGGGGGACGGTAACGGTGTCGGGCCGCTCCAGCAACGCCTTCGCACCACGGTCGCCGGCGAGGCCGAGCAGCTCGGGCCAGTCCGCGCGAGGAAACACGGCGGGAATGCCGCGCGTCACGGTCACCCCGTCCTGCGCGGTGTACGCCGATGCAACACGCATGTGACCATTGGTAGACGCTGCGGCTCCTCGCAGCGCGCGAAAGTGCGCACCGTCGGCGGTCGGCATGTCGCACGCGGCGATCAGCACGGCATCGATGTCGGCCATGAGGCCATGCGTGGAGATCGTGGCGATGCCGGCGCGTATCGAGCTGCCCATGCCTTCGCTCCACCCGCGATGCGCGACCAGAAAGACCGCGGCTGCATCCTCGATCAGCGCATGCGTCACGTCCTCCGCATGCGCGCCGACCACCACCGCAATCGGCTCACAGCCGGCCTCGCGCAGCGCGTGCACGACCCCCGAGACGAGCGGGCGCCCGTCACGGCCCAGCAGCAATTGCTTGGGTGTGCCAAGTCGCTCGGAAGCACCGGCCGCGAGCACGAGCGCGCCTACGCGCACTGTCACGGCAGGTCGCACGACGCGTTGCCCACCGTCGCGTTCGTGGCGCCCTGCAGCGCCGGAACCGGCGTGCGCTCATGAATGGGACTTTGTCGTGAGCGCAGCGATCCGCCTGGGCGGCCATGCATCATCGCTTCGATCTCGGCAATCGATGCGAGCGCGATCGATTCAGGTGTCTCGCCGCCCAGATCGAGTCCGATCGGCGCGTGCAGGCGGTTCAGCATCGTGGGTAGATGTTGTGAAGCTTCGGTCGATGCGTGAGCGCGTAATCGCTCGATCAGCTTCGCGGCACGTTGGCGCGAGCCGAGCACACCGACATACCCCACGTCGGTGGTGAGCAGTGCCGACAGCCACGCGAGGTCGGTGTCGAACATGTGCGTGAGCAGCGCCACGGCAGTACGACTGTCCGTCGGCAGCGTGCGCAGCACATCCGCCGCGCCATTCGGATGCGCGTGCAGGCTCGTCACGTCCGGCGGCAACGTGAGCGCCTCGAGCAACGCTGGCCGATGATCGAGCACGGTCGCGTGCCAGCCGAGCGTGCGCGCAATGCTGCAGAACGCTTCCGCACCGCGCCCCGCCCCGACGACATGCAACGCAATCGGCGCCACCAGCGGATCGATGAAGAGCACCCCGCCATCGACCGGTTCACGGTGCACATGCTGCGTCTGCTGGGCGAGACCCGCGCCGCGCATGATCGCGTCGCGCCAGCGCAGGCTCGACCAGCGCGATGCGGTTTGCGACGCCCCATCATGGACCGCAGCGATCGTGTCGCCCCGTACGACGGCGATCGTGCCGAGGGATGTCGTGGCGACGGGCGACGAGCCCCGTGCAGACGTGTCGCGTGATGCACCGTCTCCGTCACCCACGTGAGTGACGACAGCGCCACCCAGTCGCGCCATTCGCGTCGCCTCGGCTTCCGCGAGCCAGCCGCCCGGCTCACGCTGCAGCAGCGGTTCGAGGAGGATCGTCGCGATGCCGTCGCATGCGCTGCCGAAGCCCCAGATGG
Source organism: Gemmatimonadota bacterium (assembly GCA_040387895.1). Taxonomy (GTDB): domain Bacteria; phylum Gemmatimonadota; class Gemmatimonadetes; order Gemmatimonadales; family Gemmatimonadaceae; genus Gemmatimonas. Next base: position 16,371 of record JAZKCW010000061.1, read on the forward strand.
CCTCGAGATCGTCGCGCAGGTCGTAGCGCAGCAGTGCCGGCTGACCTGAGGCGCACACCTCAGCGGCACGCGCGGCCACATCACCCTCGAGGCATCCACCACTGATCGCGCCCGCCAGCACGCGCGAGTCCGCATCGACGAGGAGTCGCGCGCCCGGTTGGCGGTACGACGATCCCTCGACAGCCACGAGGGTGGCGAGCGCCAGCGGCGTGGCGGGGCGAAGCGCGCGTGCAGCGTCGGCAGCGCGAACGAGGGCGGCAAATCCGGTCACCATTGGGATTTCTCCCCCAGTCCGATCAGGCGCAAGGGAGGGGTGCAATGCGGCGTACCGGAATCTCCGAAAGTTGGGTCTATCGACCCATGTGGGCGGGGTCAGGCAGGGCGAGACTGATTGCAGCCGAGACACAGCTCGCACGACACCAAGGCACGACTCCACATACAGCGCTCGAGGACACGACGATGTCGACACGCCCGCTCCGCAATCACGCTCCGTTCATCCGGCAGACCCTGCTCACCGCCGTCGCCGCTGCATCACTCGCGACGCTCGCCGCGTGCGGCGACGATCCGGCCTCCACCGGCCCTGATTCCAAGCGCGTCTACGGCGCCGCGCAGAACCTCGGCAATGGCCAGGTCCGCACGTTCCTCGTCCGCGACGACGCCAACAAGCCGGTCGAGATCGGTGTTGCTTTCAACGAGGGTGCGATGGAAGGCCTGCCCGCAGCCACGGCGGCCATGCAGCATGAAGGAATGAGCCATGAGACGGCGCATGCCGTCGCGACCGAGCTGCTGCTCGAACTGCCCGCCGGTCATGGCACGCAGTACAAGCTCGTGGAGCTCAACTGGAATCCGGCCGGGCACGAGCCCGAGGGCATCTACACGATTCCCCACTTCGACTTCCACTTCTACAACATCACGAAGGCCGAGCGCGACCAGATCGACCCGACGAATGCGCAGTACGTGACGAACGCGCGCAACGCGCCGGACGCACAGTTCGCCCGCGCGTTCTTCCTGAGCGCCGCGGTCGCCGCCAATGCGCCGGCTGAGGCGGTGACGGTTCCTCGCATGGGGCTCCACTGGGTCGACACCAAGTCGCCGGAGCTGCAGGGCATGGTCGGCAACCCGGCGGGCTACAAGCCCTTCACCGCGACGTACATCCAGGGCGCCTGGGCCGGCAAGTTCATCTTCGAGGAGCCGATGATCACGCGGGCGCACATCCTGGCCAAGAAGACGGCAACCGATCCGACGGTACGCGACCAGATCCTGCCGATCACGGCCGCCGCGAAGGCGAGCCCCGCCGGCTACTACCCGGCCTCCTATCGCATCATGTACGACGCGACGGCGAAGGAATATCGCATCTCGCTCTCGCAGCTGAGCTACAAGGAGTAATGCCATGACCCCGCGCTCCCGTCTTCGTACCGTCGCCAGGTGGAGTGGTCGCCTGGCGGCGGGTGTCGTCACCCTGCTGCTGGTGGCGGTGACGACCATCTACGGTGTCAGTGCTCGCGACCTGCGCGCACAATTCGAGGTGCCGGCGCACCCGCTGATGGTACCGACGGATTCGGTGTCGGTGGCGCGCGGGGAGCGGCTGGCCAAGATCAAGGGCTGCGCCGAGTGCCACGGGGCAGCGCTCGCCGGCAACGTCATGCTCGACGATCCGGCGGTCGGGCTCATCTCCGCGCCCAACCTGACGCTCGGCGGCCGCGGTGCCGAGCTCACGGATGCCGACTGGGAGCGCGCGGTGCGACACGGAGTACGCCGCGACGGTTCACCACTGTTCGTCATGCCCTCGGTCGAGTTCACCACGATGTCGGACGAGGATGTCGGGCTGATCGTGGCGTATGCGCGGAGCCTGCCGGCAACGACGAAGACAGTGCCGGCCTGGCGTGCCGGCCCGGTGCTGCGCACGCTGCATGTCGCGGGGCAGCTCGACATGCGTTCGGCGGCGGAAATCGACCACAAGGCGTCGCACCTCACATCGATCGCCGCCGAAGCGACTCCGGCCTACGGCAAGTACCTCGCGGCGGGTTGCACCGGTTGTCATGGGGCAGGGTTCAGCGGCGGCAAGATTCCGGGCACACCGCCCGACTGGAAGCCGGCCGCCAACATCACCCCGTCGGGCATCGGGCACTATACCGAGGCGGACTTCATCCGCGTCATGCGCACCGGGATGCGTCCGAGCGGCGTGCCGGTGGATTCCTCGATGCCGTGGAAGCTCCTGCGCGAGATGACCGACACCGAGATCTCGGCGCTTTACCAGTACCTGAAGACGGTGCCCGCCCGCCCGTACGGCACCCGGTAGACAGGGCTGATGGACGCCCGGACAGGGTACCCTGTCCGGGCACCCTTGATGACGGCTCCGCTGGGGCGTAAGGTGCAGGACACGCCCCATGAGCTCCCCTGTCGCCGCCCCCAGCTCCACCTCGTCACCGCCTCCCCGGGCAGCCGCTCCGTCCATGAGTGACCTGCCCGTGCATCTCACGGGATTCATCGGCCGGCGGCGCGAGCTCGATGAGCTGACACGCCTGCTCGAGTCGATGCGGCTGCTCACGCTCACCGGGGCAGGCGGGAGCGGGAAGACGCGCCTCGCGCGTGAAGTGGCGACGGCTGCCGCATCGCGCTTCTCGCGCGTCGCCTGGGTCGACCTCGCGCCCGTCACGCAGGCCGTGATGGTGTCGCAGGCCGTCGCATCCGCACTGCAGGCGCCGGAGCATGCGGCACTGGCATCGACGGATCGCCTGATCGCGAACATCGAGAGCGAGCATGTCCTGCTGGTGCTCGACAACTGCGAGCACCTGGTCGACGCATGCGCGGAGCTCGCCGAGACGCTGCTGATGGCGTGTCCGGGTCTCACGGTCCTGGCGACGAGCCGCGAGGCGCTGGGCATCGCGAGCGAGACGGCGTGGCTGGTCCCCCGGCTCGACGAGCGGGAGGCGGTGCAGCTGTTCGTCGAACGCGCGCAGGCGACGGTGCCGTCGTTCGCGCTCACGGACCAGAACAGCGGCGCCGTGCGCGAAATCTGCCGGCGCCTGGACGGCATTCCGCTCGCGATCGAGCTCGCGGCCGCACGCGTGCGTGTGCTCACGCCGGAGCAGATTGCCGCACGTCTCGACGACGCCTTCAAGCTGCTGACGGCCGGCAGCCGCACGGCGCTTGCCCGGCATCGCACGCTTCGCGGCACGATGGACTGGAGCTTCGGCCTCCTCGCCCCACGCGAGCAGGCGCTGCTGCGGCGGCTCGCGATCTTCGGTGGTGGCTTCTCGCTCGAGGGCGCCGAGTACGTCTGCGCCGACGCCCGCGGAACCGGCGCACCCGCGACCGCCGCGACGCTCGAACCGGACGACGTGCTCGACGGCGTCGCGGCGCTCGTCGACAAGTCACTGGTGGTGATGGAGGGCGGCGAGAGCCAGGCGCGCTACCACCTGCTGGAAACGGTGCGGCAGTACAGCATGGAGCATCTCGCGGCAGCCGGAGAGCTCGAAAGCGCGCGGGAGCGGCACGCGCACTACTACCTCCAGTTCATGGAGGCGGTGTCGCCCAAGCTGGTCGGCGGCGAGCACGAGCCGGGCCTCGCGGCGCGCATCTTCATCGACCACGAGAACCTGCGTGCGGCCGCGGGATGGGCTGCCGCGGACCCGTCGCGCGCCGAGGCGGCGCTGCGCTTCTCCGACTCGCTGTTCTGGTACTGGTACAGCACCGGGAACTGGCTGCGCAGCGAACAGTTCTCCGAGCTGCGTGGCTACATCGAGCATGGCCTCCATGTCGGGGCGAGTGCGCCCGCGATGCTGCGCGGCCGTGCGTACATCGCCCTGGGGCTGACGACGCTCGCGCAGGGCAACTACGAAGTGTCGGGCGACGCCTTCCGCGAGGCACTCGCCCTGCTGCGCGGCATCGCCGACCCGTACACGATCGTGACGGCCCTCGCCAAGCTCGGTGCATGCCGCATGATGCTCGGCCATCACGAGGAAGCGACGGCGCTGCTGGCCGAAGCCAACGCGATGGTCGACCCGCTGCCGATCGGCATGGTGCACGCGTTCGTGTACTTCTGGGACACGATCAACGCGATCGAGGCCGGCGAGATCGACCGCGCGCACCGCATCCATCGCAGGGCGATGTCGCTGGAACCGCTGACGAAGCATCGCACGACACGCGCGCACCATTCCATGCTGAACGCGCGCATCGAGATGCGGAAGGGCAATCGTGACCTCGCCGCGATGGCCCTGCGCGAGGCGATCGAACTGCACATGCAGATCGGCGACGGCTGGGGCCTCACGCTCGACCTCGAGACGTGCGCGATGCTGCTCTCGCTGCGCGAGCGGCACGAGGCCGCCGCCCGGTTGATGGGCGCGGCGGACGCGCTGCGCGAGCGTATCGGCGTGAACATCATGGCGATCGACGCCCCCGGCCGCCTGCAGCGCGAAGCCGCGGCGCGCGCGGCACTCGGTGACCAGTACACGCGACTGTACAATCAGGGGCGCACGCTGCGGGTCGAAGAGCTGGCGAAGGAAGCCACGCAGGCGACGGTCACGCACACGGCGGAATTCAAGGTGCTGTCGCTGGTGCCGCCGGTGAAGGGCGACGTGCTGGTGACGGGCGCCAACAATGTCATCACCCCGCGGAAGTGGGGCCCGCGCCTGCGCGTGCGGGCGCTCGGCCCTCTGCAGGTACTGGTCGACGACACGCCCATCGACCAGGCGTCATGGGGCTCGGCACGCCCGCGTGAACTGCTCGTGTATCTGCTGATGCATCCCGAGGGACGCACGAAGGAGCACGTGGGGCTCGCGTTCTGGCCGGAGTCGTCCGCCGCGCAGCTGCGCAACAACTTCCACGTCACCATCCACCGCCTCCGCAAGGCGCTCGGCGGATCCGAGTGGATCACGCTCGTGAACGACCGCTACAGCGTGGAGCCGACGCTCGTGGCGGAGTTCGACGCGGCGACGTTCGACCGCGAGATCGTGCTCGCACGAAAGGCGCTCAAGAAGGGCGCGGAAGGGGCGACGACGGCACTCGAACGCACGCTCGAGCTTTTTCGCGGTGACTTTCTCGACGGCGAACCGGCGGGGGACTGGCATCTCGAGCATCGCGACCGGCTGCAGCGACAGTACGTCGACGGCCTGATGGAGCTCGGCGCGCGGCACATAGAGCAGGGCCGGCCGTCGCGCGCGGCCGAGGCGTTCCGTCGGGTGCTGGCGCGGGATGAGTTGCATGAGGGAGCGGTGACGGAGCTGATGCGGGCGCATGCGCGGGTGGGGGAGCGGGCGCAGGCGCTGCGGGTGTATCAGCGGTTTGCGGAGAGGCTGCGGAAGGAGTTGGAGTCGGAGCCGGATGAGGAGACGGTGGAGTTGGTGGAGATGCTTCAGAAGGGGAAGGACATTTAGCGGGGAATGCAGCGTTGCGAGTAGCTGGTGACCGGTGGCCTGGGGTTGCGAACTACCACTGGCGTCGCGTGGCGTGGCGGGATCAACGTGGATCGGCTGTCAGCGGCAGCTGCCCGCACCAGCGACCAGGGGTGAACTGAAAGCTGACAGCCATAGCGGTCAGCTGCAGCCACAGCGGCCAGCTGATTCGTGCGGCCACGGCCCGCGCCTAGTTGGCCGTCGCGCCGGAGAGCAGCCGCCGGCGGAGGCCGAAGAGCATGCGTCGCACTTCGCGAAGCTCGTCGTCGAGCGCGCGCCAGGTTGCTTCGTCGAACATCTCGAGTCCCCGTGCCAGGCGAAGGTGCGTTTCCACCTCGTTCGCGGAACCGATGGCGATCGACAGGAAGTGCGCGAACCGCGCGTCGGAATGCTGCCCCGCGCCTTCAGCGATGTTTGCCGGTATGGACGCCGCCGCCCGGAGCAGCTGCGACCTGAGCCCGGGCGCGGTACGCGTCGACATGTCACGCGCAGCCTGATGAATCGCAATGGACAGCGTCATCGAACGCTGCCACACATGGAGCTTCGTATGGTCTGCCATGCACCAGCATGCACCCGCGATTCGGCGCATCCCTCACCACCACACCGCATCCAACAACATTTCACCGCAAAAGCTCACAGCCATAGCTGGCCGCTATGGCTGTGAGCTTTCAGTTCACCGCTGGCGCTGGTGCGGGCAGCTGCCGCTGAAAGCCGATTCACGTTGATCCCGCCAAGCGCAGCGACGCCAATCCAAGACTTTCAATCAGAGAAACAGAGCAAACAGTCTCACACAAGCCACCAGTTTCCACCCATCCGCAATCCTCCCGGCCTACTGCTGGTCCGCGTCGCCGCGGACCAGTGCGCCTATGTGCGCCCGATTCATCGCGCTCATCTTCCCCATCAACCGCTCCACATGATTCCGCGCCGTGAAGAAGCTCACGCCGAGCTTCTCCGCGAGTGCCTGATTCGACAGCCCTGACGCGACGAGCCGCGCGACCTCCACTTCCCGCGCCGTCAGCCCGAACCGCTCGCGCAGATCCGCGTCGCTCGTGCCCTTCGCCGATGTCGCTTCCACCGTCACGATCACGCCCTGGTCGCGGCCGAGCATCCAGACCGGGGCGAGCGATCCGCGGAGCGTGTACGACTGGCCGTGCACGCGCACTTCACGCGAGGCTGACGGCAGCGTCGTCGTCGCCGGCATGAGGCCCGGCGTCCCGATCAGCGTGCCCGCATTTGCGCGGCGCGACAGCGCGCCCATGTTCCAGGCGACGCGCTGCGCCTCGATCTGCAGGCGATCCGCCTCGGTGCCCTGCAGTGCGCCGCTGCGGAACACCGGGCCGCCCATCATCGAGACGGCCGCCGGATTCGCGTGCACGAGCACACCCGCCAAGTCGTAGAGCATCACCGCGTCGGGCAGCACGTCGAGCACGCGACCGAGGTCGGCACGGCGTTCGCCGATCTGCTTCCACTGCGACAGGCCGGAGCGGAACGCGGGGAGGATCGTGCGGATCAGCGAGCGGCGCTCTTCCGCCTTGGCGGGCGACATGCGCTTGCGATTCGAGAAGTGCAAGCGGGCCGGGGACGCGCCGCCGAACGAGACGCCCGCGACGGTGAGGTCGAGGATGCCGTTCGGCTCGAGGAACTCCCGGTAGAACGCGCTGCGCTCGAGGGCTTCGCGCGTCATCAGGTCCCCCTCGTGCGCCACCGCTTCACCCGTGCCGCGTGCGAAGCGCTGGAAGCCGCTCTCGATGACGTCCCACGACGGGTCCGCGGCCGCGTTGCGCGCATACTCGCACAGCGCCGATTCCGTGAGGTGCGGCGACAGCCACGCGTCGGCGCCGTCGGCCAGCGGGGTGTAGACGCAGAGCGCATCCGCTCCCGTGAGCTCGAGCAGCCGCTCATGCACCGCGCGCTGCCAGCTCTGCCAGTCGCTGAACTCCAGCGGGGAGAGCAGGGTGTGCAGGGTGCGCTCCAGGACCGGCAGCGTGTCGGACACACTCGGCATCCGGGTCCGGGGCGCGGGGGCTGGTGTCCGGACGGACACGAGGGCGGCGGTGCGCTTGGACTGCTGCTGGATGGCGGGCGTTGCGATCATGGGGGTGACCAGGGGATGGCGGCTGCGAATCGGTTGGAGCGGGCGTGAACGGGAAGTGCCCGGCGTCGGACAAGGGTGAAACTGCGCGCCCCCGCTTACCTGGCGTTGATTCGTCCCGGCTGGCCTGCTTACAGTCCCCGTCCCAGGTGCTTACTACCCTCCCGGGCGCCCGTCGCGAGCGCCCACCCACCACCCGCTCTCTCCCTCTCTACCGCTCTCCGTCTCTCCCTCTCCCTACTCCGCCCGCAACGTGATCGCCGGGTCGATCCGGGTGCTCGCCCGGGCCGGCAGCACACTCGCCAGGGCCGCGACCGCCAGCAGCAGGATCGCCGACCCCGCCAGCGTCACGGCGTCCGTCGGGCTGACCTCGAAGAGCAGGCTGCCCAGCAGGCGGTTGGCGGCGATCGCCGAGGCCACACCGACCACCGTGCCGACTGCCGCCAGCGCCAGGCCGCGACGGAGCACCATCACGCCGACCTGCCCGGCCGTCGCCCCGAGTGCCATCCGCACGCCGAACTCCCGGCGGCGCTGCCCCACCATGGTGCCCATGACGGCGAACAACCCGACGGAGGCGAGTACGAGGGCGGCACCGGCAAACACCGCCAGCAGCAGCGCGGTCAGCCGTGGCTGGGCCAGGGGCTTCGACAGGTAATCCTCGAAGGGTGCCGCACTCGCCAGCAGCACGCCCGGCACCGTCTCGGTGATGGCACGCCGGAGCGAGGGCACGACGGCCGACGGGTCGCCACCGGTGCGGATCGCGAGCGTCGTCGGCGTGAACGGGAAGAATGACTGCTGCAGCGGGAAGTAGATGCTGGCGCGCGCGTTCCGGAGGTCGCGGTAGCGGGTCTCCGGCACCACGCCGACAACCGTGAACGTGTTGTTCGGCCCCATGGCGAGCCGGCGCCCGATCGGGTCCGCGTTCGGCCAGTAGTGCTGCGCCGCCGACTCGCTCACCACGACGACGGCGGGCGCCCCCTCACGATCCTGCGGGGTGAACCCGCGCCCGCGAGTCACCTTGACCTCGATGGTCTCGAAGTAGCCCGGCGTCACGACCTCCATGTTGAGGAGCGGATTCCGGGCCGCGTCCGACGCCGACTGTCCTTCGGCCCGCGGCGAGCCGTCCCAGCCGGCCGTGCCCGAATACGGCGCCGCGACCACGGGAGAGACCGCGCGAACGCCGGGAATCGACGCCACGGCCGGCAGCAGCTGGTCGAGCATCGCGCGCTGCTTGGCGGGTGTGTCGTATTGGTCGGCGCGGATCGCGAGCTCCCCGATCAGCAGGTTGGTCGGGGAGAAGGCCAGCTCCGCACGTTGCAGTGCCTGCAGGCTGCGGCCGATCAGGCCCGCGCCCGACAGCACGAGCAGCGCCAGGGCGAGCTGCCCGGCCACCAGGGTCTCCGACGCGAACCGAGACTTCCTCCCGCGACTTCCCCGGGCACCGGCGGAGAGTGTGGCGTGCAGCTTCACGCTCGACGACAGCATCGCCGGTGCGACCGCGAACAGCAGCATCGCCAGGAGCGTGATGACGGTCGCGCCAGCCAGTGCCGTGGCGTTGAGCCCGATCTCGTCGAGACGTGGGAGCCCCGGCGGGGCGAATGCGACGAAGCCCCGCACCGCGGCCGCGGCCACACCGACGCCCAACACCCCCGCAGCGATCGCGAGCATGCCATACTCGGCCAGCATCGCACCGACGACGCGCGCACGCGTGGCCCCGAGCGCGAAACGCACGGCGATCTCCCGCTGCCGGGCCAGGCCTCGCATCACCAGCAGGTTGGCCACGTTCACGCAGGTGACCAGCAACAGGAGACCCGCCGCGGCGGCGAACAGCAGGACGACCGGGCGGGTGTCGCCCACGACGAGATCCGGCAGCCGCACCGCAGTCCCGCGCAATTCGCGCAGCTGCGCCGGCGCCTCGGTACGGAAGAAGGCCGACACCTCCTCCGCCGCGCTCGCGGGCACCGCACCGTCACGGAGGCGTCCGAGCAGGTGCACCGCCACGAACGGGAGGTTGCGCTCGGGCGTTGCCGCCAGCACCGGCGCCCACACGTCGACCCCCTTCGGATACTCGAGCCCCTGCGGCATCACGCCGACGACACGGTAGTCGATGCCGTCGTCCTGCATGCGGATCCGGCGGTCGAGCACATCGGGAGAACCGCCGAAGCGAGCCTGCCATGCCCGGTGGCTCAGCACGACGACCGGGGCGGCCCCGGGGCGGTCGTCCTCCGGACGCAACGCGCGCCCGAGCGCCGGTGGGGTGCCGAGGACGGAGAAGAAGTCGCCCGATACGAGCGCGCGGTGCAGCCGCGTGACCTGATCCCCTTCAAGGACGGGCTTGGGGACCGCGCCCTCGTACCCGTAGAACGCGGTCGCCTCGAGGGTGCGGCTCCGGCGGGCCAGTTCCCGCGCGCTCTCGAGACTCAGCGGGTAGTTCTCGACCCGGCCGTCCGGCGTTGCCCCGGCGAGCACGACCAGCGCGTCCTGGTCGCGAACGGCAAGTTTTCGCAGGAGCAGGGCGTCCGCGATGGTGAAGACGGCCGTCGAGAGCCCGATACCGAGGGCGAGTATGAGCGTGGCCGTGAGCGTGAACCCGGGGGTCCGGCGCAGGGCGCGGGTGCCGAGGCGGAGGTTCTGCGGCAGCATGGGCATGCGGAGGCGGGAGGAACAGGACGGGATCCGAAAGTATCTCCGCCAGCAAGAATTGTCTCAGCAAAGTGTCTCAACTCTGTACCGCTCAGCACTGCAAGCAAGTAACTGCTTGCTTTCAGCCGGAGTGCGCATTAGCCTGCCCGCATGATCGACGACCATCGCCACCGAATCCTTCACGCCGCCGCTCGCGTGTACGCGCAGCACGGCTGGCGCGGCGCGACCACTCGGCGCATCGCCGAAGAGGCCGGCGTCAACGAGGTGACCATCTTCCGGC
>JAZKCW010000062.1:0-24288 GCA_040387895.1 Gemmatimonadota bacterium
GCGGATCACAGAGCACGATCCGCGCACCCATCGAAATGAGCTTGTCGACGAAGAAAAGCCGCGACTCGAACATCTTCTCGTGCACCAGGATCATGCCCTCGCATTGCGTCGCCGCGACGATCGCGATCGACATGACATCGGCCGGAAACGCCGGCCACGGCTGGTCTTCGAGCTTGGGCACGTGCCCCCCGAGATCGCTCTGGATGACCCGGGACTGTTCCGCCGGCACGATCAGGTCATCGCCCTCGACGATGCAGCTGATCCCGAGCCGCTCGAAGCCCATGAGCGTGCTGCGCAGGTGCGCCACGCCCGCGTCCTTGATGCGCAGCTCGGAGTGCGTCACCGCGGCGAGGCCGATGAAGGACCCCACCTCGATGTGATCGGAGCCGATCGTGTGCGTCGTGCCATGCAGCGCGCGCCCGCCGTGCACGGTGTACACGTTCGATCCGATGCCCTCGATCGAAGCACCCATCGCGATAAGAAAATGGGCGAGATCCTGCACGTGCGGTTCGCTGGCCGCGTTCCGCAGAACCGTGGTCCCGCGGGCCATCACGGCGGCGACGAGCGCGTTCTCGGTGGCCGTGACACTCGGCTCGTCGAGGAAGATGTCGGCACCGACCAGCCCACGCGTCCGGAAGGTGAATCGCTCACCGAGCTCGTACTCCGCGCCCAGCGCCGCGAGCACGTGGAAGTGGGTGTCGAGACGACGGCGCCCGATGACGTCGCCCCCCGGCGGAGAGAGCGTGACCTCGCCGCAGCGCGCCAGCAACGGCGCGGCGAGCAGGATGGACGCCCGGATCCGCGCGCACATCAACGGATCGAGATCGGCGGCGCGCAGGTTGCGCGCATGCACCCGCAGGGTGTTGGCCGCGATCCACTCACACTCGGCCCCCGTGGTGCGCACGAGATCCACCAGCGTCTCGATGTCCCGGATGCGTGGCACGTTCTCGAGGATCACCGGTTCATCGGTGATCAGTGCGGCGGCCACGATGGGGAGCGCGGCATTCTTATTGCCAGCCGGACGAATGGTACCCGACAGGCGCTGGCCGCCTTCGACGACGAACTGGACGGCTGACATGCAGGCTCGTTTGGACGCGGGAAATGACGTGATGGCCTGTCGGGCAGACCGTTATCGGTGGCCCCGCAAATCTGCCGGAGCACCATTCCGAAGGATCACCGTGTTCAGAGTCCAGCGTCAAGCGCAGAGTTGGTCGTTGCTTGACCCCTCTCTCGGCACGGTGTAGATCAAACCCATGGCCTTTTCGCATGTGCTGACGGTCGGACTGCTCCAGGCAGCGGCCATGACGGACACCGTCGTCGCCCGCATGGTGCCGCAGCGCGACCTGTTCGACTGGACCAGTGGTATCCTGCAGGTCATCGTCCTGGTACTCGGCATCGGGATGCTGCTGACGCTCATTCTCCTGTTGCTGTCCCTGCGCGCGGCGGTGAACAAGACCAACGAGGCGATTCAGCGGTTGTCCGCCGAAACGAAGCCGCTGCTCAAGCGCGCCACCGACATCGTGGACGATGCGCGGGAAGTCGTCGCGATGGTGCGCACCGACGTGGAACGCGTGAGCGAGGCCGCGACTGCGGTCACCGAGCAGCTTCTCAGCGCCGCAGACGTGACGTCCCAGCGCATCGACGAGGTGAACGCCGTGATCGACGTGCTGCAGGACGAGCTGGAAGACACGGCGATCGGAACGGTCTCGGCCATTCGGGGCGTCCGCGTCGGTGCTCGCGCGCTCGGTGACCATTTCATTCCCGCTCGCCGCAACGGCGATGCGCTGGCGGCGGGGGCGACGGAAGCGGATCTCGATTTCGACGACGAGTTCGACGACGAACTGGCGGACGATGAATCGGAACGCGACGAGTTCGGACACGACGACGAGGCACGTCCTGCGTAAGTGGATCCTGCCTGCGGCGATCACCATCGTGCTCGCCCTCGTGCTCGCGCCGACGCCGCTGCTCGCCTGGACACCCGGCACCCACGTGTTTCTCGGCGACGCCGTGCTGCGGAACCTCGGCCTGCTGCCGGGTGGCATCGCTGAACTGCTCGCCGCGTTTCCGGCGGATTTCCTGTACGGCTCGATTGCTGCCGACACGAGCATCGCGAAGAAGTACGCCGAAGTAGGCCGTCACTGCCACTCGTGGCGCATCGGTCTCGAGATCCATGACGAGGCCAAGGATCCCGCACTCCGCGCGTTCGCGCTCGGGTATCTCGCCCATCTTGCCGCCGATGTCGTCGCGCACAACTTCTACGTGCCACGCCAGCTCGCCGTCACCTCGAGCACCACGGCCCTCGGACACAGCTACTGGGAGAGTCGCGTCGACACGCACCTTGGCGACCCGTGGCCGCGGCGTGCGCGCGAACTGCTGTCGATCGACCACTCGCCCGCCGATCATCACCTCGACCGGATCCTGAGTCCCACGCTCTTCGGCACGCCCACCAATCGCCGCATCTTCCGCGGCATGGTCTACGTGACGGATACGGACTCCTGGCAGCGCATCTTCCAGCTGGTGATGGAGAACAGCCGCTGGGACCTGAGCGACAACGATGTGTCGCGCTACATGACACGCTCGTTCGAGTACATCATCGACCTGATGCAGCAGTGGGACCAGAGCGAGCCGTTCCGCTTCGACCCGTCCGGCGACGAACCGCTACGGGCCGCGAAAAAGGTGCGGCGCCTGGCGCGACGCCAAGGCGGCGAAATGCGCGCCGCGATGGAAGCGGACCGCATGTTCGGCATGCCGGCGACGGGCCTGCGGCATAGCGCGACTCTCGGCGAGCCGCTCTTTCAGCCCGTCGTGCGCGCCGCCAAGAGCTGATTCACCTTCCGCGGGTCAGCGGCGCCGCGCGACTTCTTCATGACGTGCCCCACCAGGACGCCCTGCAACTTCGCTTCGCCGGCCATGAAGCGGCCCGATTCGGTGGGAAATTCGGCGAATACCTGGTCGATCCACTCCACCAGTGCACCGTCATCGCTGACCTTGAGCAATCCCTCGCGCCGGGCGAGCGACAGCGGCTCGCCGCCGTCCTGCTCCATGATGCCGAACAGCTGACGTGCGGCGCTGTTCGAGAGGTCGCCGTTGGCCTCCAGGCGAATCAGCGCGCCCAGCCGGGCCGGCGTGACGGGATGCCGCTCGATCGACAGCCCTGACGTGTTCAACGACGCCAGCACGGTGCCGAGCAGCCAGTTCGCCGCTCGCCGCGCGTCACCACTCGCCTCGACGACCTGTTCGAAATGGGTGGCCAGTTCACCGCTCACCGTCAGCTGTTCGACTTCGACCGCGCCCAGGCCGTACTGCGCGATGAAGCGCGCACGCTTTGCGGCGGGCAGTTCCGGGAGCGACGCACGCTGGGCGTCGATCCACGTGCCCGCGAGCACCAGGGGTGGGAGATCCGGCTCAGGGAAGTAGCGATAGTCGTGGCTGCCCTCCTTGCTGCGTGCGGGCCGGACACGATTGTGCACATCGTCCCAGAGGAGTGTCTGCTGCTCGATGGCGCCACCCGCATCGAGAATTGCACACTGCCGTGCGAACTCGACCTCGATCGCCCGTTCGACGTTCGAGAACGAATTCAGGTTCTTGATCTCGGTCTTCGTGCCCAGCGCGGCCGCACCACGCGCACGCACCGAGATGTTCACGTCGACCCGCAGCGAACCTTCCTCCATATTCGCGTCGGAGACGTCGGTGTACTCCAGGATCTGCTTGAGCGTGCGCAAGTAGCCACCGGCGGCGGCCGCCGAGCGGATGTCAGGTTCGGACACGATCTCCACGAGCGGCGTGCCGGCGCGATTGAGATCGATCGCCGAGAAGCCGGCGAAGCGGTCGTGCACCGACTTGCCCGCGTCCTCCTCCATGTGCACGCGCGTGAGCGGTATCAGCACCGGCGCGCCATCGTCGCGAAGGCCCGTGTCGACTGCTCCCCCGGTGGCGAGTGGACGATCGAACTGCGAGATCTGATAGCCCTTCGGCAGGTCAGGGTAGAAATAGTTCTTGCGTGCGAACACGGATGTCTGTTGCACCGTGCAGCCCAGCGCGAGCGAGGCCCGCGTCGCGAGTGCGACGGCGTTCGCGTTGAGCACCGGCAGCGCGCCCGGCAGCGCAAGGCACACGGGGCACGTGTTGGCGTTGGGCGCATCGCCGAAGCTGGTGGCGCAACCACAGAACAGCTTGGAGACCGTCTTGAGCTGGCAATGCACTTCGAGACCGACGACGAGTTCGTAATCCGTCATGCGTTAGCGCTCCCACCCAACCCACGTTCGAGCGCTGCGGCGACGCGGAACATCGTGGCCTCCTCGAAGTGAGGTGCGAGCAGCTGGCCGCCCACCGGCAACCCACCGACCCGACCGATCGGCTGCGACATGCCGGGAATGCCGGCGAGGTTGGCGGTGACGGTGAAGATGTCGCTCAGGTACAGCTCGTAGGGGTCCGAGACCGCGCCGATCGGGAATGCCACCGTCGGCGCGGTCGGTGTGAACAGGGCGTGCACACCGCTGGCGAACACGCGGGTGAAGTCACGCCGGATTCGCCGCCGGACTTCCTGCGCGCGCAGATAATATGCGTCGTAGTAGCCGGCGCTCAGCACGTATGTGCCGAGCATGATGCGCCGTGTCACTTCGGGGCCGAACCCCCGGGACCGTGTGGCCTCGTACATCGCGCGCAACCCGCTGCGTTCGACGCGCATGCCGTATCGGACCCCATCGAAGCGCGCCAGGTTGCTCGACGCCTCGGCGGGTGCCACGATGTAGTAGACCGGAATGGCCAGCTCGGTGTGGGGCAACGAGACGTCGCGCACGTCGGCCCCGAGCCCGCGGAGTGTGTCGAGCGCGCGATCGCATGCCGCGCGTATGCCGGCATCGAGTGACTCCGGGAAGTACTCACGCGGCCGGCCGATCACGAGGCCTGCGAGCGGGCGCTCCCCCTCTGCCGCGTCGGCAGTTCTCCCGGCAGACCGATACGAGATGGGCGTGCCGGTCGTGCTGGTGGCGTCGAGCGGATCGGCGCCGGCGATCATCTCGAGCGCGAGCGCCGCGTCGTCGACCGTGCGCCCGAACACACCGACCTGATCGAGCGAGGACGCAAACGCCACGAGCCCATGACGGCTCACGCGCCCGTATGTCGGCTTGACCCCAACGATGCCGCAGAACGCCGCAGGCTGCCGTACCGATCCGCCCGTTTCCGAACCCAGTGCGATGCGCACGACGCCCGCCGCCACCGCCGCAGCCGAGCCACCCGACGACCCTCCGGGAACGCGATCGGGCGACAATGGATTCCTGGTGGGGCCGAACGCGCTGTTCTCCGTGGACGATCCCATCGCGAATTCGTCCATGTTGGTCTTCCCGACGATCGTCGCACCCGCCGCACGCAAGCGCGTCACGACCGTCGCCTCGAACGGACTCACGTATCCGTCGAGGATGCGCGATCCGCACGAGGTGGGCATGCGCAGCGTGGCGATGTTGTCCTTCACCACGACAGGCACACCGGCGAGCGGCCCCTGCGTGACCAGGGTGCTTTCGTTCGCCGTCTCATGGTCGCGATACAGCACCGCGTTGAGCGGCGTCGGACCCGACTCGACGCGTTCGATTGCCGCGAGTGCCGCGCTGGCCAGCTCGCGGCTGGACACCTGCCCGTCACGCACCCCGGCGGCAAGATCCGCTGCGCTCCGCCCTCCGTCACTCATGCGTCGACAGCCGAGGCACGAGGAAAAATCCGTCCTGGTAGTTGGGCGCGAAGGTGCCGCGTTCGGACGCCAGCGGAAGCGAAGACAGGGCATCCGGCCGAAGCGGCGTGGCGCCGTGGATCGCGTCCTCGTCCGACGCAGCGGCCGACATGTCGACAGCCTGCAGCACATCCATGTGCGCAAGGATTCCGTTCAACTCGCGCACCAGGCTGCTCGTCCGCGCGTCGTCCAGCTCGAGCCGGGCCAACGACGCAATGTGCCGCACATCCTGTTCAGTGACGGACATCAGTCTACCGCCGGTTCGAGTTTCGCCTGCGCCAGCACCAACGTCTTCCGTCCGATTTCCTCGTCGTCGAAGTCGATGCGCACCTTCGCGTCACGTCCGGATCCGGTGAGTTCGGCGATCGTGCCGCTGCCGAACTTCGCATGTCGCACCCGTGCGCCGACTTCGAGCACCGGCATGTCCTGCGACTCGTCCTCGGGCTGGGGCATGGAGGGACGCACCGGCCCGCGCGATGTGGTGGCCCAGCCAGATGGTGCCTTTCCGAACGCGGGTTCATCGGTGGATTTGCCGCCGCGCGTCGAGGCACTGCCGTATGGGCCGATGGAGCGACGCGGACTGTTGCTGTAGCTGCTCTTGCCCCACCCATCGTTGCCGGAGGCGCCGCTCGACGCCGGGCGTCCGGCGCCCCCGTAGGCGTTCCGTCCTTCCGTGCGCGCACGCATGGTCTGCTGCCGTTCGGCGAGAGCGGGGGTAACGGCACGCAGAAAACGCGACGGCATGGAGATCATGAGCTCTCCATTACGGCGGCGCTGCTCCGCCGTCGTGAGGTACAGCTTCTTCTCCGCTCGCGTGATCCCGACGTAGAACAGGCGACGCTCTTCCTCGAGCTGCTTCGGATCTTCGGCGGCGCGCGCCAGCGGGAACAGTCCATCCTCGAGGCCGGAGACGAACACCACCGGGAACTCCAACCCCTTGGCGTTGTGCATCGTCATCATCGTCACCGCGTCCGCATTGGGATCGAGCCGGTCGATGCCCGCGACGAGGGTCGCGCGCTGCAGGAAATGGTCGAGTGGCGTGAGACCGACTTCACCGCCCTCGTCGGCCACAACCTCGGCGGCACCTGCAACCATTTCGCGCACGTTCTCGATCCGTTCGACACCCTCCGGTCCTTCCGCCTTCAGGTGATCGGTGTATCGAATACTCTCGATGAGATCACGCAGCAACTCGTCGACCGCGGCGTCGAGGGCCGACGTACGGAGCCGCGTGATGAGCGCACTGAACTCCTCGATGGCCGTGCGCGCAGCCGGCCGCAGACTGGCGAGAACGTCGAGGCGCGTTGCGATGGTCAGCATGGAGACGCCTTCCATGAGCGCCTTCTCCGTCAACATCGCCACCGTCGCATCACCGAGTCCGCGCCGCGGCACCGTGACCGCGCGACGAAACGCTTCATCGTCCGCCGGATTGGCGATGAGCTTGAGGTACGCCATCAGGTCGCGGATTTCGCGGCGGTCGTAGAAGCGCACGGCACCGACGAGCCGATACGGAATGCCACGGCGGCGGAACGCGTCTTCCATCGCGCGACTCTGGGCGTTCGTGCGATAGAGAATGGCGAAGTCGCGACGCTCGCGATTCTCGCGCGCGGCCCGATCGAGGATGATGTCGGAGATCACATCCGCCTCGTCGCGCTCATCGAGCGTCTGCAGCAACGTCACCGGTTCGCCGGCCGGAAGCGTGGCACGCAGCGTCTTGCCTCGCCGCTCGGTGTTCTCCTCGATCACTGCGTTGGCGAGTGCGAGAATGTTGGGCGTCGAGCGATAGTTCTCCTCGAGGCGGACGATGCGCGCGCCGGGGAAATCGCGCTCGAAGTCGAGGATGTTGCGGATGTCGGCACCGCGCCAGCCGTAGATCGACTGGTCGTCGTCACCCACGACCATCACGTTGCCGTGCCCGCCGCCCATCAGCGAGACGAAGCGATACTGCGCCGCGTTCGTGTCCTGATACTCGTCGACGAGCACGTAGCGGAAGCGCCGCTGGTAGTGCGAGCGCAGCGCCTCGTCGCGTTCGAGCGCACGCACCGGCAGCACCAGCAGGTCGTCGAAGGTGACGGCATTCGCACGCTCGAGCGCGGACTCGAAGTCCGAGTAGACGCCCGCCACGGCCTGCGTGAACACATCGCGGGCCATCGTGCTGTACTCGCTCGGCGAGACCAGGGCGTTCTTCGCGTCGGAGATGGCGCCGAGTACCGCCTTGGGCGCCCACTGCTTCGGATTGACATTGCGACGTTCCATCACGCGCTTGAGTGCCGCGATGGCGTCGTCCTCATCGTAGATCGTGAAGTTCGGCTCGCGACCGACGAGCGGTGCCACCCCGCGCAGGAGACGTGCACCGAGCGCGTGGAAGGTGCCGCACCACATGCCCTTCGGCTCGTGGCCCAGCTGGCGCGCGATCCGTTCCTTCATCTCGCCCGCCGCCTTGTTCGTGAACGTCACCGCGAGCACCTCGTGCGGCGCCACACCACGATTGCCGATCAGCCGCGCGATGCGGGTGGTCAGCACCTTCGTCTTGCCGGAGCCGGCGCCGGCGAGCACCAGCATGGGCCCGTCGTCGTGCGCCACGGCTTCGCGCTGCGCAGGATTGAGGCCTCGCGTCGCTGCCTCCATGTCGATAGCCGCACGCGCCGCAGGGGATGCTGGCGTATCGAACAGGGATCCGGTCCAACCCGTCGTTGTCATCCAGGCAAGATAACGTCGAACGCCGCACCGGTACTCGTGTCGGCGAGCAGCAACTTGCCGCCATGGTTCTCGTGCACGATGCGCCGCGAGAGCGACAGGCCGATGCCCCAGCCGTGCTGCTTGGTGCTGAAGCCCGCGTCGAAGATGCGCTTGCGCAGCGCCCATGGCACTCCAGGCCCGTCGTCGAGCACGCGGATGCGTACGCCACCTTCGGGCAGTGCCTCCGCCGACACGACGACGTTGCCGTCCCGCCCACCGAGAGAGTCGATGGCGTTCTTGATGAGCACCTCGAGCACCCACTCCAGCAGGACGCCATCGCCGCGCACGATCAGCGGCTCCGTCGGATGCTCGGAGACGATGCGCACGGTGCGCGCGAGGGTCGGCGCGCGCGCAGCGAAGTACGAGGCCACGCGGTCGACGAGCGCAGCACAGTCGACCTCGTCATTGCGACTTGGCCGGCCGATCCGTTCAAAGCGGTGCGAGACCCGCTCCAGGCGCTGAAGATCCTGCTCCATGGACGTCACCGCCCGGACACCCGTCCTGGTGGTGACTTCTTCACGCAGCAGCTCGAGCCAACCGGCAAGTGCCGAGAGCGGAGTACCCAGCTGGTGCGCCGCTTCACGCGCCATTCCCGCCCAGACTTTTTCGCGATCCGCGCGGCCACGTTCGAGCAATGCAAAGAGGCCGAACGCCAGCAGCAGTACGATGCCGACAGCCTGCATGACCGGGATGATACGCAGCCCGCGCACGATCGGGCTGTCCCCGTAGTGCAAGCCCTGCACGCCCGGAATGACGATGGGCGGATTCTGCCGGTCGAGCTCCGTGACGTATGCCTTCGTGCGCGGCCCGTCGAGCGGTTCCTCGAACGGCAGATTCGCGACGGCGGTCACCGCTCCACCACTGTCGGTCACGATCAGCGGGAGACCGGAATTGACGATGTCACCCGACAGCTCGAACGCGAGATCGATGGCGAGATCGATGCGTCCCTCCTCGAAGGATGCCGTGTCGAGCAAGACCTTGTACACGCGCGAGTACATCTGCCCCTGCACCGCCGCCGCGTCACGCAGCTCGAAGACGACGTGCTGTGTGTAGGCGACGTACCACGCGAGCAGGCCGACGACGCCCAGCGCGACGAGCACCACCGGCAGGCGGCGGCGCATGCCGCTACCCGAGCGCGCGCCGGCCGAGATACGGCTGCAGCGCCTCCGGCATCAGCACAGTGCCATCGGGCTGCTGATAGTGCTCGAGCAGGCACGCAATGATGCGCGAGAACGCGAGTGCAGAGCCGTTGAGCGTATGCACGAAGCGGGGCTTCTCGCCGGGGGCCCCACGAAACCGGATGTTCGCACGACGCGCCTGAAAGTCGCCGAAGACGCTGCAGCTCGAGACCTCGAGCCACTTGCCGACGGCCGGCGCAAACACCTCGAGATCGTACGTCTTCGCACTGGCAAAGCCCGTGTCGCCCGCGGCCAGCAGCAGCACGCGATAGGGCAGCCCGAGACGCTGCAGAATGACTTCCGCGTGGCCCGTGAGGGTCTCGAGCTCCTGCAGCGACGTTTCCGGTGTCGCGTACCGCACCAGCTCGACCTTGTCGAATTCATGCACGCGCAGCAGGCCTCGCGTGTCCTTGCCGGCCGACCCGGCCTCACGACGGAAGCATGCACTGAATGCGCAGAATCCGCGCGGAAGATCCGACGCGTCGAGTATCTCGTCGCGATACAGGTTCGTAACGGGCACTTCGGCGGTGGGGATGAGGAACATGTCCTCCTCCTCCAGCGCATACATGTCCTCTGCGAACTTCGGCAGCTGCGCCGTGCCCGTCATCGACGCACGATTGACGACGAGCGGGACCCAGCACTCCTCGTAGCCGTGCTCACTCGTGTGGATGTCGAGCATCAGGTTCATGAGCGAGCGCACCAGCCGCGCGCCCGCACCGCGATACACGATGAATCCCGAGCCACTGACCTTCGCGCCGCGCGGCAGGTCGATCACGCCGAGTGTGTCGCCGATCTCCCAGTGTGGCTTGAGCGTCGCACCATCCTCTCGCGGGGTTCCCCAGCTCCGCACGATGGCGTTCTGCTCCTCACCACCGGCCGGCACTTCGGGCAGCGTGATGTTCGGCAGTTCGAGCAGCAGCGACTGCACAGCCGCCTCGCTCTCGCCGCGGCGGGTCTCGAGCGCCGCGATCGCGGTGCCTACTGCGCGTCCTTCCTCGATCAAGGCGGAGGCGTCCGCGCCGGACTTGCGGAGGACCGCCACCTCCTGCGCGACCTTGTTGCGGCGCGCCTGCTGCGCCTCGAGCTCGGTGATGGCGGCGCGCCGCTCACGCTCGATCGCCTCGGCGCGGTCGAGCAACGGCGCGAGGTCGTCGAGCTTTCCGCGGCGGCGCATGCCGTCCCGCAGGGTGTCCAGCTGGTCACGCAGCAGGCGAATATCGTGCATAACGGAGTGAAAGGCGAACGATCCCGCAATGACGGGCGACGTGGACGACGAGGTGCGCACACGCGCACCGGCTCAATTCTTCGGGAGGCCCTCGCTGAGCGCCCGATAGCCGCAATTGCGATTGACGAGGGAGCTGACGACGATCCGACGCTCGCTCAGGATGATGCTGTCGACGGTGAGCTTGGCGTAGAACGGCTCGGAGTACACGCAGGGGGCCGACGTGATCTCGAAACCATATGTCTCGCCGACGGCGAGCACGGCGACCGAGTCGTAGGCGTACCCACGATCCGGAGCGCGCGCGATCCCGCCGAACGCCCCGCCGAGCCGCAGCACACCGATCGATGGAGAGCCTTGCGGCGCGTTGGGCACCACCGCGCGCACCGGCATGACGCGCACGCGCCCGTCGGCCGCGATGTCGAAGGCCACGTCGAAGTTCACCGAACCGGACGGCAGCACGAGCGGACGGACCAGCGTCTCGGACGTGAACTGATACGCCGCCGGCAGCTCCGTCGCCGATCCCGTCAGCGCATAGACGCTGTACGTGCGGACCACATTGGGTGAAGTAGCCGGCGAGGTCAGGCCATCGCCGCCACCACACGCGGCCGCCATGCATGCCGCCGCAGCCGTCGCGCCACTCAGGAGAAAACGTGCCGAGAGGAAACGCGCGGGCGAGCGCTCCGGGAAAATCCGCACCGGAAATGACAGAGCGCGCTGCGTTGAACGGAGCGCGCCGACGATGTGATGCAGCAGGGTGGTCCCCATGACGATTGCGAGTGATGACGTGCTTCAGGTTACCGCTCAACTCGTGTTCGGGCAAGCGGTTGGTCGCTTGACTTCACCCCGTGCGGGGGCCAGCGTTCCCCCATGCCGACCATCCGAGATCTCGTGAGTGCATTGCGTCGCCGGGACGGCGTCCACGCGGCGGTCGTCCTGGGCCGCGATGGGCTGCTCATCGACGGCGCGTCCGAGGGCGGGCTCGATCCCGATGGACTGGCCGCGCACGTGCCGCCCATGGTGGCGGCGGCCATCGACATGGGCCGCGCGGCAGGCCGCGGCGACTTCGGCCTCATGGTGCTGGAGTACAGCGGGGGCACCGCGATCGTCACCGCCGCGTCCTCGGACGCGCTGCTGCTCGTCCTGATGGACGGCACCGCGAACCTGCCCGCGCTCATGTACGACCTGCGCCGCCACCGCGCGCAGATCGCGGCGCTGGTCTGACCGCGCGCCGTTGACAGGTCCTGCCGTGACGACCGCCAGGGTGCTGGTCGTCGATGACGAGCCGCACATCGGACAGATCATCCGGACGCGCCTGGAACAGGGCCCGTTCACGGTGATGCTGGCGGAGGACGGGCGCGAGGCGCTCGCGCTGCTCGCGCAGCACGACGACACGCGGCTGATCGTCCTCGATCTCATGCTTCCGGGCATGAGTGGGCTCGACGTGCTGCGCACGCTGCGGCAGGACGAACGGTGGCGTACGCTGCCCTGTCTCGTCCTGACGGCAGCGGGCCAAGACTCGCAGTTCCGCGAGGCGCAGGCGCTCGGCGTCGCCGATGTGCTCACGAAACCGTTCAGCCCCCGACGCCTGTTCGAACGGGTGCTCGCACTCACCGTTCCCTCCCTGCCCGACGCATGAACCGCTGGAATGTGATACTGGCCGGGGGCGTCGGATCGCGCTTCTGGCCGCTCTCGACACCGGAACGACCGAAGCAGCTGCTGCCGCTCATCACCGCCTCGCCGATGCTGCGCGACACGCTCGACCGCATGGCGGCCGTCGCGCCGCCCGAGCGCACGCTGGTGCTGACGAATGCATCGCTGTGCGATGCGATCCGCGAGCTCGAGCCGTCGCTTCCGCCGGAGAACGTGATTGCGGAGCCCCGCCCTGCCGGCACCTGCGCCGCGCTCGCATGGGCGGCGCGGACGATCGCGGCGCGCGCCGGGGACGACGCCGTGATGGTGTGCGTGCACGCCGACTGGGCGATCGGTGACGTGCCCGCGTTCCAGGAGGCACTCGTCGCCGCCGCCGATCTCGCGGCGCGAGAGAAGTCGCTCGTCACGGTCGGCATCGTGCCCTCTCGCCCGGATCCGGGTTTCGGCTACATCCAGCCGGGCGCGCCCGTCGCCGATGATCACGGCACCGGCGCGTCTCACGTGGCGCGCTTCGTCGAGAAGCCCGATCGCGCCCGCGCGGCCGAGATGGTGGAAGCGGGTTACCTGTGGAACTCCGGCATCTTCGCATGGCGCGTGGGTGACCTGCTGGAAGAGATCCGCGCGCACACGCCCGAAGTGCAGCCTGCACTCGATGGCGCGGGCGATAGCCTGGAGCGCTTCTTCGCGACCACGCAGTCGATCGCGATCGACGTCGGCGTGCTCGAACGCAGCAGTCGTGTGCTCGTGATGCCCGGGCAGTTCGGCTGGGACGACGTCGGGACCTGGGCGGCACTGCACCGCGTACGCGCGCACGACGACGGTGGCAATGCAACGCACGGGCGCGTGCACGCGCTGCGTGCAGCCAACAACGTCGTCCATGCGGACAGCGGGACGGTCGTGCTGTACGGCGTGAGCGACCTGGTGGTGGTGTCGCAGGATGGCCTGGTCATGGTGACGACGCGCGACGGGGCCGCCGACCTCAAGGCATTGCTGGATTCCCTGCCCGACGACCTGCGTCAGCCATGACCCCCGATACGCCGGTCGAGCGGCCGACGGTCGTCGTGTACGACGATGCGACCGCACGTCGGTTCGAACCCTTCGCGTTTTCCCGGCCGCTCGGTGAGATGCGTGCCGGTGCGCCACTGATCCGCGAGCGTTGGGAGCACGTTGTCGGTGCGCGCGCCAGCGGGTTCGTCGCGCGCCGGGAGCTCACCGACTTCGCCGAATTCGACGCGCCACCGTTCGCGCGCGGCGACGCGAATGGCGCACTGCCTGAAGGCACCATCGTCGTCAACTCGCGCGCGCTGCCGGCACTCGCGCAGGCGACCGAGATGTCACGCGCCGGCAGCACCAGCGTGTGGACCGTGCAAGGCCGTGTGGCCGCCGTCCGCCTCACGGAGCCGATGCCGGTGTCAGGGCTCGACGACGGCGCGTGGTGGCCGGCGACAGTCACCAGCTCGCACGCGGAGCTCGAGGGCGTGTGGCTGGATGAAGTCTGGGACCTCGTCCGGCACCTGAACGCGCTGCTGCTCGCCGACATCCCGACGCTGGCGGCCAAGCTGGAGTGCCGTCCGCTCGATGTCGGCACCGTGCCGAATACCGTCGTGACCGGCCCGCACCCGGTGTGGCTCGAGAACGGTGCGCATGTCGAACCCATGACGGTGTTCGACACGACACTCGGCCCCGTGCTGCTGCGTCAGGGTGCGAGCGTGCACGCCTTTACGCGTGTCGCGGGGCCATGCTTCGTCGGCCGGCACTCCACCGTCACGGCCGACCGCATCTCCGGTTCATCGATCGGCGACGTGTGTCGCGTGCACGGCGAGTTGTCGGCCTCGATTCTCACCGGGCATTCGAACAAGGGCCACGACGGATTCGTCGGACACTCGGTGTTCGGTCGCTGGGTCAACCTCGGCGCGAGCACCGTCACCAGCAACCTGAAGAACACGTACGGGACCGTCGCGCTGTGGACACCGGATGGAGTCCGCGACAGCGGCCTCCAGTTCCTGGGCACGCTCTTCGGCGATCATGCAAAGACGGGGATCGGACTTCGCCTCACGACCGGCTGTGTGCTGGGCGCCGGCGCCAACGTCATGGACGCCATGCCACCGAAGATGGTCGAGCCCTTCTCGTGGGGTACCGGTGCGCCGTACGCGCGGTTCGCGTTCGACAAGTTCGTGGAGACCGCCTCGCGCATGATGGCGCGTCGCAGCGTGACGTTCGACGCGGCGCAGGAAAGCATGTGGCGTGCGCTGTACGAGCGTGCGATGCACGCGAGGCCGTCGCACGAGCGCGCCGAACACGCTGGTGTCGCCGATGCTTCGCGTCACGGTTCTCGGTAGCGGCAGTCGCGGCAACGCCATTCTCGTGGATGGCGATGACGGGGCCGTGCTGGTGGATGCGGGCTTCGGGCCTCGCATGCTGGCGAAGCGGCTGCTCACGGCGCGCCGGCGGCCCGAGCAGATCTCGTCACTCGTGCTCACGCACGAGCACAAGGATCACGCGTGCGGCGCCGTGCAGGCGTGCCGCCGGTGGAACTGGACGCTGCGCGCCAGCGACGCGACGCTCGCTGCGCTTCGCGAATCACCCGATGGATGCGACGTGCGCACCGCATCCCTCGACGACGAGGCGGGCCGCCGATTCGAGGGCTGGCAGGTCACCGCGACCCCGGTGCCACACGACGCACGGGACTGTCGGGCGCTCGTGTTCACGTCGGATCGTTCCGGTGAGCGACTGGGCATTGCGCTGGATCTCGGGCACGTGCCTGCCGCGCTTCCTGGTGCCTTCGAACGCCTCGACCTGCTCGTCGTCGAATCGAATCACGACGAGCGACTGCTGGCGAACGGCCCCTACCCCTGGATGCTCAAGCAGCGCATCGGTGGCGCGCTCGGACACCTGTCCAACGGGGTTGCGGCGGGCTTTCTGGCCGCGTGCGCCCACAAGGGCCTGCGCGGGGTCGTGCTCGCCCACCTGAGCGAAACGAACAACACGCCGGAGCTGGCGCTCGCCCGCACCCGGGAAGCCTTACGGCGTGCAGGCTGGCGCCGGGACGGCATCTGGGCAGCGCATCAGACCATCCCGAGTGGTCCGCATGGATCCATCGGCCCGCGAGATGTGTTCATACCGGACCAGCTGTCGCTGGGGCTCTAGTACAAGGCTCCGGCGGCGAAGGGTACCGCGACGTGGCGCAGTGGGCGTGGCGCTATGGAACCCTGCGGCGCGCCGGAGTGCGGCATCATGCCACACGCGCTGCCTGCGCCAGTCGCTCTCCGACCGGATCGTGTCGGACGGGAGGTGACACGAGCGTTGCATTTCGATGGCCTGCGTCCTGCTACTTCTGGGTCGGTTAGCGCGGAGTCGACCCATAGCGGCGGCACTGATCCACCTGTCACCGTTTCACTCGATTCGAACCAGATGTCTGACACCACGTTGACGGAGCGCGAGGCGACGATGGCCCGCGACTCCGAGCGCGCCCGGCGGACGCCGTTCACGATGCTGGAGGGCCCGGGCTCGCCGAATGGCTCATCTGAGCCGGAGCGGCCTCGCATCGACCTGGCGGGCCCCTGGAAGCACGACATCTCCGCGGCACTCGTGCTCGTGCTGATCGCCGTGCCACTGTGCCTCGGGATTGCCCTTGCGTCCGGCGCCCCGCTTGCCGCTGGCCTCATCGCCGGGGTGATCGGCGCAATTGTGGTCGGCGCGTTGTCGGGGAGCGAACTGATGGTCTCGGGGCCGGCTGCCGGTTTATCGGCAATCGTGCTCGTCGGCACTGCCAGCGTCGGTTCGTTCGAAGCACTCCTTGTCGCCGTGATGATCGGCGGCGCCCTGCAGCTAGTGCTCGGCGCGCTTCGAGCCGGCATCGTCGGGTACTATTTTCCAACCTCCGTCATCCGCGGAATGATCGCCGCCATCGGCGTCATTCTCGTGCTCAAGCAGATTCCGCACGCGCTGGGCTACGACGCCGTACCGGAAGGCGATGAGGCGTTCGTACAGTCGAACACGGAGACGACGCTCTCCTCGCTGTGGTCGACGCTCGAGCAGATCCAGCCCGGTGCGTTGCTGATCTCGGCGATCACCCTCATCCTGATCCTGCTGGCGGAGCGTTCCCGGTCCACGCGACTTCGGGTGTTTCCGGCGGCAATGCTCGTGGTGGTGGCGGGGGTCGCCATCAACGCGATGCTCGCCTCCTTCGCGCCGGAGCTTGCCCTCGGTCCGTCGCACCTCGTGCAGCTGCCGCTTGTAACTGGCGAGACGTGGCGGGACTTGTTCTCGCGACCCGACTGGAGTGCGATCGCTTCGCCCGCGGTATGGAAGCTCGGCGTCACACTCGCGCTGGTGACGAGCCTGGAGACGCTGCTGAGCCTCGAGGCCACGGACAAGCTCGATCCGTACAAGCGGCAGTCGGATGCGAATCGCGAGCTCTTCGCACAAGGGGCTGGCAACCTGCTCTCCGGTTTCGCGGGTGGCCTGCCGATCTCCGGCGTCGTGGTGCGAAGCGCGGCGAACATCGACTCCGGTGCGCGCACGCGACGGTCGACCATGCTGCATGGCGTTCTGCTCGCGGTGGCGGTGGTCTCCGCACCGGTGGTGCTCAATCGCATTCCACTGGCGGCGATTGCGGCCGTCCTGATCTACACCGGCATTCGGCTCGTTTCGCCGGCGCTGGTGCGCAACACGTGGCGCCAGGGGCGAGCACAGTTCATCCCGTTCCTCGTCACCGCGCTCGCGATCGTGTTCACCGACCTGCTGGTGGGTATCGCGATCGGCCTCGGCGTCGGGTTGTTCTTCATTCTCGCAGAGCAGCTCCGCCAGCCGGCCTTGCGCCTGGTAAGCCCGCCCGGCGCGGTGCTCACCCGCTACGCGCTGCCGGAGCAGGCCACGTTCCTCAACCGCGCCAACATCGAGCGTACGCTGGCCGCCCTCCAGCCGGGGAGCCGCGTCGAGATCGACGGGCGGAGCACCGTGCGGTTCGACCCCGACGTACTGGAACTCCTGCTGCAGTTCCGCGAGACTGCACGACTGCGCAGCATCGACTATCGGCTCGTCGGCATTCCGGACACGTACGTCACGCCTGCGCACCGGCCTGCGGCAGCGTCCTGACGCTCCAGCGTCGTGACGCTCCGCGGGATTGCACCGGTGCCCATTTCACCCAGCTTTGCACCCTGACCAAGACACGCCACCGCCATGAAAGAATATCTGCGATTGTTCGAGGGGAATCACGAGTGGGCGGCGACGATCCGCGGCACCGATCCCGAGTACTTCACCCGGCTCGCCGTGTCGCAGGAGCCGCAGTTCCTGATCATCGGCTGCTGCGACTCCCGCGTCCCGACGGAGCTGCTCGTGCAGGCCCGGCCAGGGGAGATCTTCACGCATCGCAACATCGCCAACCAGGCGCATCCCACCGACATCAGCATGTTGTCGGTACTGGAGTACGCCGTGGAGGTGCTCGATGTGAAGCACGTGATGGTGTGCGGCCACTACAACTGTGGCGGCGTCAAGGCTGCCATGAGCGCACCCGGGCACATGCTCGTCGACAACTGGCTGCAGGTGGTGCGCGACCTGCGCCTGCGCCATGAGGACGAACTCGAGGCACTGGACGGCGACAAGGCGAAGTTCGACCGGCTCGTCGAGCTCAACGTGATCGAGCAGGTCTTCCAGCTCTCTCGCACGCCGTGCATCCAGAAGGCGTGGCGCAAGGGGAATCGCCCGATCCTGCACGGGCTCGTGTACGACGTACACGATGGCCTGCTCAAGGAGCTCGTGAGTGGCGTCGATGGCGAGGAGCGGGCACACGAGCTGCGCAAGGCCGTGACCGGCGTGTTTCCCATCGTACCGGAAACCTTGTCCCTCGCGAAAGCCTGATCGCGCACGGCGTGATACGGCGCTGACAGCGGCAAGTCCGAAACGACAACGGGCGCCCCTACTGGGCGCCCGTTGTGTTTCCAGCAGTGGAGCAGCTTAGTACATGCCGCCCATGCCGCCGCCGCCACCGCCGTGTCCACCACCGGCTGGCGCAGAGGCTTCCTTCTTCTCGACGATGAGGGCTTCCGTCGTGAGCAGGAGTCCGGCGATCGACGCGGCGTTCTGCAACGCCGTGCGGGTCACCTTCGTCGGGTCGATGACGCCGGCCTGGACCAGATCCTCGTACACGTCCGTGAGGGCGTTGTAGCCGAAGTTCTTCTCCTTGGCCGTGCGGATCTTCTCGACGACGATCGAGCCTTCACCACCCGCGTTCTGCACGATCATGCGGAGCGGCTCCTCGATCGCGCGACGCACGATGTCGACGCCGATCTGCTCGTCGCGCTCGGCGACCTTCACGTCCTTGAGCACGTGCTGCGCGCGGATGAGCGCGACACCACCACCCGGGACGATGCCCTCTTCGACGGCTGCGCGCGTGGCGTGCAGCGCGTCTTCGACGCGAGCCTTCTTCTCCTTCATTTCGGCTTCCGTGGCGGCGCCGACGTTGATCACCGCAACACCGCCGGCGAGCTTCGCGAGACGCTCCTGGAGCTTCTCCTTGTCGTAGTCCGACGTGCTCTTGTCGATCGCCGAGCGGATTTCCTTCACGCGGCCTTCGATGTCCTTCGAGTCGCCTGCACCGTCGATGATTGTCGTGTTGTCCTTGTCGATCACGATGCGCTTCGCCGAGCCGAGGTCCGTGAGGACCGCGTTCTCGAGCTTGAAGCCGACTTCGTCGGAGATGACCTGGCCCTTCGTGAGCGTCGCGATGTCCTGCAGCATCGCCTTGCGACGATCGCCGAAGCCCGGCGCCTTGACGGCGACGACGCGGAGCGTGCCACGCAGCTTGTTCACGACGAGCGTCGCGAGCGCCTCACCTTCGATGTCTTCCGCGATGATCAGGAGAGGCTTGCCGACCTGGGCAACCTTCTCGAGCACCGGGAGGAGATCCTTCATCGACGAGATCTTCTTGTCGTGAATGAGGATCAGGCCGTTCTCGATGATGGCTTCCATCTTCTCGGGATCGGTCACGAAGTACGGCGAGAGGTAGCCGCGGTCGAACTGCATGCCGTCGACCGTCTCCAGCGTCGTCTCGAGACCCTTGGCCTCTTCGACGGTGATCACGCCGTCCTTGCCGACCTTCTCCATCGCTTCCGCAATGAGGTTGCCGATCTCGGGATCGTTGTTCGCCGAGATGGAACCGACCTGCGCGATCTCCTTCTTGCCCGTCGTCGGAACCGAGATCTTCTTCAGCTCTTCGACGATCGCCGTCACGGCCTTCTCGATGCCGCGCTTGAGCGCCATCGGGTTGGAACCAGCGGTGACGTTCTTGAGGCCTTCACGGAAGATCGCCTGGGCGAGCACCGTTGCCGTCGTGGTGCCGTCGCCGGCGAGATCCGACGTCTTGGTCGCGACTTCCTTCACCATCTGCGCGCCCATGTTCTCGATCGGATCCGAGAGCTCGATTTCCTTGGCGACCGTGACACCGTCCTTCGTGACGGTCGGGGCGCCGAACTTCTTGTCGATCACGACATTGCGACCCTTGGGGCCGAGCGTGACCTTGACGGCTTCTGCGAGCTGATCGACGCCGCGCTTGAGTGCTGCACGCGCGTCGATGTTGAAATGGAGTTCCTTGGCTGCCATGGTATTGCTCTCCGACTCAGTTGATGACCGCGAGGACGTCCGACTCGCGAAGGATGAGCAGCTGCTCGCCTTCGATCGTCACTTCGGTGCCGCTGTACTTCCCGTAGAGGATCTTGTCGCCGACTTTCACGTCCATCGGCACGCGCGTTTCCTTCTCGAAACGGCCTGGGCCGACGGCAACGACGGAACCCTGCTGCGGCTTTTCCTTGGCCGTGTCGGGGATGTACAGCCCACCGCGCATCTGCTCGGTCTCTTCGAGCGGCTTGACGACGACGCGATCGGCGAGCGGCGCTACTTTCGCGGCACTCTGGATGGCCATATGAACTGATCTCCTTCTGATGTCAGGGGACAGACAACTCATTGCGACATGGTGTTAGCACTCAGCATGCGTGAGTGCTAACGCAGCAGAAGCTATGCGGGCGCGCTGGCAGGGTCAACCCCTGCCGCTTGCGGCTGAGCTCGTTAAGTCGTTGCGCAGCAACGCTTTACCAGCTTCTGGACTCAAACACCTGCGGCCAGAAGGACGTGCGCCATCTGCAGGCCGCGCAATGTGAGGAACGGTTCGACGCGGTCGAATTCCGTGCACCAGGCCTGCAGCGTCTCCGCCAGGCCACCCGTCGCGACGACCATCGGCACCCCCGGTCGCGGCCACTCCGCCTTGATCCGCCGCACGATGCCGTCGATGGCATCCGCCGCCCCGAAGAGCACGCCGGCGCGAATGCACTCCTCGGTGCGACGCCCGATCGTGCGCAGCGGCGGCACGAGTTCCGTGGAGGGCAGTTTCGACGTGCGGCGAGCGAGGGTCTCCGCCGACGTGCGCACCCCGGGCATGATGACACCGCCGAGGAAGACGCCGTCCGCCGTGATGCAGTCGAACGTCGTGGCGGTGCCGAGATCGACGCAGATCGTGTCGCACCCGTACAGTCGGCTCGCCGCCAGCGTGTTGATCAGGCGATCCGCGCCGACGGTGAGCGGCTCGTCGACATCGAGCTGGATCGGCAACGGAGCGCGCGCGTCCACGAGGATGACACGGGCATCGAGGTAGCGCTCGCACGCGTGTGACAGCGGCTCGGTAATCGGCGGCACCACCGATCCGATCGCGGCGTGCCGAACCGACGCGGGCGCGATGCCGGCGGCGTCGAGCAGTCCGCGCAAGAGCAGCCCGAACTCATCCGCCGTGCGCGCAATCGCGGTCATGATGCGCCAGTGCGCCACGAGACGCTCCCCGTCGAACAACCCGATGGTGGTTTCGGTGTTCCCTACATCGAAGACGATCAGCACGAGAGCTCCGTAGTGTTCGGCAGAGTGCGAACGGCATCCCCGCCGTCCGGATTGCGCGCGGCGATGTCGTCGGCAAATTCCATCGAGCCTGCGTGAACCGCAGTCGGCTGGGCGTGCCCGTCAGGCAGCACGAGCAGCGCCCCCTCATTCGAGACGCCGACGACGACGCCAGGCACCGGCAGCACGATGCGGCGCCCCGCGGCAACGTCACGCCGCTTCCACGACCCAACTTCAGCCGTGGTCAGCACAGCGCCCGCATGCACCGACCCGCGCACGGCGCGCACGATGGCGCGCAACACCTCGTGCCGGTGCACGCCAGTCCGCAGTGCCGCTGCTCCCGAGACGTCCTCCGGCACACGGAGGTTGACGCCGACGCCGATCGCGACCCAGTCGACCTGCTGCTCGCGCCAGCGTGCCTCGATCAGGATGCCGGCAAGCTTCCCGTCTGCCGTGTACAGATCGTTCGGCCATTTGACCCCGATCGCGCCACCGGCGAACGGCTCGAGTGCCTCCGCCATCGCTAGCCCGATCCGCAGCGACAGCACACGCAGCATGGACGCCTCCTGAGGGCGCTCCAGCACTGTCATCCAGAGGCCGGCGCCGTGCGCCGACGTCCAGCTCTTTCGGCCACGGCCGCGTCCTGCGCGCTGTCGGTCGGCAAGCACCAGCAGACCGGCCGGTGCTCCATCCCTGGCTGCCGCATGCGCTTCGTCCATTGTCGATGCGACGGAGTCGAAGTGCAGTACGCGGTCGACGCCGAGCGACTCGGCGCTCGGAAGCGCGTGGACGTTCATCTCACCGCCACCGGGCGCTACGCGCGTGACGCAATGGTCGCAAACACCACGATGCCGAGGATCACCCGGTACACGGCGAAGATGCCGAAGCTGTGCCGGCTGATGTAGCGCAACAGCACGGTGATCGCGAGCCAGCTGCTGACCGCCGCCGCGAACACACCCGCGAGCAGCGGCACAGAAAACCCCTCGCTGCGAATGGCATCCGGCGCCTTGAGCACCACGGCCGCGAGCGTGATCGGCATGCTCATGAGAAAACTGAAGCGCGCCGCCGACGGCCGGTCGAGTCGCAACAACCGGCCGGCCGTGATCGTCGATCCGGAGCGCGAGACGCCCGGCACGAGCGCCAGGATTTGTGCGAAGCCGATGATCACGGCGTCGCGCAACCGAAGCTCGGTCAACGGTCGGTCTCGCGCCGCCCAGCGGTCGACGGCCCAGAGCACGAGCCCCATGACGATCAACGTCGAACCCATGATGACCGGCGACCGGAACACCGTCTCCGCATAATCCTCGATGAGCAGGCCCGCGACGGCTGCCGGAATCGTCGCGCACACCAGGCTCACGAGCATCCAGTCGTCGAGACCGGTGATGCGGCGCGAGGTCGCGATGCGCCACGCGCTGATGAACATGCGTCGCCACTCGTCGCGGAAATACCAGGAGA
Organism: Gemmatimonadota bacterium; assembly: GCA_040387895.1. GTDB lineage: Bacteria > Gemmatimonadota > Gemmatimonadetes > Gemmatimonadales > Gemmatimonadaceae > Gemmatimonas. The sequence continues at coordinate 22,841 of JAZKCW010000062.1, forward strand.
GCGCGATGAGCGTACCCGCGTGCAATGCGACGTCGAAGGCGAGACCGGGGTCGGTCCAGCCGAAGAAGTAGGGGGCCAGTGCAAGGTGCGCGGAGCTCGAGATGGGCAGCAGCTCCGCGAGTCCCTGTATCAGTCCGAGAACGATCGCCTGGAACAGGGTCATCGTGCCGCAGGCGCCGCGAGCGTGCGCTCGTACAGCGCCTCGTACTGCGCCACCACCTTCTCCTGCGAAAATCGCGCACGGGCATCAGCGGCTGCCGCATCGCTCATGGCGGTCCATCGCGCCGGGTCCTGCAGCAGGTCGATCCCGGCGGTCGCGATGCCGTCCACGTCGCCGACGTCGCGAAGGCAACCCGTCACACCATCGGTGACGACTTCCGGGAGACCACCCGCACGATAGCCGAGCACCGGCACGCCGGAGGCGAGCGCCTCCAGTGCGCTCAGGCCGAACGACTCACGATCACTGGTGAGCAGGAACAGATGTGCGCCGGCGAGCAGCGGCGCGATCGCGTCGATCTTGCCAAGAAACAGCACATGCTCCGCCACACCGAGTTCGCGAGCCTCTGCCTCGGCGTCCACCCGCTCCGGTCCATCACCGATCATCACGAGCAGCGACGGCACCTTGGCATTCACCCGGGCGAACACCTGCACCACATCACGCACCCGCTTCACCGGCCGGAAGTTCGAGATGTGCATCAACACCTTCCGGTTCCCCACCCGCTCGGCCGGAATGGGAAACCGATGTGCGGTGCGATTGAACTGTGCAGGATCGATGAAGTTGTGGATCACATCCACCGAGCAGCCGACGCAACCGAACGCGCGATAGGTCTCGTCGCGCAGGAACTCGGACACGGCCGACACGGAGTCGGAGCGTTCGATGGAAAAACGCGTGATCGTGTGGAACGACCGCTCCTGCCCCACGATGGTGATGTCGGTTCCGTGCAGCGTGGTCACGACGCGAACGTTCCGGGTTTCCTCACGCAACATCTCGCGCGCAATCCAGGCGCTGGTCGCGTGCGGGATGGCGTAGTGGCAATGCAGGATATCGAGACCGTGCTCCCGCACGACCTCGTGCATGCGCACGGCAAGCGCCAGGTCGTACGGCGGATACTCGAACAGTGGATAGCGCCCGACATCCACCTCGTGGAACCACACACGCGGCAGGAAACTCGGCAACCGGAACGGCTGCTGGTACGTGATGAAGTGCACCTCGTGCCCGCGTGCCGCGAGCGCGATGCCGAGCTCGGTCGCGACCGCGCCGGACCCACCGTATGTCGGGTAGCAGGTGATGCCGATCTTCATGACTTCTCCAGGTCGCTGCCGTCCCACCACGCCAGGGCGCGCGTTAGCGCGTCCGGGCGATCAGGATTCAAGTGCGACACGGGGCCGTCGGCGAGCTGATGACGACACCACGTGCGTTGACGCTTTGCATACTGCCGTGTCTCGAT
>JAZKCW010000063.1:0-13954 GCA_040387895.1 Gemmatimonadota bacterium
TCGTCGCGCAGCACGTACTCGCCCTTCTGCAGCTTGACGGCGAGTTGATTGCACGCGACCGCCTGGCCCGCTTCGCAGGAGCGGGTGAGGCGCTTGGCTTCCTCATTGCCGGGGTGACAGGCGCCGAGCGCGACGGCCGCAACGAGCAGGAGGAGCGTGCGTGGTGCACTGAATGGTGCACTCCGTGGTGCACTCCGTGGCGGACTGGCACCGGGAGCGATCCGGGTTCGCATGAGCGTCGGATGGAAGGAGGGAACGGCGGGCGGCATCGCCCTCGCGTCCGTTACGGAGGGTGCAATTCGAAAGTTTCGCCCCCAACCTGTCCGCCTCCGGATGCGTGCGGTGTGCCTCAGCGATGACGGAAACGCAACAGGCGCGTGCACCCTGTGCACGCGCCTGCATGTCCCACGCGAAGCTGCGCGAAGCTGCGCGAAGCTGCGCGAGGCTGTCCTATCGGCTATCAGGCCCGCGTCGTCTTGCGACGTGCCACCACGCCAAGCCCCAGCATGCCGGCGGCGAGCAGGACCATCGAACTCGGTTCCGGCACTGTCGTCGTGGCGCCGAGGTCTGCGTAGCTGAGGAGATTGGCGTTCAGGTTCTGCGCATCCGGCGATGGACTATGCCAGTTGGTGGTGGTCATGCCACCAGCGAGAACTCGGCCCGCGCCGAAGGTGAGTTCACCGAGCACGGTGCGGCCGTATTCATCGACGAGAATCGCGTCCAGTCCGGCGCCGGTCACGAATGCGTGCGAGAACGCAGTGCCACTGAACGACGTCCCGATCGCGCCTGCAGGACCGTTGAACACCTGGTGCGCTGCATCGACCGCCACGGCGTTGCTCCCATAGGAGTCACCGAAGTTCAAGGTGAGCCCGCCGAAACCGAAGTCGATGTTGCCCCCCACATTCGGTGCAGCGTTGAGCACCAGCCGGCCGCCATTGCTCACCCACGTCTCGATGGTGGAGCGGTGCGTGATGAGAAAGCCGTTGAAGGTGTTCGCGGAGCCATCGCCACCTTCGAGCCACACCAGCCTTGTCCCGCTGGAGAAGATTGATCCTGCATCGGCGCCTGCGTAGTTCGTCGTCCCCCAGTTGCCCTCGCCGAACGCCTGATTCCATCCACTGGCAATCGTCGCGGACTCTCCCCACGGATTGTCGTGCACCACATAGCGGGACTGGGCGTCGATCGCGGTCGATGCGACGAAGGAAAGGCTGGCGGCGAGGACGGTGAGGCGGGTGGTGAGGCGCAAACGGGCTCCTGGCAGGATCGATCGAGCAGTCGTGGACGTGATCGCGGGGGTCGGATCATCGTGGGGAACGACGGCACCAGGTGCAGGCAATATGCCTTATGGCTGAGTTCGATTACTTGACGATGGAAAGCCTTGTATGCGCCACTCTTCCAGAATTCGCACGTGCCACAACGGTCGAGCTCGCCATGGCACGTCTCTTGGCAGCGGTGAGACGAGGCTACAGAACCACCGCGGTGGTGTGGAGACTCTCCATCACCCGGTGCGACCGACTCGCCGGGTCGGCAGGTCCCCGCACATGCGGCTCACCGCCGCTTGGCAGCGCTCGGCTGCAGGAGCTCCGACACAGCCGCGCCGTCCTTCCGCGGGTCGGACGCGCCCGAGTTCATGCGCGTGGTGAAGTTGCGCAGGACGGCCTGGCCGGCGCCCATGCGCGTGCTCGAGTAATCGCCGCGCATCACGATCTGGTGCCCCATGGCGGCGAGCGCCTTGAGCGTGCCGTCCGCGATGCGCGATTCGAAGTTCACGTCGCAGCCCGGGAACGTCTCCTTCGAGAACCGCGGAGCATCCAGCGCGCCCTGCAGCGTCATTCCGAAATCCGCGATGTTCGACACGAATTGCGCGTGTGCCTGCGCCTGGTTCCATCCACCCATGATGCCGAAGGCGATGCGCGTGTCGCCCTTCTCCATGAACGCGGGGATGATCGTGTGCAGCGGACGCTTGCGACCTGCGAGGACGTTCGGGCTGTTCGCGTCGAGCGAGAATCCGGCGCCGCGGTTGTGCCACACGAATCCGGCACCCGCGACGGTGATGCCCGCGCCAAAGCCGACCGTCGAGTAATTGCTCTGGATGAGGGACACCATGTTGCCCTCACGATCGACCGCGCTCATGTAGGTCGTGCCGTTGTCCGTGCCGGTCGGCTCGCCCGCGCTGAAGTCGCAGGTGGCGCGCGCCGGGTTCACGAGCTTCGCACGCGCCGCCGCGTAGCTCTTCGAGCGCATCGCGTCGACCGGCACTTTTGCGAACCGCGGATCGGCGTCGTAGCGCTGCATGTCCGCATACGCGAGCTTCTTCGCCTCGATCATGTGATGCAGCGCGCTCGGCGAGTTGTGTCCCATCGACGCGATGGGAAACGACTCCATGATGTTGAGCATCTCGAGTGCCGCGATGCCCTGGCCGTTGGGGGGCAGCTCGTACACCGTCCATCCGCGATACGAGGTGGAGATCGGCTCGACCCACTCACTGTCGAACTCCGCCAGGTCGGCGGCGGTCATCGTGCCGCCGTGACTCTTGGAGCTCGTCAAGAGCCGCTGCGCGATCGTGCCCTTGTAGAACGCCGACGCGCCACGCGCGGCGATCTGTCGATAGCTCCAGGCGAGCTCCGGGTTGCGGAACATGTCGCCGGACTTCGGTAGCGTACCACCTGGAAGAAAGGTCTTCGCGGTGGGTGCGTCGGCCTTGAGGACGGCTTCGCTGTCTTTCCAGTACACACTCACGACCTCGCCCACCGGAAAGCCCGCTTCCGCGTAGGCGATTGCCGGCGCGAGCACGTCGGCGAAGCGCTTGCGGCCGAAGCGCACGAGCAGCTTCTCCCAGCCGTTCACGGCCCCCGGCACCGTGGCGGCGTCAATGCCGCGCGAGGGGACCGACGTGCGTCCCTTCGCGCGCAGGTATTCTGCCGTCAGCGCCTTGGGAGCCCAGCCCGATGCGTTCAGGCCGTGCAGCTTGCCGGTCTTCGCCTCATACACGATCGCGAACAGGTCGCCGCCGATGCCGTCGTTCATCGGGGCGATCAGTCCCATCATCGCATTCATCGCGACAGCAGCGTCGACGGCGTTGCCACCGCGCTCCAGGATCGCCGCGCCGACCTGCGACGCAAGCACGCTCTCGCTCGCGACGATGCCCATCGGCGAGGTGACGGTCGACCGCGACTGCGATCGGTCCTGCGCGCTGGCGGTGCTCACGGATCCGAGTGCGGTGAGCGTGCATGCGAGGACCGTCGAATGCGTCAGGAGGCGATGCATCATCTGGGAGAAGTCGTTGAGTCGTGGAGAATCGGAGAGACGCCTGCCGGAATATGTGGCTGGGCTCGCAATGCGCCATCTGCCATGTGCCGTCTGCCATGTGCCGTCTGCCAGGCGTGAGGCGTGAGGCGTGAGGCGCCAGAGGCGTGGGTCGTGCGCGCAGACGTTCGGACTTTCAGTCACACTGCCAGTAACAGTTGCGGGAGCAACGGTCGCGCCGTGTTACTCGGCACGGATGTTTCACAGAGGCTGGCCGGACAGTTCACAGTGAACCCCTTTCCGGCGGTCTCGAGCATGGATTCGATCAACCAGCAGCAACCTGAAGACAACCGCGACGATCTCGTCGGTGACGCGGCCGTGAAGAAGATCCGCGAGCTGGTCAAGGAAGCGCAGACATGCTTCTTCTGCACGGCAATTCCTTCCGGCGAGTCGAGCGCCGCACGCCCGATGAACGTCCGCGAAGTCGATGAGGAGGGAAATCTCTGGTTCCTGAGCGCGAACGACAGCCACAAGAACGCCGAGCTGGCGCTCGACCCGACCGTGAAGCTGTACATGCAGGGATCACCGCATTCCGAGTTCCTCTCGCTCACGGGCCACGCGATGATCACGACCGATCACGAGCGCATCAAGGAGCTCTGGACGCCAGTGGTTCGCACATGGTTCACGGGCGGCGTGGACGATCCTCGCATCACCGCGATCAAGGTGACGCCGACGGACGGGTACTACTGGGACAACAAGCACGGGAACGCGATCGCAGGGATCAAGATGCTGATCGGCGCAGCGATCCGGAAAACACTCGATGACTCGGTGGAAGGCACGCTCGGCGTCTGACAGGCGCCAGCTGAGCGTCAGGCCGCTTTCGCCAGTTCGGCGAGCCGTTCCTCGTCCGCGCGTGGTCGCGCACCGGTCACGCGCGTGACGAGACGCTCCAGGCGCGGGAAGAAATGCGCGCGCACGAGCAACGGATTGCACCAGCCCAGCGCGATGCAGTAGTTGGTGAGGTAAGGCGGCTCATGATGCATGGCGTGCTGCGGATGGCTCAGGAGCACGCCCGTTCGCTGCAAGGCGCGCACGAGTCGCGGCGGCCGGCGCATGTGCGCCCACTGGTGTACCTGATTCGTCGGCAGGGTGGTCCCGCACAACGACACGACAAAGGCGAGCGCGGCGACGCCCGATGTCGTCTCGAGCGGAATGTTGTACGCCATTCCCAGCACCACGGCGACGACCGTGGCTACATCGCCGTTGGTGTCGACCCAATGCCGGCGAAGAAAATCAGCCGGATTGACGTGATGCACGCGAAAAGGGTGCAGCAGTCGCTTGCCGAGAACGGGCATTGTCTCGCTGCCCCAGGTATCGGCTCCCCAGTGCACGAGGCCGGACAGGAAGTCGGCCGTGCACATGCCGAGCAGCGCGACGGGAAGCAGCCACCAGTGCAGCGCAGCGGGCGTCGAGAGAAGCCGTGAGACGTGATGCATGAGCAGCAGTGCCGCGATGACGATGGACAGGAGCGCCAGCGCCCGTGTCGCGCGGCCCGGTGTCTCGAGCGCAGGCAATGGTACGGGAGCCACGGTCATGGACCGCCTGTCACGGTGCATCCGACTTCCCACGCGTTCCGCGCACCGGATAGACCAGCTGCGAGGCGAAACCGTCGGGCACCGGATGCCCCGCAATTCCGTATCCCGCCGGCCATGTGCCATCGGGGCCGTAGTAGGTGCCGAACAGCTTGTCGAGGAACGGGAAGTGTACCGCGAAATTCTTGTCGATCGCCTCGCGCTCGATGGCGTGGTGCCAGTGATGAAAGCGAGGCGTGACGATCAGGCTCTCGACCCAGCGCGGAAACTGCCATGAGACGTTGGCGTGGATGAATACCGCGTGCACGGACACGAAGACCAGGTAGGCGTAGAGCGGCCCGGTATCGAACCCCAGCACGAACAGCGGCACGAACGTCAGGCCACGCGTCAGCACGATGTCCACGATGTGCAGGCGTGAGCCTGCGAGCCAGTCCATCTCTGTCGTCGAATGGTGGACGGCATGAAACGGCCAGAGCCAGCGCGTGCGATGAAACACCCGATGCACGGTGTATTCGGTGAGGTCGGCGACGAGCATGCATTCGAGGAACTGCAACGCCGCAGGCTGCGCGCGCACCGCCGACTGCACGCCGGGATGGATCGCCCACCGGAAGAACACCTGTGCTGGCATCAACGTCAGCAACGTCGATACCTGCACCAGCAGGTGGCTGACGAAGAAGTAGATCGTGTCGGTCGTCCATCCCGCGCGGAACACCGTCTGCCCCTTGCGCAGCGGCCACAGTTTCTCGAGCGGCACGAACACCACCGCAAGCAGCAGCAGGTTGAGCAGGAACCAGTCGAGGCCGAGGTAGACCGGCGTTTTCGGAACCGCGCCCTCGTAGGGCACATTCCCGCCGCCGGCAAGCGCTGCCATCATGGCGAGGGCGATCCCGGTGAAGCCCAGCGTCTTGCGACGGCGCAGCAGCGCGCTCAGAAAACCGAGCAGGAAGCCGGTCGCGATGACGATCTGAATGATCGTGCGCACCAGAGGCATCGGGAGCACGGCACGCACGTCGGGACTGGTGAGGAGCTCCGGGATGTAGAAGCACGCTACCGCGCCGACGGCGAGGACGCCCAGAAAGACGGACACCGTCCCGCTCACCCAACCCGATCCGACGTGCGTCGGTTCATCGTCGCCGAAGACGCGTGCGACCTTGGCATCCAGGCTCATGGACGGAAGATTACTCCGGCGGGCAGGTCCAACAAGCCACGAGCGATGCGCAAACATCCGCAGGCGACGCGCAAGCGATACGCAGGAGTGCAGGTGACGGGACCAGCGGCGGAACCGGGCGATCGGACGGAGCGGCTGTTCAGCTACGGGACGCTGCAGCTCGACTCGGTGCAGCTGGCCACGTTCGGGCGCCTGCTGGATGGAGCGGCCGACGGGTTGCCACGCTTTGCCCATGCGACGCTGCCCATCCGCGACCCCGCAGTGCGACTGAGCCTCGGGCAAAGCCATTACGCGATCGCGCGCTTCACCGGGAATCCCTCGGACGTCGTGCAGGGAATGGTGTTCGCGGTGACCGCGAGTGAACTGCGGAGCGCCGACGCGTACGAGGTCGAGCCGTACCGGCGCGTGGCCGTCACACTGCTGTCCGGGACGCGCGCCTGGACCTACATCGATGGACGGGACCGGGCATACGCCGAATGACGTACTGCCCGACGTCGCCGGTCGCCCTAGCATGAACTGTCCGAATTCCCGCTGAAATACGCGTTGGAACAGGGCACGCGTGACTTTCCTCCCTTCTGCAGCCATGCCGTACACGCCGTTCGAGAATCAGGAGTACCGCAATGTGGTGCAGACCCATCTCGAGATTCCCGCCCTGTTGCGGTTGCTGCCGGTCGGCACCGGGTCGCGGATACTCGAAATCGGCTGCGGGCGTGGAGTGGCGCTCCCGCGGCTCCGCGCGCTGTGCGCCCCCTCGCGTCTCGTCGGTGTGGACATCGCGCCGGAGCTCATCGCGATGGCCGAGCGCCGCGTGAGCAGCGTGGCGGACCTGGCCCAGGAAATCGGGACGGAACTCGTGGTCGCCGATGTCCGCGCCTTGCCATTCGCGGCCGCGAGTTTCGATGTGGTGATCGACTTCGGCACCTGCTACCACATCGACGACCCCGAACTCGCTCTGCGCGAGATCACACGCGTGCTCGGCCGTGACGGGTGCTTCATCCACGAGTCGACGCTGGCGCAGCGTATCGCGCATCCGTGGCGTACGTCGGGCCGCGGGTTGCCATGGGAAGCCGTGCCTAGCCTCCGCGCGGAACGCGATGCAATTCTCTGGGCAGCACGAAGGAAAACTTCATCCGTCGCTCACTGAGCGACAAGGACGACCCCATGGTCAAGCGCCTGCGACGTCGCATCGCGTTGCTGATCGCCATTCCCCTCGTGCCCGCGCTGCTGGTCGCGTGCGTCACGATCGTGTCGAACGGCGTCACGGCCACGCCGCTGAACAAGAGCAACATGCTGGGCACGTACGACGTCAAGTCTCCGGTCAAGGCACACCTCACCGACGGATCGACGATCGTCTATCGCGACGGCATGCGCGTCGATTCCGGACGCATCTCCCCGCTCCGGAATGGCCAGCGCACCGGACCACTCGGTGAATCCATGACCGGGGTCGCCGTGCCCTTCGACAGCGTGCTCGGGCTCGAGACGTACCAGGCGCAAGTCGACGGTGCCTCGACGGCCATCCTGTCGACACTGGGCACCGTGGCGGGCGCCGCGGTCGCAATCGTCGGAGCGATCGCGATCTTCGGTTCCTGCCCCACCATCTACGCGGACAGCGCCGGCGTGCAGGCACTGCAGGCCGAGGTGTTCGCGACGCGCATCTCGCCGCTGCTGGAGGCGCGTGACCTCGACCTGCTCACGACCCGCCCCGACAGCAACGGCGTGCTGACGCTCGATGTGCGGAACGAGGCGCTCGAGACGCACTACATCAATCATTTCGAGCTGCTCGAGATCTCGCACCCGCGCGATCGACGACTCATCCCGGACGAGCATGGACGGCCGTTGCTGATTGGTGCAGTTCGGCCACCGCTGGCGGCGCGCGACCGGGCGGGTCGGTCGCTCGCACGGACGCTGACCCGAGCTGACGGGATCGTTTTCGAGACGGACACCGGCACCCTGGCACGCGCAACGGCAAAGGATCCTTTCGACCATCTCGACCTGACCTTCGCGCGCCCTGCGTCGGACAGCGCCGTCGTGGCGGTCCATCTCCGCAACAGCCTGCTCAACACGGTCCTGCTTTATGACATGATGCTCGCCAGTTCGGGCGCGCGTTCGCTCGACTGGCTCTCGCGTGACATGCGAAGCATCGGCCCTGTGCTCGGGTTCGGCCGGTGGTACCGCGAGCATTTCGGCCTGCGCGTGCACGTGTTCGACGGGCGCCGCTGGCGCGAGATCGAGCGCCACCCGACGTACGGGCCTGTCGCGTGGCGCGAGGCCGCCACCGTGGTGCCGGTGCTCGAGCGCGACAGCCTGCGTGTGCGCTTCACCTTTGCGGTCGACGAGTGGCGCATCGACTGGACCGGGGTCGCCGACGAATACTCGCGGCCGCGCCCGCGCGCCATCGCCATCACGACGGTGCGCGCCACCAACGACAGCATCGCGAAGCTCGCGCACCGCAACATGCGTTCGGCAGATGAGCGGTACCTGGTCACGTCGCCGGGCGAACGCTTTCACGTGACGTTCAACACCGGCAAGGGCACACCTGGAGTGTCGCGGTCGTACCTGCTCGCCTCGCAGGGCTACTACTCGGAGTGGATTCGCGGCGGGTGGGTCAAGCGCGCGACGGACTCGGTGGTGTTCAAGCCGACCGCGGCGGCCCTCGACCGCACCCTGGATCGTTGGAGGACGCAGCGAGACTCTATCGACAAGGCCTTCTTCACGCACCGCATTCCGGTGGCGTTGAAATGAACGCGCGCTCGAGATTTCTCGGAGTGGTTGTCGCGGGCGTGGCGGTCGCTGCCTGTCGCATCGGCCCGCGGCCCGAAAACTTCCGCCCCGCGATGGAGGCTGCAGGCGTGTCGGCCACCGTGACGACTGCCTCGCAGACAGTCATCGCAGAGCTGCTCGAAGTGCAGGATAGTGCGCTCGTGCTGCTCGGGACTGAGCTCCTTCTCGTGCCGGAACGCCTGATCAATCGAGCGACGTTCTCCGACACACGTCTCCAGATCTACAAGGGATTTCCACTGCGGCCGAACGAACGTGCGCAGTTGCGCCTGCTCAGCCGATACCCGTATGGAATACCGAGTGGTGTGCTGCCGAAACTGCTCGACAACCGTGGACAGGCAGCGATCGTGGTGATCGAGAAATGAAGGGCGCGCCGGTGTCACGCGCGCTGATTTCACGCGCCCTGCGGTGGCGAGGCGCGACGATCATGACTGTCCTGGTTGCAGCGTTGCCCGCGCGCCTGCAGGCACAACGCGCGGACGCGCCGGCGATGACCGCGGAGCGATTCGTCGCCGAGGCACGGCGTGCGACCGAGCGGTTCAAGGACATCGGCATTGCCGTCGAGGAGAGCTACCTCAAGGTCGGGCCCGACTTTCCGGCGATGGGCGAGCACTGGGTGAATGCCGAGCGCATCATGAGGGCGGAGTTCGACCCGGCGCGTCCGGCGATCCTGACGTACGCCACGATCGACGGCAAGCACACGCTGACGGGCGCGGTCTACGCGCTCGCACTCCGTCCCGGGGAGAAGCCACCGGCAATTCCGGATCGTGCGCAGTGGCACGATCACGTCGGTACCATCGACGAGGAGAGCCTCCTGTTCGGACATGATCGGCAGACGGGGAGTGACGATCTCCGGCTCGTGGTCATGCATGCGTGGCTGTGGGTCGAGAATCCCGATGGCATGTTCGCGACCGACAACTGGACGTTGCCGCTCGCGCGCCTGGGCATCACGGGCGGGCGCGCAATGAACCGCGCCGCCATTCCCGAAGGCGCGGCGCGCGCACTATCGCTCATGACTGATACTGTCTCGTACCACGAACGCCTGTTCACGAGTGCGGGAGGGTTGGACGAGCGTGAGCGAGTGACTGTGGGGGGGATCGTCGCCCGTCATCGTTCGGACGTGTCGGCGTGGTGGAGCAAACGTGTCACCGCACCATCACTGGCTGCAGAAGAGTTCGTCTGGTTGACCGGCGCCTGGGACCGCTTGCGCAGAGACGTGCACAAGGCTGTCAACGCCACTGCAGCGGCGCGGCTCGATCACGTGTTCGGGCATCATTGACGATTCGGTCCCTGCACGCATCAGCAACACTCCATACGTTACGTGACCGTATGGAGCGGCCTGTCGTGCGCGGGTAACCTGATCACGCACGGGCACCGCTCGAGCTCGTTGCACCGACTGCTGCCCCACAGATGTGTCTGCCTTTGCAGCGGTTGCCGCTGCCGATTTCAGCCTGTTCTCCAGCCCCGCAAGGAATCCCAGATGATCATGCTGTCCCGCCGTGCTGCCTTCCGATCCGTCGTTGCCGTTACCGGCGTCCTCTTCGTCACGGCGTGCAATGACAGCACCGCCCCGGTGACACCAGAGCTGTTCAGCACGACGTATGTGTTCGGCGCGAGCCTCGAGGACACCGGCAACCGCTGCAACCTGATCGTTGCCGACTGCCGGCCATCTCCATATGCCGCCGGGCGCGAATCCAACGGCCCGCTGTATGTGGACGTCGTCGCCGACGTCTACGACGCACCGATCACCCCGTCACGCACCGGCGGCACGAACTACGCATACTCGGGTGCACGCACGGGCCCGATCACTGGGGCTCCCGCAACGACGCTGCCGAACATGATCGAACAGGTGGACGCGTACCTCGCCGCCACCAATGCGAACCCCGGTGCGCGCGATCGGGCGCTCTACATAGTGGGCGGCACCGCAGTGGGTAACGACATCAATGCTGCGCTCCAGCTGGGCGCGGCGAACCCGCAGGCGCCGGGCCAGATCATCACGGCCGCCGTCACCAACATCGGCACGATCATCAATCGCCTGTACGCTGCTGGAGCGCGTCACATCCTGCTCCTGAACAGCCCCGACGCGGGACGCACCCCACTGGCACGCGCACTGGGCGCACAGACGGCCGGCGCCGCGACGGCGCTGTCTACGCAGTTCAACACCGGCCTTGCCGCGACTCTTCCCGGTATCCGGACAGCGTCCCCCGGTCTCAATCTCTATTTCGTCGACGTGGGCGCCTTCTCCAACGAAGTGTTCGCGTCGCCGACCACGTTCGGATTCACCAACAGCACGACGGGATGCCTCAACACCGCGGTGACTCCGCCAGTGCTGTGCACCACGCCGGACAGCTACTTCTTCTGGGATGTGGCGCACCCGACGGCTGCTGCCAGCCGCCTGCTCGGGCAGCGCGCGCTCGGCGCGCTCGACTGATCGCTTCGATGGCGCACTCGTAGTGCGGTAATGCACGAACACCCGCGGAGATGGCCTCCGCGGGTGTTTGTCGTTCATGGCGTCTTGTGTACGCTGTCGGCCCGGTGTTCCGTCAGAAGCGCAGGGAGAGGCAGCTCAATCCACCATCCATCCGCTCGAACTCGCTCATCGCGAGCGGCTCGAGCGCGTAGCCGGCATCACGCAGCAACGCGTGCGTGCGCGGAAATCCGTCGGCCACGAAGATCACGTCGTTCACGCGCACGCAGTTGGCGGCATACCCTTCACCGTCCGGGGCGCGCAGCACGCGGATGTCGCGAAACGCCGGGTGATCGGCGAGTGCACCGATCGCCAGCAGGCAGTCGGCGTCGAGGGCCACGACGCCGCTCTTGAGGTGCAGGATGCCCGGTGTCTCGCGGATGTCGATCGTGCGCGACGCGATGCCGTAGCCGGCGAGCCACTCGCCCAGCTGGCGCGCCCCTTCTGCGTTCGTGCGATGCGAGATTCCGATGAATACGACATCCCCGGCCTCGCACACGTCGCCGGCATCGAGTGTACCCGGCGCGACGATTTCGGCCAGTGCGGGGAAGAGTGGTGCCAGCGTCAGGCGCATCGCCTGCGTTTCGCCCGCGCGGCTACTCGCGCCCGGGCGGGAAATGATGGCGCCGCGACCCGGCACGATCAGCGCCGTGTCCTCGACGAACGTCGAGTCGGGATGCGCGCTGTCGGCGGGCAACACGGTCAGCGTACAACCGTGTCGCTCCAGGGCCGCGCGATAGGCGGCATGCTGCTGCAACGAGAGTGCGACATCCGGGGCACCGAGGCTCACGGTGGTGAGGCCGTCCGCGAAGTTCGGCGCGGGTGGACGCACGATGGCACGAGTGAAGCGAGAGAACATGCGGCTGCTACTTGCCGAGTGACTTCTCGCGCGTCGCGCGGAACTCGTTGCCGGGACGCCACTCCGGCATCTTCGCCGCGTTCGAGATGCGATAGCCCATCGCGAGCAGGAGGTTGAGATCCTGCACGGCACCGGACAGGTCCCAGCCCGGCTTGATGTTGTCCTGCGGCTGGTGATAGTCCGTGGACGTGTACTCATCACGCTTCTGCTTGCCGTAGCCCGCGGGCTTGCCGACGAAGTCCATGCCGGGTTCCGGGTAGAACGCCGGCACCCCGAGCTTCGCGAAGTTGAAGTGGTCGGAGCGGTAGTAGAAACCCTTCTCCGGTTCGGCGTCCGGGCGCAGCGTTCGTCCCTGTTCCTTCGCGGCGGCCTGCGCGTAGTCGTCGAGCTCCGAGTTGCCGAGCCCGATCACGACGAGATCGCTCGTCGGTCCCCACTGGTTGAGCACATCCATGTTCAGGTTCGCGAGCGTGCGCGCCAGCGGATAGATCGGCGTGACGGCGTAGTACTGTGAGCCGAGCAGGCCCTGCTCTTCGGCGGTGACGGCGAGAAACAGGATGGAACGCTTCGGCGGGGTGCCCATCGCCTTGAATGCCTTCGCCATTGCGAGCAGGCCGGCAGTGCCCGTCGCGTTGTCGGCGGCGCCGTTGTAGATGGAGTCGCCCTTCACCTTCGCGCCGACACCGAAGTGATCCCAGTGTGCGGTGTAGATGATGTAGTCATCCTTGGCGGTGGCATCGCTGCCCTCGAGCTTCGCGACGACGTTGCGCGAATCGATGGTGCGCAGCGTGTTCTGCAGCGTGATGCTCGCCGTGACACCAAGGGGCACTGGCGCGAACGCAGGCGTTGCGGCCCTGGCGCGCAGTGAATCGAAGTTCTGTCCCGCCATCGTGAACAGCGCCTTCGCCTGATCGACGGTCATCCAGCCTTCGACGTTGGCGCGGCTCATGTTCTTGTCCGGCGCCACGAGGTCGAACTGCTCCGCGGTCTTGCCCTGCACGACCGAGAACGGATAGCCGGCGGGCTCGGTCTCGTGCACGAGCAGTACACCGGCAGCCTTGTGCTTCATGCCCTGCTCGTACTTGTAGGTCCAGCGGCCATAGTACGTCATGCGGGGCCCGCCGAACTGCGCGGTGTCGGCGAGTGGCGGATCGTTCACGAGCATGACGAGGGTCTTGCCGGCGAGATCGGCGCCCTTGTAATCGTCCCACTTGAACTCGGGCGCCTCGGTGCCGTAGCCGACGAACACGAGTTCCGACTTGTCGAGCGATGCGGTGGGCTCGACGTGCTTGGTCCACGCGACGAAGTCGTCACGCCATTTGAGCGTACGCGAGGTGGCGCCCTTGGTGAACGTCATCGCGGGCGAATTGCTCACGGTGATGCCGACGAGCGGCACCTTCTGGATGTATGTGCCATCGGTGTTGCCGGGGAGGAGACCCATCGCCTTGAACTGCCCTTCGAGGTACGCGACGGTTTTCTCCTCGCCGGCCGAGCCGGGCTGGCGTCCGAGCAGGGAGTCGTCGGCGAGCACGCGGATGTGCTGCATGAGCGTCGCGGTGTCGATGGCCGCGACGGCTTCGGCGGGCACGACATCGGACGTCGAGGCGGCCGCGGGGGCATCAGCAGGCTTCTGGCACGCGGCGGCGAGTGCCGCGAGCACGAGGAGTCGGGAAGGCTTCATGGGCACGAGTCGGAGGGAGAAGAGCATGGGCCAATATGCAGTCGGGCACTATCTCCGGCGACGGCGACGGCAACAGGCAACCGCGTCTCAGGCGGAGGTCGCGGCGGACCAGCCGGCCAGCCACGCCTCGGCTCGCCTGCACGAGCGGGATCCCGCTCGCCGG
>JAZKCW010000064.1:0-40174 GCA_040387895.1 Gemmatimonadota bacterium
CGGATCGTCTCCTCGTCGCCGATCACCATCACGACCATGTCGCGCCCTTCTTCCGTCTTCCCGATCGTCCAGAACTTCGCGCGGTCGGGTGCCGCATCGGCGACGGCCTTCAGGTAGCGATGGATGTCCTTCGCGTGCGTCAGGTAGCCCGGCGTGCCGACGATCCGATTGATGCCCGGGAACTTGAGCGTCGTGGGCACCTTGTCGGAGAACGGCAGGTGGTCGACCAGTTCCGTCGTGATGCGCGGGTCGGTCAGGTACTGCCGGATGAGTTTCGTGTACTCCTCATCCTGCTTCTGCGCGGTCCCAGCGCCCTGCCCGTGCAGCCGTGCATGCGGCGCCGGCGCCGCGATGGATGCAACGGCAACCAGCGCGGACCAGGCGAGCCGACGCATCGAACGCTTCATGCGCGACATCCAGCCTCCTTCGTACTTGAGTGGTGATGCCGATGGGCTGGCGGAGAGAACTGCGGGTGCATTGGGTCGTGACTCTGGCATTACGCGGTACGACAGCGTTTCGTGGAGGAGCACCTGGCGCAACGATCCCCCGCCCTTCCTCCGCACCGGACCATGCCTCTTCCCTTCCCCAGCCGCCTTGCCAGTCTCGCAGGTCGCCATGCTCGTACCGCACTCGGCGTCGCGTTGCTTGCGTCGTTCGGCGGAACTGCCCCGGCGTGGGCGCAGTCGGCACCCGGGACCTTCGGCAGCACTGCTCCACTTCCCTGGCCGCCCGTCGCGACGTTCTCCATCCTCGGGTACGACCCGGCCACTGGCGAGGTGGGAGGTGCGGTCCAGTCGCGCGTGTTCTCCGTGGGCAATGGCGTCCTGTGGGCGGAGGCCGGGGTCGGAGTGGCCGCCACACAGGCCGTCGTGGACGTCTCCTATGGCCCTCAGGCGCTCGAACTGCTGCGGAAGGGGGTTCGGCCTGCGGATGTGGTCAAGCAGGTCTGGGAGCGCGACCCTGACCCGCGACCGGGCGACTGGACGAAGCAGGGACGGCAGTTCGCCGTGATGGACGCCCAGGGCAATGTGGCGGCATACACGGGCCCGAAGGCCAGCACCTGGGCGGGCGATAAGCAGGGCAAGTTCTGCTCGGCGCAGGGCAACATCCTCGCGGGCCCCGATGTCGTGAGCGCGATGGTCAAGGCGTTCGAGGAAACGACGGGCCACCTCTCGCTGCGGCTGGTCGCCGCGCTCGACGCCGGGCAGGCGGCCGGTGGCGACACGCGCGGCATGCAGTCGGCCGCCATCCTGATCGTCAAGAAGGATGGCGGCGTGTGGCTCCACAACGATGTGGTGTTGCGCCTGCAGGTGGACGATAATCCCGAGCCGATCGTGGAGCTGCGGCGCCTCGTGGAGAAGAACGCGCGCCAGCGACGGCTGCCGCTCAAGTAGAAGTTTGCTCCACCGTGAACGACGAAGCGGCGCCAGGGTCTGGCGCCGCTTCGTATTTCGAAGCTTTGGTGTGATCAGCGCATCGGCACTGTCACGCCCGCTGCCCGCATCGTGGACACGAGTGCGGGAATGCGCTCCGACTCCAGCTTCGCGAGCTTCGTGCGATGCGCCTCGAGCTCGGTATTGAGCGACGACAGCAGCGCCTGCTGCGTACTCGACACGCCGAAAGTCACGCTCAGGAGTTCGTTCAGCGTTCCCGCGCGCGCCTGAATCGTCGGGGCGATCGGCGCGGGGTTCGGCTCGTCATCCATCACCGGCGGGCGGGGCGCGCCACCGCGGCCTCCCGCGGCACCGCCGATCCGCGACCCCACGTCACGCGAAATCTCGCGCATCGTGGTTTCCATCGCCGCGAGTTCGGACATGGCCTGTGGCGCGAGCTTCGTGCTGCTGCTGTCGGCCGCGCGGCGCAGCGCCGCGATGCGCTGCACCGAGCTGTCCGATCGCAGCTGCATCGCCTGCAGCGTGCGCTGCAGGGCGACCACTCGCGTGCGCGCGCTGTCGAGTGCACGCAGCTGTGCATCCGTCAACACCTGCTGCGGATCGCGGAGCAGCGTGATCTTCTGCGTCAGCACTGTCGGTGCGCCGCTCGCCGGTGTGACGGTGAGACGAGCCGTGTAGCTGCCCGCGAGCGCCGGGAACGTTGGCGCGCCACCGAAGCCGCCGCCGAAGCCACCACCGCCGCCGCGGCCGCCACGACCCGCTGCGGCCGACGTGTCCACCGGACCAGTGTACGGCGGACCGACGCGCATGTCCCACAACGGGCGGTAGAGCCCCGGCTGCCGCACTACGGGCAAGTCACGCACGACGGCGCCCGTGCTGTTCACGATCTCGAGCTTTGCGCGCGCATCCGCCGGGATCGAGTTCACGAGATACGCGACGCGCACACCGTAGTCCGGGTTCTGGCCAGTGAAGCCCGTTGACCCCATGCCGGAGATGCGGCTGTTGTTGATCGGGAAGTTCATCTCGGCGCGCGTCGGGAACAGGTACGCGAACTTGGCCGCCTTTGCCTCCGCGAGATGCTCGAGCGGCGCGATGTCATCCATGATGTAGATGCCGCGGCCGTGCGTGCCGATCACGAGGTCGTTCCACGTCGGCTGCAGCTGCAGGTCGTGCACCGGCACGCCCGGAATGCCGCTCTTGAGCTGAACCCACGCCTTGCCGCCATCGGTCGTGGCGAACACACCGTACTCGGTTCCGACGAAGAGCAGGCCCGGCTGGCGATGATGCTCGCGGATGACCTGCACCGATCCGCCATCCGGGAGGTTCGCCGTGATCGACGTCCACGTCTTGCCGAAGTCCATGCTTTTCACGACGTACGGGTTGAAGTCGTTGCTGCGATGCCCGTCGAGCGTGGCGTACAGCGTGCCCTCCGCGTGCTGCGAGAAGATGACGCGGCTGACGTACGTCGTGTCCGGCACTCCGGGGAACGTCGTCGTCTTGGTCCACGTCTTGCCGTCGTCGCGCGTGACCTGGATGTTGCCGTCGTCCGTACCCGCGGCAACGATGCCCGCGCGGATTGGCGACTCCGCGAGCGTCGTGATGTTGCTGAACTCCTGCGTGCCCTCGTGCAGGCCAAGCGCGCCGGTATCGGGCTTGCTGCCGCGCAGCGGGAGGTCGTTGCGCTTGATGTTGCGCGTCAGGTCGGGGCTGATGGTGCGCCACGAGTCGCCCCGGTCGGTGCTCTTGAACACGACGTTCGCGGCGAAGTACACAGCGCCCGGGGTGTGCTTCGACGGGAGGATCGGCGCGCTCCAGTTGTAGCGGAACGTCTCACCAGGCTTTGCCGTCGGGCGAATGCTCTTCGTCTGGCCGGTGCGCGTGTCGTAGCGCACGATCACGCCGCCCTGGCTCTCCGCGTACACGATGTTGTGATCGGTCGGATCCGGCACGTTGTAGAAGCCGTCGCCGCCGGCCATGCGGTACCAGTCGGCATTCGACGGGCCGAAGCTGTTGCGCGTGCGGTTCGGACCACCCCACGTCGCATTGTCCTGCAGGCCGCCGAACACATTGTAGAACGGCTTCGCGTCGTCGACCGAGATCGAATAGAACTGTGCACCGACGATGTTCTCGACGTTGTACCAGGTACGACCCTTGTCGTACGAGATGTCGATGCCGCCGTCGTTGCCGAGGATGATGTGCTCCGGCGCCTCGGGATTGATCCAGAGCGCGTGGGAGTCGCTGTGCACGCCGCCGTTGCCGGCGAACGACTGCCAGGTCTTGCCCCCGTCGGTCGATTCCTGCGAGCTCGCGTTGAGCCGGTAGACGTGCTCCGGGTCCGTCGGGTCGCAGCGCACCTGGCTGTAGTACCACGCCGTGCCGTTGCTGTTGTTCACGTTGCGCCACGTGGCACCGGCATCGTCGCTGCGATAGAAGCCGTTGGCGCTGCCCTTCGCGTGTACCGACGCGTACACCGTCGCCGGCTTCGACTTGCACACGGTGATGCCGATGCGTCCGATCTCACCGGACGGCAGTCCTCCACCCAGCTTGTTCCATGTGGCGCCAGCATCGGTGCTCTTCCAGATGGCGCTCTCGGTGCCGCCGGGGAGGAAGCCGTACTCGCGACGCTCGCGCTGCAGCGAGGCGGCGTACAACACGTCCGGGTTGGACGGATCCATCACCAGCTCCGTGAAGCCCGTCTGCGCGGAGATGTTCTTGGTGTTGGTCCACGTCACGCCACCATCGGTCGTCTTGAACAGCCCGCGGTCGCCACCCGCTGCCCAGAGAGGGCCGACGGCCGCGACATACACGACCTCGGGATTCCGCGGGTCGATGACGATGCGCCCAATGTGCTGCGTCTTCGGGAGCATCGGCTTCGACCACGTGCGTCCGCCATCCGTGCTCTTGAACACACCGGCGCCCCACGACGAGCTGCGCATGTTGTTCGGTTCACCGGTGCCGAGCCACACGATGTCGCCATTGCTCGGCGCGGATGCCACCGCACCGATGGACCCGATGCGGATGGAGTCGGACATCGGCGTCCAGGTCATGCCGGCGTTCGTCGACTTCCACACGCCGCCGGTGGCGACTGCCGCGTAGATGACGGTTCCAAGGCGCCCGCCGCGCGCGGTCTTCGGCGCCTCGACCACACTGAGGTCGACGATACGGCCGCTCATCGACGCGGGGCCGATGTTGCGGAACATCAGCGGGCGCACGAGGAGCGAATCGTGCGGGAGCGCGGAGTTCTGCGCGCTTGCCGTCGAGGGGAGCGTCAGGACCGGGAGCAGGGCCGCGATGGCGAGTCCCGGTAGACGGGACAACCGGCGACGGGAGGGCAACATGAGCATGGAGGAGAGCAGAGTGGGCTGTGCGGGAGGGAACGTCCCCTGAAAGTCTAGCGCCCGGACCGGTCGGGGGAGACGGCCGCATAGTCGTCCGGGCGCACGGTGGCGACCGCCTGCCGGAACCGGAAACTGAAGTCCGGCCAGAGCGTGCTGTTGTGGCCCGTCGCGTCCTGATACCAGCTCGAGCAGCCCCCGAAGGCCCAGACGGTGCGGGGCATCTCGCGATCGATCCGCCTCACGTAGCGCTCCTGCGCGGCAGCGGTCGGTTCCACGGCCGCGATTCCGCGGTCACGCATCATCCGGATCACGCCGATGGCATGCGCGATCTGCGATTCGATCATGTAGATCAGCGACGTGTGTCCGAGCCCCGAGTTGGGACCCGGAATCACGAACAGATTCGGGAAACCGTGCACCGTGGTGCTGGCATGTGCACGCATGTTCGGCGACCACGCCTCGTGCAGCGAATCGCCGTGGCGGCCATGGACCACGCGCGCCAGCGGCGGATCGGTGGCCTTGAAACCGGTCGCGAAGATGATCGTGTCGATCTCGTGCGCGGAGCCGTCCAGTGCGACGATCTCATGGCCGCGCACCTCGCGGATGCCGCTCGTGACCACCCGCACGTTCGGGCGCGACACGGCCGGGTAGAACTCATTCGAGACCAGAATGCGCTTGCAGCCGAACGTGTATCCGGGTGTGAGTGCCGCACGCAGCGTCGGATCGGAAACCTGTGCCTCCAGATGCCGTTCGGACATGCGCTGCATCGCTGCGGCGAGCGCACGGTGCCGGAACGACAGGAACTGCAGTTCGCGCACGCCGTACATGGTGCCGCGTACGAGTGACATGAGCGTCGGCACAGCGCGGAACAGCTCGCGCTCGCGCCGCCCATACCGCCGGTTGTATCGAGGAACGATCCACGCCGGCGTGCGCTGGAACAGCGAGAGTGAACGCACCAGCGGCTGGATCTCCGGCACGAACTGGATGGCCGACGCGCCTGTACCGATCACGGCGACACGCCTGTCGCGCAGATCGTGCTCGGTATCCCACCGTGCCGAGTGAAACGCGTGCCCCGTGAAGGTGCCGATGCCCGGCAGCCTGGGCTCCGAGGGTTCGCTGAGCGGTCCGGTCGCAGCGATCAGGATGTCGGCACTCAGTGCGCCACGCGACGTCTCGAGCTGCCATCGCTGCCCCTGCGCGTCCCACCCCGCGCGCTCGAGCTGTTCGTCGAAGCGCATGTGGCGGCGCAGACCCCGCTCGTCGGCCACGCGCTCCAGGTACGCGAGGATCTCCGGCGCCTCGGAATACCCCTGCGACCACGATGGATTCTGCGCGAACGAGAACGAGTAGAGACGCGATGGAATGTCGCAGGCGCAGCCCGGATACCGGTTCACGCGCCAGGTTCCGCCGAGGCCGCTGTCGCGCTCGATCATGACGAAGTCGTCGATGCCCTCGTCGAGCAGGCGGACTGCCGCCCCGATGCCCGAGAACCCCGTCCCGATGATCGCCACGCGCACGTGCATGGGGTAACCTCGGCGTCCCACCGTCTCCGGGCAAGCTCGGACGCCATGCGGCGCGTGGACCTTGAGACGGGAGGCGCCGAGGTGGCATACTCCTACCGAACGCCCTCGCGACATCCCCGTCGTCCCGCCAGCTCTCCCGCCAGCTCTCGCGGCCGCGACCCTGCCCCGCCCTGCCCATGCGCTCCATGCAACGCCTCCTCCACGCCGCCGCGTTCGTCGCGGTCGCCTCGCAGCTCTCCGCAACCGCCGCCTTCGCTCAGGAAGATCCGCCGCGGGCCCGTCAGCAGGTCAAGATGGACTCGGCGCGTGCACGAGCGCTCTACGTGAGCAACAAGCACGAAGATCACCCTGTTGCCGACTACGCCGCGCAGAAGCTGTCGAAGGCGCGCACCGACAGCATCTTCGCCGCGCGCAGCGCCGGAGCCATGAAGTTCTCGAAGGTCACGTACAAGAGCACGGCGGATGGCCTGGAGATTCCGGCGTACCTGTTCGAGCCGCTGCAGTCGCGCGGCGCCCGCGCACACGCGGCCATGGTGTGGGTGCATGGTGGTGTGCACGGCAACATGGACCAGAACTACCTCCCGTTCATCAAGGAGGCCGTGAAGCGCGGCTACGTCATCATCACGCCCGACTATCGCGGCAGCACCGGCTACGGCGCCGAGTTCCACAACAAGATCGACTACGGCGGCTGGGAGGTCGACGACGTCGAGTCGGCGGTGGGAGTGCTCAAGGGCCTGCCGTCGGTTGACCCGGAGCGCATCGGCGTCATGGGCTGGAGCCACGGCGGATACATCACGACGCTGCTGCTCACCCGCGAAGGCGCGGGGACGCCGTTCAAGGCGGGCGCGGCCATCGTGCCGGTGACGAACCTGCTGTTCCGGCTCTCGTTCAAGGGTCCGAGCTACCAGCGCAGCTTCTCTACGCAGTCACGGCTGCAGGGACTGCCGTTCGAGCAGCGCGCCGAATATGTGCGCCGGTCGCCGTACTACCACGTGGATAGCCTCAAGCTGCCGCTGCTGGTGCACGTCGCGACGAACGACGAGGACGTGAACTTCGAGGAAGCGCGCCCGCTGGTCGACGCATTGGTCGCGCGGAAGTCGGGACTCGCCGAGACCAAGATCTACGTGAACCCGACGCCGGGGCCGGCGAGTGTCGGCCACACGTTCAGCCGCCGCGTCAATCGCCAGACGCTCGAACTGGATGACTCGCCCGAGCAGATCGACTCGTGGACGCGCGTGTGGGCGTTCTTCGACCGTACCATCGGGAAGAAGTAGCTGAACGGTTGCAGAACGTACACAGCGGCGCACCGGACTTTCCGGTGCGCCGCTGTGCTGTTACAGCCTCCGTTACAGCCTCCGTGCTAGACCAGCTTCGCGTCGAGCGTGATCTCGGCGTTCAGCACGCGGCTCACCGGGCAACCTGCCTTGGCTTCGCCCGCGATGCGTTGGAAATCGGCGTCGCTGATCGAAGGGACCGTGCCCTCGACCGTGAGCGCGATCTTCGAGATCGTCTGCTTGCCGTCCACCGGACCGAGGGTCACGGCCGCATGGGTGCGGAGCTCCGTGGCCGTGAAACCGGCTGCATCGAGCATGAAGGACAGCTGCATCGTGAAGCAGCCGGCGTGTGCGGCACCGATGAGCTCCTCCGGGTTGGTGCCGGCGCGTCCTTCCTCATCCTCGAAGCGCGTGCGGAACGAGTACGGGTGCGACCGCAGCACCCCGCTCTGCGTATCGAGTGTGCCACTGCCGTCCTTGCCGGAGCCGTGCCAGACGGCGTCTGCTGTTCTCTGCATGCGTGTGCATCCCGTGGTAAGCGTTGTCGGTCCTGCGGACCGGCTAAACATGCACGGGCGGCACTCGTCCGAGGGAGTGCAGCGCCTTCACGGCGGACTCCACCATATCACATTCCTCAGCGCGACGACAGCACGAACTGGTTGCCTTCGGAATCCTTGAAGATCGCCGACGTGCCCCACGATTCCGTGCGCGCCGGCTGCACGAATTCGACTCCGCGTTGCTGCAGTTCGGCCGCGGTGGCGTGCACATCGTCGCAGGCGAACGTCACGTTCATGAATCCGCCGATCCACCCCTCCTGCCCCGGCGCCGTGAACAGCACCACGCCCGTTTCGGCGCGCGGAAACGCGAGTTCGATCCATCGCATGCCGGGCCCCATCGGAGCGTCGGTCGTGACACGGCAGCCCAGCTTCGTGGTATAGAACTCGAGCGCACGATCCTGGTCGTGCACGGGAATGCTGACGAACTTCACGTTCCTGATCATCGACGGAGCCGGTTCGGGTGGCGAGGGGCGGAGTCTCGAACCTTCCAGCGCGCCGCCGCACGCACAAGCCGCGCAATGCTTACCATGGCAACGGTTGCCATAGCCGCGAGCGCGTGATCATTCGGCGAGCCGGCGCAGCTCCGCGGCGCGTGTGCGGCTCACCGGCAGCCGGGTCCCGTCGCGCAACTCGGCAACGAGCTGTCCACGCGCCAGCGCCCGGAACCGGGCGACGTGCGACAGGTTGACTATGTGCGTGCGATGGATGCGCACGAACCGCGCGGGGTCCAGTCGCGACTCGATGCGATTGAGCGACACGTGCACGACATGCCGGCTGGCCGTCGCGCCCGTGTACGCCTGCGCGATCACGTAGTCGCCACTCGTCTCGAAAAAGGCGATGCTGTCGACCGGGACGGGCACGAGATGCACGCCGCTGCGGACGAACAGTCGTGTCATCGGCGACTTGCCGAGCGCCTCGTTCAGCCGGTCGAGTGATGAGTACGCGCCCGGCTCGCCCAACGCCGTGCGCGCACGCTCGAGCGCGGCGTCGAGTCGCGCCTGGCCGAAAGGCTTGAGCACGTAATCGAGGGCACCGAGCTCGAAGGCGGTCACCGCGTGCTGCGCGTACGCCGTGGTGAAGATGACGTGCGGCCGATGCGTGCACCGCCGCAGCACGTCGGTTCCGAGTAGCCCGGGCATCTGGATATCGAGCAGCACGAGTTCAGGACGTAACCGGTTGATCGCTTCCACCGCCGCCTCGCCGTGCGCTGCTTCACCGACGCACTCGAGCCAGCTCACCGTCGAAAGCATGTCGCGAAGCCCGGCGCGGGCGAGCGGCTCATCGTCCGCGATGAACACGCTCACGCGCCGGCCCGCGACGGGCGTGAAGGCGGCGCTCGTCGTCACGCGGCCGCCTGTGAGGTGCGGGCACCACGAATCTCGATGCATGCCTCGAAGCCGCCACCATCGAGCGTGCCGCACCGGAGCGATGCCTGCGTCCCGTAGAGCACCGCCAGACGTTCCCGCAGGCGCTGGAGCCCACTTCCCGCGGACGCGTCTGCCTGCTCGCTCGCATGTCGTGAGGGGGTGAAGTCCGACCGCACGCTCGCACGACCGCCGGCTCCATCGTCGACCACCGTCAGCACCAGCGTGTCACCGCGCATCGACGCGTCGATGCGCACGGTCGTCGGGTCGACTTTCGGCGTGGCACCATGCTGCACGGCATTCTCGACCAGCGTCTGGACGGCAAATGACGGCACCAGGGCCCCGTCGGCCGTCGCTGTCGAAGACACATGCACTTCCAGGCGATCGCCGAACCGAAGATGCTCGATCTCCACGTAGCGTCGCACGAACGCGAATTCGTCGGCCACGCTCACGAGATCGCGCTCGTCCTCGAGGGTCGTCCGCAGCATGCTCGCCACGAGTTCCGCCGCCTCGGCCGCGCGCGCTGGCTGCCGGGGGATCAGCTGCACCACGGTGTGCAACGCATTGAACAGGAAATGCGGGTGTAACTGCGCCCGCAGAGCCGCCAGCTGCGCACGGGCGGCACTCGCTTCGGCGGACGCGGCACGGGCACTGGCCTGCGCCGCGTAGGAGACGCCTGCGACCATGATGTAGAGCCACACCCCCAGCACGAGGAACGGCACCGCGGTACGCTCGACCATCACCACACTCGAGCCGTGACCAGCCAGTACCCACACCGCGTTGAGCAGTAGCCACGCGACCGAGTACACGGCCGCCGACGCGGCATGTGCGAGCACGAAGCCGATCCGGATCGGACTGGGCCACGGCAGGCGCCGGGTGAGCCGATGCACCAGGAGGCCGAGCAGTGCGGCGGGGATGATGGCGCGCGCACCGATCAATGCGGCCTGCATCGGCCGAGTCGGTGGATGCGCGACGACGATCAGTGTGGCATACAGTGCCCACACCGGAAGCCAGCCGAGTACGAGCTGAAGCCAGATCCAGAGCCGTGGCATGGCCGAAGCATTCCGTCCGTTCAACGAAACGGCAAGGCCGTCACCGAGGGGCGATGGCGGCCGTGCGCTTCGCGTCGATGACGAGATAGCCCTCGGTCCACGTGCGGCCATTGTCGGTGGAACGATCCTGGCGCGACCGGAAACTCGTGGGCGTGATCGCCGTGAGAACCGTGCGCGTCAGGTACGGCTTGCCCTCGGCGTCGGTGCCGGAGGATGTCGACCGCATCTCGCTGCCCTGCCACTGCGCCGTCGACAGGACGATCACGGCGCGGTAGACGTCCACCGATGACACTTTCCACACGCGACCGGCAGGATCGTACACGCGTACGAAGTGCGTGAGCAGCTGCGGGTTTCCGGACGCATCCACGATGCGGATTTCGTCCTCGATACCGAAGCCCTCGAGCGCACGCCACGCCTTCCACGTTCCGCGGAGCTTCGGTACGCCGTGTATGCGCGTGGCGAGGGTCGTGGCCTTCGGCGTGACCGTCAGGTCCCACTGGCCAATCAGAAACGCGAACTGCGTGGCCTCACGCGGCGGCTGCGTACCCGCGGGCGGCCCCCCTGCCCCGTGCTGGGCCGCGGCGCCCGCGAGCGGGATCAGCAACGGTACGAGCAGCAGCACAGCACACGCCCGCAGTACGTGGGACCGGGGACATGCAGGGACACGATGATACATGGGCACTCCGTTCGGGGAGGCAGAAATATCGTGGGGCCTGACTCCGGTTCTGCGGTCGATTCGCCGGATGGTGCATCGAGGCAGTTGAACGGTGCACCAACCCATCGCAACACGGGAACGAGCCCGGTAGCGTCAGTCATGATCATCCTCCGCGACATCCAGAAGACCTTTGTCCTCCCGGCGGGCCCGTTCGTCGCGTTGCACGACGTGAACCTCGACATCGCCGCCGGCAGCTTCGTGGCGATCGTAGGGGAGTCGGGCAGCGGCAAGAGTACGCTCCTCAGCATCCTGGCCGGTGTCGAGCGTCCGACGCAGGGCACGATTCACATTGCGGACGTGCCGTTGCACTCGCTTCCCGAGCGTGCGCTGACGCAATGGCGTGGCAAGGCCGCGGGCATCGTGTTCCAGTTCTTCCAGCTGATGCCGACGCTCACTGCCGCGGAGAATGTCATGCTCGCCATGGACTTCGTGGGGCGCTGGGCGCCGCGCGAACGACGGGATCGCGCACAGGCTTTGCTGCTGCGCCTCGGTGTCGCGGCGCAGGCGGACAAGCTTCCGCTCACGCTCTCCGGCGGGCAGCAGCAGCGGGTTGCAATCGCGCGCGCACTGGCAAATGGCCCGGCATTGTTGCTCGCCGACGAACCGACCGGCAATCTCGACTCGCGCACGTCCGACGGAATATTCGAGCTGTTCGGCGGGCTCGCGCACGACGGAGAGACGGTCGTGATGGCCACACACGCGGCGGCGGCCGGACGGTTTGCCACCCGCACCGTTGCGCTGGCCGACGGGCGCGTGGTGCAGTCATGAGCTCGGGGTCGGTCCTGCTCGGCGCGCGCTGGCGGAAGGTCATGCGCGACGTGTGGCTGCACAAGGCGCGCACGGTCCTCGTCGTGCTGGCGATCGTGGTGGGCATCGTCGGTGCGGGCGCCGTCCTCGACACATGGTCGTTGCTGCGGCGCGTCACGCGCGAGGGGTACCTCGCCACGAATCCGCCATCGGCGACGTTGCGCGTATCGGTTGACAGCACGCTGCTCGCGCGAGTCCGTCTGCTGCCTGCGGTCCGTGCAGCGTCCGCTCGTCGCACTGTGACGGCGCGTGTGCGCACGTCCACAGGCTGGCACACGGCCCTGCTCTTCTCCGGCGCAGACATGGGCGCGTCCGACATCGGCCGCATCGAAGCGGTGAGCGGCATGTGGCCGCCAGCCGATGGTACGCTGACGATCGAGAAGTCGTCGCTCGAGTTCTCCAGCGCGGCGCAGGGTGACTCGGTGGAGCTGCAGCTCTCTTCGGGCGTGACGACGTCACCACTTGTGCTGCCCATCGAGGGCGTGGCTCGCGACGCAGGGCTGGCTCCCGGATGGATGGAACACGTCGTGTACGGTTTCGTGAGTCCCGCGACCCTGACGGCACTCGGTGGAGACGCGACACCGAATCAGTTGCGTATCGTCGTTCGCGATGCACCGTTCGATCGCGATCACATCCGGCGTGTCGCGGGCGAGGTGGCGCGACTGGCCGGTTCGCTCGGCCACGAGGTCACCGAGGTCGACGTGCCGGTTCCGGGTCGCCACATGCATGCGGGGCAGATGGACTCGCTCCTGTTCACGCAGGGGGCCTTCGGCGTGCTCTCGCTGCTGCTCAGTGCACTGCTCGTGGTGAACCTCATGACCGCGATGCTGGTCGGACAGACACGCGAGATCGGCGTCATGAAGGCCATCGGGGCATCGGCGTGGCAGATCGCGGCGCAGTATCTCGCCCTTGCGCTGGTGCTCGGACTCGTGGCTGCAGCGATTGCCATTCCTGTCGCCGCGGCGATCGCCTGGCAGTACGCAGCCTTCTCCGCCGAGTTGCTCAACTTCGACGTGAGCAACGCATCCATCCCACTCGGCGCATTGCTCGTGCAGGCCGTCGTCGGCATGCTGCTTCCGGTACTGGCGGCCCTGCTGCCGGTGTGGCGCGGGTGCCGCATCTCCGTGAACGACGCGCTGCGCGACGGTGCGTCGGTGCACGAGCCGACGCCGTCGGGGTGGATCATGACCCTGGGTCGCGGCGCGAGGTCGCGTCCGTTCCTGCTGTCGCTGCGAAACACGCTACGCCGGCGTCAGCGCGCGGCTCTCACCGTCACCACATTGGCGCTGGGCGGCGCGGTGTACCTCGGTGCATTGGGCCTCCGCACGTCCATTCGCGACTCCGTCGACGTCCTGTTCACGGAACAGCTGCAGCTCGACATGTCGCTTCGCATGGTGGAACCGTTCGACGCTTCCGTGATGCTGCCGCTCGTGGCGAGCGTGGACGGTGTCGCGCGCGTCGAAGCCTGGAGCGGCGCGCAGGCGGCGGTGGAGGAGGCCGATGGGCTGCTGTCGCCGGCATTCGCGGTCACCGGGCTGCCGGACACGACGATGCTCGTGCGCTATCCTCTGATCGACGGCGCCTGGCTGGGCCCTGGAGACCTGCCGGAGATCGTGGTGAACGCGCGGCTGCTCGCCGACCAGCCCGCACTGACCGTGGGCAGAGCGGTCTCCCTCGTCGTGAATGGGCAGTCGCAGGTCTGGCGCGTGCGCGGCGTGGTGGAGTCGGGGCCATCACCGGCGGCGTACGTCAGCCCTGCGGCCCTCGCGCGCGTCCTCGGCGAATCCCGTGTGAGGAGCCTGACGGTCCGCGCTTCGTCGCGTTCACTCGCCGAGCAGTCGGAATTGCTGCAGCGGATCCGCGACCGGTTCGGTGAGCAAGGCATCGCGGTGGCGAACGCGTCGCTGGTGGGAGCGAATCGCGGTGCAGTCGAGGATCACCTGCTGATGGTGTCGGGGTTCCTGCTCGTCATGTCGGAGTTGGCGATCGTGATCGGTGGGCTCGGGCTCATGTCGACCATGAGCCTCGCCGTACTGGAGCGGACACGCGAGATCGGGGTGCTGCGCGCAATCGGCGCGTCGCATGGCGCCATCCTGGTCATGGTGGAAGGAGAGTCCCTCCTGCTGGCCCTGGCGAGCTGGCTCGTGGCCATTCCCCTGTCGCTTCCGGTGAGCGTCCTGCTGGGTCAGGCCTTCGGGCGGATCATGATGCCGGTGCCCGTGCGCTGGACTCCGGACCCACAGGGTGTCCTGGTCTGGCTGGTGCTCGTGGTGGTCGTATCGCTCCTCTCTGCCGCCCTGCCCGCCCAGCGGGCCATGCGCATCACGACAGGCGAGGCGCTCGCCGCCCGCTGACGCGCGGCTGTGGAGCGCCGCGGGAGCCATTGCGGGGCGCCCGCGGTGTGGGACGTGGCGGACCAGGCGCTGATCGCTTACTATGGCAACTGCTGCCATAGCCTACCGGAGCCCGCGCTGACGCTCGCCCTCGACCCGTACATTCTGGATACGCTCATGCCCGACCTCGTCGGGCACGATCGGCAACCGTCTGCGTTCCTGGTGTATCTGCACCTGTGGCGTCGCAGCGTCACGGATGAGACGCCGGGGATCACGATCGCCCTGCAGGACATCGCCGAGGGGACCGGACTCGCCAAGCGCACCGTCCAGTCGGCATTGGCCCAGCTCGCGCGGCGGCGGCTCATCAGCATCGCCCGGAATGGCATCACCAGTGTTCCTACCTACACCGTGCACCGACCGTGGCGCCGGTAGTCCTCTCAGGTAGTCACCCCAGTCTCTTTTTCCGATGACGCGTCGTTCTCTCTTGCACGCCCTCACGTCGGCGGCGGTGCTCGCCACGGCTGCTCCGCTGTCCGCGCATGCCCAGGCGCCCGCGCAGACGTCGTCAGCGAGTCCGACCCGCCAGCTCACCGCGAACGACTACGCACAGGCGGAGAAGTTCCTCAGCTTCAACACGACGCCGCTGGTGATCGGTACCGGGCTGCAGCCGACGTGGCTCGAGGGCGACCGCTTCTGGTATCGGGTACGACAGGCGAATGGCAGTTCGCCGATGATCGTCGTCGATCCCGCGAAAGGCACGAAGAGCAACTGTGCCACGACACCGGCCGCGTGCGCCGGCATCGACGTGCCGGGCGCTCCCGGGACCGCTGGAACACCCGCGCGGCGCGCTGGCGGGCGAGTTCCGGAATCGCTGTCGCCCGACAAGAAGAAGGCAGCCTTCATTCGCGACTGGAACCTCTGGGTGCGCGACGTTGCGACCAACGCCGAGACGCAGCTCACCAGGGACGGCGTCAAGGATTTCGGCTACGCGACGGACAATGCTGGATGGATCCACTCCGATCGCGCCATCCTGCTCTGGTCACCCGACTCGAAGAAGATCGCGACCTTCCAGCAGGATCAGCGCAAGGTCGGCGAGATGCATATCCTGACGACCAAGGCGGGACATCCGGAGCTGCGTTCGTGGAAGTATCCGCTGCCCGGTGACAGCGTCGTCTCCATGATTCATCGCGTCGTCATCGACCTCTCCGGTACGCAGCCCGTCGTGACGCGTCTCAAGATGTCGGCCGACCAGCATCGCTCGACGGTCTGCGACCACATCACCTGCGTGAATGGCGAGTTCGCCGACGTGCAGTGGTACCCCGATGCGACGAAGCTCGCATTCGTCTCCAGCTCGCGCGACCACAAGATCGCGACACTTCGTGTCGCTGACGCGAGTACGGGCGACGTGCGCGACGTCCTGCGCGAGGAAGTGAAGACGCAGTTCGAGAGCGGCGACAACGTGCCGAACTGGCGCGTCCTGCCGGCCAGCAACGAGGTGCTCTGGTACTCCCCGCGCGATGACTGGGGCCAGCTCTATCTCTACGACCTCACCTCCGGCGCGCTCAAGCGGCAGGTCACGACGAGTGCAGGCAATGTCGTGTCGATCGCCCGCATCGACGAGAAGACCCGGCAGCTGTGGTTCGTCGGTGTCGGGAAGGATGCGGCGCGCGATCCGTACTTCCGCCATTTCTATCGCATCGGCCTCGACGGCAAGGCGCTCACGCTGCTCACGCCCGAGGACGGCGATCACACGGTGACGCTGTCGCCAAGTGGCCGCTTTCTCGTCGACAGCTGGTCGCGCCCCGACCTGCCGCCGACCGTGGTCGTGCGCGATGCCACGACCGGCAAGCTGGTGTCGACGCTCGAGACGGGTGACGTGAGCAAGCTGGTCGCGACCGGGTGGAAGCCGCCCACGCGGATCACGGTCAAGGCGCGCGATGGCAAGACCGACCTGTACGGCTTGATGTACACGCCGACCAAGCTCGACTCGTCGAAGACGTATCCGATCATCAACTACATCTACCCGGGCCCGCAGACGGGCAGCGTCGGTTCTCGGTCCTTCAATGCGTCGCGCGGCGATCACCAGGCACTCGCTGAACTGGGCTTCGTGGTCGTGCAGATCGACGGCATGGGCACGCCGATGCGGTCGAAGTCCTTTCACGACGCGTACTACGGCCGCATGGGTGACAACACCCTGCCCGACCAGGTGGCCGGCATGAAGGAGCTGGCGTCGCGCTACCGCTTCATCGACATCGACAACGTAGGCATCTGGGGTCACTCGGGCGGCGGGTTCGCGACGGCCGGCGCCATGTTCCGCTATCCCGATTTCTTCAAGGTCGGCATCGCCGAATCCGGCAACCACGACAACCGGCTGTACGAGGACGACTGGGGTGAGCGCTACCACGGCCTGCTCAAGCGCAATCCCGACGGCACCGACAACTACACCGCGGAAGCCAACCAGACCCTCGTCAAGAACCTCAAGGGAAAGCTCATGCTCGCGCACGGCACGATCGACGACAACGTGCCGCCCGACAACACGATGCTGGTCGTCGAGGCGCTGATCAAGGCGAACAAGGATTTCGATCTCGTGATGCTCCCGAACCAGGCACACGGCTACGGGTCGGATTCGTTCTACATGATGCGTCGCCGGTGGGACTACTTCGTGAAGAACCTGCTGAACGCAGAGCCGCCGAAGGGATACCAGATCGGCCCCAAGACGATTCCGGTTCCATGATCCGGCGCGACTTCGTGCGCGCACTCGGTGCCTCGGCGGCCGCTGCGGCGGTGCCACTCGACTCACTGGGCATGCTGGCCGGTGCACCGCCGGCACCGGTGCGCTCGCTCGCACCAAAAGTGAATGGTGATCGGCTCAACGCGGCACTTACCGCGTTGAGCGAGTTCGGCAAGAACCCGCAGGGTGGTGTGACGCGGCTCGCGTACACGGAGCCCGATCTCGCGGCACGTGAGTTCACGATTGCGCGCATGAAGGACGCTGGCCTCACGGTACGTGTCGATGCCGTGGGCAACATCTACGGCTCCCGCGCGGGCAAGGATGCCACCGCCAAGCCGATCATCTTCGGCTCGCATGTCGACAGCGTGCCGGAAGGCGGCAACTTCGATGGCCCCGTCGGTGTGTTCGGATCGATCGAGGTGGCGCAAACGCTGCGCGAACAGAATATCGTCACGTCGCACCCGCTCGAAGTGGTCGTCTGGCAGAACGAGGAAGGCGGCACGTGGGGCAGCCACCTCGTGACCGCGGAGCGCGTGACCGATGCGGAACTTGCCACGGTCTCACGCAGCGGCAAGTCGATCGCAGACGGGATCCGCGCCCTCGGTGCCGACGTCGCGGGCCTGGCCAGCGCACGGCGGGCACGAGGGTCGGCGCACGCCTACGTCGAGCTGCACATCGAGCAGGGTGGCACGCTCGACCGCGAGAAGCTCGACATCGGCATCGTGGAAGGCATCGTCGGGCTCCGGCAGTGGGAAGTCACGATCGAAGGCTTCGCCAACCACGCCGGCACCACGCCGATGGACGGCCGTCGCGATGCCATGCTCTCCGCGGCGCGCTTCGTCGAGGCCGTGAACCGCATCGTGCGCGCAGAACCCGGGCGTCAGGTCGGCACGGTCGGTCGCATTCAGGCATTCCCCGGCGCGCCGAACGTGATCCCCGGCAAGGTGGTGTGCACGCTCGAGCTGCGCGACCTCGACGACGCGAAGATCGCCCGCCTCTACGACAAGGTCCGCGCCGAGGCGGTGCGCATCGGTGCGCAGAACGAGACGACGTTCGCCTACGCGCCGCTCGTGACGCACGAATCCGCACGGTGCGACGAACGCGTGCGCGGCATCATCGGCGCCGTGGCGAAGGACCTCGGACTATCGACGAAGAGTCTGCCGAGCGGTGCTGGTCACGACGCACAGAATCTCGCGCGCATCTGCCCCATGGGCATGATCTTCGTGCCGAGTGTCGGCGGCATCAGTCACTCGCCGCGCGAGTTTTCCCGCGCGGCGGACATCACGAATGGCGCCAACGTGCTACTCGACACCATCCTCCGCCTGGACGCCCTGACGCTCGCGTAGCACGCGCGACGTCACCAGTAGTTGGCCGACGTGCCGCATGGTGTGCTCGGCGCAGTGCACGAGCAGACCGAGCGTCGTCGAGGGGAGGCCGCTGCGGCCAACGAGTCGCGGTTCGACGAGCGCGGATTCCGGAACGGTCCGCAAGTAGTCGATGGTGGTGTGCACTCGTTCGCGCACTCCGCGCACGAGGGCCGCCGCACTGGTGCCCGGCTCCGGTGCGCTCCCCTCGGCGTGCAGCGCTGCGAGCTGCTCGGCCGACAATGCGCTGCCGCGAGCGTAGGTGGTGAGGCGATCCAGCACGCCCGCGATGTGCTGCAGGTGAA
Source organism: Gemmatimonadota bacterium (assembly GCA_040387895.1). Classification (GTDB taxonomy): domain Bacteria; phylum Gemmatimonadota; class Gemmatimonadetes; order Gemmatimonadales; family Gemmatimonadaceae; genus Gemmatimonas. Next base: position 18,755 of record JAZKCW010000064.1, read on the forward strand.
ATCCGACCGACGCCACGCCATGCGTGCGCGTGAACAGCAGGTCGTCGGGGAACGCGTGCAGCATTGCCTCGACTTCTTCCGCGGCTTGCAGGAGTGCATGAGCGACCGGCTGCAGCAGCGGCGGCACACCGTCCACCGGCCCTCGCAGCCAGACCTCACGCTGGGTGTTCGTCACGATAGATTCCGGCATGGATAGACTCTTCGTCATGATGGGCGCGCTCTCCGGCGCCATTGCCGTCGGCGCCGGTGCATTCGGCGCACATGCGCTGCGCGCACGCCTCGAGCCGCGCATGCTCGAGGTATTCGAGACCGCCGTCCGGTATCAGATGTACCACGCGCTCGCACTGCTCGCCACCGCCTGGGTCGCGTCGCGGTCACCGGGGTCGCTTGCCACGGCCAGTGGATGGCTGTTCGTCGCGGGCACCCTGTTCTTCTCGGGCTCGCTCTACGCGATGGTATTCTCGGGTGTGCGGGCGCTCGGTGCCATCACGCCGATCGGTGGCGTGCTGTTCATCGCCGGCTGGATCTGCCTCGCGCTCGCCGCGTCGCGCGGATAACACCGCGCAGGCCAGCCCTGAATGACGAACGGCCGGGACACGTGAGGTGTCCCGGCCGTTCGTTCGATCCCCCGTCTCGCGTGTCGCCTACCGCTGCGCTAGCGGTCGCGGATCCCCGCGCTCGACGACGGCTGCGTGTACGTCCACGCCTGCTTCGCCAGTGCACGCTTCCGCGGATACACTTCGTCCAGCGTGCCCGCGTTGAACAGCCGGCCGTTCACCATCACCATGCTCACGCTGTTGCTGTTGCGGATGTTGGCGAGCGGATCCTTGTCGAGCACGATGAGGTCGGCCAGCTTGCCCGCTTCCAGCGACCCAATCTCGCTTCCGAGACCGATCGCTTCGGCGCCGACGATGGTCGCCGCACGCAGTGCATCGTGCGTGCTGAGGCCACCCGATTGCACCAGCCACAGCTCCCAGTGCATCCCGAGGCCCTGCAGCTGCCCATGGCTGCCGACCGCGATCTTGCCGCCGCTCGCGACCGTCTTCGCGATGTCCTCGGCGTGCTGCCACATCGCGTACTCCTCCTTCACCGCGAAGCCAGCGGGTCCAGGCGCGTTGCCGGTGCCACGACGGCGGATCTTGGAGTCGAGATCGGCGGGGTGCGTGAAGTAGCGCAGCTTAGTGTCGCCGACGAGATCCTCCGTCTGGTAGAACCAGCCCTCGCCGAACGGTCCGCCGTACTCCACGATGAGCGTCGGTGAATTGAAGACACCCGTCGCCTTGTACCACTGGAACACGTCGTCGAACTTCGGCGTGATCGGCAGCGTGTGCTCGATGCCGGGATAGCCATCGATGCCATGCGTGAGGTTGAGCTTCTGGTCGAGCCCACCCTCCGTCGTCGGCATGATCCCCAGTTCCTTCGACGCCATGATGATCCACTGACGCTGCTGGCGGTTGCCACTCATGTACATCTTGAGCGTCTTCGTGTCGTAGTACTTGGCGTACCGCGACAGGATCTGCTTCGCATGCTCGTAGTCGCGCACCGGTTCGGCAGAGAAGACGCCGGGGCCCGTGGTGTAGATGCGCGGGCCGATCATCTCCCCCATGTCCACGCGATCCGAATACGACAGGAAGTCCGTCGTCGCGGTCTGCGGGTCACGCGTCGTGGTCGTGCCGTACGCGAGCGTCGCGAGGTACTGCCACGTCTGCGTGTTGTGGATCTGCGGGGTGAGCCACTGCGGGTGGTAATGCGTGTCCACCATGCCCGGCATGATCGTCTTGCCGGTGATGTCGAAGACCTGTGCACCCTCAGGAATCTGTACCGACCCGCGCGCACCGACGGCGACGATGCGGTTGTCCCGCACCACCACGTCCGCATTCTCGATGATCTCGGTGCCCTTCATCGTGATCGCGCGGCCACCGCGGAAGACCGCCACTCCCTTGGGCTGGTCGCGACTCGCCATCACCGCGATGCGCGCCTCGAGCGGATTGTAGGCGGGCGGCGTCTTCTTCGTCGTGTCGGCCTTCGCAATCGAGTCGGCACGCGCGATGCTGTCCTTCACGACCTTCGTCGTGTCGGCGCGCCGCGCGGCCTTCACGCGTGCGTCAGCCTTGAGCGAGTCCTCCACGACCTTGGCGCGATCGAGGTCGTACGTCCACGTGGAGTTGCCGAGCGCCCACATGATCTTCTTCGCGTCGGCGGTCCACGTCGGGAATTCGCCGCCAATCGTGTTGAGCTTGCGCACCGGCACGGCGGCCGACGCGGGGCTCGCGACGTTCACCGTCGGTGCCGTGCTGCCGACCTGCGCGACGGTGATCGTGTAGAGATCCATGCCGACCATCGCGAGCGCCTGGTCACCCTTGGGTGCCATCAGCACCAGCGCGGCCGGTGGCGGTGTCGGTGGGGACGGCTCCATGCCGTTGTCGTCGAGGTGCGACGGGCCGAAGCCACCACCGACGCGGTGGAAGTCGGCACCGATCGGCCGCGCGGCACGACCACCGATGTACTGGCTCGATGCGCGCGCCACGAGAGCGGCGTCGAGTCCGACCGGCACTCCGGGATCATCTGCACCGCCGGCGCCCGGCGGCAGTGGCCCTGTCACGCGCAGATGCGTCTGGATGTCGGTGCCATCCCAGCGGAACGACTGCAATCCCCCGCCGCCGTACGCGAACACACGCCCGGTGTCGGACGTGAAATGCGGTGAGCCCATGCCGCCCGAGGGCATGATCGCGGTCATCGCACCGCCATTTGCCGGCACCCATACGAACTCCGCGGCCGCAGGGCCGAAGAACGCCCCACCCGCCTCCTGCATTTCACGCGCAGCAGCACGCAGCGCGACGACGCGATTGTTCGGCGACCATGCGAGGTCCGTGTACAGGCCCGCGATTGCGGAGAGTGGCCGCGTGGTCCACGCGCCGCGCGCATCCTGCGTGGCGCGCATGATCAGGCCGCCGCGCGCGTCGTTCCACGTCACGTACGCGAGCGACTTGCCATCGGGTGACCACACGGGATTGAACTCGCCGATCTCGCCGTTCGTCACGCGGGACGGCGTGCCGGTCGGTGCACCGTTCGCTGCAAGCTCGGTAATGAACAGGCGACCGAGCGACGAGAAGGCGAGCCGCTTGCCGTCCGGCGACGGCGCAAGGTCGCGCACCTGACGCGCGCTGAAGCGCGCCGCCGTATCGGCCTTCCATGCGAACTTGACTTCCGGTCCCATCTCCAGCTTCACGTCGGCCGTGAACGGGATCTTCACCGGCGCCGTCTTGTCGACCGGCACGCGCCAGATCTCGCCGCCATAGGAAACGACAACGGACTTCGAGTCCGGCGTGAACGAGTAGCCGGGATACGCGTCCATCGGCGCGCGCGACTCCATGTCGTCGCGCTGCACGGGGAATGCGAGCCAGTCTTCCTGCTGCGTTTCGAGATTGCGGATGCGCAATCCTGTCTTGGTCTCGAAGCGCGTGCCGTACACGAGGAACTTGCCGTCGGGCGAGAGCGCCGGACGGAAGCCCGATCCGAAGCGCGTCGACATCTGCGACGTGCGTCCGGTTTCCTTGTCCCACACATACAGCTGATACTGCGCGCCGATGGCGTTGTACTGCCAGTCGCCGGTGCGCGCGGCGAACCACATGTACCGCGGATCCTTGCCGAACGCCGCGCCGACCATCTTGAGCGTCGCGGGTGCGGCCGGCGTGGACGACAGCTGAATGCCGTTGCCGCCATCGACGTGATACATCCACAGCTTGCCGGTGCCACCGAGTCCGCCGGAGCGAGACGCGACCACGTAACGGCCATCCGGGGTCCACTCCGGCGACACGTACATGTTCAGGTTCCCCTTCGTGATCTGCGTCGTGTCCTTTCGGTCGAGCGACATCGTCCAGACGTTCTCGCCGCCCGAGCGATCGGAGACGAATGCGAGCCGCTTGCCGTCGGGCGAGAAGCGAGGCTGCACGTCGAACGCCATGCCGCTCGTGAGTCGGGTCGCCTTGCCGCCTGCAATCGGCAGCGTGTACAGGTCGCCCAGCAGATCGAACACGATCGTCGATCCGTCAGGGGACACATCGAGCGAGAGCCACGTGCCCTTACTGGTGGTGAATTCCGCGGTGCGCGTGGCCTTGAGCGGGAGCGTGACGGCGGGCGCACCCGGAGCGCCCGCGGGAGCCTGGGCGTGCAACACCGCACCCGAGGCGAGGGTGATCGCCAGCGATGTGGCGATCGGGAGGGAGCGTTTCATTGGGGGATGGCAGAGGGTCGATCAGGGTCGATCACAGGCGATCAACGGGCGATCGGCGTGCACCGACAGCCTTGAGTGTGTCCAATCCGGCTGCGAAATGCGAGAGGGCCGGGATGGAAGCTGGGTCTCAGGGGACGCGCGCGAATGGCATGTCCCAGACCCGGGCCGACCCGATGTGAAGCGCAGTCACGCGCCCGCGCGGATCCCGCGTGAACCAGACTGCATCTCCCCCGGAGGCGAAAGACTCGCGGACGCCCGCACTCGTCGCCTCCCGGTACACCGGCGTGAGGAAATCGACGGCATCGGCACGCGGACTCACGGAAAGCCGCCCATCGCGCACGGCCACGGTGAAGGTCGCCCCGATCTCGTCGTTGCGATATTGTCCCGCGAACGCCGCTAGGTCCGCCGCCGAGGGCGTCCACACGCCGTCAGCCACACGCACAAAAGCGATGCTGTCGCCGTCCGCCGTCGGCTGCCGATATCCGCGCACACGCCCATCGGCCGCGGTGTCGAGGCGCAGGCGTGCGCCCCCGTCGAGCAGGACACCGTCCCGGAGAGTTCGCACCGCCGCGCCGCCGGCTCGGCGTACGCCGCCTCCAGGGGCATTCTCGAACACCACAGCCACGTTCGTGCGCGTGTTGCGGTATACACCCGCAAGTCGAGCGAGCAGCGCCGGGTTACCTGCAACCGTGTCGGGCGACGCTGCCCGCGGCAGGTCGGCGAACAGGCCGTCGACGATGCCGTGCGCGTGCGCCGTCGCCGGCGCGCCTGCTGCATTGCACAGCACGGCAATCGACAGGTCGTCGCGTTCGGGATAGCGCGCGAGGAACGTGCTGTAGCCGGCCGTCGATCCCGAGTGCGAGATCTCGCGCAGGCCACGGTACGTCGTCTGAATGAGGCCGAGTGCGTACTGGATCTCGGTGCCGTTCGTCAGCCGCATGCGCCGCGTGATCGAGTCGCCCCAGGCCTGCCCGAGCTTCTTCGACGTGAGTGCGGCGTTCCACGTGAGCCAGTCGTCGACGGTCGTGAGCAGGCCGCCGGCGCCGATCACGTTGTCGAACGGCATGTTGAGGACCCACTCGCCACCACGCGCGCTGTAGGCCTGTGCGAGACGCGGCACGGTGCGCGTGTAGTCGTCACGCCAGCGCGTGTGCGTCATGCCGAGCGGCACGAAGATCCGCGCCTTCGTGAACTCCGCGAATGGCTGGCCGCTCACACGCTCCACGAGCGTCCGCAGCAGCAGGAATCCGGAGTTCGTGTACGAGTAGAAGTCCCCCACCGGATAGTTGAGTGCCTTCTGCCGTGTGATCACGTCGAACACATACGGCTGCGTGTACACGCGCGTGCCGCGCGGCCATCCCTGCCAGTCGACGAGGTTGCTCCACTCGCGCAATCCGCTGGTGTGCGTGAGCAGGTGCCGCACCGTGATCGGCCGCGAGTAGACCGGCAGCTCCGGGATGTACTTTCGCGCGTCGTCGTCGAGCGCGAGCTTGCCGTCCTGCATCAGCAGGAGCACGGCGGTCGACAGAAACTGCTTGGCCACCGAACCTGACTCGAGCACCGTCGAGGGGTCGATCGCGATTCCGTTGGTCAGGTCGGCCATGCCGTAGCCGCGAACCAATCGGGTGGTTCCACCCTGCGCGACGCCGACCGCGCAGCCCGGCGAGTGGGTCGAATTCCACTGCGCGAAGACACGATCGGTGATCGCCCGCAGGTCGACGGCACCGTTGGCTCGGGCGGCCGACGCCTCGTTGCGGGGCGCGGGCTGAGCGCCCGCGGACGTGGCGGCAGCGACGAGCAGCACGCCGAGGAGCGGCCGGAGCTGAGCTGGCCCGGCAATCAGGATGCGGTGCATAGGAGATCCGTGGCGGAGGTGGTGTTTCGGCCAATACTACATCCCAGCCCGACGCTGCACGATCTTTCCCCGATGGCCATCGCGTCTCCCACGAACACCCAGCTCGCCGTCATCGCCGCCATCTCCGCGGTCGGCGGTGCCGCCAACTCAATCGCCGGCGGGGGTACGCTCCTCACCTTCCCCGCGCTGCTTGGACTGGGCGTGCCGCCCATCTCCGCCAACGCCACCAGCACGGCGGCGCTCTGGCCCGGGTCCTTCAGCAGCATGTGGGGCTATCGAAGAGAGCTCGCAGGAGCGCGCCAGTGGGCCGTTCGCCTGGCCATTCCGAGCCTGCTCGGCGGAGGCGCGGGCGCCGCCCTCCTGCTCGTGACGCCTGAAGAGCGCTTCAAGGCGCTCGTGCCATGGCTCGTACTAGGCGCGACGATGCTGTTCGCATTCCAGCGTCCGGTGATCGGCTGTCTCCAACGGCGTGCGTTGGCAAGCAGCGCCACTCCCGAAGCCATCGTGCGGCCCATCAACCCGACGCCGGGCATGCTCGCTGCGCAGTTCGCCGTGGGCGTGTATGGCGGGTACTTCGGCGCGGGTGCCGGCATCGTCATGCTGGCGGTGTTCGGGCTCATGGGGCTGACGAACATCCACCAGATGAACGGGCTCAAGAACTTCAACGGCATCTGCTTCAACGGCATCGCCGCGATCAGCTTCGCGCTGCTTGGCCTCGTCAACTGGCCAATTGCCTTCGTCATGGCGCTCGGCTCGAGCATCGGAGGCTACGTGATGTCGGGGCTGGCTGTGCGTGTGCCGCAGCAGTGGGTGCGGAACGCCGTCACGCTCATCGGGCTGGGCAGCGCAATCTGGCTCTTCAGCGTACGATAGAACGGCGGAAGCCGAACGGCGGAAGCCGAACGGCGGAAGCCGAACGGCGGAAGCCGAACGGCGGAAGCCGAACTCACGAAGTCGATGAGCAGAAGCCGGGTCGTGAGCGGGGTCTGACGAGCGTACCGTTTCCTTCACAAACGAGAGTTTGACTCATGCCGATATTCGATTTCGTCTGCGCCAAGTGCCGTCACGAGTTCGAGGCGCTGGTGCGCAATGGCTCCGCCGCTGCATGCCCCGCCTGTGGCAGCACGGAGCTGGAGAAACAACTCTCGTTACCGGCGCTCAAGACGGATGCGACGCACGGGCTCGCGATGCAGGCCGCCAAGCGGCGCGACCGCGCCCAGGGTATCGACCGGGTGCACGAGCAGCGGAAGTACGAACAGAGCCACGACGATTGACGGCAGAAGCGGAACGGCAGAAGCCGAGAAGAGGGCGACAAACCAATCTGGTCTGTCGCCCTCTTCTGCTGTACAGCTTCTGCTTTTTCGCTTCTGCCGTTCCGCTTCTGCAGTTCGGCTTCTGCCGTTCCGCTTCTGCAGTTCGGCTTCTGCCATTCGGCTTCTGCAGTTCGGCTTCTGCAGTTCGGCTTCTGCAGTTCGGCTTCCGCTTTTCAGCTTCCGTAGTTCTCTAGCATGACTTGCACTTGTTGCTGTTCTTCGAGCCCAGCTTGACGAGCAGTTCGACCGTCTCCAGGAACGGCGGGATGCGCTGCACGGGGCCGTTGGCCATGTCGGCTACCGTCTGACCGCGCCGGCTGATCGCCGTGATGTCTGCGCCCTTGCTCATCAGGTACTTGATCGCGTCGTTGTCGCCGCGCGCCGCGGCGTGGTGCAACGGGGTGAAGCCGTTGAAGTCGCGGCTGTTCACGTCGACCTTGAGCTCCTCGATCAGGAACTTCATCGACGGGATCCATCCATCCGGTGCATGACGGTGCGAGTTGGCGGCGTATCCTTCGCCGTAACCCACACCCGATGCCGCATGAATCGCGAACACACCGGGACCGCCAGCTGGAACCGGAGGCAGGCCGGACGGGTCCTTGCCACCCGACTCGTCTTCCGCGGGCGCATCATCGCCAGGCAGGCGACCTGACGGCTTGACGGTCGGGATGCTCGGATCCGCCTTGTACTTGAGCAGGAGCTTCATCGCGTCGACGTCGGTGCCGTACGCGGCGCGCCAGAACGGCGTCGCGCCGGTGGTGTTCACGCCGAGCAGGTCGAAGTTGTACGACATGTACCAGAGGTGCTTCGACAGGCGCACGTTCGGATCCGCACCCGCCTTGAGCAGCGCTTCCATCAACTCGAGATGCGTCGTCTGCTGCTGCTGCTGTGCGGTCGGCTGCGGGTAGAGCGACTTGGCCGCCCACTGCACGTTGATGACCGTGTACAGCGGCGTAGCGTTCGCGTCGCTCGCGAGCTTCGGGTCCGCTCCCTTCTCGAGCAGCATCTTCGCCATGTCGAAGTAGCCGTTCATCGAAGCCATCAGCAGCGGGCTCGTATGATCCCCCGCGCTCACGTGATTGACCTTGGCGCCGGCCAGCAACAGCGCGTTCACGGTTGCCGTGTGTCCTTCGCGCACGGCGAACAGCAACGGCGTGAGGCCGCCCTTGTTGCCGATCAGCTCACCGTAGGACGGGCCACGGCTGTTGAATCCGGTGTTGGGCCGCGCAGAGTCGCGTGGCGCGGCAGCCCCGCCGGCAGCGGCAGCGCCGGCAGCAGTTGCGCCGGGTGCTGCGGGTGCCGCGGCGTTCGAGCCCGCGGGGGCCGCCGCGGCCGCAGTGCGCGGAGCGGCATTCTGGGACGCGGGTGCCGGCCTCGCTGCGCTGTCGCGGGCGGGGCGCGCGGCTGCCGCGGCGCCGGGTGCTGGTGCGCCTGCGGCCGGTGCGGGAGCTGCCCCAGCGGGCGCTGTCCCAGCGGGCGCTGTCCCAGCGGGCGCACCGCCAGCGGCTGCCCCCGGAGCCCCACCAGCGCCACTCGGGCCGGCCGGCGTCTCGGCCGACTTGAGCGCCGCCACTCGCCGGGCACGCGCAGTCAGGGCAACGCGGTCGGCACGCTCACGCGCGCCGATATCCTCGACCTTGGAGGTGGCCTCGATGTCCGCGCCGCGCTTGATGAGCGCCTCGACCGCCGCCACACGGTTGGCCGCCGCCGCCCACATCAGCGGCGTCTGCGACCACGCGCCTTCGCGCGCGTCCACCGGAGCGCCCTTGTCGAGCAGCGCCGTGATCGTCGCCGCATCACCGTTGGATGATGCGAAGTGCAGTGCCGTCGCGCCGCCGGTCGTCGTGATGGCGTTGACGTTCGCGCCGGCGTCGAGCAGCGACTTCGTCGCATCCGCTCGTCCGCTGCGCGCCGCCAGGTGCAACGGCGTGTAGTTGCCGTTGCGCGTCATCGCGTCGAGTCGCGCACCGGCCGACACGAGCATCCGTGTAGTCGCCGCGTCACCGCGCGAGGCGGCCCAGTGCAGCGCCGTCATGCCGTCGGCCTGTGCCGCGTTCACGTCGAGCCCCTGCTTGATCAGCAGGCGCACGCGCGTGCTGTCGCCCTTCATGACGGCGTCCGCAACCGGCGCGTCGTTCGGTGGGCCACCGGCCGACAGGAGCATCGCGGCGGCCACCGACATCGTGAGCGTCAGGCCACGCGCAATCACGCCGCGGCCTGATTTCCGGATCCGACTAGACATGGGCGTTCAGGTTCAGCATGCCCGTGCTGTCGCCGAAGGTCTTCATGTCATCCATGCCGAGCGTGTGCATCATGCTGAGCATCGCGTTCGCCATCGGCGTGCCGTCCGGCGCCTTGATGTGCGTGTTGCCCGTCAGGCGGCCTTCCGCCTTGCCCATCACGATCAGCGGGCAGCGGCGATGGTTGTGCAGGTTCGAGTCACCCATCGGCGAGCCGTAGATGATCATCGTCTTGTCGAGCATGTTGCTGTCGCCTTCCGTGATGCTCTTGAGCTTGTCGAGGAAGTACGGCAGCATTGCGACGTGGTACTTGTTGATGAGATGGAAGTCCTTCACGCCGCGCTCCGTGCCGCCATGATGCGAGGCCGGGTGGAACGGCTTGTCGGTGCCGCTCTCCGGGTAGGTGCGGCTGCTACCATCACGGCCCATCTTGAACGAGAAGACGCGCGTAATGTCGGCCGCAAACGCGAGCGCCTGAATGTCGAACATCAGCTTCACATGCTCCGCGAACGAATCCGGCACGCCGGCCGGCGCTTCCGGCAACTCGCGCGGGTCACCACTCGCGTTGCGGGCTTCGACGCGCTGGATGCGACGCTCCACTTCGCGGATATCTGAGAGATAGCTGTCGAGGCGCGTGCGATCCGTCGCGCCGAGCGTTCCCTTGAGCGACGACATCTCGCCCGACACGAAGTCGAGGATGCTGCGACGGGTGCGGCGACGCTCGGCACGCTCGGCCGAACTTCCGCCGACGCCGAACAGCTTCTCGAATGCCACGCGCGGGTCGCGGATCACGGGCAGCGGCTCGGTCGGCGACGCCCACGAGATGGAGTCGGTGTACACGCAGGCATAGCCGTACGCGCATCCGCCCGCCTGGTCGACGTTCTCGATGCAGAGCTGCATGGACGGAATCGGCGTGTCCTGGCCGAAGCGGCGTGCATACATCTGGTCGAGCGACGTGCCGACGCGCACGTCGGAGCCTTCCGTCTGCTTTGCGTGCGCCTGCGTCAGGAACGTCGCGCTCGAGCGGAAATGGTCGCCTCCGATCTCACCCGGCGCCGTCGGCTCGGCCTCACGCACGTCGGTGTTGCTGACGATGGTCAGGTAGTCGCGGTACTTGTCGAGCGAGTTGAGCGCCGACGGCGACAGGTCGAAGTCGCGCCCGGTGGCCGCAGGCGACCACAGGTTGAGCTTCGATCCGAGTTCGTTGCATCCGGCGGCGCCGTGCACCATCTCGATGGCGACGAGGCGCGGCGCCTGGTTGGCCGGCGAGTAGCCGCCACGGCCCGTCGGGATCATCGCGTCGAGATACGGCAGGGCAACGGTGGCGCCGAGCGTCTGGACGAACTGTCGGCGAGGCATCGCCTTTCCGCTAAGGAATTGCATGGGTGTAATTGCTCCTTGAGGTGACGTTGCGGTTCGTTCGTGTTCGTTCAGTGAGTGCCCGGCGCGCCAGCGGCACGCGGTTCGGCCTGCGCCACCGGAATCAACCGCATGCGGAAGGCATCGCTCTTCACGACACCCAGCACGAAGTCCTGCATCCGGTAGTTGTTCGCCCGCGCCGACGATTCGATCTTGCGCACCGCGGGATTGTCGTAGTACTCGACGCGCCGGCCGAGCGCGTAGGACATCAGGTTCTGCGTGAACGTGCGCACCAGTGGCACGGGCCGCTTGAGCAACGCCTGCTGCAGCTCCTTCGGTCCCGAGATCTTCGTGCCGTCGTAATAGTCACCGCGCGTGTCGAGCGGCGTGCCATTCTCACGGATGCGCCACTGCCCCGTCACGTCGAAGTTGTCGAGCGCGAGACCGATCGGATCGATGAACTGGTGGCACGAGCGGCACGACGGGTTTGCGCGGTGCTGCTCCATGCGCTCGCGGGTCGTGAGCATGCGGCCTTCCTTGTGCTCACCGGTCTTGTCGAGGTCGGGCACATCGGGTGGCGGCGGTGGCGGCGGTGATCCCATCAGCACTTCCATCACCCACTTGCCGCGCAGCACTGGCGACGTGCGGTTCGCATGGGACGTCAGCGTGAGCACGCTGGCGTGGCCGAGCAGGCCGGCCCGGTTCGCATCCGCGTACTTCACGCGGCGGAACTCGCTGCCCGTCACCCCGGACATGCCGTAGTGCTTGGCCAGCGCCTCGTTCACGAACGTGTAGTCTGCCGTGTACAGGTCGAGCAGGCTGCGGTTCTCCTTGACGAGACTGTAGAAGAACATCTCGGTTTCCTTCCGCATGTCGAGCGCGAGCTGCTCACGGAAGTTCGGGAACTGCAGTGCGTCCGGATGCACCTTGTCGATGTCCTGCAGGCGCAGCCACTGCGCCGCGAAGCGCGTCGCGAGGGCCTCGGAGCGCGGGTCCGCGAGCATGCGGCGAGTCTGCTTCAGCAGCACCGTCGTATCCGACAGTGCACCGCTGCGGCCAAGCGCCATGAGCGTCGAATCCGGCGCCGAACCCCAGAGGAAGAACGACAGGCGCGACGCGAGATCGATGGAATTCACCGCCGAGCGCGCACCGCCCTTCGCCGTCGCGGAAATCTCTTCCACACGGAAGATGAAGTGCGGGCTCGCCAGCATCGCTTCGATGGCGGAGCGCACGCCCACTTCGAAGCCACCGTGCTTCGACTCTGCATCGTAGAAGCTCATGAGCGACTTGAGGTCACTCGCCGACAGCGGACGGCGGTATGCCGTCGCACCCAGGCGGCTGACGATCTTCTCGGCGCACGGACGCGCTTCCGTCTCCGACGTCGGGCGGCAGGAGAAGATGCGGCGGCGGCTCGGCGTATCGGAGACGCCTGTCGGGTTGTACGGGCCCGTGACCGCGAAATTCTGGATGTGCGTGAGGATCGTGATGCCCGCCTGCGATCCGATCTGCGTGTCCGCGATGCTGTGGCCGATTGGCGCGATGTTGTCGTTCACCGGGCCCTCGAACGTGCGCACGAACGCTGCGGTGACACGCTGCGGGCCGGCACGAACCGGCACCGGCTTCGTGCGCAGCTCCATGCCGTTCGGGTCAGCCTGCGACATCCCGCGATCGACCTCGAGCAGCGCGACACGCTCGCCGTTCACCGAGACTTCGATCTTCTCGTCGAACGGAGCCGTCGAACCGTAGAGCTGGCCGGTCGGGATCGCGTGCAGCGTCACCGTGAAGACGTACTCACCGTCGGCCGGGAACGTGTGTGTGACGGACGAACCGCCGCGCGTGCCGCTGGGCGCACCGTCGACCGCGTCGAGCTGCGAGGCGAGACGCGCGATCTTGTAGGTGCTCGTCGACGTGCTCGCGCGCGGATCACCGACCGCGAGACGGCTGATGTCGCTGGCCGCGTCGAGGTACGCGTCGAGCACCGTGGCCGATGGCATCTGCACGTCGGCGATGTTGTCGAAGTTCGCGCTCTTCGTATCGAGCGGCAGCCACGACTCGGCGTTCACGTCGACCGCGAGCAGGTCGCGCACCGACCGCTCGTACTCGGCGCGATTGAGGCGCTGGAACGCGCGGCTGCCCGGGTTCGGGTTGGCGACGTAGCGGGCATCCATCTGCTTCTCGAGCGTCTCGGCGAGCGCCATGAGCGTGTCACCACCCGGACGGGCCCGGCCCGGAGGCGGCATCATGCCCGTGCGCAGCTTGCCGATGATCTTTTCGGCGATGATCGGTGACGTGGCGCCGACCGTGGCGAGGTCGAACTGCTGCAGCGTCAGGTTGCCCATCTTGCGCTGGTCGCTGTGGCAACCGGCGCAGGTTTTCTGGACCACCTCGTTGAAGGCGGCCGGCGCGATCGCCGGGGCAACTGGCGAGGATCCTGAGGACCGCACGGGATGGGCGGCGTACAGGGAGGAGCGCTTCGGTACGCTTGCAGGCGTCCCACGGTAGCGCTCGGTGTCAGGTGTCGAGCTGGAGCGGGGAGCTGCGGGGGCCTGACGGGCCTCGAGCGCGTCATCGCGATCGAAGAGCGTCACACCAGCCAGCAGAACCATCGAGCCAGCGCCTACGGCAACCAGTGACTTCATCCCAGATTCTCCGGGCAGGGCGCGAACGGCAGGAAGGGCCGGAACTGTCGGGAACGGCGGGAACAACGGGAACCACAGGAACAGGGTCGGGTGCCATACACCGGGACTACGTCAAAAGTCTCGCTTCAAACGTAGTCTCGTGGCATTTACTGGTGCCCGATAACAGGAAAACCGGCGCGGGCTCGGAGGTGGAATCACGAGCGCGTCCGCGTCTCAGGAACAACGAGCGGAGGGGTTCCAGCGTAATCCCTCGCGCTGACTCGTTAACGCTGCACACTCGCGCATCGTTGTACCGAATGTTCCATGCGTCCCGCCTCGTGTGCAGCCTCGCCCATCGTTCGTGGGTTCAGCCCACCTTCCCCTCTGGAGAATGCCCGTGCGTCTGCACTGGATGCTGACGGCTGCGGCCGTGACCTCACTGGGCGTCGTCACCGACGCCCACGCACAGAAGCACTCGAACCCGGTCGTCGACCTCCTCGCCGCCAAGCAGCCCGTTTTCGGGCTCTATGCTCCGGCGAATCCACGGGTTCGGCCAGCGGGCGCCCCAGGGGGCACTGCCGGGGGTGCTCCAGGAGGCGCGCCCGCGGGCGCTGCAACGGGAACGGTTGCCGGTAGTACTATCGTCCGTCCCGCGGCCCCTCCGGCGGCGCCGAAGACCCAGGCCCAGCTCGCCGCGGACGCCCTCGCCTACAAGTTCGTCGACTACATCTTCGACGGCACCATGGAAGGCAACTTCGACGCCGCCTACCCGGTGTTCTCGGAGTTCGTGCAGGGCATGGGTCCGGGCACCATGGCGTCGGGTCCGCAGAAGCGGTTCTCGCATCCCCTGTTCGTGAAGACGCCGCAGATCGGCACCGATGTGGCCAAGGCGTCGGAGCGCATCCACAAGCAGCTCAACCTGGGTGTCGCCGGTGTGGTCCTCGTGGACGTGGAGAGCGCAGACGAGGTGAAGGCCGGCCTCGCCGCCATGCGGTTCAAGTCGAAGGGTGGCAACCGCCCGGACGACGTCGGTGATGCGCCGAAGCGCTGGGGCATGACCGCCGCGGAGTACAAGGAGAAGGCCGACGTGTGGCCGCTCAACCCGAAGGGCGAACTGGTGAACTTCACCATCGTCGAGTCGAAGGAAGGCCTCGCGAAGATCCGCGAGATCGCGGCCGTGCCGGGAGTCGGCGTGCTGTTGCCGGGAGCCGGGACCCTGCGTGGCGTCTTCTCGACCACGGATTCAGCCGGCCGTCGCGTCACCGACGAGAAGGCGTGGGAGGCCGCGATCCAGTCCGTGCTCGCGGCCTGCAAGGAGTTCAACGTCGCATGCGGTTACCCCGCGAACGAGCGTGACATCGAGACGCGCATGAAGCAGGGCTTCTCCGTGTTCGTGATCGGTTGGGGCGAGAACGGCTTCAAGGCGATCGACATCGGCAAGGGCGTCGCGGGGCGCAAGTAACGGCAGAAGCCGAACAGCGGAAGCCGAAAACAGCAGAAGCGGTAGGACAGAAGCCGGAACGGCAGAAGCGAACTTCATCGGTGGGAAAGCAAGAAGGGGACAGACCCATTGGGTCTGTCCCCATCTTCGGCTTCTGCGGTTCGGCTTCTGCCGTTCCGCCTCAGCGGTTCCGCTTCTGCCCCTACCTCAGGGATTCCGGTCCAGGCACGCCTTGAAGTTCGGGTTGTTCGTCTCGTTGAACGGGATGATGAAGTTCACGTCGGTGCCATACTGCACGCTCGGGCGCGTCGATACTGCGCCGATCGGGTACACAGTGTTGGCCGCACGTCCGTACTGCCGCACCAGCCGCCGCATGTCGCCGAGCCGGTGTCCCGTCATCCACGTCCAGAACGCGCGCTCCTTGAAGAACTGATCGACCGCGGCCGCCTGTGCCGTCGGCGCAGAGCCGGCGAGTGCCGGGATCGGCGTCGTGAGCCCCGTCGCACGCAGCGTGTTCAATCCGGCAAACACCGCGTCACGATCCGTCTGCGTGTCCTTCCGAAGCCGTGCCTCGAGCTCGATGAGGCGAGCCTCGATGCCGTCGGCCAGCGTCACCGGCGTGTTCTGCGCCGGATACTTCTCCTGCCGCGGCATGTTCTGCGTGGTGCCGTCGAATCCGATGCGATTCGTCGCCGTCCACCGAATGCGTGGATCGTTCGGCGTCTGGAGGTAATCGTACCCGTTCGTTCCCTCGCTGGTCGCGTTGGTGTAGCGCACACCGT
Source organism: Gemmatimonadota bacterium (assembly GCA_040387895.1). Taxonomy (GTDB): domain Bacteria; phylum Gemmatimonadota; class Gemmatimonadetes; order Gemmatimonadales; family Gemmatimonadaceae; genus Gemmatimonas. The sequence goes on from JAZKCW010000064.1 coordinate 34,597, forward strand.
TGTTGTACGTGGCCGACCAGATGCCGTTGTTCTGCGCGCCCGTCGTCGTCGAATGGAACGTCTGGTAGCGGAACGTCGTGGGAACGGTGGCGACCGCGGCCGCGGCCTGATCGAACTGACCCAGGTTCAGCAGTGCGCGCCCTTTGCCGACCGCCGCCAGGCTGCGGAAGTTCGCAACGGTGGCGTTCGTGAGTGCCGTGTCGAAAGAGGCGACGGCGCGCTGGAGCGTCTGCGTCGTCGTCTGCGGCATGCCCTGGGTGACCGTGGCACCGTCCTCGTCGCCGAACGGCACGCCCGAGCAATACAGCTCGGCAAAGAAGTTCTCGGTGTAGCCACGCAAGGCATACAGCTCTGACAGCGTGTCCTTCGACGCCGGCTTGAGCTCGGCCCACACCTTCGCGCCCCGCGACAACGCCGTGCGGGCACGATGCAGGTTGTTGTACAGCGCGTCGGCCGCACCGCCAAGGTTCACGTCCATGGCGCGCTCGTTCACGCGCTGGCGGTCGGCGAACGTGTCCGTCGTAAGGAACTCGTCGGCCATGTTGCCCGATGCGACGACGATACCGTCCTGCGTGCCGGAGAACACGACCGTGAAGTTGTGAATGCCGCCGTTGCGCTGGGCGTTGGCCCCCAGCGCATTCGACAGATTCTCAGGCGCGATGATGTCGGGGTCGTTGACGTTCAGGATGTCACTGCTGCAACCGAGCATCGCCATGACTGCGAGCCCCCCGCTCACCGGGCGCCACGGGCAGCGTGCGACAACTCGTGGGAAATTCGTCAGCTTCATATCGCTCAGCACCCTAGAAGTTGAAGTTGAAGCGCAGCGTGAAATAGCGCAGCGGTGCGGTCGAGAAATACTCCTCGTTGCCGCGCAAGTCGTCGCTACTGGCGCCGGCTTCCGGATCGACACCGGTGTACTTCGTGCTCACGCCGAGATTCCGGCCGGTCAGCACCACGTTCAACCGCTGTGCGCGCATGGCGTTCGCCCAGCTGGCGGGGAGTTCGTAGCTCACCGACGCTTCCCGGAATCGCGTGAACGCGCCGTCCTCGAAATGGCCGGTGAAGATGGCCGCCCCGTTCGTGGCGCGTGCCGCTGCCTGCTCCTCGAACGACGCCGTCTTGTCGAACATGCCACGGCAGGAGACGCCGTTCTGGCACTGATGACGCAACGTGTTGTTGAACTTCTTGTGTCCCCACTTGCTGTCGATCTGGCCGGAGAGACGCAGCTTCCGGTTCAGCAGCTCGATCGTCGGCGTAAACGCGATTTCGCGCGTTGGAAAGCTCGGTCCGATGAAGCTGGAGCTGTCATCGAACTTCATTTCGGAAAGCGCGATGATCCCGTCACCGTTGGCATCGCCATACGTGTACCTGCGCCCCCAGAGGCCGTACAGCGGGGAGCCGGGCTGGTTGCGCTGCGTGTTGCGGTTACCCGTGAAGATCGCCGTCACGCCCGGCGCGATCGCCGTCATGCGGTTCTTGTTCGTCGACCCGGTGAACGTGAAGTCCGCGGCGAAGCTCCGGCGGTCCACGAGGCGCTGGTTCCAGGTGAGCTCGAAGCCCTGGTTCTGGATGTCACCGATGTTCTCCGTGCGCGTTGCGACACCCGCGACGGACGGCGCAAGCTGGCGGCTGATGAGGGCATCAGTCGTCTGCTTGTTGTAGTACGTCAGGTCGAGATTCGTGCGGTTGTTGAACAGCGCCAAGTCGAATCCGCCCTCGAACTCCGCCGAGAACTCCGGCTTGAGCGCCGAGTTGCCGAGCGAGCCAAGCGTGACGCCGGACGCATCCGAGCCGCTTGGCAAGGTCACCGTGTTCGTGTTGAAGAACCGCAGTGCGGTCTGTGCACCCGGGATCTGTCCCGACGCGCCGTACGTCGCACGGAGGCGCAGCGTGTTCAGGAAGTCGGCCTGCGGGAAGAAGCCCTGCTCCGACACCAGCCACGAGAGACCGACCTTCGGGTAGTACACCGACCGGAAGTCACGGCCGAATGCGCTCGCGGCGTCCCGCCGCAAACCACCCGTGAGGAACACCTTGTCGGCAAACGAGATCACCTCTTCCACGTAGTAGCCGAGGGTGCGCCGATCGTCCGTGTCTTCGGACGGCGTGCGCGAGAGCGTGGTCGCGTCGACCGTCAGCGATCCGGGCGGCAATCCGATACCGGACGTCCCGGCGTTCGCAGCCAGGTTACGGATGTACTGCATGCCGAACGAGGTCTTGCTCTGGATCGACGAGCCGAGCGCGAACGACAGCGTGCTTCCAAGGTCGACGGTCGTCTGCACCAGCTCCGCGCGGGTGAGCGCGGATGCGCCCAGGCGCGTCTGTCCTTCCTTGGCCCCTTCTCCGACGCGATTGAACTCGCGGTCGGTACGGGCGGTGTAGTCGATACCGACCGTGGCCCGGGTGGCCAGCCAGCTCAATGGCGACCACTGGGACTGCACGCTGTTGATGAAGCGGTTGATACCCTGATTGTTCGTCGTCGAGAACACATCGCCCATGCCGTACGAGCGATACCCCGCGAGTGGCACGCCGTCGACATCCTTCAGGCTCTGGTCCCACACGCTGCCGAGCGCGTTCACCATCAGGCCCGTGCTGTTGTCGTTGTTCTGCGGGAGGCGCAGGTTGCTGTTGACGAATGCGCTGCTCACCTGCACAAACAGGTTCTCGGCCAGCTGCGACGAGAGGTTTGCCCGGATGCTGCTTCGGGCCAGTGCGTTCGGCCGCACCTGATAGCTCGGCAGCGCCCCGACACCGCGCTCCGTCTGCAGACGCGTGATCTCGCGGCCAGGCATGCGATAGACACCCGTCTCGTTCTCCGTCTCACCCGAGATGAAGAACTGCACGCGGTCCGTGCCGCCCGAGATCTGCGCGCCGTATTGCTGGCGCTGACCCTGATCGATCGGGGTCAGTGAATCGATGTTCAGGACGTTGCCGTGGGACACGGAGTCGGCGATGCACGTGCCGGCAGCCTGCGCCGTGATGTTGCAACGCGCGCTCGTCGTGGAGACCACGCCGGTCGTCAGGTTCTTCGTCTTGCCCCACAGCGCCCAGAGTTCGGGGTACTGCCCCTTGCGCGGGTCGGTGATCAGGCCGTTTTCCGTATAGACGTTGTACCGGGTCCGGCCGGACTTGCCACGCTTCGTGATGATGTTGATCACGCCATTCGCGGCTTCAGTGCCGTACAGCGTGGCTGCCGAGGGGCCCTTGATCACTTCCATGCTCTCGATCTCGTCGGGATTGAGATCGTCGAGCCGGGACGGGCCGCCACCGCCGATGCCGTTGGCGGTGCTGTTGGTCGTCGACGTCGCGCGCACGCCATCGATGATCACGATGGGATTGTTGCTGAGCGACAGCGACGACTGCCCGCGGATGCGGATGCGCGATCCGCCGCCGGTCGAACCTTCGCTGACCACCTGCACGCCCGACGAGCGCCCCGAGAGCACCTGTCCGAGGTTGCTGACCGGAAGCTCGGCGATCTTCTCGGCGACCGGGATCTGCGTCGTCGAGTTGGCGAGTTCCACCTTGCGCGTCGCGCCCGTGACCGTCGTGACGACTGCCGACAGGGAGAACGCGGCCTGCGTGAGCGCGACGTTGGCCGATGCCGACTGATTCGCGAGGACGGTGACCGGCGTCCGCTTCGCCTCGTACCCGATACGATTCACGACCAATTCGACGTTGCCCGCCGTGATGTTGCGGAGCGTGAAACGTCCGTCTTCACCCGTGAGGGTCCCGAGCTGCGTTCCGGCAATGAGCACATTCGCCGACGCGATCGGCCCGCCGGTTGCCGCGTCGGTGACACGGCCGATGATCACACCGGTCTGTCCCTGCGCCGCCGCAGGCGGAGGTGAGGCCACGCTGAGGGCAACGAGCGCCGCAAGCGATGCGACCCGTCGTCCTCCGCGCGCGAAGAAGGTGGTGAACTGTCGTGCGCATGCACGACCGAAATCCGAGCCAGGCAGTGGCATCTCGTGACTCCCCAATAGACACGATACTCGATCAGTCACATCAGTGTGACCGTCATGGCGCGACCGGACCGACGCCGTCGATGGAGCGACGACGCGGGCTCGAACGCACTGCGTTGAGGATGCGTGAGCATCCGGTAAAGCGATGAGGTGCACTCCGCGCAGCCGGGACAGGCGCGCAGGTTGAACGGCAGGCACTACGGAACGCGCATGACGCCGCGAAGCGTCAGCGATTTCTCGTGTCGGACTGGGATGGGAAGCGTGGTGGGCTTGCAACAGACGCGGCGCTCGCGCTGGTCGCGATCACGCTCACGTCGAAACGTCAAACAACGCAATTCCCTGCGCCGTCACATGACGCAGCGATGCCCGCACACATTAGCATGCTGACGCGCAATGCGCAGCATTAAAGTTGGAACTGGATTCCAAACTGCATTCCGCCAGATGGAATGTCAATTGCGGTCCCCGGCGGACCTGCCGCTGGAACGCAAACGCGGGCGCATAATCATGCGCCCGCGCGATGCTGCCCGTCCCGACCCGCGTCCGCTCAGCGACTCGTGGTGTCCTGCACGAGGTTGAGCTTCACCGTGCTCATGGCGGCGGAATCCGGCGCGATCTTGACCGGTCCCGATCGCACGCCGTTGGCCTTCAATACATATGCAGTGGCGTCGGCGACTTCGTCCCGCGTCAACGTGCCGGGCTTGTCGTCCGGCATCTTCGTGCGGATGTACTCGTAGAGGTCCAGCATCGGGAGCCCGTTCCACTTCTCCTTGAAGGCGGGCCCAGCGTAATCCGCCGGCTCGTGACACTCCACGCACACCTTCGCGAAGAGCGCTGCGCCATTCGTGGCCTGCTCTTCCGTGTAGAGCGGTGTCGTATCGCGCGACACGATACCGGGCGTGGCCACTCCCATATATGAGAGCGGCGCCGACGGTACGGGAGCAGCCGAGCCTCGGCCACCCGTCGTGGCGAGAATGAGCACGGCGCCGAAGCAGGCCACCGGAAGCGTCGTTCGGATCATGATCGCGTTATGGGAGTGTACCACGACCATACGGGCCGCGGCCGATCGTCGACATGTGAAGGACTCCGTGCAAGACGCGCGCACACGTGGCCACGCATGCATACGCGTCACCCCCCCTCAATGTTCATCGATTTGACCGCATGGACGACATTTGGTGCTGCCGTGTCGCCGATCGCGGTGGCAATGCCATCCCGACCCCCTGAAAATGTGATGCGCGCCCCAGTTCCGACTGCACCATCGGCGCCGCGACGCGATTTTTGTGGCCGCCCTCCGGCAACGCGTTCAACGGAGCTTGGTGAACCCAGTCGCCCAACAGTCACTGCAAGGGGGCGCGGTCGCGGTCCCAGATCGCTCGGAATGGCACCTCCCCGGCACCGTTGGATGACCTGGGGAAGCCTTCATGCAGCCGGGGTTCCAGTCAGGGCGCCATATCGTGGGCCAGCGAACACTGCCGTGCCGTCCCGATCCGTCCCGATCCGTCCCAGCGAGGTACCCGCTCGTAACGCCTGCCGCTCGCCTGGACCGGGAGGGTGCTGGCGTTCGGCGACGGAAGCGCTAGTGTATTGCACATGCGCCTCTCGCGATCGTGGGTTGACGTGGT